>JBAZER010000035.1:0-25696 GCA_041653795.1 Candidatus Omnitrophota bacterium
CCCCCGATCCCCGTTAAAAATGAATCGAGGTCCGACTCCGAACTTGCCTCCGCGAAAGCGACGGTCGCCTGGAGCATCAAAAAGGATGCCGGTATCAAGATCCTGAAAATCTTCTGCTTTAATTGTTCGTTCATTGTTTTCCTCCCTCGCGATATCAGGAGGGGGTGTGCTAACGGCGGTTAAGGCCCTAAGGCCTTCATCCCGCATAAGCGGTGCCGTGCACCCCCCTCATGGGACATGGAGTTAAGAAAGGAGCGTTCAATGTTTGCGAACATTTTTATAGCGAAAATATTTTTTCACGAACACGCTGGATGACCCGTTCGACGCTTCTCCGCACCTTTCCATGCCTTTCCGCGATCTGGCCCGCCGAAAGCCCCTCGGCGAAATAAAGCTTCAGGACGAGTTTTTGTTTTTGTGTGAGGCGGGCATACCTGGACTTCCGCAAGAGCGTCTGGTTCTCCCGGCGCTTTGAGAGAGCGCGTGCAACCACAAGGTAGAGAATCTGGCGGAACCTTCTGACCGTCATAGGTGAGATATCCAGCAGATCGGCGACCTCACGGTTTGGTAGGCTGCACACAAAACACAGCTCGTACACAAGACGCTGCCGTTTTGTCAGACCGACATTTCGGATGAACCGGCGCAGATGCCGGAATGAGTTTCTCGCCGTTGCGCGCGTGGAAGCCGCAACTTCGTGATCTCCTAATTCATCCGCGGGCGACCTAGAAAGAGACGCCATCTCTTTCTTTACTTCGCGTTCAAACGGATCCAGGCCCGGCATCTGCCCGGCGTCCTCGACCCGCATAAAATCGATCGCCTCCTCAACCGCGCGGACCCGCTTGCGCTTCCCGTTCTCCGCCTCGGATCTGTTCTTTTCGAATTTGTAACGCATTTTTCTCCTCGCTTTCCGCCGCGCGAGGACTGAAACGAAGAGAAAAAAAGCGGACAGCGAGGAGAGCCGTCCGCTTAAAAAAACATGTCAAACCTGGAATAGACACACCTTGGACGTGCGGAAAAACAAAAAAAAGATTTTTATGGGGAGAAAGTGTTACGTGGGATACTCAAAAGGAGGGTGGGCTGAAAATGGACACACGCCTAGCGTGACACGGAAACTCTCCGCGCTGCCGCCCGTTCCAGCCCCTAAGCGGCACTTGGGGGTAATCCGGATCGAAACGCCTCCATGGGCGTTTGCCCCCGGGCTTACCTCTCACGGTCGGGGTTCATGCCCCGCCGCAAGGTGTCATGCGCGCGTTCAGCAGGAAATTTCCAGTGAACGCCGCGCCTCAATGATCCGGCTCGGTATGTCCGGACTCAGAAAGAAAGCTACCCGCTCAAATGAAATACGTCAAGGAAGCGGCCTATTTCAGTTTAGTATCTTTGAACAAGTTTTATCAATTTATAGCCCCTTGAAGCCCAAAAAAAACGTTATTACGGGCGGAGGAGAATCGCTCCCCCGCCCATAACCAAGCCCCTTACTTTTTCCGGATCTGCCTTGATATCCTTTCAAAACTCCGCACTCCGGAATCGACCTTGTTAGGGATCGTCTCCCAGCTAAAGGCTGTCCGAGGCTCCTGGGCGCTTCCGTAAGGAGGCACGGAAACCGGAGCCTGCCGTACCTGTCCCGGGTCAGGCGCGCTTTGAGTGAAGGCCTTCCAACCCGCAAGGACAGGCTTCCACACGAATACCGCGAGGAAGATCCAGGGCAGAAGCCATAATCCGTAACGAAAGGCGCAAAGACACGTCTTAAAGATCAAAAGCAAGACGCTTTTGTGGAACTGAAGCATTTTCCTAATCTCGTTTTTCAAAAGCTCTTTTTTCATAAGGCCTCCCTCCGGCGCGTGGTTTTGCCATCAGGATCTGACGCTCCCAGCAACGAGAGATCTACCGCATCCTTTGCCGTGTATTTCATATTATGGAGATGCAGATTCCCGGTTTCCGCGTCCTTCAACTGAGCCGCAAGGCTTGCTTTATGAACGCTCATATAATCCAGATCCCGATCGCTGAATTGTTTTTCAAACTGTTTGATCCACTCTCTTAAGTTCATATCCTGCTCCCTTCTTTTTTTGTGGTTTTATGGACGATCATTCGTGTGAGACGCGAAAGGCGGAGGCCTCACCTCCGCCCTTCGCGCCGTTCCTAGCGGTCAGACTCCTGCAAGATCGAAGAGATCCGCCGTTTTTACGCTGTCCTTCTCCAGACAATCAAAGCTGCAGGCTTCGCACATGAACCTGCGGCTCATGTCGTCGTAGAAGAGCTCCTCAGCGACAAACTCCGCGTCGCAGATCGCGCAGGGGATCTTTGAGCGCTCGTTCATTCCTGAACCATCCAGAAGTCCGAAATCCTGAAGCTCGTCAAAGGAGAAAAAACGGGGCGGGCGCTGGCAGCGAAAATCGTCTTCCACCCATCCCGCCTCGAGTGAGCCCACATACGACTTCATTTTGCACGGGGTCTTTTTCATGCGGCTTTTGGAATTGAAGCTCCGGACGTCCGCGACGTAAAGATGGTCCTCCAGGATCGCCCAAACGGAGCCCTGAAGACCGTTACGCGCGAGAGCGTACTCAAGATGCTCGTGGTCGCTTGACCAGAAGAGGGTCGTGAGCCTGGGGACATAGGCGACATGAAGCGGCCTTTCATTGTTCCGGATGAGAAAGAGCCTGCACGGATCGCCTTTGAGCGCGAACCCGAGCGCGAAATCCCCTTCCATCTCCCCGAGCTTCGAGACCATGCCCTTCACGCTTAACTCCCCGTCAAGAACCCGGAAGATCGCCTCGCTATCGACCGGCGTTTCCGCCGTTTTCGAATATTTCTTGAGAAGTGCTTCCCGGTTCATGAAGTGGCCGTTATGCACCCCCAGAAAATGCTCCGTCTCGAAAGGATGACAGTGTTTATTCTGCACATCCCCGATCGTCGCAAGGCGCGTATGCCCGAGACAGATCTGTGTTTTATCGGTGATCTCGCGGATCATCCCCTGGAAACGTTTCGTCCTGAGAAGTTTCCCCGACGGAGCCGCTTCCTTGAAGAGAGTCCACTTCGCTCGCGACAGAAGCGCGATCCCCGTCCCGTCCTTTCCTCTTTCTTCATTTTGAAAAGCGAGGTCCATAATCATTCCCCGTAATTTAAAACGCTCGAGCACGCTTAAGGCTCCTTCTTTTTTCGCAAAACCGTAGATTCCACACATGGCAGTCTTCTCCTATTGTTATTGAGTGATTGTTTTGTTTAGAGTTTCGGGGCGGGACTTACGCGGCGGGAACAAGCAGCCGTTCGGGGTGGAACTTCTGAACGCGTTCGCGCACATATCGCGCGATCTCAGGCGTCAGGCCCAAGAACGGCACGAACAGTTCGAGAAGGTCGGAGAATGCGCCCGGCTGCGGCATCCGCACCTGTTTGATCTCCTGGGCCTTATCCACCATGGCCTGGCAGATCACGATGAAGTTCGTGATCTTAAGAGAGCTCAAAGTCCCGGAGTGATAACGGAACTCCAAGGAGCGCCGGTAGAACCACGAGTGGATATTGAGCCCGTAGTAGCGGGAGTGGTGATACTTGGACTTCAGATCCACCTTCCTGCTTCCTTTGGGACCGTACCAGAGCCTCTTAAGCGCCTCTTCATCCTTCGCCCCGATACGGAACCTCGATTTCGGAAACCTCTCGAGAGGCACGGAATAACTCCCCTCATGACGGGATTCCGGAAGCATGGCATAAAGCACCGGCTCGAAATACCGCGTGATCTTGAGGAGCTTTTTGATCTCCGCGCATCCGAGATCGCGCCCGTCGATATGGACGTGGAGCCCGCAGCTGCGGTTCACGAAATATCCCCAGCCCAAAAGACCGCCGGTGAATTTCTTGATCTCCTGAAAGCCCTCATCGCCCTGAAGGATCGGGCTCACGTACTCCCGGCCGTTATCTCCGAGTGATCCGTCCGTCACCTGTTGCCAGCTCCCGAGCCTTTCGGAAGGCAGATGATCCGCGTCTTCTTCCATCATGGCTTCGATCTCGATCCCGTATTTCCTCATGGAGCGGCACATATTGAAAACGCCGCCTGAAAACTCCTGATATCGCGGAGTCCTTCCTTCCCGGTTGCTCCAGCAATCGTCGCAAAACATGTCTCCATCCTCGTTCCGGAAACAGGAATCAGGGTTGATCTGATCCCGACATTCGGAGCAAGAGGCCACACGCTCGCTAAAACAGCTCTCGCAATAATCCCGGTCGTGGAGCTCGGAATAATAAGCGCGGTCGGAGCGAACATAGACCTCGCAGCCCGAGCAGTAGCGGAAATGCTCGTCGAGACACTTCTCGCAATAGAACTTTTCACTTACCTCCGTCATGCTGCTTTTCCGGCACACCTCCCCGCAGTGGGCGCACGCCGCGTCTGTAGAATTTTCCGTTTCCTGCAAAACCTGGGCTTCTGTTGTCATGGCAGCTCTCCTTTTCGTTAATAAAAAAAGCGGGAAGAGACTTTCTCTCCCCGCTCCAGTGTTTTGATTTGAATTTTCGCGTTACAATTTCCCGATCATGTCTTCCCATGCTTTTTTTCTTCCCAGGAATCGCGCCTTATCAATAGCTCCTGCATGACATCCAAAGTCGCCATCGTCTTCCCAAAACGCATCCGGCTGGGGCAACGGATCTCTTTTCCGAGTGCCCGGTAAAGCCTGAGAAGTCTCCGGTGAGCTTTCTTCCTCAAAATAAGTCGCATACAAACCCCTCCTTCTGTTTTTGTGTTTTAGAGTTGGCTTCGTTCTGAAAAGCTGAAATACTGGTTTTCGCCGATAATGATGTGATCAAGGATTCGGATCGAAACCGTCTGGCAGGCCGCCTTGATCTTCTGCGTGATCTCGTAATCCTCGCGGCTGGGTTCGACTTTCCCGGAAGGATGGTTATGGACGAGCACAAGGCTCGACGCGTTTTGAAAAAGCGCTTCCCGCACAACTTCGCGGGGATGGACAGCCGCCTCATCCACCGTCCCGAAGAACATGTCTTTTTCACCCAGGATCTTTAAGGCCTTGTCGAGGAAGATCACCTTAAAGACCTCTCGCTTAAGGTCCCGGAGACTGGCTGTGAGGTAATCGGTGACCGCCTGCGGACTCCGGACGAAGTTCTGCCCGACGATCCCCTGCTTTAGAACGCGCCTCCCGACTTCACGCACGGCCTGAAGCACCACCTGCTGTGAGTCAGGCAGATCTCTCAGATCAAAAAGCTGCCTGAGGCCCCCGGCCTTATGGAGGAGCTCCAGGGCAACACCCACTTCCGTTTGCTCGTACGTGCATTTCTTGAGGATGAGAGAGAGAAGCTCCGCATCAGACAAAGCATCTATCCCTTTTTCTACCGCTCTTACCGCGGGCCGTTCGCTTTCCGGCCAATCCCTGACCGATAATTTCTTTCGCATGGGGATACCCTCCTTTTAGACGCAAAAAGAGGCGGACTCCCTTCCCAAGGGAATGCCGCCTCTTCTCAAGCGCGTTTGGTTTATTTTTTTGTTTCAGCGAATCACGATCTCCCAGCCGCTTTTTTGAAACCGGGAAATCAGTCCCGCGTGTTTTTGAAGATCATTTCTTCGAACGATCAATCTCATGGGATCCACCTCCTTTCAAAAAAAATGGGGAGACAGCCCGGTGAAAGCGCCGTCTCCCCTCTCTTTTTTTATTTTCCGTGCGACTTCTTTACGCCGCGTGATCGGGCTCAGTCCGCATCAGTCCCGTGATCACCTCATCAAGCGAGGCCCCAAGGATCGATACGCCCTTCGTCTTGGACGGAACAAAGGCGCCGTCCTTTTGGGCCTGAAAAAACTTCCGGATATCGACGTACGCGTTCTTGGATCCGGCACCTTTCGAGATCCGGAATTGCTCCGTTTCAGAGAGCGGCACCTCGAGGATCTTCACGCTCCGGAACTGCTCTCCCTTGGGGCACTCGACCTCAGGCGCCTTGCGGGCCAAAATAAGCCCCGCGATAATGTCCTCGCGGATCTTTTCCGGGAAGCACACCCCTTTGGTCGTCGGGACGAGAAGCGCCGCGTCCGCTTTGCTCCTGAAAAAGATGCGGATATCGACATACCGCTCCCCCTTGTAAACATTCCGGGAGATCCGGTAGACGTCATTTCCCGACCTCGGAACGTCGCAGAGGACCACGTTTTCTGTTTTTTCGTTTTGAACTGCAGTTGCTGTTTCCATGTTAGTGTTCTCCTTGTTTGTGGTTAAAGTTGAATTGCACTGGGTAAAACGGTGTTGTGGCTGGATCACCTCCTTTTTTAAAATGAGCCCGGAAACGAAAAAAGGGGAAGACCCGGGCGGTTAACCCAGGCCTTCCCCTTATCCGTTAAGGCTTCTGCGAAGTTATGTTTCTCTGTGGCTGTTACTTGTCTTTGAGCCCCAAGCCGCGAACAGTGCTTAAAGGATCCTCGACATCCGGCGGCATGCCCTTTTCCGCTTGTGCGGCTGCTTCCCTGGCCTCCCTTATTTTTTCGATCTCTTCGTCCGTGAGAGGTTTAAAAATCCCCGGATATTCCGGGTGTCCAAAGAAATCCAGTTTAATGTGATCGGTCAGTAACCCCGGACTTTTCAAGATCACCACCGCCTCCCCCCGTTTAAGCTCGCGGATCAGGTCCGGCTCGATCTTGAACTCCTGCCCTTCCCGGACAGATCCCGTGCCCGTCATCCCTTTTCCCGTAAGACGCTCTTCGGTCTGATAGGTCGGGATCAGGGTCCTGCGCGTTCCCGCGATCTTCGAGAACTTTTCAATCGCGTCGGGGTCATCCTGCCTCAAGATGATCTTGATATTCGTGTTCTCGATCACCTGCTGCTGGAATTTCGGGGCTGACCGGAAAAAGAGATCGCCAAGCGACTGGTGAAAGAGCGCGATCGCGAGCTTCGAGGCCCGGGATTTATTTAAGAAATCCACGAACCCGAGATCCAGAAAGCTCGCGGCATCGTCAATAAACACCGGGAAGAAATGCCGCTTGGACTCCTGAATATTCGACTGAATGTAGCTTGAAACGGTCTTCAGGTCCTGAAGGATCATCCTCCCCATGCGCCGGGCTGTATCCCCATACCCCTGAAGATCGAGCGCGAAGTAAACGATATTCTGCGCCTGATAGGCCTCCAGAAGATCGATATGCGGGTTGTCGGTATCGAGCTTTTCGGAAAACTCGCTCCGGGACGAAAGATAGAGATCGGCCATGAGCCCCGAGAGGAACTTCCGGTTATCGTGGAAGTTATTGATCATGGCGACCAGATCCAGCTGCAGGTTCTTGTCTTTGGCGCCCGTCAAATCCGAGAGCGTTTTCAAGGACTCCAGGTCCGTCAGGCAGGCGTGGAGCGTCCTGAACCGGATCTTCTGCCCGGTGAGAAGGAGAGAGTTTAAGATCGCGAGAGCCGCCTGTTCCGCCATCCGCCGGTAAAATTCCTCGCTCCAGGCCATGCTCCCCACGATCTTATCTTTCAGTTCCGTGGCATTGCCTCTGAGAAGCGGGTTATAGGTATTGGACTTTTTCGGATGAGCGAGCGAGAAGAAGTAAAAGTCACCCAGCCGGCCCTCGGCTTTAACGATCGCATGGATGCGGTCAAGGAGCTCAAGGTCCCCTTTGCCGTCGATCACGACCGCTCCCTTACCGTGATGGATGTCGTGGGCAAGCATGGGCAGAAGGACGGACTCCGTCTTCCCGGTCCCCGTGGAGCCGATTACCTGCATGTGCATCTCGCGCTGATCGTTCATAAGAAAAAGCGGACGGGGACTTAAGAAACTATTTCCGAGATAAACCTGTTGGTGCGTCGACTTGTACCTTTGATAGCGCATGCGTCCCTTCCCGGGCTCCCGTTTTGAGGAGCCCCCCTTAAAAAGCTTCTCATGACTTCCCAGATAGGCGACCACGAGAAATACCGGAAGCGACACAACGACGTAAAGGAGGTAGAAGAGTCCCAGTCTAAGGGCCGTTCCCTCCGCCTGATTATTTCCGTCACTTGAGAAAAACAGCTGCAACAGATCAAGAACGCGGTTAAACGATAACGCGCTCGTGATCGAGACCGCAAACGAGCTCGCAAAAAGCGCCCGTTGGAACCACGGATTTTTGACCTTTGAAAAAAGCGCCAAAAGAAGATCCGCCAGCCCCAGGGGGACCGTCGAAAAGACGCCCCCAAGCAGGCGCACCACCCAAGGCTCCCGGTTTTCTTGAATATTCGGCATAGCGCTTTCACTCCCTAAAGGAGCCGGCTAAGCTCAAACGATGCCCTCATGTTCTCGAATTGCGCTTTTCCTTTCTGCTCCATCAGATCCTCGTAATTGGCGAACCACACTTTTCTCGCGTCATACTTGAGATCCAGAAGCCATTCCCGGATATCCTTAAGAATGATCACGAAAAGCAGGTTGTAACCCGCATGCTTGTCGTAATAATCGAACATCGCCGCGTAACGAGCCTTTCCCTTTGTGATTCTGTTCTCAAATTCAATGGCGATCTTCTGGCCGCGGACCGTAAGGACCCCGTCCGGCCGATGGTAATAATGATCCCGTTCCCGGAGGACCCTTTCGCTTGTCCACTCACGCCACCCCAATTCCCGAAAAAGCATCCGGAGATTAGTCACGTGCAGATCGTGCGAAATGTACTGCTCGAAATCACGGGAAAACTTAAGCGCCGGTATCCCGGAATCAAGCGATCGGGCCTTAAGCGCCTCCACGGCCTTTGCCGTGGCAAAATAGACATCCACTTTCTTTCTACCGCTGTACTGCTTCGACAGAAAACCCGCCGTAACAAGTTTCGCCACGCGATGCTTGCAGGCTTTTGCGTCTTCAGAGCATCCCTTCCAGAACGTATCGCTGATCTGGTTGTAACAGAGGTAACGTTGTTCGTGCGCAAACTGCATGACCGCGATATCGCGTTCCGTCAAAACAACCGGACCCGTGTTTTCAACCACACCTTCTGGATCCTGAGTTTCCTTACTTTCGATCTCTTCTGTCAACACACCCCTCCTAACTCTTAGAGACACCACTTTCCGATGATCTTTCCCGCTTCAGGGGAGAAGCATGCCTGCTTCTCCCCTGTCGTCAGATACTCAACGCGCCAGGCTGCTCAACGTCCGAGATACATTATTCGAAAGGTCCGTCACAAAACGGGCCTTTTCGCGGAACATCCTGTAATCATCCTGGCTTTGCTGAACCGCAACCGTACTACGCACAACTCGAACCGGCGCCGCAGGGTCCGTCTTGGGGAGTACAGGGCTAAAACCCTGCCTCGGATCCCTTGACTGACCTTGCTTTGCCGATCCTTCGATCCAATTCGCACCATGGGACAGAACTGAAAAGGTGGTTAACGCTACAAATAGCATCAACCCAAGACCTAATCCTGCTCTAAACCACGATACAAACTGCTGAAACACTCCTTTGGAAACCGTCTTGACGTTTGGAGCAATCGGACGTCTCTCTTGAATTTCCGTATTCTTCATCTTGATCTCCTTTTACCTCTTGGGCTTTAGCGCCGTTTTCGCAACCAGGTTTTGGACTGGTCTTTAAATTTATAGCTCTCATGGGACATTGAGTTAAGAAGGCAGCGTTCAACGTTTGCGAACATTTTTATACTAGAAATAAATTCTCAAGAACATTTTTTCGGGAATTACGCTTCGGAAAAGCATTCGCACCCGGCAGGAAGCAGAGGAGAGAGGAAAAGAGAGGAGAGAAGGAGGATATTACAGGATTTTTCTTTGGAAACCCGCACCCGGGCATGCCGAGAACCCCGCTCGACCACGCTCTCGAGTACCAAATTTAAGATGAGAGAGTGGTCGAGCGGGAGGTAGACCCTGAAAATAGTGTATAGGGTCGTCAAAGAGGCATGCCCGGGTGCGGGATCAAAGGCAGGGGTGTTAAACAGGCCGTCAGGTTTCTGCCACGGTTTCCTGAATGCTTGGGATGCCGCCTGGAAGAGCCAAGGAGAGCGGGAAATAGATGTTTTGGTAGGTATGGCAGCCCGTGCAGTATTTCCGGACCCCGACCATGGTTCTTTCAAAACAGAGTTCACACTTGTGACACCAGTATCGAACGATAAGCGCCCCGGCATCATTTTCTGACTGAAGGCATGCGATAAACGAAGCCGAATGATCGCATGTCGGACAAAGCATCCTTTCGATACCGCCAGCGTGCCAAAACCTTTTTGAGGCCTCAAAAAGGATATAGTCACACTCCGGGTTTGGACATCGAATATGTCCATACCCCCCGCGAAGACCTGCCTTCGTTTTTAAAATTCCTGCTTCGTTTGCGCACATATCACCCACCTCCGTAAGACCTGACGATAATAGCATTCAGCAAACCCTCTTCGATTTTCATACGGCAAAGGGTCATAAAAAAAGCCCTGCAACAAGTCCCACTCTCGTTCGCGGGCAGTCTTCACCCCCACATGGGCTTGTCACAGGGCCAATGATAAAAATTTACTATCTTTTACTTCGCTTCCGATCCTTCCAGAACACTACCTCTGGGTGAATGTTCCCCTAAGGTAATCTCCTCCATAATGACCGCCATTATGAAGATTAAAAGCACAATCGCCACCAACATCAGAAAATATCGGAAAAAGCGTCACATGACGCAGGAACAGGCGTCCGAGCGGGCCGAGATTACTACCGCTTATTGGCAGCGCCTTGAACTGGTTTCTCAAACCGATCTGCCATCCGTTCCCACAATTTTCAAAATAGCTAAAGCGTTGGATATTCATCCTTATCAGCTCTTGAAATAGCTTCCTTTTCCCTTTCGCTCGGCCGTCTCATACTGCCTTAAAGGGGCCGGCGCATAAGTAGCATGAACACTCGTCACAGGGCCGTTTATGTGAAAGTGCGCCGTGCCTCTCTTATGGACCTTCACACCTAAACCCATAAACGACCCGATCCCGTCCCTTACCTAAGACATACCCGTTGGCATGAGTTTCGACAAGGGGGATTTGAAAACAACCACACAAATATCTACCAGTAATAGGTATATATCTATTATTAACTATGCTAGGGGCAGGAAAAACAATGAATAAAAGAGGGGAACATCGGCAGAGAATGTCGCAATTCAGTGAAATTACGACATCAAATACGAGTTCCATTTCAACGAAACCGGCTACCATTCCACTTTAGACACAGCGGATCACATCCCCATATCATGATGCTGCGCGTGTTCTTCCTCCGTAGCCGGTGTCGTCTGAAGCGCCGCTTGCTCCTGCTCTTTCATCTTGGCAATATACTTTTCGGGTTCTGCAAGAAACATCTTTTCGCAAGCTGGACAGCAAAGGCCATAATGTTTGCCATTGTATGTTACAAAAGAGGTTCCTGAGACAGGGTCTCCAGAAACCGGGCATAATTTATTCCCAACATCCGTAGTTCCTTCCTGAGTTGTTTCTTCCGCGGCAAAAATCCGAGGTGCCACGACCGGCACCACGAACATTGCCACTAACGTAAGTATCAATAATTTTTTCATGTTGATCCCCCGGGGTTATGAGACTGTCTGAATCCAAACCGCTTTTCCTTGTTTCATCTCAAGCCGCCATTTCCAAATGAAATAAATGACGGGATACACTAATAATTCCAAGATAAAGGAAGTTGCGAGCCCGCCGATCATCGGCGCCGCGATCCGCTTCATGGCGTCCGATCCAGCACCTGAGGCCCACATGATCGGCAGAAGGCCCATGAACGCAGCCATGACGGTCATCATCTTGGGTCGCACACGCTTGACCGCGCCGTGAATGATCGCTTCTTCGAGGTCTTTTTTTGTACGCATTTGCTTCTTATCAACAGCTTCGTGGTAGGCCAGGTCTAAAAAGAGAAGCATGAACACACCTGTCTCGGCGTCCAACCCCATCAGCGCGATCATCCCGACCCACACCGCAATCGAGACGTGATAGCCTAAGATCCACAAAAGCCAAATCGCCCCGACAAGCGAAAAAGGGACGGCCAAAAGCACGATTCCGGTTTTCACCGCGGATTTCGTGTTCATATAAAGGAGAAGGCAAATAAGAAAGAGAGTGAGAGGCAGGACCACCTTGAGCCGCTCCTTCACACGGATCATATTCTCATACTGCCCGCTCCAAATGAGCGTGTAACCCTGCGGCAATTTGAGCTCACGCGCCACGATCTTTTTTGCTTCAGCAACATAACTTCCAATATCGCGACCGGCCATGTCCACGTACACGTAGCCAGCAAGTTGGCCGTTCTCGTTGCGAATCATCGCGGGACCCGAGACCTTGCGGATATCTGCGAGTTCGGCGATCGGGATTTGCTGACCGGAAGCCGTGGAGACAAGCACGCGCTTTAACTTTTCGACATCATCGCGGAATTCTCTCGCGTAACGAACATTGACGGGATACCGCTCCCGGCCTTCGATCGTGGTCGTAACATTCTCACCACCGATGGCAGAATTAATGACCGCCTGAACATCTGCCTCCGAAAGACCGTAGCGTGCCAAGGATTCACGCCTAATTTCAAAATCCAGGAAATACCCGCCCGCAACCCGTTCAGCGTAAATGCTCCGCGTCCCCTTCACGTCCTTCAGGATCATCTCAAGATGCGTTCCCAGCTCTTCGATCCTTTTGATGTCCGCCCCAAGCACTTTGATCCCGATCGGTGTCCGTACGCCGGTCGAAAGCATGTCGATCCTGTTCTTGATCGGCATAGTCCAAGCGTTCGTCGTGCCCGGAATCTTCAGAGCTTCGTCCATTTTTTGAACAAGTTCTTCACGGGAGATATGTTCCGGCCAGATCCACTGAAGCGGCCCCTTAAACCATCCTGGGACCCATCTCGAATACCACCGTTCTTTCCCGGTCCATTCTTTTTCCGGCTTCAAGAGAACTACGGTCTCCATCATCGAAAAGGGCGCAGGGTCTGTGGAGCTTTCCATCCGACCCGCCTTGCCGAACACGCGTTCGACCTCCGGGAATGACTTTAGGATCCGGTCTTGCGTTTGCAGAAGCGATTGCGCCTCGGTCACCGAGATCCCCGGCAATGTCGTCGGCATATAAAGAAGGTTCTGTTCCCAAAGTGGCGGCATAAATTCAGAGCCTAATTTGAAATAAACCGGAATGCTGGTCAGAACAAGAATAAGAGCGGTAATGATCGTCGCTTTCCTGTGTTTCAGGACAAAACGACACGCCGGTTCATAAATCTTGAAAAGAATTTTGCTGACCGGATGTTTTTCTTCCGGATAATAGGTCCCGACCGCAAGAGTCGTCGCTACATTGGAAATACCCGCTTCGACTTTCTTAGGAAAAAACGGCAACTTGAATTTGATTGGGTCCATTCGAGCGAAAAGCATCCGTAACGCGGGATCCAGAGTCACGGCCAAGATCGCGGCCGCTGCCATGGCAAGAGTTTTGGCCCACGCAAGCGGTCTGAAAAGCCGGCCTTCCTGGTCCAAGAGCGTGAACACCGGCAGAAACGATACCGCGACCACGAGCAGCGAAAAGAACACCGCCGGGCCGACTTCCTTCAAGGCTTGAAGCCGGATCAGATGAAAATCTCCTTTGCGCCCGCCCTCAATCCATTGTTCAAGACGTTTATAAGCGTTCTCCACTTCCACGATCGCCCCGTCCACCAGCACACCGATCGAGATCGCGATACCGGAAAGCGACATGATGTTGGAAGTGAGATGCATCTGGTGGAGAAAAATGAATGAAAGCAGGACCGAGATCGGGATGGTCACGATCGGCACAAATGCGGATGGAAAATGCCAGAGGAAAAGCAGGATCACAAAGCTCACGATCAGCATTTCTTCGAAAAGCTGATGTTTCAAGGTGTCGATCGCATTCAGGATTAGTTCCGACCGGTCATAAGTGACCTCAAGCTCCACGCCTGGGGGAAAAGAAGGTTTCAGCTCTTCGATCCGCGCTTTCACGCGCTTAATTACGTTCAAGGCGTTCTCACCGGAACGCATCACCACCGTACCGGAAACCACATCACCTTCCCCGTTCAGATCCGCAACTCCTCGGCGAATGTCCGGACCAATAGCCACTGCCCCGAGATTTTTTATAAGGATCGGAGTTCCTTTGGAGTCCGTGCCAACAACAATATTCTCGAAATCCTTGACGGTCTTCGCGTAACCCCGGCCACGCACCATGTATTCGGCCCCGGAGAATTCCAGGACCCTTCCTCCCGTTTCCTGATTGCCGCTCCGAACCGCATCCATGACTTTGGTAATCGGAATGTTGTAAGCAAGGAGCCGGTTCGGATCGACCGTGATTTGGTACTGTTTGACGAAGCCGCCGAGCGAGGCGACTTCCGCGACCCCGGGAACGCTTTGGAGATGATAACGCATGAACCAATCTTGGAAACTTCGTAATTCCTGAAGATCATGCTTGCCGGTTTTATCCACCAAAGCATATTGAAAAACCCAGCCTACCCCAGTGGCATCCGGCCCAAGCTCGGTCTGGACGCCTTGCGGAAGCTTCGGAATAATCTTGCTGAGATATTCCAGTGTCCTGCTGCGCGCCCAATAAAGATCGGTGCCATCTTTAAAAATCACATAAACATAAGAGAAACCAAAATCCGAGAACCCGCGAACCGCCTTGACGCTCGGGGCACCGAGCATGGCCGTCACGATCGGGTAGGTCACCTGGTCTTCCAGGATGTCCGGACTCCGGTCCCATTTGGAATAGATGATGACTTGCGTGTCGGAGAGATCAGGGATGGCATCAAGGGGGATGTTCTGAATCGACCAGACCGCCGCAACGATCGCAACCGCGGTCAGGACAAAAATGAGAAGTTTGTTATGCGCCGAAAACCCGATCAGCTTTTCGATCCATCCGCCCTGTCTTAATTTAGGAGAGGCATTCTGCTCATCCGCCATGAATATGTCCTTCGCCTCCGCCGCCGCTGACACCCTCAAGAGCTGATCTAAGTCGGCTTTCGGAATCGATCAAGAAATTGCCGCTTGTGACAACCTGCTCTCCTTCCATAAGTCCGCTCTTGACCTGATAAAAATTGTCGGCCTTCGCACCAAGAACTACTTCACGAGGATCGAAAATATCATTTTCTCTGACCACAAAAACGATATTCTTTTCTCCTGTCGCAAAAACCGCTTCCTCCGGAACAGCTAATTGCTCTCCAAGATCCGCCTTAAGCGCAGCATTTACGTACATTTCGGGTTTCAAAACACCGTCCGGATTTTCTAGTTGCGCACGAATACGGATGGAACGGGTCACAGGATCTACCACGGAATCGAGAGAGCGCACGATGCCCCGGAATTTTTTATCGGAAATGGCCGGAACATCGACTTCCACGATATCTCCCTCACGAACAAAGGGCATTTCAGATTCAAAGATAGGAGCATAGAGCCAAACTTTTCCTCCCGCATCGGAATAAAGAAGTGTTCGATCGGGTTTCCCGGCCCTTTCAACCTCTTGAACGATCGCGTCGCTTAAGCCCAGGAGTCGCAGTTTAATCTTCGCGGAATCTACGAGCTTCGCGGCCTGGTCCCTGATCTCTGGATCCGCAGTCTCCGCTTTCTTCAATGCTTGTTCGGCCTGAAGGTATTCTTCTTCGGTCTGATAAAGTTCGGGATCATAAGCGATGCGACCACTGGCACGAATTGTTTTCGTCAGCGCCATTTTCCGGACCGGTGCAGTCTTCATACCAATCGTCTGTTGCTTCGCAGCGCCAAGTTCCACATTCGTGTACCCTTGAGGAAAAGCGTCTTTGATGATCACTCCGAGATCTTCTCCGCAATGCGGACATTTTCCGAACCGCGCGAATTCCGGTGTCATCGCGATCAAACAAGTCCCCATTTTGCATTTATGGAGCAGACAGATCTTCCCTGGTTTCATGGCCACAAGCTGCGCAACCGTAAAGACCTTCGGTGCGGCGGCCTGTCCTGCCTTTCTTGGCACAGCCGATACGCGGAAAGCCTCGCGAAGCGTTAAATCCCTATTCCATTCATCAATATTATAATGAACGCCATCCCACTTGTACCAAGGAGCATCCGGGTCTTTAATCAACCCAAGTTCAAGCCCCATGAGAGTATTGTAGATCTTGAAAGTAGAGCACGGGGGTACCCGACGAGCGCTAAGAACCGGATCAACATTCGTAACGGCACGCGAAGACCGGTCATAAATAATGAGAGCGGTGTTATAACCCTTTAAAAGGGCCTTGTCGATTTCTTGTGCGCTGCAAAGCGTCGGCATTAAAAATAAGCTGAGAAAAATCGCGATCCTTTTCACGAGCGTCCTCTTTCACATTAAATACAAAAATCCACTGAATCGTCAATGTCGCAATCCAATCAGATCACGACATTCCAACAGATTGACAATCTCACTCGATGCGGAGGATCTCCAGACAACGAAGAAAGATTGACTTCTCGAGTTTTTAATTATTCTTTGGAGAAATAAGGGCATTTATCCGGCAAGGGTCGAAAAACGCAGCTTTCATCGCACGGAATGATCCGCACCATCGCTTCGCACCCGGGTATATTATTCTGGAGGTTTTGCTCGATTTCTCTGGAGAGCCTATGCGCTGCGGGAAAAGACATCCCGCGAGGTAATACCACATCACATTCTACGAATTTTTTCCGCCCAGAGTTCCGGCTACGAGTACCTCGAAATTCACAGCAGCGGCTCAAATACTTCCCAAGTTGCTTCATAACCTCCATCTTGCTGTCTTCTTCCAGTGAAGCGTCCAAAAGCTTCAAAAAAGCGTGACGGGCCATCTGAAACGAAGGGACAGTGATCCAAAGGCTCACGATGAGCGTAGCCACAGGGTCCAGGTAAACCGTCCATGGCTTTAGAGGGGTCGAGGCCAGAAGGATCCCGAGCATAAATGCGCCCGCGATCGTCAGGGAGATAAAACCTTCCAACCGATAATGGATCCCCTCGGCACGGACCGCGGGCGACCGGCAGACCCGCGCAAGAGAAAGGATCCAAGCAGAACCGATGAAGTTGATCGCCACACTGATCAAGCTGAACCCGAGGCCGAGCCACGGCATCGAAACCTCCGATGCGTGAAAAAGATGGATCACGGCCTGGACCGACATGACCAGCGCGATCCCGATCAGGACGATCCCTTCAATAGCCTCGCAGATATGCTCGATCTTTCCATATCCGTAATTGTGAACAAAATCCGCCGGGCGATTCGAGACCTTAACCGAATGGTATAAAATAATGGAGACGATCAGCCCCGCCACTGTGATGCCAAGGTCGGTCGCGATGGCAAGCGAATGGACAAGGAGCAAGGCCGTCAGTTTGACAGCAAAAAGTATGATATTCCCCGTCAGACTGATCCCTGCGGCCTTGAGCATCGCTACCTGCTGAGACCCTTTCATTTCCCCCGTACCTTTCTCCAGCTTGAAAGCATGAGATAACAAATGCGCTTGAGCATTTACTAATAGACCTTTTTATTTAATGGTTTGTTGTTTTCAACGCATTAAAAATGGCCTTGACCACGCCCAGATCATTTTCACTAACGAGCGCTAAGACAACGTCCCCTTCTTCCAGAACGGTCTCTCCCTTTGCGACAATGAACCTGTCGCCCCGGCCAACGAGGACGGCCAAACTTCCCTTCGGGAAATGGAGATCGTAAAGTTTCTTGCCTGCGGCTGCTCCCGCATAGGGAACCATAAACTCAAGAAGATCGGCGTCCATGGCCTCGGTCTTTTCGAATTCGAGAGGATAATTCGTTTTGGAAGGCATAGGGGCATCCAACTTCAATAGCTTGGAAACGATCGGGATCGACGTCCCTTGAATAAGGACCGAAGCGAACACAACGAAAAACACCACATTAAAAATGGTGTCCGCTTGCGCGATGCCCGCCATAAAAGGAAATGTTGCCAAGATAATCGGGACCGAGCCCCGGAGGCCCACCCACGCGATCATGATTTTTTTTCCTATATTGATTTTAAACGGTAATAAACACAGCAGCACGCTAATAGGACGGGCAATCACCATCAGAAGAAATGTCAGCAAGAGTCCCGCGCCGATAAGCGGAACGATATGCGACGGAAAAACGAGCAAGCCTAATGTCACGAACATGGTGATTTGCATCAGCCATGCAAGTCCGTCGTGAAACCTCATGATCATTCTCTTATTCGGAAAATCCGCGCGACCCAGCATTAATCCCAGAATATAGACCGCAAGGATCCCATTGCCTTTCAAAAAAATGGCAACGACGTACGTTAAGAGAACAAGCGAGATCATGATGACCAGATAAAGCCCTTCATACTCCAGCTTCAAACGGTTCACGAGAAACACGATAAGTCTCGCCATGAAATATCCTGTGATCGCACCCATGCCCATATCAAGTATGAAAAGGGGGATCAGCGCGGCAATGCTCATGTTTTTGACGGTGAGGAGACTGATAACGCCGACGGTCAAAAAAACAGCCATCGGATCATTACTGCCCGACTCAAGCTCAAGGAGCGGTTTCAAGGGCTTTTTGAGGCTGATCTGTCTTGATCTCAAAATACTGAATACGGCGGCGGCGTCGGTAGAGGAAACAATAGAGCCGAGAAGCATTCCTTCGAGAAAAGAAAACTTCAGGACATAGACGGCAAAGCAGCCGGTGATGATCGCCGTCAGTAAAACTCCGAGCGTTGAAAGGAGTATCCCCGGCCAAACAACCGATTTGGCATCCTCCCAATTCGTATCAAACCCCCCGGAGAAGATAATAAAAATAAGGGCGGTAACACCGATGGATTTCGCCAACTGCGCATTATCGAAATAGATCTTGCCGATTCCTTCCGACCCGGCAAGCATCCCGATGGCTAAAAAAAGCAGCAAGACCGGAATAGCGAATTTATCCGAGATCTTACTTGAGACAACGCTCACGAACATCAACAGCGCCACCCAGAATAAAATCGTTTCAAATGACATCATATAAGATCACACCTCGCATCGACTTCGCAAAATCATTTTTAAAACGAGAGACAAGCAATAAAAGTCCCCCTAATAGCAACGGCTGGTTTATTGCGATAGAAAAAGCACTTTCGGGGAATGCTCAATTAAATAATGCGTAACATTACCGAACACTTCTTTCGCCAGAACATTCCTCGCCGTATTCCCCAGAACAATAAGATCAGCATCCCACTTTTCGGCATGTTCGAGTAACACATGAGGACCTTCCCCCGGGAGATGCATCGCATCCGCAGAAAAACCGTGAGCCTGGCAGTGCGATACACCCTCGCGCAGGATCTGTGACGCCTCTTCGGAATTCTTTCCCAAAAAAACAACTCGGATAGTAATATCCGGCCACAATCGGTTCTGAAGAAATTGTTTCATCGCTTCAGCAGAATGGATGCTGCCGCTATAGGCGATCAGAACGCGTTTGATGGGCCGGTATTGGTCGGGAATCGCTAAAATGGGCCGAACTCCTTCACGGACCAAGCGCTCGAATACATGTTCGGGTTCGTTAACAACGTGATAATCGAAAAGGCTCCTTAAGCCGACAAGAAACAAATCATGATACCGCGCCTTTGAGATCATGACCGGATAGGGGTCGCCCGTTTCATGCTCCACACGATGAGCAACGCCTTCCGCATCACACATGGCGATGAATTGGGCGGTTTTTTCCTGGATCGCTTTTTCTATCATCGCAATGTGGTCATCGTAGGACTGGACGACAGAATATGTGGTTCCGGGAAGTATCGAACCGGTATTGCCAAGTTTCCGGACATCCATCACGGTCACACCGGTAAGTTCCGCTTCGTGAGCCCTTGCCAATTCGACAGCATATTTAACCACTGAGTCCGACGCAGGCGTTTTATCAAGCTCCACAAGAATTTTTTTTATCATAGTGCAACCCTCCGCATACGCCAACCCTTAGTGCGGTATATTCGAGAGTTCCCCCGAGATTAAATTTTATAATGACCGGCGGACTCGGGCTGATACAACACTTTCTCAATTTGAAGCCGTCTCATTCCGCCGGAAACCGGCAATGCCACAACATCGCCCACGCGACAGCCCAACAGAACCATTCCGATCGGCGCCATAACCGATACTCTCTCTTTTCCAGACTCTCTGCCTCCCGGATAAACGATGCGATAAAGGCAGAACTCCCGGCTATCCATATCCCTGAGTTTCACGAGGGAGTTCATAGTCACAACATCCGGCGGCATTTTCTTGGGATCGATAATTCTCGCCCTGAGCAGTTCTTCGGCAAACTGTTTTAAATAAGACTGCTCACTCTCATCGCAACTCGTTCTGTCACGAATCAGGAGGCGAAGCCGCTCCGCGTCTTTTTGGATAATTAATAAATCTTTTTGCATATTCCTGAATAGAAGAAGGGTTCCTCTATCTTACAAGGTTTCGATTATCTGATTGATAATACACGCCCTCATCGGGCATCACAAGCTTGACTTTTCCTCGATTAGATCAAACCGCCCAAGAACTTTCGACAATCAATCATATGCGCCGTCATCGCGAGAACAAACTGAATGCTTATTTATGCGCTCTCCAGTCCACCACCAATGCTGAAGCCACGAAAACGGTAGAATACGTTCCGATCAAAAATCCGAGAGTTAGAATAAACGCAAAATCCGCAATCGCGGGCCCCCCGAAGAAAAGTAGCGAGAAGGACCCGAACAGCACGGTCAAGGTTGTCAAGGCCGTCCGGCTTAAACATTGATTAACGCTCAGGTTCACGATGTCCAAAAACGGCGTCTTTCGCATTAATTTGACGTTATCCCGGACTCGATCAAAGATCACGATGGTATCGTTAACAGAAAAACCGATGATCGTCATGATCGCTGCCACCGTCGCAAGGTTGATCTCACGCCCGCTTAACGCATAAACACCGAAAGAAAAAAGGGTATCATGTACAAGTGCGATCACGGCCGCCGTGGCGAATTTCCATTCAAACCGCCATCCGACATAAATCAGAATGCCAAGCCATGACCAAACAATCGCCCAGAGCGCTTTATCCCTCAAGCTGCTGCTTACCGAAGGTCCAACCTGATCGACCTTCTGGATCTCGAAAGCCCCCTTGCCTGCGGTCGCCTCCGCCGCCGCGCCGACCTTGGAAGGATTCCCTTCCGCCATTTTGATCATGTATTGATGTCTGCTGGCCTCTCCAAAACTCTGAAGTGTCACAGATTTAAGCCCCTGTTTTTCAAGCTGCTCTCTGAATTTCCCTGGGTTAACATCCTGTTTGAAAGCAACCTGAACATAGGTGCCACCCGTAAACTCCACCCCATAATTTTTTGCTTGGGGGGCAATAAGTGCAAATATCCCGAGCCCCACGCAGATTACAGAGAATCCATAAGCCCACAAACGGCCTTTCAGGAACGGGATATTCGGACTCTTGAAAAGTTCGAACATTTTGAAAATCTTGTTCGGGTTCTTTTTGACAACATAGTCGAACACGACACGCGTCACGAAGATCGACGAGAACAAGCTGGCGATAAGACCTATCGAGAGCGTGACGGCAAAGCCCTGGATCGGTCCAGTGCCGAAAATGAAGAGTAGGACTGAGGTGATCAGGGTTGTCACATTCGAATCAATGATCGCGGAAAGAGCGCGGTGAAATCCGGCCGACACAACGGCGCGAGCGCCCTTCCCCGTTGCCGTTTCTTCACGCATCCTCTCAAAGATCAGCACGTTCGCATCCACCGCCATTCCAACTGACAGAATAAAACCAGCGATACCGGGAAGAGTCAGGGTCGATCCGAAGGCCGCCATAGATCCGGCGATAATGATCACATAGACAAGCAAGCCGAGGTTTGCGACCCAACCGCACAAAAAGTAATAGACTGGCATGAAAACAACCACGAACAGAACACCCAGTAAGCTGGCGACAATACCGCTATGGATGGAATCATTACCGAGGCTCGCTCCGATAGTTCTCTCTTCGACAATCGTTACAGGTGCGGGTAATGCACCGGCACGAAGCACAAGGGCCAAGTCGCTTGCTTCGGCGGCTTTGAAGTTCCCAGAGATTTGGGCCTTACCATTCGGAATCCTATCACGGATCACGGGCGCGGAATAAACCTGCCCGTCCATCACGATCGCAAGACGCTTACCAATGTTCTGGAACGTTACTTTATCAAAAACCTTGCCGCCCTCACGGTCCAACGTCAGCTGCACCATCGCGGAACCATATTGATCAAAACCTACGGTAGCGGTTGTAAGATGTTCCCCGGTCAGCACCGACTGTTCTGCCAGCAGAACCATTTCCTCGCTCGGGCTCCCTTTGATCTTTTTATATTCAAATCCCGGAGGGATTGTCCCGGCATCCGCTTTCTGGATCAGGTCAGTATCTTCCGAAACGATCTTGAATTCTAAATGGGCTGCTTTTCCGGCGATCTCCTTGGCACGTTCCCGATCCGTCACTCCCGGAAGTTTCACTACAACCTGGTTCTTCCCTTGCGTAGTGATCTCCGGCTCCTTAACACCGAATTCGTCGATGCGGTTACGGATAATCTCGGCAACACGAGCTGTTACGTCCTTTTTCGCCTCATCCGGAACCTTGTCCATATCGACCTGAAGAAGCAGTTGGACGCCTCCCTGTAGATCTAGCCCCAGGTTGATCTTCTTGTCCAATGGATAGGCTTTCCAGAGAGAAAAAGCAACCAACCCGATTATCAGTAATACCTTCCACTTATAATTTTTATCCATGATGACCCTCTGATGGATGTTAAAAAGACTGTTAAGAAATGAGTTTTAAAAAGGAATTCAAAAAGCAGGAGTTAACAAAAAAACATTCCTGCCAAAAAGAGGTATTAATTAGGAGATGGGCGGTGCTTTATTATGCGGAGAAACAAAAAAATGGGAGAGAATGCTATTTGCGATTTGATTTGAAAAACTACTGCGGCTTACAAGTTCAAATTGGTATCGACTTGAAGATAGCGCGAATCCGTCTAAACCATGCCGTTTGTTCGCCTGGCGCTGATTGGTGCTCGGCTTAATAAGCTGCAGAGGCCTGTCTGAATCAAATCTTTCAAAAGGACGGCTTTTTTGCGCGAATCCATCTGAAGTACCCGAGAGAGACTGCGTTAATGAATCAGATGGGAACGAAGTAGCGAAAACAGAAAACCATGTCAGTACTAAAAATGCGGAAATGCCAACCATAACCTTCCCCAAACACACTTGTGGTCGTCCTAATAAGTCGAGCATACTAAAGTTTATCATGGAGAAATGTCCAATGCCTAATGGTATTCAATAGCGAGAACACAAAATTCTAAATGCCACTTTGGATTTGCATATCATGAGGAGGATTTTGTGAGTGTCGCAATTCAGTCGAATCACGACATTCAAATTACCAAGCTTAATCCTTGTTACTAGATAAGTTTTGGAACTCGTTTATGAAATCAAGTCTTGGCGTGGTTAAGCCCAAAATGCTTATCCCGGGTACCATATCTTAACGCCTTTGACCTTCGCCCACGACGTTATGCCATGATCTTTAAGACTCTTGGGTCCCATAATGTGAAAAACCTCAAACCGTCGCACAATCAAGGCATCAGCGATCAAAGCACGATGGCAACGCCACGGAACCGCTTCGGCACACATAATGGCAACCCGTTCCCGATTGGCACGCCGTATTAGGGGCTGAAGATTTTTAACGAACTCTCGCGTTTGCATATAATCGGCAAAACCGCGGAAAGAGGCATTGCGCCAGGCGGCATTGATCGAGTCTTTTTTCGCGTGGCGTAAGCCGCCTAAGCCGGACATATGCTGGTAACGGATACCAGCTTTAGGGAGTTTTTGCCTAAGCATGGGTTGATTGAATTGAGGATTATGCCGTGAACGCGGAATGGTGCGCACATCGACCAAGCAGGTGATATCACGCTCTTTCAAAAGAGCTAAGAATTCTTTTAGCGATCTTGTCGAATGTCCGATGGTGGATATTTGAAATTTCTTATGAGTCTCCGTCATGACTTCATCGCCCTTCGCAACTACTGCTCAAATCACCCAAGGCAGATCGAATATTGCACTGAACAAAATTAGCTGTTTCCGGCTTTAGATCTCCTCCGCTAATTCCTCGGCTATTTTTTCAAAACGTTCATGCCCATCTCGCCCGATATCTTTTTCAACCGCCTCAAATTTACCGGACAATTCTTTTTGGTCCTCATCGTTAAGAACTTTATTCGTCATAGGAAAAAGAAGATACTCCTCTTTCCAAATGTGATTCGGGTAAAGTTCGGTTAACCCCTTCAGGCTTTTGATGAGAGCGCTTTTTGAATCTCCGTTACCATTAACGTAAGCCGTACCTGCCTCTGACAGTTGTTCAACAAGAGATCGGCCCTTTTCATGTTCATGGATCAGAACCGCTATCGGGCAACCCGTCATCGGCACGTCTCTTTTTCCGAGAAGCGGGAATAAATAGGTTTCCTCCTTCCCGTGATGGCATTTGTCACCAAAGGTGCGCATGAACTCCACAACTTTGATAATCGTCTCTCCTTTTACATCCTTACCTTCCTCCAATCGCGCAAAGAGAGCCACCATTGCAGCGACAACTTTTTGAATTACATGATGTTCTTCTTCTAAAACCTCTGTCGGTTTTTTGACCATGGCATTTACTCCTTATGAGTTTCCGGCGCTCTTTCTTGGGCTTCTTCGTGATGAGGGCCGCCTTTCCCCGCAATCCTGTCGTGGATGCCTTCCACGTAATGCACGTATTCGACATAGGCTTTCACATACCGGCGACCCGCCTCAACACTTTCATCCTTATGCCCTCTCAATTGCAACGCATGCTCGAAACGCTCGTTAACGCCGTTCGTAAGATGCTTCGACATCGTCTCAGTCAAATCTGTGTCTGAACCGATCTCCAACGCTTTATCTGCCTTGGCAATAACAGGCTCGTTGGCGCCGCTCGGCTTAAGACCGCTAAAAAGCGCTCCTTCCCCCGCACGATGAAGGCGCACCAAAACTTCAAAGAATTTCATGTCAGCAGTTCCTTGATCCGAGTTTCGTTCGATCAACGCCTGATCAAAAGCGGCGCGTATCTCCGGCTCGGCATCGCTCTTGACCCATTTCAGCACCGGGGTGACGTTACCCTTTTCTAAAGCGATTCTTGCATCCTCGATCACCGGTCCGTCAAGAGTGTCACAGTGAGCTGTGACCGGATCTGGCGCAACCAGGCACGAACCTATGAAAAGAAGAATTGCGGCGGTGATGATGGTATTGGGTGGGATGGGTTTCATGGCCCCTCCTTATGGTTATACAAACCTAACTTTATTATATATCAACACTTATGCGAGCAGAACATGCCTATTAGAGATGGTAGTCTCTCTTTGCTTCAGGTTGATAAAGCAACTTAGCGACCTTAAACAGCCTTTGGCCGGTAGGAACTTCTTGGGCGGCATCTTCTCCGACCCGCGAACCCAGCAGGGCTATACCCAAGGAAGAAAAGATCGACACTTTATTCCCATCGTGATCCAGAGCATTCGGAAACCCAAGCCAAAAAAGCCTTACCTCGCGGGTATCCAGCCAAAGGATCTTTCCCGCGGAGTTCATCGTCACTACGTTTTTGGGCATTTTTTCGGCCGGCACGACCTTGGCTTCTTTGAGCGCTTTTTTGAGCCTCCCCAAAACAATATTCCTCCCCTCACCCACTTCACGAGCAATATTGATCGCCTCATTCAATCTGTCGAAATCAATCTTTGAGATATATTTAAGAGGGGTCTCTGTTGATCTTACTTCTTTCTTTTTCAGAAGATTCATCTCCGATATTCGGCTATTGTGAATTTTTTTCCTCATCGGGACCAACTCCTTTTTAGTCTTTTTTAGTCCTTAAATAAAAAATTTCGGAATTTCCAGGGGTTTTTCTTGTCCAGTTTTGAATTG
>JBAZER010000036.1:0-24615 GCA_041653795.1 Candidatus Omnitrophota bacterium
AGATTGATCATCGACTATTTAAATTCTCAAAACATTCCATTGGATCAACTCCAAAATGAACCATCATTCAAAAAAGAGGAAATACAACAAGGGCTTTCTGAATCTGGACTCTCGGGTTTGGCCGGGGGCGGTCTTTTTACTAGTGGCTTTTTTATTCGCATGGATCTGTTGTCTTTGTTTGCCGGCAATCCTGCTTGCGATTGCGCTTTTGGGACATCTGCTGTTCTTCCGCGATCCTCCGCCGAAGGCCCCGGCCGGGGGCGAGGTAATTTCTCCGGGAAGCGGCAGGGTTATTTCCATTGATCTCGTGAATGAAGGCCGGTTTTTACATAACGAAGCTTGGAAAATCCGGATTTTTCTTGCTCTCTGGAATGTCCATGTGACTCGTTCTCCCATGGATGGCGAAATTGTTTATCAGGAGCACACTCATGGAAAACACCTGAATGCCTTGCTCAAGATCGCTTCAGAATACAATGAATCGAATTGGATCGGTATCCAGAGAGAGAATCGAAAAGTACTTGTTCGGCAGATGACTGGTGCGATCGCGCGGCATATTTATTCCGACGTCTTCGTGGGAGACCAAGTTTTGCGGGGCGGAAAACTTGGGATCATTTGCTATGGATCCGGCGTGGAGATATACATTCCCAAACGGTTATTTGAGCCAACTGTTCGGGTTGGAGACCATGTCAAAGTTGGAATGACGCCCATCGGAAAGTGGGCCAACGAGGCTGCATTATGAAAAGCCGGCTCTATTTTTCCACAGCGGCATTTCTTAACATGATCACCCTGCTGTGTCTCATAGCCTTGACCATGGCAACTTGTATCCTTTTGGCGTAAAACGGCGTGTAACAAAAGTAAAAAAAGGAGATTAAATAAAGATGCAAAAAACGGCTCAACAACTGGATCTTGAGATTCAACAGGAGCGAATCAATTATCGGATGAAATCTATCAAGAAAACGTTTGTCGTGATGAGCGGAAAAGGCGGCGTCGGGAAAACGACCGTTGCTGTGAATCTTGCGTATGCTCTCGCTCTTAAGGGGAATCAGGTCGGGATTCTGGATGTTGATATTCACGGGCCTAATATCGCTAAAATGCTCGGCATTGAGGATAAGTTGGTACAACAGTTTCGGGAACATTCCATCCAACCGGTTATGGTCAGAGAAAATCTAAAGGCGGTTAGCATTGCCCTGCTTGGCTTGGACCCATCCGAACCTATCATCTGGAGAGGCCCTGCCAAGGCGGGCGTTATCCGTCAATTCCTGGGCGATGTTGAGTGGGGCGAACTCGACTATTTGATCGTGGATTGTCCGCCAGGCACCGGCGATGAACCCTTGAGCGTATGCCAGCTCATTCCGGATCTGACAGGGGTGATCATCGTAACAACACCCCAGGAAGTGGCCATATTAGACGCAAAAAAGAGCATTTTTTTTGCGAGGAAGATCAATGTTGCGGTCGCCGGAATCATCGAAAACATGAGCGGGTTTTGCTGTCCACACTGTTGCAAAGAAATAAACCTGTTCAAGAAAGGAGGAGGCCAAAAACTGGCGCTTGAACAACGGGTCCCGTTTCTTGGGGCCATCCCTGTGAATATTGATTTTGTAACTCGCGGGGACATGGGGACGCCTTTTGTTTCAATGGACGGAAACGATCCTTCCGCGCAAGCTTTTTCCGTGATTGTAACTATACTGGAGGCCAATGTAGAATCACATTGTGAAAAGCATAGTTTTAAAAAATAAAAAAGGAGGAATCAATATGGGAACCAAAGGAAAAGAGATCGTGGGAGTGAATATAAAGGAGTTACTCAGTCTGATGAACAAAGCCTATGCCGACGAATGGCTAGCTTATTATCAGTATTGGGTGGGTGCCAAAGTCGCAGCGGGAAGAATGCGCGGCATTATCGCCAAAGAGCTCGAGCAACACGCGGAAGAAGAGCACAAGCACGCAGGCATGCTCGTCGAGCGCATGATACAACTCGGCGGAACACCCCTCTTGAAGCCCGAAGATTGGGCGAAGGAAACAAACTGCGGCTATGACGCGCCTATCGATCCGAGCACGAAAACACTTCTCACGCAAAACATCAAGGGCGAACAGTGCGCGATCACAACCTATAAAAAGCTTCTTGATTTCGTGAAGGGCAAAGACGACCTCACAGAGAAGATCGTCCTTGAGATCCTGGCCGACGAGGTGGAACACGAAGAAGACCTCCAGGCCATGCTTGATGACATGAAAGCCCCTGTTAAGTGAGCGTTGAAAAAGCAAAAGACCATTACCTTGGCCGATCCGGCTCACGACGGATGAATTGTTGTGAATCAGTGGCTCACGCCTTCAAACACGCAGTTCCTTTATCCGAAGAGGAGCTGCGTTCGTTTGAGGGATGTAGCGGAGGCAGAGCCCCGGAAGGCTACTGTGGCGCTTTTTATGCGGCTCGGTATATCCTCGAACGCCATTTCCCCCACCGCGCCCAGGAAAGTATGGCTCAGCTTCATTCCGCAGCAGGCTCCCTTAAATGCCGCGAGATCAAAGCTCTGAAAAAGATGCCGTGCGTCGGCTGTGTCGAAAAAGCCGCAGCAATAGTCGAGGGAAAATGAAACTTTGTCTTATTGCTGAAGGCTCAACAAAACGAGATAGGAAAACTCTGCGATGGGGCATTTCCTTTCTGGTTGGAGACGTTCTTTTCGATGCGTTTGGCCGGGAAGATATCTTCCGAAAAAATGTTAGCCGCTTCAAGATCGATCTGCCCCGGGTCAAGCATGTAGTGATCTCGCATGAGGACTGGGACCACATCGCCGGTCTTGGGGATTTCCTGAAAGCTAATTCCAAAGCGCGTGTTTACATCTGCAGGAAATCGGGTAAAACGTTAAAGGAACTGATACTGAATAGCGGCGGCTCACTTGTCGAAGTCGGTAAAACTCGAAAGATAAACCGCAATATTTTTTCCCTTGGGCAGATGCGCGCGAATACAGGCCGTGGCATCCTTTATGAACAGGCGCTTGTCGTGAAATCCCGAAATGGCTTTTCTGTGATCACGGGGTGCGCTCATCCGGGGATCCTCCGGATAGTCAAACGGGTCGTCAAAGTGTTCGGGAAAAAGATCTATGCCGTCTGCGGCGGATTCCATATGAAGGACAATACGCGGGAAGAAAATTCGAAGATCATCGCGGGATTTCAAGCCCTCGGCGTTAAAAAGGTTCTTCCCCTCCATTGCACCGGCCGTCATGCCGCACGCTTGTTCCAAAAGACCTACGGGCGAAAATGCTCTTTCCTGCGAGAGGGGCAATCCACAACTCTCTAAGGCGTTGGCGCTAAAACCAGCCGAAACCATTTTTTCATTTTTTTGATATTTTAAAAACGATATCGACTTCAATCTCCACTTCGGCCGCATTAAAATCCTCGGAGAATTTTGGAAAAGGGCTAGCGCGACGGACAACATCCAAGGCTTCCCGGTCGAACTCCTGAAGGCTTGATGGCTGAATGAGCCTCAGATCTTTGACGAGCCCAGAAGATAAAACTTTAAAAGAGATCCGGACCACCCCTTGCCGCCCTACCCGCAAAGCCGCGCGTGGATAGGCCCTTTCTTCCTGGATCTTCTGTTTGATGCTGTCTTGATACCGAAGGAATGACTGCTGGAGGGATTGGTCCAATGCTTCCGCAAGCGGGTGAGAGATCTCTTCCTTCTCTTTGGCAGGCGCTTCTATTTTCTTCTCTTTTTCAACCTTGTATTGGTCCGGCAAGAGATCTTGGTCTGCTTTGAATTCTACTTCAAAAGACCTCGTCTCATCCGAGGGATGAAAACGGAAAAGCCCGGAGCCAAGAACAGTCGCATGCACGACAAGTGACACAAGAAAAAAAGCCGGAAGTTCAGCGAGAGCTTTCACGTTCTGGAACCTGAGTCGATATTACAAGGCCGCTTGCCTTTGCGTCTTTGGCGATATCCATGATCTTAACAGCCGCTCCCAAAGGAACGCCCTCATCGGCTTTGATGACCACCGTCTTTGACCTCGCGCCGCCCAACCCTGATCGAACCGCATCTTTTAGATCTTCCCAAAGCACCTTCTTGCCAGCCAATAGAATATGGCCGTCTTTATCGATCGTGATGGTCAGGTCCTCATTTTTCTGGGTTTGGGCGTGCGCTGCGCTGGGAAGCTTCACTTTAAATCCTTGATGGGAAACAAAATGGGAGGACAGCACAAAAAAGATCAGAAGAAGGAACACCATATCGATCAGAGGCGTCATATCGATACGGACTTCGGATCTTTTGCGTCTTTCAAACTCCAGTGATCCCATCAGAACCTCTTTCCCAAAAACCCTGTCTAGTGAATCTTAAAAACATCTGATGCGATATTTTTTAATTGAATTGCCCTGGCATCGACGATGCCTTCAAGATAATGCGAGCAAACAACCGTCGGGATCGCGACGCACAGCCCAAAAACGGTCGTTAAAAGTGCTTCCCAAATACCACCCGCCAAGACCGTCACATCTGCCATTCCGCCGGCGCCTTCGATCGTTTTGAAAGTTTGCACCATACCCGTCACGGTCCCCAAGAGCCCGAGCAATGTCGCGGTGCTTCCGATCACCGCAAGAACGCGAAGATATTTTTCTCCAGCTTCCAGTTCTCGGGAACCAGCACGTCGGAGTATTTTCTGCTTTTCTTCCTCCGAGCGATCGCTCACCTTGACGCCCACCGAAAGGAACCGGCCCAAAAAACAGGGCTCGGCTTCGCACAAAGCAAGGGCCTCTCCTGTTTTTCTCGCGTCCATAAGCGCCAAAACACGCTCCGGAAGATTCCTATTCCGGGAGCGTGTTTTATAGAAAAAAGAAAACCGTTCCAGAACAACCGCCAAAGAAACCACGGAACAAAAAAGGATGGGCCACATGAAAAAGCCGCCCTTCAGAAAAAAATCGGTCATAATCGGATCGGTCCTTTCTTAAAAACGGTAGGAGAGGCTTGCGTACATGAAACGCCCCGGTTCGTTGACAATGCGGACATTGGCGCCGGCCGGATCCGTTGGGTCATACTCGTAAGAATTCGCCATCGCATAATTCCGGTCAAGAATATTATCGATCCCCAAGTAAACCACCGCGCCGTTCAAAAACTCAAAATGACGGATCGACTTGTCGAATGCATAGCCGGCACGAACATTAAAAACATCCCAACCCTTGATATGGACTTCTCCAGCCGCTACATCAACCCGTTTTTGCGCGTTGGAATGAACCCATTCAAACGTTGAGAAAAATCCTTTGTGGTCATAATTGACTCCTGCTTTGATCTTAAGCGGAGCCACTTCCGCCAGATCTTTATCATTATTCCCCGCCGGCCGTTTGTATTTTGCTCCGTACTGATAAGCCAACCCGCCTTCCAACTCAAAACCTTTGCCCAAATCCAGCGTCGATTTTACGTCACCGCCGATCAAATAGGCATCGATATTTGTATAGGTCCGGGCAGGCACAGCCGTCTGGTAGATGAAGTCCTTGAGATAACTGTAAAATCCTTTCGTCTTGATCTTCAGACGCTTAAACAACTCCGTTTCGAAACCAATGTCAGTTTCGAAATTATGAGCCGGCTTAAGATCTGGGTTCCCATAAAAACCCGCACTTTCCTGGATATAGCGTTCCACCCCCGACGGAGTCCGCGTCGAAAGGCCCACCCCCCCGAACATTGCAGTTGCTTTTGTGAAAAAATACTTTAAAAAAAGATTCGCGCTCGGGAAAAACTCCGTTTGTCCGTTCTCATCCGTCATGGCCCGGCTAAACACCAGTGTCCTGTCGGCTTTTGTATGAAAAATATCCGCGCGAAGTCCTCCCGTCACCGAAAGCTTGCCGATGTCTTTTTCGGCTTTCAGATAAGCACCAAAGTCGAGTTCATTCACATCAGGAAAAAGGGATTTGTTCAGAACCTGTTCCGTCACGCGGCTCATCAACTCGCCGTACCAGTTGCGATAGTAAGCATCTATCCCTCCCGTCACTAAGGCAATGTCTGATTTGATCTCGTTCTCGATCCGCGCTCCGGTGATATACGAGATGGCTTCAATCTTCCTGTTGGGGACCTGTCCGGGCCCTTTGCGGAATTTTCCCGAGGGGTAATGTTCGATCCGGTTATAGTATCCTGACAAACTCAGTCGGTCCGAAAAACGGCCGAGATCCTTGATGGAGTATTCCAGTTTATTGAAATAGTTCCGCTCGATCTCCGTATCCATCGCAACCCGGGGGGTCAGGATATCATTCCCCCGGCCATAAGACGCCGTAAGCACGACCTCTTGGTTCTCCGCAGGCTCTACTTTAATCTTCCCCCAAAAATCGTGCTTTTCAAAAGCAGCCATATCCTGCCCCTTTTGATTGTAGTTCGGATTGAAGCTCGTCAATCGGTTGCCCGCGCCGTCGTGATATTGTCCCGATCTTGAATAGTTATATCCAAAAATCCCCTGGATCAGCTTATTGCCGCCGCTCAGAAAACCGCCTTGGCTTAAATAGTCAAAGGAACCGAATTTCGACAAAAGATCTCCATGAAATCCTTCCTCGGGATCCTTGGTGATCACATTGATATCGCCTCCCAAAGCTCCGGGGGTGCTGACATCATAAGGCCCTTCGTTCACTTCGAGCTTATCAATCGTGAGCAGATTGATATGCGAAAGTGGCGGGTCCTTCCGGCTACCGCAGGAGCCTTCAATAAGAGTTTTGTCTTGGGAAAAGCGAAGATTGCTTTTCGTAAAACCTCTCAGGCCGACCTCGTTCCCGTAACCGCTTTTACGGATCATGGAGGCTTCCACCAACTCATCCGAAATAATTTCGGCAAGATCCACGACTTTATGCGATTTTAACGATTTCTGGTCGATCCTGGCCTTTTCCGAAATGTCGAGCTGTTCGCTGTCCGGCGCATCGGAGACCAGGACCTCACCGAGGTCAAACACGGTCTTCTGGGCAAATGCTCCCCCCATAAAAACAAATTGGGCAATAAAAAGCATTGAAATAAAGCAGGCCGTCTTTTTCACGTCTTACTCTTCTTTTTTTAAATGAAAATCATTTCTATTTACAAGACACGCATTCTATGCATAATGGACGCGTTGTCAATCTTGTTGTGATCCAAGGAGATGCTCTCATGAATCCCTATCTCGTTAAGCTTAAAGAAAACGGCCTCAAAATCACTCCGCAGCGGGAAGCGGTGCTGGATCTTTTCGCTAAAGATAACTCGAGGAAAACTCCGTATGCGGTCCACAAAAAACTTAAGAGGCTACTTCCTCAGCTAGGCCTTCCGACCGTCTACCGCGTTCTCGAAGTACTAAAGGAGATCGGACTTTTGGTCCAAATCCCTTCGGAAGACCGGCAACTTCACTACAGTCTTTGCCATCTCCCCGGCCACAAACATCACCATCATTTCGTTTGCCGGAAATGCAAAAAGGTCGAAGAAGTCGAACAGTGCAATTTCAAATCAGTTGCCGCTTTCATCCGCCGCAAACTCGGCGCGATCGTCGAATCCCATTCGCTACAGCTTGAAGGTTTGTGCGCGCGCTGCAAATAAAAAAGAGCGCCTCATGCTAAAAAAAATAACCGTAATAACCCTTACAATCTTCCTCGGTATAGGAGCTTTTGTTTCAGCCCAGGCAAAAGAAACGGATGCCTCTCTGGAAGTGGCCGCAACGCTTTTCCCCACTTATGATTTTGCAAGACAAATCGGAAAGGATAAAACCCACGTTACGCTTCTTCTTCCTCCGGGTGTGGAATCTCATGCGTTTGAACCCAGACCAAGTGACGCAGCCAGAATCTCCAAGTCTGACATTTTTATTTATACCGGAGAATTTATGGAACCGTGGGCTAAAGACCTTCTGGCGGGTACGTCTTCGGAAGCGCTACTTGTGGTTGATGCGAGCCGGGGGATCGAACTCATGGCTGATGAAGACCACGATGGAGAAGAGGAACATCATGAGGAAGCGCGTCATCATGGCGGGAAAGACCCGCACATCTGGACCGATCTCGCGAACGCTCAAAAAATGGTCGCTACGATCACCGAAAGTTTCTGCGAAAAGGATGCCGAGAACTGCGCTTTTTACCGCGCGAACGCGGCTTCCTACAACGCAAAACTGGCGGACCTCGATCAAAGATTCAAAGCGGGACTCGCCGACTGCAAACATCACGCGATCATCTACGGCGGACATTTCGCGTTTGGTTATTTTGCGCATCGCTACGGGTTGGAGCATGTTTCACCTTACCGCGGATTTTCTCCGGATGCAGAGCCGACCCCGAAGGCTATTGCAGAATTGATCAAGACCATGAGATATTCCGGTATGAAATACATCTACTATGAAGAGCTGTTGGATCCCAAGGTTGCCCGGACGATCGCCGAAGAAACAGGCGCAAAACTCGAGCTTCTTCACGGCGCCCATAATGTCAGCAAGGAGAATCTCGCCAAAGGAATCACCTATCTGACTATCATGGAGGAAAACCTGGCCAAGTTAAGAACCGGCCTGGAATGTTCATGAAAGTTTTAGAAGTTAAAAATCTCTCGACCGCCTATAAAAGCGTCGAGGTCCTCCGGGATATTTCATTTACTGCGGAAGCGGGCGATTACATTGGGATCGTGGGTCCAAACGGATCAGGGAAGACCACTCTGATCAAAACGCTCCTGGGGCTCTTACCCTCGTCCCGCGGAGAGATCCTGATTGAGGGAAAATCTCTCTCCCATTTTAAAGAATGGGGCCACATTGGATATCTGCCCCAAAAAATGCCTTTTCTGGACCAACACTTTCCCGCAACCGCTGAAGAGATCATCGCAACCGGCACTTACCCCGGGAAATGCTTCCCAAAAAAGCTGGGAGGAAATGATCATCGGGCCGTTGACCGGGTGGCGGCCCTGCTTGAGATTGAAGACCTGAAACAAAAACCCATAGGAAAACTTTCCGGGGGCCAGCAGCAACGGGTCCTTTTGGCGCGGGCCTTTGTCCATGAACCGAAGATCGTGATCCTCGACGAACCTACCGCGGCGCTTGACCCTCAATCGCGCGGGTCTTTTTACGCGATGGTAAAAAAAATGAACCTGGAAACGCAAACAACCGTTCTGCTCGTCTCTCATGACATCGCATCGCTCGGCAAAGAAGCTTCCAAACTCCTTTATCTGGACCGCAGGATTATTTTTTATGGAGGGTTTGAAGCTTTTTGCAAATCCCCGGAGATGACCGCTTACTTCGGCTCCTTATCCCAGCACCTTATGTGCGGGAGGCATGGAAACTTATGAGCCTCATTCAACAAGTCTCCGAAGCGCTTCAGTTTGGGTTCATTCAAAAGGCCTTGATCGCCGGCTGTTTGATCGCCGTCAGTTGCTCCTTTCTCGGCGTCTTTCTTGTCCTGCGCCGTTTTTCCCTTATAGGCGACGGCCTTGCCCATGTCAGCTTTGCGACCGTCGCGATCGGACTTCTTCTCCATCAACAACCGATTCTCATCTCGCTTCCTTTAGTGGCCCTGGCTTCCTTGTTTATTCTAAAACTGAACGAAAAGGCCGGGCTGCATGGCGATGCCGCGATTGGACTTGTAGCCTCTTTCGGTGTCGCCGGAGGGGTGCTCATCGCGAGTTTGGCGGGAGGCTTTAACGTGGATCTTATGAGCTATCTTTTCGGAAGCATCCTTTCCATCAGCACAACAGAGGTCTGGATCACCTGGGTTCTTTCGATCGCGATCATCGTCTGCATTGTTCTTTTCTATCATGATCTCTTTGCGATCACCGCGGATGAAGACTATGCACGCGTCCTCGGGATCAACCCAGGCACGATCAACAAGGTCCTGATCCTTCTCACATCATTTACGGTCGTGATCGGCATCAAGGTCGTCGGGACCATGCTGATCTCAAGCCTGATCATCCTCCCTGCGGTAGCGGCTCTCCAGATCGCAAGAAGCTTCAAAACCGTTATTTTGACCGCTTCTTTGTTCTCGCTTATTTCAGTCTTGGCCGGCATCTTTATCTCTTACATCTTCGACCTGCCGTCCGGCGCAACTATTGTATTGATCAATTTCACCTTTTTTGTTTGCGCCTGGGTTGCTTCGCGCTTCATGAAATGAGGAAAAACCATGATCCTTTCTGACGGCGATATCTCCCGGTCATTAAAAAGCGGCCGTCTGGTGATTCGGCCGAGAAAAAATATTTCTATAGAGCCGGCGTCCGTTGATCTGAGCCTCGGGAGGAATTTCGTGGTTATTGACGAGAACAAGAACGGTTGCCTGTCCTTGAACTCTCAGGCACATTACCGCAAGATACGGTCCCGTTCTTTTATCCTGTCCTCTCATTGTTTTGCGCTTGCGACAACCCAGGAATGGATCGAACTTCCCAACGACCTGACGGCGTTCGTGGAGGGTCGCAGCTCCATTGGCAGGATCGGCTTATTCATTCAGAATGCCGGATGGATCGACCCAGGCTTTAAAGGCACCATCACCCTGGAACTTTACAATGCAAATTCCCTTCCCATCAAACTGGAAACAGGGCGTAGAATATGCCAGCTTGTTTTTTGCCGGATGAACCGCCCGGCTCTAAAACCCTACCGGGGCAAATATCAGAACCAAAAAAGCACGACAGGATCCCTAATCTACAAGGATAAAAAATATGCCTAAAAGTGATCCCGAGAGGAAAAGTGACAGTCACTTTTCCCGAAACCGAACAAAGACGGCCGAAGTCTATGGTTTTCCGACACTTAGAACCGAAGCCGTGGAACATGCGAAGTCCTGTGGATTTGACGTTGGCCAGAACCACAAAAAGCTGCATTCTGAAACCGTTTCCAAGAATGCTCCGTGCCCATGCTGCAAACACCACGCAGCGGAACCTCCCCCAAATGGATTTCCTTTTGCTGCCACATTAAAGAAAATCGTCCAACCCCTTCACCGTATGATTTCCTGGTTCTATCACAACCTCTTCATGCGCTTGTGGCTCGTTTTCGCGGGACTGATCGGTATTTCCACTACTTCGGTCTGCCCCTGCTGCGGGCAGGCCGCGGCATCGTGCCCGACCGGATTCTCTCTTATCGCCGGGCTCGCTGGCATCCTGGCGCTTTTGGGTGTTTTTCAAAAAAAGACTCGTGCCTTCCTTCGCAGGGTCTTTCCTTTTCTAACAGAAACCCAAAGCCATTGCGCGTTTTGGGGCTTCATCCTCTTCCTAGTCGCGACATTTATGTTTACCGGATATCAACTGGCCGGGAAACCTCTTGTACAGAAAGAATGGTCGCCGGGCCAACGAAAGATTTTTAAAAAAACAAGCGTTTCCGTCCTTCCCGCCCCGATCGTCACCCCGCCCCCTGCAGCAGAAGAAAAAGAAAACAAACTCACGAAACAGGAAGTTCCACCTCTTGCTCTTAAACAAGACTCTGCCCTTTCAAGACCGGAAAAGCCGGTTCGGGTTAATTCCTTTAAAGAAAATTCAACTCTCATGGCCGAAACTGCGCCTGCGCTCCCCGTTTCTGCCACACAAACATCTGCTTCGATAGCGCCCGCTTCTCCGGTAAAAGTTGAAGAACCCCTCCAAGAAACTGAGCCGCCAACCCGGATGAGGGCTATTATCAACCCGGACGGAAGCGTAGAGTTCCAAAAAAATCCGGAAGGTTTAATACGCTACGAAACATGGAATTTTATGGAACTGAATGACGACATTTATGAGCGAATCAACGCTTACCGCGGAAAAAAAGTTGAAATTGAGGGATATGTCTACCGCCGCAGTGACTTTGAGCCGGGGTATTTTGTCACGGCACGGCTTTACATGTGGTGTTGCACCTTCGATGCTGCTCCCGTAGGCCCCTTATGCAAATGGAACCGGGCTGACGAATTAAAAGATGGAGCCTGGATCCGCGTAGAAGGAACGATCGAGCCGATGTTCTTCCATGACACCTTTGAAGACGCAAGCGACGATATCCCCTTAATCAAAGTTGAAAAGGTGGAGCGGATCCCCAAACTGGAAAACCCCTATGTTTATCTCCGGGGAACCCGCCCGACCCCGCGTCCAGGACATTCCTAACCGTTTGAATCAATCAGCCGTTCAATTAGCCGGGATTCTCTTCCGGCGGGATCTCTACGATCCTTTGGAGACCACGTTCCATCAATCTCTCGAAAGCCGTAGAAACCATCCGGGCATAAGTCCAGAACGCGCTTTCCGTAAAGTGGAGAGTGATCCCCTGGACACACACATTGATATGTCCGCAAGGCCCCTTATAGACCATGCCCAAACTCTCTGATTTCGCTAGCTCAATAATATCGTTCATGGATTTCCTGTCCTTTCATAGATGACCTCTTTTGAGTCATGACAATTGCCGCCGCATTTTCCGCAATGCTCTCCCTTTTTGACGTCTTTGCGCACAAGCCTTCCTTTTGATACCAGCACGTCCAACATTTTTTCCATTACTCCCCACTCGATGCCAAAATGAAGAGCAAGGTTATAAAGCGATTCTGACGGTCGTTCTTTAAACAATTTCTGGACATCCATGATCATATTCTGACCTCCTTGCGCGCTGTGGACACTTTGCCAAGCGCGACGATAAACAGTAAAACAACCCCCAAGCAGAAAACGATCCAGACAAGCGACGAGGCAGGGTGCTCGCCAAAGCGCGACACCTGGTAGAACGCCGTTGACATCAGCCAGGCTAAAGCGGAAAGATAAACGGAACTGAAAATCGTCCACCCAAGGTTCAGTTCTCGGTAAACAGCAGCGACGGCCGCCACACACGGCATATACAGCAAGATCATCAGAAGATAAGCAAACGCGCCCGCCTTACCGTCAAATCGCCGTTTGAGAGCACTGTAAGTCTCATCCTTTACCTCCAGATCTTCGACCGCGGAATCTACATCCGCACCGATGAGCCCCGTGAAAGAAAAAGGCAATTCAAGACCGGAGAGATTTTTAGGGATCGTCGCAAGAGCATCCCGGAGTCCGCCGGCAAGGTCAAAACTTTCCTCTTTGCTTTCTTCCGCCGCCTCCTTGGTGTCAATTTTGGAATAGAGCGCATCCAGCGTCCCAACCACCGCTTCCTTTGCAAAAATACCTGTAAAAATACCGACCGCCGCCGGCCAATTCTCTTCCGTCATTCCCATGGGCCGAAAAATAGGTGCTATGGATTTCCCGATCTTGCTCAATACAGACTTTTCGCTGTTCTCATTGCCGAACGATCCATCCGTGCCGAGAGAGTTCAAGAAACTGAGGATCACGACCACCAGTAAAATGGCTTTCCCCGCCCGCCAGATGAATGCCTTGAGTCTTTCCCAGGTATGCACCAGAACGCCTTGGAAAGTCGGGATGTGGTATGGCGGCAGTTCCAAAATAAAAGCGGACGTTCTGCCCTTGAGAAGGGTTTTCTTCAGAATGAACCCCGTCATGATGGCCAAAACAATTCCTGTCAGATAAAGGGCAAAAATAACATTTCCTCCGTTTTTCGGGAAAAAGGCAGCCGTGAAAAGGGCGTAAACCGGAAGGCGCGCGCCACACGACATAAAAGGGTTCATCATGATCGTCATGATACGGTCTTTTTCGTTGTCCAGCGTGCGGGTCGCCATGATCGCGGGAACATTACAGCCAAATCCGACAAGCATCGGGACGAAAGCCTTTCCCGGCAATCCGATCCACCGCATAAACCGGTCCATGACAAAAGCTGCTCTGGCCATGTAGCCCGAATCTTCGAGAATGGCCAGACACAGAAATATAAAGAAGATCGGAGGAATAAAGGTCGCCACCGTTTGGATACCCCCGCCCACTCCGTTTGCAAGCAACGTCGTCAGAAAAACAGGCGTGCGAACCGCTTCGAGAACGATCCGGAAACCGTCAACAAAGACCGTTCCGAAAACGCCATCAAAGAAATCAATAAAACAACCGCCAAAGTTTATGGTAATCCAAAAAGTAAAATACATGGCAGCAAGAAAGAGAGGGATCCCAAGAAACCGGTTCAAAAAGATTCTGTCAAGGTTGTCGGACACGGTTTTCTTGACAGCATTTCTCTTATCCACAGTTTTCCGGCACAGGGAGTTGACAAACCCGTACCGGCTGTCAGCGATCAGAATATCGGGATCTTCACCCAGAACTTTCCGGATCCTGTTTTTTTCGGCCTCCACCGCCGCATGCTGATCACACCCCGGAGAGATCAACGAAGTTTCGATGTCCTCCTCAAGTAACTTGGTGGCCGCCCAGCGGGGATCGTATGGCGTCTTTCCAGAGCCATCCCCGATGCGCGCCTGCAACCTTCCTATCGCTTCTTCAATCTCCTTGGGGAAATAGACATCTGCCGTGGATATTTTCTTTTCCTGGGACATCTGACAGATCATGTCCTTGGCCTCTTCGAGCCCTTTCCCTTTATTGGCAACGGTCGTCACGACCGGACAATCCAGCAAGCGGGCAAGCTCGTCCGTTTTGATCCTGATATTTCTCTGCCGAACCATGTCCATCATATTTAAAACAACCAGCAGAGGCACTTTCATCTCAATAAGCTGTGTGGTGAGATAGAGATTGCGCTCGAGATTGGACGCGTCAACAATATTGACGATAAGATCCGGTTTTTCTTTGAGGATATAATCCCGGGCGATCTCTTCATCTAGGGAAGTACTGCTCAATGAATAAATGCCCGGCAGGTCGACTGCTTCAATCCGCCGGTCTTGATGGATAAAATAACCGGACTTCTTTTCTACGGTCACGCCCGGCCAATTACCGACACGCTGCTTGGAACCGGTCAGTTCGTTGAATAATGTCGTCTTACCGCTATTCGGATTGCCCACAATCCCGATCCTGATCATCTCTGCCATTGTTATCTCCTTTTCTGTTTCAAGATTCTGTTTCTACTAAAATGACATCCGCCTCGTCTTTTCGTAAACTCAGATTGTAGTCCTTGATCCGGATCTCGATCGGATCTCCGAGTGGAGCTTTGCGGATGACTGTAAACTCCGTTTCTTTCATAAGGCCCATGGCCAACAACCTTTTCCGGTAAGCAGGTTCACAAGACGCAAACCCTTTGATCCGGCCTTTTTGTTTTTCCTTCATCTGCCCTATGGATAGACCCATTTCTTATGCCTTTCTTTTGTTTTAACCGTTAATCAAAACAGCGATCATCAACCAGTATCTTCTGCGCTTCACCGCGACCGACGGCATAGCGGGTTCCCCGTACTTCCAGAAGCATCGGCCCGCCGAAGCGGCAATTTTTGACCACACGAATATATTCGCCCACTAAAAAACCCCGATCGGCGAACCGCTTCCTTATGGATTGTCCGCCCCTTATCGACCCGATCATGACGACTGCTCCCTCTTCCGCAAAGGCAACAGGGATAAGATATTTTTTTTCTTTTTCAATTCTTAAGTCCGGATCTGTTTCCACATAAACCTCACAATGATATTGAAGAATCTAGAACAAGTTGCCGCTTCGCCGCACGGGAAGAGTCCTGCGGCTGGCGACAACCGTTCGCTTTCAAAGATCAGAAGTTGACCTGTGCCCGCAACCCAAGCAAATAGACTGTCCCCCTTGAAAAATCAGCCTGGACCGTTGATGCATCTGTAAGATCCGTTGCAGAAGACGGATTCGTGTTCATCCCGTAAGGGTCCCATATCCACTGAAAGTTGGGACTTAAGGTAAAGTGGTCGTTCAATTGCCAGCTGTAATATATTTCTAAATGCTTTTCATTGGCTGCCTTTCGGGTAATGGCGGGGTCAAATGCGTTCCCCTCTGTGCGCCAATCCCGTCCAGAAAACGCCTGTCCAAAGGCAATCCCGAGGACATCGTTCTCCCTCTTCCACTTCTTCCCTTCCATGGCGGCGCCGACGCTCCACGCATTATCCAGGAGATACACCTGGCGGTCCTGCCAGCCATAGCGGGTAAAAAGCCTGATATCGTCCGTTATTTTCTGGTCAAAACTTAGACCGAATCCGTATCCGGGCCGAGTCGTTAAAGTTGCGTCCTCCCCCCAGTAGCTGTGGTCCGAATTATTCCTCCAGATGTATGCGCGGTAATTTCCAGGGCGATTTTCTCCCAAAAACGTTGGTTTAAAATTGACCTGGCCAAACATATAGCCTGAATTGATGAAGTCGACGCCGTTACTATCTCCATCTAAAAATCCTCCGGATACTTCCAACCAAGGCGCGAATTTCGGCTCGATCAAAAGCGTGGCGCCCAAAGCATTGTCCGGAAAATCAATGACCGGAGAGTTCCGGAACATCGAGGACAGGAACTGCGTTGTCTCGTCATTGGCATATTCGTTCTGGTCCATTGACGTCGTCGGATCGATCTTGCCGATCCGGATCCCGGCCTGTTTTCCGAACAGATAATGCTCATAAAACGCCTCAGTCACACTGACAAAGTTGTCTGAATCATCCGCATCGCGGTTGACCGTCGAGAACAATGCGGTCTGTTCATCCCCCGCAAGCCCATCACCTGTCTCGAGATGAAGAAAGGCCCGGCCCCAATCGTCGAACTCCTTCTCAAAAGCAAGATCGATCGAATACCCGGCGTCATTGGAGCTTTGCCCCTTTTTATCCACATTACGGTTCGTGTTGAAGGCTTGCTGCCCCACCATAGTTGCGGCCGCCTCCATTTTTAACCCGCCGATCGTCATATAGCCGTCCTTACTGTCCAACAGACGTTTTTCAATGTGCTCGGTCACTTCGCCCGAAAGCGGGATCTGCCTTGCCTGTTCCCGTTCCACAGTGACCTTACTTTCGAGTACTTCGATCTTCCGGTTTTGAGCTTCCATGAGCTTGCTCTGTGATTCCACAAGCCTGCGCAGGTCCTGGATCTGCGTTAAAAGATCCTGGCTCGTGGGCTCCGCAAACGCCGTCGCGGGAGATTGGAAAAATGTGACGGCCACAAGGGCGAAAAGCGCTATGGTTCGCTGCAAAAAATAATGGGACATATGCTGACCTCCTTGGTTGTTGGATGGCTGGGTGGTCAGCAAAATCCCGCGACTGCCTGGCTTGAAAAATACTTGTTCTATTTTGTTAAAATCAGTTTGCCCGCCCGGGTGATCTGCAGCCGGTATCTTTGAGAGTTATGCTCTATCGCAATTTCACGGGATCCTCGGAAAAGCTCTTCCGAACGGAATGATACATCCGCCAACCGGTCCTTTTTCTCCGGCGGCACCCCGCGCGGGCATTCTTTCTTCTGGTGAAATTCCATGGCAGATCCTTATTGCCGGTCGATTGTGATTTGGCTGGGTACATGGCGGGAAAACGGCCAATCCCTGGCTGACAAAACAAGTTAGATAAGTCTAACTTGTGTAATAAAAAAATTTACTTCCCTTTGCACTGCCTGTAAGGCCTCACCTTCCCGTTTTTACTATACTCATAAAACCTCGAAAGACACTGATTGGCCTTGCCTTCCGAATGGATCTCAAGGAACTCGATAAATTGCGTCAGTTTTGCAAGCGTTTCGTTACTCATCGCATGCTCCATGCCGCAGGCTTCCTTCTCCGCCAGCTTAGGATTTACTCTCAGTATATCCTTTAGAAATTTCGTCAGGGCCTTGTGTCGCCGGTAAACATCTTCGGCAATCGCTTTCCCCTCAGACGTCAGCTCAATATGCCCGTAATTTTCATGCCGCAAATATCCCAACTCAACAAGACTTACGATCGCAGAATGGACCGTCGGCTTCGTAACATGCATCATGTCGCTGATAGTCTTCACACGGGGCGGCTGTTTTTTTTCTTCCAACATCAGAACGGCTTCCAGATATCCTTCCATCGCGGGAGTAAGCTCTTTTACCAGATGCATTCATATCACCTTTGTTAGATTTATCTGACTTTGTTTGAGTAGTCTAACTTAATTTTTCAACCCGTCAACACCTTTTTTAAAGAAGTCGCATAACCGGTTGTTGGCAAACGTCGTAATCCTTTAGTTGGAGGGAATTAGGACTTAATTTTTCACACCAGTTGCCGACTCTTTGGTTAAGATGGCAACGACCTCCGATGTTGTTTTTGACCCGCGCATTTTTCTGGAAGAGCAATCCAAAGACGAACTCATTGACGAAATTCTACGGCTTCGGCAGGAAAAGGAAGCCCTTCAAAAAGAGAATGAAGAGCTGAAGAAAAAAATCAAACCCTCCTTTGTCAAAGAGAACGGTTACAAGAAAAAGAAACGCTGGATGAAACTCGGAAGACCCGTCGGGCATCCCGGCTGTACCCGCTCCGTGCCGGATCACATCGATCATGTCGTGGAACAAACCCTGGATCATTGTCCGGACTGCGGCCAAATCGCCTCCTCTTGTCCCACAGGCCTCTCAATTATTGTCATTTTGGGAGGAATACTGGCCGGTTTGGGTGTTTTTTATAAAAAAATCGGAAGGTTTTTCGGAAAGATCTTTAAACGAGGGGTTGCCGAAATGCCTCGCGCGGCAAAGCGATCGAGAAAATGGTCTTTCGGCTGGGTCCTGTTCCTTTTGACAGCTATCGCGATCATAGAGTTCGGAAACTATTTTCCGATAAAGGCTGCCCCAAAAAACACGTGGCAGCCTTTACACCGGACCTCAAGCATGTGCCCGCTTAGAACCAAGGTGTCTCCTGTCGCCGCAACTCCCATTTCACAGACATTAGAGAAAATCGACCCGATCACAACGATTCTAGGAAAAAATCCAGAAAAAGAATTAACCGGAAACCCGCCCAAGCCGGATCGAATGAAAACAGCTGCCGGAACAGATGCGAAAGAGGAAAAAACTCTTCCGATCCAAGCCTCTCCAGAAATAATTCCGGAATCAAAGCCGGCAGAGATCTCTCCGAAGCCAGGGCGGATGCGCGCCGTGATCCATGAAGATGGATCTGTGGAGATGCAAAAGGAAGAGTCCGGCGTGGTCCGTTATGAAACAGCCGGATTTTTGGAATTGAACGATGATATCTATGACCGGCTCGATCTTTATGAGGGGAAAAAATCCGAGATCACGGGATATGTCTATCGCCGGAATGATTTCCAGCCCAACCAGTTCGTCGTGGCCCGGGGTTATGTACGATGCTGCCTCGCATGCGGCGCTGTCCCCGTCGGTCCCTTGTGTGAATGGGACCGCGCCCCGGAATTAGCCAACGACACCTGGGTCAAAGTGGAAGGCATTATCACGCGGGAGTACTTTAAGGATGATTACTACGAAGAAAAGGGCGACATCCCTCTCATCAAAGTTGAAAAGGTCGTGCGGGTCTCAAAACCCGAAAATCCGTATGTGTACGCCAGAAACCCAGCGACTCTTTTCGGTTCTCCCCATAGAAGTTAAATTGATACAGTACTGGCTTACGGGAAGGATTTTGTGAACGTCAAAGCGGGAGAGGTGTTTGATGTTTATGGGACAATGACCCATTGTCTTTTTTCCCATGGCAAGACTGCCTGACAGCCGTGCTTAACGGTCCGTTTCAGATTGCCTATTAAAGCAAAGAGCGGAGAATCTTGGGAAATCAGGACTACATTTGTCTTCGATTTAGTTTTTGTCAGAGGAGGGAAAGTGTTCCCACTCGAATTCCGGGAAGAGGACCGGCTTGTAATGGGCCGGACAAGGGATCAGGAAAGTCAGCATCTCGTAAATCCCCACCAAAGCACGCCCCACGGTATAGATCGAACCGCGGCCCAATCCTGCCACCCAGCTCGGCGGAATTGTGTCGTTGCGGACTTCCTTGGAAAGTTCGTTGGAGATCTCGATCGGGGAAAGCGCGACATTGAGAAAGCCGCGCTGGAGTTTGCGTTGCGGCGTCCCTTCCCCTTGGATCTCGACTTCAGCGGCCATTAAGGGAAATGAGAAAACAAGAATAGCAAGAATTGCGATTGATATCTTAGAGGATTTTTGCATAGTCCCAATACCTATCAATTTTTGCGAAGCAGAAATTGGGGCTGTCCCAATTTCAATCAATCGAAGCGAAGCTGAGATTGGGTCTGCCTTGATTACCATTCGGGAAAAGAAAATAAAAATCAGGGCTGTCCCAACTACCATCCATGTAAAGAAATTTAAAGTTGGGATGGTGGAGGTAATTTAGCACCGAATTTTAGCAAAGGCCAGTGCAATTTAAACCTTTGCCATGTCAGGCGTTGAACCGAAAAAGAGAGGATGACCTCGCAAAGCTCTCAGAGTATAATTCCACGAATATTCGCCTTGCCACGAACCTATACCGCTCAAGGAGGCTTTATTTATGGAATGGGGCATGAAAAATAGATTTTCAAGGATTATGAATTCGCAATCAGGACGCTGCGTCATGCTGGCGGTCGATCACGGCTATTTTCAAGGTCCCACAACGGGTTTGGAAAACTTGGGCAAGACCGTGGAGCCCCTTCTTCCCTTTGCCGACGCCCTCATGATCACGCGCGGGGCTCTCAGGAACTGGATCCCTGCCGAAATGGACAAACCCATTGTCCTCCGGGTCTCGGGAGGCCAGAGCATTTTAAAAGAACTTTCCAACGAAATCATCACCACTTCAATTGAAGACGCCATCCGGATCAATGCCTCTGCGATCACCTGTTCTGTCTATGTCGGCGGAGAGCACGAGAGACAAACCATTGAAAATCTTGCAAAACTCGTGAACCAGGGCGAGACCTACGGCATTCCGGTCCTGGCCGTTACCGCGGTGGGTAAAGAAATGGTGAGGGACGCACGCTACCTGGGATTGGCCTGCAGGATGTGCGTCGAAACCGGCGCTCATATGGTGAAAACCTATTACTGCCAGGATTTTCCGAAGGTCGTCCAGGCCTGCGGGAATGTTCCCGTTGTGATCGCGGGAGGAAAAAAAATAGAGGAAAAGGCGGCGCTCGAAATGGCTTACAATGCCCTCCAGGACGGCGCGGCAGGCGTCGATATGGGAAGAAATGTTTTCCAGTCGGATAATCCTGTCGGGATGATGAAAGCGGTCAAGGCTGTTGTCCATGAAAAGGCCTCTGTAAGCAAAGCCTTCAAGATCTACAAGCCCTCGGCGAAATAGATCCCTTCATGAAAGTAGCCGTTTATTACAATAACCGCGATGTCCGGATCGAGGACATCCCGCGGCCCAAGATCGGCGAGGGTGAGATTCTCGTCAAAATCAAAGCGAGCGGGATCTGCGGCACGGATGTCATGGAATGGTACCGGATCAAAAAAGCTCCGCGGATCCTGGGCCACGAAATAAGCGGCGACATTGTTGAGTCAAACTCCCCGAAGTATAAAGTGAGCCAGCGGGTCTTTGTCAGCCACCACGTTCCCTGTTACCAATGCAAATACTGCACGGAAGGCCATCCCACGGCCTGCGAAACCCTGCACACCGGCAATTACGATCCGGGCGGCTACAGTGAATTTGTCCGGATCCCAAAGATCAATGTTGAGTATGGAGTTTATGTCCTGCCGAAGAATGTTTCCTACGAAGAAGGGACTATGATCGAACCCCTGGCCTGTGCGCTCAGGGGCCAAGAAACCATTGGCGTCAAAAAGGGACAAACGGTTCTGATCCTGGGCTGTGGGATTTCCGGCTTACTCAACATCCGGATCGCTAAACTAAATGGAGCCCGGGTCATTGCGACCGACCCGGAAGAATGCCGGCGCGGGAAAGCCAAAGAATACGGCGCCGATGAAGCTTTTAATCCAAAGGACCTTCCCCCCTTAAAAGCGGAAAAAGTCATTCTTTGTACCGGGGCTCTCCCGGCGGTGAAACAGGCTTTTCAATCGCTCGATCGCAAAGGAACCCTTCTGCTCTTCGCGATCCCGAGCACGGATATTCAGCTTCCAACCGTGGATCTATGGAGAAATGAAATGACGGTGACTTCTTCTTACGGCGCGGCCCCGGACGATCTAAAAAATGCGATCGAATTGATCGCAAAGGGCAAAATCCCCGTGAAGGACATGATCACACACAGGCTTCCGCTCGAACAAGCCCAGGAAGGTTTTCGTCTCGCCGCCGACGCCAGGCAAACCCTGAAGGTTATCCTGCTTCCCTGAGGGTTTGTTATTACAAACTACGGACAAAGCACCTTGGTGTTTTTTTTAGTCTTTAGTTTGTTAGCTGCTATGCTTTGCCGCTCTTCACCAATTTTTCAGCCTCAAGCCAGATTTCAAGGTCTTTGTTTTGAACGCACCCTTTTTGTTCCCAAAGCTCCTTGGCTTTCTTTTGAATACGCTCATTCAGCTCTTCCTTTGAAAGCTTTGGCGCTGAAGTTTTACTCCACCCCAAATTTGCTATCTTGGCCATGTTCTGTCCCTCCTGTGTTAGACAACTGCTTCTATAATACTCTTCTGCGTCTGTTGCGCCCACCTATTTTCCGGTAACAGCGGGTTATACTACCTCGCAGAGAAGGCCCTTCAGATATTCCCCTTCCGGATGATAAATATTGATCGGATGGTCGAAGGCGTGAGAGGTTTTTTTGAGGATCCTGACGTCGCGTCTCGCGTCCGAGGCAGCGCCAAAGATGATCTTTTGAAAAAGATCCGGCGAGATGTAGGAGGAACACGAAAACGTAAAAAGTAGCCCGCCCTTCGGAAGCTGTTTCAGGGCCTGCAGGTTGATATCTTTATAACCGCGCGCGGCAGGCTGGACCTGGCCTTTACTTTTACAAAAAGCCGGAGGATCGAGAATGATCATATCGAATTCTTTTTTCGTCGCACGCAAGTAATCAAAAACATCCTGCTGGGCCCAGATGCTCTGCTCCGCACCGAGTTGATTCCTTTGAAAATTTTTGCGTCCCATAGCCACCGCAGGTTCGGACGATTCCACGGATACGACCTCTTTTGCGCCACCCTTGGCCGCGTAGACGGAAAATCCGCCCGTATAGGCGAAACAATTGAGCACTCGCTTGCCGGCGCTTAGCCCCCGCACCATTTCGCGATTTTCGCGTTGGTCGAGAAAAAATCCTGTCTTCTGGCCACTCCTGACATCCACACCGAAGAAAAGTCCGTTTTCTTGTATTTCGATCGTCTCCGGAGGTTCCGAACCCGCGAGCGCGCCCACGGAACGTTTTAGTCCCTCCCATTTGCGGAGATCCGAATCGCTCCGCTCAAAGATAGAATGTGAGGGGAAATATTTCTGAAGGCATTTTACGATCACCGGCTTCCACGCGTCGATCCCCGCCGTATTGAACTCCACAACCAAAAAGTCCCCGTAGACGTCCACGACCAGACCTGGGAGAAAATCTCCCTCGGAATGGATCAGGCGATAAGCATTTGTGCCGTGCGGTAACACACGATTTTCATCATTTTTTTCAGAGAAGAAATCAGTGCTAGCCCTTGTCGACCCTGTTGAACTAAAACGGGAGGACAAGGGCACGAACCTTTTCCGGATTTCGAAGGCCTGGGCGATCTTTGTGTCAAAAAAGGCTTCGTCGACAGGAATGTCCTCGAACGCCAGCATCCGGACCACGATCTGGGACTTGGGGTTGAGATAACCGAGGCCGAGAAACTCTTCCTTGTCGGAAAGAACACGAACAAGGTCGCCGGCCTCGAATCCCTCATCGATCCGGTCGATCGCGCCCGAAAAGATCCAGGGATGACGGTTTTTGACGGGTCGATCTTTACCTCTTTGGAGAATACAACGAACGGTTTTCATCGGGAGAGATATGCAATCCCGAGACTCGCGCACCCGGCCAACAGGCAATAATAGCCGAACACCGAGAACCGCCCCCTCTGGATAATCCCCATCAGCCATTTGATGACCACGTAACCGCTCAAGGCCGAAGCAAAAAATCCGGCCAGGACTTCACTTCCATGGGACGCAAAATAAACCGCGCCATGTTTCAGTTCGAGCATGACCGCTCCGACGATCGCGGGGATAGAAATCAGAAAAGAAAATTTCGCAGCATCTTCCCGTTTGATGCCGAGGGCCATGCCGGTCAAAATCGTGCTCCCGGACCGTGAGATCGCAGGGATCAGGGCAAGCGCCTGTGCCAATCCGATTAAAAGGGAACGCCACCAGCCGATCCTGTCAAGCCTCCGCGTTCCTTCCGGGATCTTCACGCTCAGGAGCAGAAGCACTCCCATGATGATCCATTGCCAGCCGACGGAAGCAAGGTCTGAAAAGGCCTTTTCAAAATAATCCTTGAATAAAACTGCGATCGCGGCCGTGGGGAGCAGTGTAAGGAGTATCATGAACCAAAGTCCGGCGGACCAGCCCCCCGAAGGCTTGGAACACGCACAAGGGCAGCTGCATTTTTTCAAAAACTCCAGGAAGCCGGCCAGGATGGCCCCGATTTCTTTTCTGAAATAAACAAGGAGCGCGACAAGCGTACCGGCGTGGAGCGCTACATCGAACGCCAGCATCGGCTCCTTTATCCCGAAAAGACTCTGAAAAAACACCAGATGCCCGGAACTGGAGACCGGAAGGAACTCCGTAAGTCCCTGAACTATCCCTAACACCAGTGCTTGCCATAAGACCATAGCGGAGATCCGGAAATAGTTGTCTAACGAAGAGTTTCTATAGACTTGATATTTTGTTTCGATCGTTTTAGCGGGCGTTGTCTGCCTGCGTTTTGTAACGATTCATCACGCAGCCTGAGAAATTAAGAGCAACGCAACAAAAACAATATGCTTTGTTGAAAATCAAATTAAAACTCGAGTTCTGCAAATTTTAGGTGACGAATGATGTTAACTGCTTCAAATAAAATGGCTTCCAGCCGAAATCTCCTATGCCGGCCAAGGCAAGGAGGACAGCATGGAAGCCATAGGCACGAAAGCACCCAAAAAAGTTTCGTCTTATCTTTCGATTTTCTTGAGGATT
>JBAZER010000037.1:0-20838 GCA_041653795.1 Candidatus Omnitrophota bacterium
ATGTGAGTTGTCGGTCGTTTTTATTCATGATCAGTTTTCGCCTCCTTTGTTTGATTCTCGGTTATTGGACTTAACCATTGAATCGGCAAAGGAGGCTTTTTATTTTCACCTTAACTGAACGGTATTGGGTTTAAACCTGCCCTACGCAGTTAAATATCACTCGAACTTAACGAACAAGGTAATAGATTCCCGCACTGAACAACCTATTGAACTATATAGGAAGTTTAGTGCGGCACTCGCTTTCAATAAATCTTTTAATGAGAGCCAGTGCCGATTAAAACATTCGGGAATGACAAAATGCATTACTCATTCATTCTATTAGAGTTATGATCAAATTAAATCATAAATGCGTTGCTCCAGTTATTCCCTCCTGTAGGGCACATTTAAATGTGCCCTACGGAAGAGAGGATAGAGCGAATATCTCTCAGGAAACCGGAACAATGCATCATAACCTTGAGCAGTGTCAACGAATATGTTACAGTGTTGCCTTAAACCGTACGGTGTTTCGCGTACGGCGTACGGAGTATCTTTGATGCGCCGTACACCTTACTCCTTACTCGGAGACCTTTCCATGGACATCTATAAAAGACTATTGGGTTATGTAAAGCCGTACCGTTGGCGTCTTGCCATCGCTTTTTTGTGTATGCTCGCTTTTTCGATGGCGAATGCGCTTGTCTCGGTCGCGATCTATATCATTACAAAGGGGTTCGTTGAGAAGAACCAGGTCGTCATCGATAATATCCCTTACTTTTCAAAATATTTTCCCAAGATATCCTCCATGGCTTTGCCCATTATCTGGGTCCCGTTCATTCTGGTCGGCGTGTTCATTTTGCGCGGTTTTTTTGATTATGTGTCGAACTATCAAATGTCCAATGTGGGGATCCTCGCCGTCCGCAAAGTCCGGGACGATCTCTACCGTCACCTGGTCTATCTTTCGCATGATTTTTACGCGAAGGGCCGCACCGGGGATTTCCTCTCCCGCATTACGAATGATGTCGGCCAGATCCAGGGCGCGATCACGGATGTGATCACCGACCTTGTCAAACAACCGCTTGTCATTCTTTTCAACATTCCCTTTATTTTTATCTGGGGCGGCAAATACGCGCTTATCGCGATCCTGATCTTTCCGCTGGTGGCCATCCCCATAGTGCTTTTAGGCAAGCAGCTTCGCAAGCTGACAAAAAAAATGCAGGAGCGCACGGGCGATATTACTTCCTTTATTGGCGAGACCCTGTCCGGGGCGCATATCGTGAAGGCCTTCGGTCGCGAGGAAGGGGAGATCCACCGCTTTGAGGAGATCAATAAAAGCGTTTTTAATTTCTTCAAAAGGACCATTAAGATCACGATCATCCAGCGTCCTTTGATCGAAGTGATCGGGGCGGTCGGCGCCGCGTTTGCGGTATGGTTTGGGATCAAATACCTGCCGCCGGAACGGTTCGCGGCATTTTTTATTTCGCTGTATATTTGTTATGAACCTCTCAAAAAAATAAGCAAGGTGAATAGCACCATCCAGCAATCGATCGCCGCGGGGCAGCGCATTTTCGAAGTGTTGGACGCCAAGCCCACGATCCATGACAAGTCCGATGCCCTCGCCTTTTCGGAGGCGATCCGTGAGATCAGTTTTGAGCATGTCGGTTTTTATTATAACTTCGATAAATGGGTGCTCAGGGATATTGAGATCAAGGCCAAGCACAATGAGGTTATTGCGCTTGTGGGCGCAAGCGGTTCCGGAAAGACCACGCTCGTGAGTCTTCTCCTCCGTTTTTATGATCCCGTGGAGGGCGTCATCAAGATCAACGGCAAGGACATCCGGGACCTGACGCTCCATTCTTTGCGCGGCCTGATCGGGATCGTGTCGCAAGAGACCGTTCTTTTTAACTGTACGATCCGGGAGAACATCGCTTACGGCCGGCCGGACGCAAGCCTGGAAGATGTGAAACGGGCGGCTGAGATCGCATACGCGGATCATTTCATCGAAGCCCTTCCGAAGGGGTACGATACGCCGCTTGGGGAAAGGGGACTCAAGCTTTCAGGCGGCGAGCGCCAGCGCATTGCAATTGCGAGAGCCCTTTTGAAGGATCCGCCGATCCTGATCCTCGACGAGGCCACCTCGCATCTCGACACGCAAAGCGAGAAAGAAGTCCAGGGCGCGCTGGAAAATCTCATGAAAGCCCGTACTGTGTTTGTGATCGCCCACCGTCTTTCCACCATCCAAAAGGCAGACCGCATTCTTGTGATGGATAAGGGACAGATCGTCCAGCAGGGAACGAACGAGTTCCTTTTGCGATTGGGCGGGATGTACAAGAAGCTTTACGACCTGCAGTTCAATCTGTAAAAATTTCCGTTGGTCGGGAAGATGGAGTGGCTCTGATAACAAAAAAGGCCTGTGCATCATTATGGATGCTCAGGCCTTTTTTGCTTTTAAACTGTTTCCTGAATTAAAACTTGAAGAGCTTGATCTTGGCGGCGTCGCCGGAGCCCTTTTCAGCTTCCTGGACCTCGTAGCTGTCGTCTTTGGCGTAGCCGAAAGACACGACTTTCTTGACGCCTTTGATAGTGTTATCTATAACTTTATCACCGCCCTGGCGGACGCCTTCCAATGTTCCGACGACCGGTTTTTCGCTGGCGGTTCCGTGAGCCGTATCGCCCAAGGCATCTTTAGCGTTGTCTACGGTCATTTCCTTGATCCCGGCCGCGAAATTCTTCGCAGGATGACGTTTCTCAAGGACCTGGGTCTCCTTATCCATTTGTTTTTGAACCTCTTCCTGTCTGCGCGCGTCTTCGTCATACTGACTGGATCGCGCCATGCCAAAATTGGCTGCGGCAATTACGAGAACAAAAGTGACAAGAATTTTCTTTTCCATTTGTGGACCCCTCATTTAGATCATTTCAGGAGAGTAGCTGGGGTAGTATACACAATTCATTTTTAAAGTAAACCCCATTGGGAATACAGGACGCACAGCGAAAGGCGTACGGAGTGCGGCGAAAAAAACTGCACTGCGCCGTACGCACCTGAGGAAGGGCTGTTTGATTTTTACTTTGGGGTGGGATATACTGCCCTGGCTTTTATTAGAAATTGGAGGTAGCCAGGACTGCACAGCCCAAGTCTTTATTTTTTATTAAGGATGACTTGGGCAGCCCCAATTTCCGCAAAGCGGAAATTAATCGGTATTGGGACTGATTACCTTATAATTTTCAATTAATGAGAATCAGTGCTGCCCCGGCTTTCTTAAGGTTTTGCGGCAGTTGGAGTTAGGTCCATTGAACCGTCCTTTTCGTGTCATTGCGGCCTCCGTGCTTTCCTGCGAAAGCAGGAGAGGAGGGAAGCAATCTCGTTTTTTAAAACGGGATCGCCACGGCGTGCCTTTGGCGGCCTCGCGGTGACGGGCCGGGGGTTTTCAGGAGAAACATGAAAAAAATCAATATCGGACTTCTCGGGCTGGGACAGATCGGCACCGGACTCTACGAGATTCTTGCGGCGAAGAAGGCTTTATTCGCCCGCCAGCTGGGGGTGTCTTTCGAGCTCGCGAAGATCGCGGAGAAATATCCGGAACGGAATAAGAAGGTCCATCCTCCGAAAAGCATCATGACCCGGGACGCTTTTGCGGTGGTGCGGGACCCGTCCATCGATGTGGTGGTCGAATTGATCGGCGGCACGACGGTCGCCCGACAATTGATCATGGAAGCGCTCAGGAACGGCAAACATGTAGTGACTGCAAACAAGGCGCTTCTGGCCGAACACGGCGATGAGATCTTCGAACTCGCGCACCGGATGAAACGCTGGCTTTGTTTTGAGGCGAGCGTGGGAGGCGGCATCCCCTGCATCAAGGCGCTCCGTGAAGGCCTTGCGGCGAACCGTATCGATTCTGTACATGCCATCATCAACGGGACCACAAATTACATCCTCACCCAGATGACCGCCAAAGGCACGAGTTTCGCGGAAGCATTGGCCGGCGCCCAGAAGCAGGGTTTTGCCGAGGCGAACCCTTTTCTTGACGTGAGTGGGCACGATGCCGCACACAAGCTCGCGATCCTCGCGCGTGTTGCTTTCGGCGGGAAAGTAAGGTTCAGGGACATTTACTGCGAAGGGATTACCGATATCTCAAGCGATGACATTGCGTTTGCCAAGGAATTCGGATATACGATCAAGTTGCTCGCAATCGCCAAGAGATCGGGACCGGGCATGGAGGCGCGTGTCCAGCCGACACTCCTGCCAAACTCACACATTCTCGCGAATGTGAACGGATCGTTCAATGCGGTCCTGATGCGAGGCGACGAAGTGGGAGACGTGCTTTTTTACGGCCGCGGGGCGGGACCGCATCCGACCGCGAGCGCGGTGATTGCGGACCTGGCGGACATTGCGAAAGCCGGGGCTGCGGGGCCTGCGGAAGACCGGTTCATGGCACGAGTGCTCGGGAAAACCATCCCGGTGCGAAGCATTTTTTCGATCCTGTCGCGTTATTACTTGCGTTTCTATGTAATTGACAGGCCCAGCGTGCTTGCGGGCATCTCAAAAATTCTCGGGAAATACAAAATCAGCATCTCGGATGTCATGCAGCGTGAACGCAGTGCCGGTCGCGTGGTGCCGCTCATCCTTTTAACACATGATACGCATGAAAAAAACCTGAGGGCCGCGGTTCGCGAGATCGACGGCATGTCCTGCATCAAGGGCAAGCCCAATTCTCCATCAGAAAATTCAAAGGTTAATTGGACTAGTCCTGGCAACCATCAAAAAGAAGAAAATAGATGCCAGGGCAAGCCCAATTCTCCATCAGAAAATTCAAAGGTTAATTGGACTAGTCCTGGCAACCATCAAAAAGAAGAAAATAGATGCCAGGGCAAGACCCAGGTCATTCGCATCGAAGAGGCGTAAGGCTCAGCAAGTCATCCCCGCAAACTTTAAGCGGGGATCCATGGATTCCCGACAGAAACATTCGGGAATGACAAAGAATAGAGAAGCTTTTAACAGGAAAAAAACGGGTCAAACTTTATGGGAAAATACGCGGTCAAGAAAATCGGGATCATCGAACGCTACCAGGAATATCTCCCGGTCACGGACAGGACACCGATCATTTCGCTCAATGAAGGCAACACGCCGCTCATTCTCGCGGAGGCCCTTCCCCGGGAGCTCGGTTTGAAGAACATCCGGATCTATTACAAGTTCGAAGGCCTGAACCCGACGGGTTCGTTCAAGGACCGCGGGATGACCATGGCGATCTCGAAGGCGGTTGAAGCGGGTTCGAAGGCCGTGATGTGCGCCTCGACCGGCAACACGTCCGCTTCGGCTGCAGCTTACGCGTGTCGCTGCGGCCTGAAATGCTTTGTGTTGATCCCGGAAGGGAAGATCGCCAAAGGGAAACTTTTGCAGGCGTACCGCTACGGCGCGAAGGTGATTATGATCGAGGGGAATTTTGATAAGGCCCTGGAGTTGGTGAAGGATATCACTAAAGATGGCAAGATCACGCTTGTGAATTCCATCAATCCGTATCGCATCGAAGGACAGAAGACGGCAGCGTTTGAAATAGTCGACGATCTTGGTGACGCGCCGGAATACCACGCAATCCCGGTTGGGAATGCCGGCAATATCACGGCTTACTGGAAAGGCTACAAAGAATATAAAAAAGCAGGGAAATCCGAGATATTGCCAAAGATGCTCGGTTTTCAGGCCGCGGGTTCAGCTCCGATCGTGTTGGGACATCCGGTGGAAAAGCCTGAGACCATCGCCACGGCGATTCGCATCGGAAATCCCGCGAGTTGGGAAGGTGCTGTCGCCGCCCGCGACGAATCGGGTGGCCTGATCGATAAAGTGACAGACGCGGAGATCACGAAAGCTTACCGTTTTATCGCAGAACGCGAGGGCGTATTTGCGGAGCCGGCCAGCGTTGCGCCGGTGGCGGGCGTGATCAACCTCGCGAAAAAGAAATTTTTCAAGGAAGGGTCCCGCATCGTGATCACGCTCACGGGCGCGGGTCTGAAGGACCCTGATTTCGCGCTCAGTTTCGAAGATCCTGTCTGTAAGGTCAAACCCACTCTGGATGCCGTGAAGGAGGTTATCCGATGAAATCCATCGTTGTGGTTCTCGCGGGCGCTGCGGATCATCCGACCGAAGAACTCGGAGGAAAAACTCCTTTGGAGGCGGCCAAGATCCCGAACCTGAACTTCTTTGCGAAAAATGGCAAGGTAGGAACTGCGAAGCTTGTTTCCGATCGCTTGCCGCTTTCCGCGGATGTAAGCCTGTTTAATCTTTTGGGCTATGACGCCTCGAAACTTTATACGGGCCGCGGGCCGCTTGAGGCTGCCGACAAGGAACTGACGCTCGACGACAAGGAAGTCGCGTTCTGCATGAATTTCATCACCGAGGCCGCGGGCATGCTGGCCGATCCGGCCGCCGGGGCCCTCAGCACCAAGGAGGCAAAGGCACTTGTAAATTTTCTGAACAAAAAGGTTGCGAACGATTTTGTGCGGTTTTTCTCGGGTTCCGGGCACCGGCACATCGCGGTGATCAAGGACGCGAACGGGTTCGAGGCATTGTCCGCGAAGACCCAGCCGCCGGAAAGTGTGATCGGCGAAAAGATCGAGGATGTGCTGCCGAAAGGTCCGGGCGAGGAATTGATGCGAAAATTGATGTATGACGCCAGGCTTCTTTTGCAGGACCATGAGATCAATCAGGTGCGCGTGGATCTCGGGGAGAATCCCGCGAACATGATCTGGCTTTGGGGGCAGGGAAAGAAGCCGGTCCTCAAACCTTTTCGTGAATGTTTTGACATCTCCGGCGGGGCGATGGTCGCCGCGCGCGGATACGCCAGAGGCCTGGGACGCGTGGTGGGGCTCACGGTTATGGAGGTCAAGGAGGAGGGCGAAGAGCCTTCGGCCTTTTATGACAAGATCTCCAAGGTGGCGATCGACGCGCTGGAAGAAAAAGATTTTGTTTGTCTCCATCTTCACACCCCCGGGGAAGCGGCGCGGACCGGAGAGGTCAAGCATAAAATTGCGGCGATCGAGGCGATCGATTTTTTTATTCTCTCGAAAATCCGCAAATATCTTGAGCGCTCCAAGGATTCGCGCCTTCTCGTCACGCCGGGGCACGCGACGCTCTGGAAAATGAAGGAGATCGTTCGCGACAGCGTCCCGTTTGCCATGACCGGCAAGAACGTCATGGCCGATGAGATCGAGCGGTTCTCGGAGATCGCAGCCAAGACTTCAGAAGTAAAATTCAATAAAACCACGGAACTGATGCCTTTTTTTATGGCCAAGGCGGGATGATTTTTGCGGGACTCGCAAGAACGAAGAACACAAACGAGTCCCGAGGAGCCAGTCCCGAGTCCCCAGCGTGCTTATTTCTTTAGGTCCGTACCTGATTTTTAAATTGTTTTTTGGAGGTTAAAAAATGGCACTTGTTGTGCAGAAGTACGGCGGCTCTTCGGTCGCCAACGCGGAAAAAATTTTACGGGTTGCCCGGCGTGTGATCAAAACCAGACAGGCCGGGAACAAGGTCGTCGTGGTCGTTTCCGCCATGGGCGATATGACCGACGATCTGATCACGCTCGCGGACCAGATCAATAAGGACCCCGAGGAACGCGAAATGGACATGCTTCTCTCAACGGGGGAGCAGGTTTCGATCGCGCTTCTGGCGATGGCGGTCCACAAATTGGGGCACGAGGCGGTTTCCTTCACCGGTTCGCAGGTGGGGATCATCACGGATGAATTCCACAGCAAGGCCCGCATCCGGAACATCAGCGCGGAGCGTATCGAGAAGGCCCTCTCCGCCGGGAAGATCGTGATCGTGGCAGGGTTCCAGGGCCAGACGCCCTCAGGCGAGATCACGACGCTCGGGCGCGGCGGTTCCGACCTGACGGCCGTGGCGCTTGCGGTGGCCCTGAAGGCAAAACACTGCGAGATTTATACGGACGTTGACGGGATTTACACCGCGGATCCGCGTGTGATCCCGGAAGCGCAAAAGATGAATCAGGTCACCTATGATGAAATCCTGGAGCTTGCGTCGCTCGGCGCGAAGGTGATGCATTCGCGTTCGATCGAAGTCGGAAAAAAATTCGATATGCCGATATGGGTCTGTAATTCACAGAACGACCACCAAGGAACTCTTATTACAAAGGAGAACAAGAAGATGGAAGACGTTGTCGTGAGCGGTGTCGCGTTAGCCGAAGATGAAGCCAAGATCACATTGTTCCGCGTGCCGGACCGCCCGGGCGTGGCCGCGAAGATCTTCCAGACCCTGGCCGACGCGAACGTGAACGTGGACATGATCATTCAGAACAAGACCCAGACGAATGCTACGGATATTTCGTTCACGGTTTTCAAGAACGAACTCGTCAAAGCCATGAAGGTCGTGAAGACGAACGCCGGGAAGCTCGGCGTGAAGGACGTGGCCTGTGACGAGAATATCGCGAAGATCAGCATTGTCGGGATCGGGATGCGCTCGCATTCGGGGATCGCGTCCAGGATGTTCTCGGCCCTGGCCAGGAACAAGATCAATATCGACATGATCTCCACCTCCGAGATCAAGATCTCGGTCGTGGTCGCCGGCGACAAGGGCAAGCTTGCCGCTCGTGTCATTCACCGGGCGTTCGGGCTCGGCAAGAAATAAGTATCAAAGTATCAGCGTATCAGAGTGTCAAAGCTTTAAACTCTGACGCTTTGATACGAGACAATTCAGCTATGAATACCAGACAAAAAAAGATTCTTTTCTACGACACAACGCTCCGTGACAGCTCGCAGGCCGAAAACTCAATGTTTTCGGCACGCTCGCTGGAGTTTGATGCTCCAGTCTTCGCAGGCCGAGGGTAGGATGAAAAAAGTACTATTTTACGATACAACTTTAAGGGACGGTTCGCAGGCGGAAGGGATCAGCCTGTCCTCGCACGACAAGGTTCTGATCGCGAAACGGCTGGACCAGTTCGGCATCCACTACATCGAGGGCGGGTGGCCGGGCTCGAACCCGAAAGACATGGAATTTTTCCGGACCATAAAAAAGGCCGGGATCAAACACTCGAAGATTGCGGCGTTCGGTTCCACGCGCCGTGCTCATACTAGGGTCAAAGACGATGCCAATGTGAAAGGCCTTCTGGAGGCCGGCACAAAGGTCGTGACGATCTTCGGGAAATCCTGGGACCTGCACGTCACGGACGTTTTTAAGGCCACGCTCAAGGAAAATCTCCTCATGATCTACGAGACCGTCGCTTACCTTAAGGACCGGAAGATCGAGGTGATCTATGATGCCGAGCATTTTTTCGACGGCTTCAAGGCGAACCCGGAATACGCGATAAAGACACTTCAGCAGGCCGCGAAAGCCGGCGCGGACAATATCACGCTTTGCGACACGAACGGCGGAACGCTGCCGCACGAAGTCCGCCATGCGATCCTTCGGGTGAAGCGCGCGGTAAAGACGCCGCTCGGGATCCATGGTCACAACGACGCCGAGCTTGCGGTCGCCAATTCGATCCAGGCCGTGGGCGAGGGCTGTGTGCTGGTGCAAGGCACGGTCAACGGTTACGGCGAACGCTGCGGGAACGCGAACCTCGTGAGCATTATCGCGGACCTCCAATTCAAGATGGGATTCCCGTGTTTTCCCGCGAAAAAGATGAAAGAACTCACCGCGCTTTCGCATTACGTGGCCGAGGTCTGCAACATGCCGGTCATGAACAACCAGCCGTTTGCGGGCCGTTCGGCCTTCGCGCACAAGGCCGGCGTCCATATCAACGCCATGGTGAAAAACGCGAAGACGTATGAACATGTCGAGCCGAAGGCGGTCGGGAATTACCGCCGTTACCTTGTTTCCGAGCTCGGCGGGAAGACCAATATCATGATCAAAGCCAGGGAGCTCGAACTCCATTTCCAGAAGGACTCGCCCGAGACGCAAAAGATCCTGACCGAAATCCAGCGTTTGGAGCATGAGGGTTATCAATTTGAGGCCGCGGAAGCGAGCTTCGAACTTCTGGTGCAAAAACTCCTCGGGAAATTCAAGCCGTTCTTTAAGGTCGAAGACATTTCGGTCCGGACCGAGAATATCGGCAAGGGTGTCCCGCGTTCCATCGCGGATGTAAAAGTGACGGCCAAAGGCGTCGAGCATTTCGAATCCGCGGAGGGGGACGGTCCGGTGAACGCACTGGACTCCGCACTCCGCAAGGCGCTCGGCCGTTCATTCCCGTCGATCTCTGAGATCCACCTGACAGATTATAAAGTACGCGTCGTCAATTCCGAGGCCGGAACGGCTGCCAAGGTGCGTGTCTTCATCGAATTTCAGGACAAGGACAAGACCTGGACCACGGTCGGCGTTCACGAGAACATCATCGAAGCAAGCTGGAAAGCCCTCGTCGAAGCCATCGAATATAAACTGCATAAAGGATAATAATGACTGGGACTTGGGACTCGTAGCTCGGGACTCGTTCGCCACAAAGCTCTGGGCGAATCCGTCCTCCGGCGGAAAAAAACGAGGAATGAAAACGAGTCCCTGGGAACTAGTCCCGAGTCCCGGTTTTTTAAAATGGAACTAGACAAACAATATAATTCCAGGCAAGTCGAAACGAAGTGGTACCGTCTCTGGGAAGAGAAGGGCTATTTTCGTCCGCAAAGCGATCAAAAAGCGGGACTCGGGGAGGGGTCTGGCTCTTTTTCCGATTCAAGGAAAAAGTGCCTGACCCCTTTAACCAGCGATAAGGAGGACAGGCACCATTTAAACGAACAAAATGGAGCCAGTCCCCGATCCTATGTCGTCGTCATCCCTCCGCCGAACGTGACCGGAATCCTGCACATGGGTCACGCACTCAATAATGCCATTCAGGACATCCTTGTCCGCTGGAATCGCATGAAAGGCCGTGACACGCTCTGGGTGCCGGGCGTGGACCACGCAGGGATCGCGACGCAGAACGTGGTCGAGAAAAAACTCGCCAGGGAAAAGAAAACACGCTGGGACGTCGGACGCGAGGCTTTCCTGAAAGAAGTCTGGAAATGGAAGAATGAACATGGCTCCACGATCACACGCCAGCTTCGGCGGCTCGGGGCTTCCTGCGACTGGACGAGAGAACGGTTCACGATGGATGAGGGACTTTCCAGGGCGGTGCGTGAGGCGTTCGTCACACTTTACGAACGGGGACTCATCTATCGCGGGAATTACATCATCAACTGGTGCCCGCGCTGTCAGACCGCGCTTTCCGACGAGGAAGCCGCTCACAAGGACGTGCAGGGCGGGCTGTATTATATTAAATATCCAATTTCCCCGCCCGCTGGGAAATTGAGTCAAAAAGACACAATTCTTCCGCACGCGGAAGAATTCGAAAGAGACCACATTATTGTTGCCACAACGCGCCCGGAAACAATGCTGGGGGACACGGCCGTTGCGGTCAATCCCAATGACGAACGCTACAAACATCTGCACGGCAAAAAGATACTCCTGCCGCTCATGAATCGTTTCATTCCGGTAATCACGGATGAGTTCGTGGACCCCGAGTTTGGGACCGGAATTGTGAAAGTTACGCCGGCGCACGACCCGAATGATTTTGCGATGGGGCACCGCCACAATCTCGAGCAGATCAATGTCATGACACCGGACGGCAAGATCAACGAGAACGGCGGTCCGTACAAAGGCTTGGACCGCTTTGAAGCGCGCAAGAAGATCCTCCAGGACCTTGAAGAGCAGGGACTTTTCGTGCGCCGCGATTCGCATCTGCACGCGGTCGGACACTGTTATCGCTGCGACACCGTGGTCGAGCCCTACCTTTCCAAACAATGGTTCGTGAAGATGCAGCCATTGGCCGAAAAAGCCCTCAAGGCCCACGAACAGGGAAAAACGGTTTTTTATCCGGACCGCTGGACCAAGGTCTACACCAACTGGCTCAAGAACATCCGCGACTGGTGCATTTCGCGTCAGATCTGGTGGGGGCATCAAATACCGGCTTGGCATTGTATGGCTTGCGCCGTAAAAGAGGGGACTCGGGACTCGGGACTAGTTCCTCGTAAAAATGAGTCCCGAGTCCCAAGCGACGAGGGGATTATTGTGGCTCGTGAGAAACCTTCTAAATGTCCTCGTTGTGGAAGCACAGACTTGCAACAGGACCCCGACGTTCTCGACACCTGGTTCTCGTCTTGGCTTTGGCCGTTCTCGACCTTGGGCTGGCCGGACAAAACGGAAGATCTCAAAAAATTCTACCCGACCTCTGACCTCGTAACGGCACCGGAGATCATTTTCTTCTGGGTCGCTCGTATGATCATGGCAGGTCTGGAATTCATGGGCGAGGTCCCGTTCACCCGTATTCATATTCACGGCACAGTCCGTGCGGCGAGCGGGCTGAAGATGTCGAAATCCCTCGGGAATTCCATCGACCCGCTCGAGGTGATCGAGGAGATGGGGGCCGATGCCCTCCGCTACAGTCTTGTGATGCTTTCCGCGCAGGACGTTTATCTTTCGCGCGAGAAATTCGAGGTGGGCCGCAATTTCGCGAACAAGGTCTGGAATGCCTGCCGGTTCGTGCTGATGCAGATCACTGACCTAGAGACCGCTTCCGCGGACTCTAGGCAATTCGAAAAAATGGCTCTTTCGCTTCCCAGTCGATGGATCCTGTCGCGTCTTGAGGAAAAAACGGCGACGATCGAAAAACACCTTTCGCAATTCGGCCTTGCCCAGGCGGCGACCGAGCTTTATCACTTTGTGTGGGATGATTTCTGCGACTGGTATATCGAACTTGCAAAACCCATGACCCAGTCCGCCGATGTCGCATTGAAGCTCCAGACGCAGAAGGTCCTTTTTTATGTGACGGAGAGGATTTTACGGCTTCTCCATCCTTTTATGCCGTTCATTACCGAGGAGATCTGGCAGAAGTTCAAGGTTGTAGGGACTGGCTCGTTTTCCGAAGGAAAAGGTGCCTGTCCCTCTTCGCAAGACGTGGAAAAAGGGGGACAGTCACCATTTTCGAAAAGCAAAAATGGAGCCAGTCCCCAATCCACGGAAAGCATCATGTTCGCCGACTGGCCGCACGTGGAGAGGAAAAAATTTTACGACGCAGAAGCCCAGAAAGCCATCGGACTTCTTCAGGATGCGGTGGGCGGCATTCGCGACCTCCGGGTCCGCTTCCAGATCGCGCCTACCGATAAGCTCAAGGCCGTTATTGTCTGCAAGGAGCCGGGGACCCTGGAGATCCTCAAGCAGTTCGAGCGTGAGGTGAAAGTGCTGGGCCGGCTCGCGGAACTTCAATGTGTGCGGGAATTCCAAAAAAAGGGTGCGATGGCAGCCAATTCGTTCCCGGTCTTCGATGTTTTTATTTCGCTCGAAGGCATTCTGGACCCTGAAGTAGAAAAAAAACGTCTCCAGAAAAAGATCCGGGAGACCGAACAGTGGATAGAACAGATCCGTAAAAAGATAGAAAACCCTTCTTTCGCGGAAAGAGCGCCGAAAGAGATCCTTGAAAAAGAGAAAGAGAAACTTGCCGATGCCCAAAAGCTTCTCGTATCCTACCAGACCCAGCTCACCAGTTTCTGAGGACGGTTTTCCGGGACATCCCCTGCCGGTGTCGCGCCGGACGCTGGGCTTCCTCAAAGAAGCTCTCCATGAGGATGCCGGACACGGGGACATCACCTCGAACCTGCTGATCCCGCCGCACGCCCGGGGCGAAGCCCGTGTGATCGCCAAGGCCCGCGGTATTTTTTGCGGAGAGCGGCTCGTGAAGGAGGTCTTCAGGATCGTGGACCCGAAGGTGAAGCTCGAATTCCGGGTCCACAACGGAGGCAGGCTCCGGCCCGGGAAGATCGTTTTCAAAATGCGCGGAAATATCCGGTCGATCCTCAAGGCCGAACGAACGATGGTGAACTTTATCGGTCATCTTTCCGGGATCGCGACCAAGACGCGGCAGTTCGTGAACCGCGTCAAAAAATATCCCGTGCTCATTTTGGATACGCGCAAGACCACACCGCTTTGGCGCGAGCTGGAAAAAGTCGCGGTCCAGATCGGCGGCGGGCGGAACCACCGTCAGGGGCTGGATGAATTTCTTTTCGTTAAAGAAAACCATCGCATTCACGGCGATCTGAAGAAGCTCCGCCGGCATCCCGGCGAGTTCGAGATCGAAGTGCGGAGTCTCGGCGAACTCTGGGAAGCGATCGGATTCAAACCCAAGGTCATTCTTCTCGACAACTTTACGCCCAAGGAAGCCAAACGCGCGGTGGAGATCGTTCGCAAGGAAGCACCGGGCGTCATCCTTGAGGCCTCGGGTGGCATCACGCTCGAGAATGTCCGCAAGTTCGCCGCGGCCGGTGTCGACACCATCTCCGTCGGCTCCCTCACCCATTCCGTCCAGGCCGTCGATTTCTCCCTTCTCATCGACTGAACTGATATGACCCTTTTCCGTCTCGTTTCGGCCATGACACCGAAAGGGGACCAACCACAGGCCATTCAAAAGCTGGTGGAAGGATTCCGGGCCGGAAAAAAGGAACAGGTTTTAAAAGGCGTCACTGGGTCCGGCAAAACATTCACCATGGCGCATGTGATCGCCCAGCTCGGGCTTCCCACGCTTTTGATCTCCCACAACAAGACCCTTGCGGCGCAGCTTTATTCCGAGCTCAAGGAATTCTTTCCCGAGAACGCCGTCGAATATTTCGTGTCCTACTACGATTATTACCAGCCTGAGGCCTACATTCCGCACACCGACACCTACATTGAAAAGGACGCATCGATCAACGAAGACCTCGACCGTCTGCGCCTTTCTGCCACCAGTTCTATTCTTTCGCGCAAGGACTGCATCATCGTCTCAAGCGTCTCGTGTATTTACGGCCTCGGCGCGCCGGAGGATTGGCAGGGGCTTCTCATCACGATCACGAAAGGGGAGCTCGCAGACCGTGACAAATTTCTTTCCAGTTTGATCAGTCTTCAATATGAAAGAGTGGAAACGGAACTTCGGCGCGGGACATTCCGTGTGCGCGGCGGCAGGATCGACCTTCTTCCGTCGTACGGACAAAATCCTTACCGCATCGATTTTGGCGTTGAGACAATTGAACGTATTACGCTTCTGGATCCTGTGAAGCTTACGGCTGTCCGGGAGGTTGAAAAACTCGCGATCTATCCTGCCAAGCACTTTGTGACGCCGGGCGAGCGCCTTGAAGCCGCGATCGTGTCGATCGAACAGGAAATGAAAGAACATGTCAAAAAACTCACTTCCGAGGGCAAGGATCTTGAGGCCAAGCGCCTGGAATCGCGGACACAATATGATCTTGAAATGCTGAAGGAAGTCGGCTATTGCTCCGGCGTTGAAAATTATTCACGTCACCTTTCCGGCCGTGCTCCGGGTTCCACGCCCTACACGCTCATCGATTACTTTCCCGGGGATTTCCTCGTCATTATCGACGAGTCGCATCAAAGCGTTCCGCAGATCCGTGGCATGTTCAACGGCGACGCTTCACGAAAGAAGGTCCTGGTGGACCACGGGTTTCGTTTGCCGTCGGCCCTCGATAACCGGCCGCTCAGGTTCCCGGAATTTGAGGCGAAGCTGAATCAATGTCTTTATGTCTCCGCAACGCCCGGGCCTTATGAAATGGGCCGCGTAAAGGAAGTGGCGGAGCAGCTCATTCGCCCGACGGGTTTGATGGATCCCCAGATCGAGGTCCGGAAGACCGGGGGCCAGATCGATGATCTGATCGCGGAGGTCAGGGCACGGGCGAAAAAAGAGGAGCGGACGATCGTGACGACGCTTACCAAAAAGATGGCTGAAGACCTGAGCCACTATCTGAAGGAGCTCGGGATCAAGGTGAATTACATCCACTCCGAATTCGACGCCTTCGAGAGGGTCGAGATCCTACGCGATTTTCGCCTCAAGAAATACGACTGCGTGGTCGGCGTGAACCTTCTGCGCGAAGGGCTGGACCTGCCGGAGGTGTCGCTGGTGGTCGTGCTCGATGCGGATAAAGAGGGTTTCTTGAGGAGCGACGTTTCACTCATCCAGATCGCGGGCCGGGCGGCGAGACATGTGAACGGGAAGGTCATCATGTACGGCGACAAGATCACGGACTCCATGAAACGGGCGATCGATGAGACCGCGCGCCGCCGTAAAATCCAGGCGGACTACAATGTGACGAACAGGATCACACCAACCTCGATCAAAAAGGAGATCAAGGACGGGATCGAGAAATGGAAAAAGGCCGAGGAGTTCGTCCACGACGTGGTCCACGAGTCCGGGAAAGAATACGAAACCAAAAACTACCTTGCCTTCCTCAAAACCCGCATGGAAGCCTGCGCCCGGGCGCTGGAGTTCGACAAGGCCGCCCGCTACCGCGACGAAATCCGCCGGCTTGAAGGAGAGAGCGTCCTCAAGAAAGCTGCGCGGCCGCCCCGTAAAAAACGCTAAGGAAGCTTAAGATCATATTTCCTGTCATCCCCGCGAAAGCGGGGATCTAGTACGCTGTTCGGTAAATTCGAGTGAGAATTCGTATTCTCACCGTAGGGCAGGTTTAAACCTGCCCTACGCAGTTAAATATCACTCGAACGGGAATGACATTTTGGCAGAGGCTCTAAGGAAGTGCTTTCAGGTAGGCTTGGAGCCTGTTGTGAACCTGACGGAATTTTTTTGCGGCGAGCCATTCCTTTCGGAAAACACTTGAACCCACTGCAATTGCGCTGGCGCCGTTCTTGAAATAATCTTTCATGTTCTCCGGTGTCACTCCGCCGCACGCCAGGAGTTCGATCTTGGGGAAAGGGCCTTTGATCTCCCTGAAATAACCCGGCCCGAAACAGCCGGCGGGGAATACCTTGACCATGGTCGCCCCGGCCTGCCACGCCTCGTAGATTTCCTGAGGGGTAAGCGCTCCCGGGAAAACGGGGATCTTATGCCTGGTGCAGTATTCGATCACAGGCGGGATTACGACGGGGCTTACGATGAATGTCGCGCCGGAGCGAAGCGCGTCCCGGAGGTCCTTCAGAGTCAGGACGGTTCCGGCCCCGATCATCAACTGCTTGCCGTAACGTTTGACTGCGTTTTTAATAAGCCCGGGTGCGCCCTCTGTATTCATCGTGATCTCAACGGCTTGAAGACCGCTGGCGATCACGGTTTCGAACAAGGGCTCCAGTTCCGCGGGTCTGATCCCTCGTAAGATCCCAAGGAGGGGTCTCTGGCGGAACTTTCCGAGGTCCACGCTTAATCGACCTCGGAGCTTCCCGCGAAACTGTCATAAAATTCGCGGTAGTTATCTTTCCGGTCGCTTTCGCGGAGTTTGAGGGCGGATTTGGGATGTTCATCCAGAATCCCGGTGATGGCATAAGGGATCACATAGCCCCATTCGACCTTCTCACGCAGAGGCACCATTTCTTTGGAGATCACGTCCAGAATGGGACGAATATCAAATTTCGGATTTTTCAGGAAACCCAGCAACAGCTCTGTCGGACAATTTCCGGCCGCGCGGCCCATGCCAAAGATCGTGCTGTCCAGGTAGTTCGTGTGGTGGATGATGGCCTCGATCGTGTTGCCGAAAGCCAACTGCTGGTTGTTATGTGCGTGAATGCCGATCTCTTTGGTCTTGATGATGCTTTTGGCCTTCTTGATCAGGTACTCCACGGTTTCCTGATAAAGGGAGCCGTTCGAGTCGACCAGGTACACCACATTGCATTTGCATTCTTTTTCAAGCTGGGTCAAGCACTCGGTCAGCTCCACTTCGAGCACCTTGGAAATGGCCATCAGGTTGACCGTGGTCTCATAACCTTTGTCCGCAAAGTGATTGGCGAGAAAAATGGCTTTATCGACGTCCTTGACGTAGCACGCCGTGCGGATCATGCTCACCGGACTTTCCTTTTTAGGCTTGATGTCGTCGAGGTCCACGCGGTCCACGTCCACCATGACAGAGATCTTGGTCTTGGAGGGGATCCCGTTCGTGACCTTTTGGATGTCTTCATCGGAGCAAAATTTCCAGGCGCCGTATTTGTCCTCCGGAAAAAGTCTTTTGGAGTTCTTGTAGCCGATCTCCATATAGTCGATTCCGGCTTCGGAAACCGCCTTGAAGATCGCACGGACAAAGCGGTCGTCGAAATCGTGGTTGTTCATCAAACCGCCGTCGCGGATTGTGCAATCCAACACTTTAATTTTTTCCCGATACATAAATAACTCCTTTTCTGGCCGGAATAAAGAATAAGAGAAAAAACCCGCCAGGGAAAGGATTCCTGACGGGCGCTAATGGTAGCGGGGGCAGGATTTGGCGCCCTTCGCTCCACGATCTCTGTGGCACTTTAGTGTCACTACGGGTTGGCCACCCGCCCCTAGAAACATGACATCGAGTCATGTTTCAAAGCAGGTGCTCCCTTCAAATCCTGCCTCGACGACAAACAAAAAACCCGCCAAGAAATAAATTCCTGGCGGGTTTCTTAATTGGTAGCGGGGGCAGGATTTGAACCTGCGACCTTTGGGTTATGAGCCCAACGAGCTACCGAGCTGCTCCACCCCGCGACGTAAATGACTCCATAGAATTTTTTCGTGGCAATGAACACATTGTATCAGATTCCCTGGGCGAATCAAAGCACCACTTTTCCGGTTTTTCCGGCTTACAGCCGCATTTCACGAGTTGTGCCGCAGTGGCTTTTTTAGTCAATTGTTCTTCAGCCACCCGGAAATGATCTAAAATTCGAATGGTATACTGAACTTTACAAATGGTATATCGAATGGTATACTGTTGTTGCGATCAGATCATCAACTGAAACAGAGGCGTAACCATGAATTCCTTCAAGAATGATAATCTCGAAATGCCGTTAAGCTCTGTTTGGCTTATGAACGGCATTTCGGAATACAAGGGCAAGCAGGAGCTTTATACGAAGCAGGCGCCGCAGGTTCTTAAAACCCTCATCGAAATGGCGCTGATTGAAAGCGCGGAATCTTCAAATCGCATCGAAGGCATTACAGTTGACCGGAATCGCCTTAAACCGCTTGTGATCGGGCACAGCAAGCCCCGGGACCGCTCCGAAGAGGAAGTCGCGGGATACCGCAAGGCCCTCGATCTGACTCACAAAAAATATGACACCCTGAGGATCACTCCGGATCTCGTCAAAGAACTGCATCGCTTGTGCCGGGGCGAATCATGGGACGCAGGGAAGTGGAAGGAAAAGGATAACGACATTATTCGAAAACATCCCGATGGCCGCGTTGAAGTGATCTATAAACCAGTCAGCGCGGCGAAAACACCGGAGGCCATGGAGCAATTGTGTCTTAGTTACCGGCACAGTATCGACCAGCTGAAATATCCCTCACTTTACGCCATTGCCTGTCTTGTCCTGGATTTTCTCTGCGTCCATCCCTTCAGGGATGGGAACGGCAGGGTTTCCAGGCTTCTGACACTCCTGGCGCTTTATCAACACGGGTTTACGGTGGGAAAATATATTAGCATCGAGCGCATTGTAGAGCAGTCCAAGGAAACGTATTACGAAACGCTCAACAAAAGCTCACAGCAGTGGCATGAAGCTAAGCATGATGTTCTCCCGTGGTTTAATTATTTCCTTGGAACCATTGTCGCGGCCTACAAAGAGTTTGAAGAACGCGCCAGTCATGCGAGTCCGGCACGGGGAGCCAAGACAGGCATTGTCGAAGCGACGATCAACCGCCAGCTTGGGGAATTCAGTATTTCCAATATTGAGCAAGAATGCCCGAACGTAAGCCGGGTCATGATCAAAAGGATTCTCAGCCAGATGCGCGTTGCTCAAAAAATCAGATGCCTCGGCAAAGGCAAATCCGCGAAGTGGGCGCGAATGGGGTAATACCCAATGAATCAGGTAATGAATTGGGTATTAGCCGGTTCAATCAGGTAATTCCGTCTGATTTTTACCCAATTGAAAATGTTATGGGGGACGAATGGTATCGAGACTGTACCTTTTTATGGCTCGCAACAAATATGAGGGGTATACTGACCACCGACGCACTAGGTAAGGAATTTCAATACAACCGACTTAACGCAGGGTAAATACATAATGTATTGCTCGCAGTGTAACGCATATATTCCTTCCGGGTTAAATTTGGTCCGCTGCCCAGCCTGTAATGTTGATTTGAAAAGCGAAGCGTTACCCCGAGTCAGTCTTGAAAATCCTCCCATAGAGCCTTTTCCCACTTCGGAAGAAAGTAAGCCCGGTGTTCGAAAGGGATATTTGGTTTACTTTCTCTTCTTCGGCGCTATTGTGGTGTCTTCAATGATCGATAATTTTTCTTCCTATCCCCGGTGGCTGGCCGTTTCGTTTGCCGTCAGTTATCCAATCGCTATGGTCGGCGTTCTTCTCCACGCTTTAAGGCGTTCCTTATTCGGGAAACCCTTTTGGGTTGTTTTTTTCTTTTTATTTATAATCCATTTCATCGCCGAAGGAAGCCTGGACGCGTCGAAGGTCCAGACTATCTTGCCTTTTTTCATTCTTGTGTGGGGCGTTGGATTCTTGTTCTTTCTGCCGGCATTCAACGCGATTTATTACCTCGGTTTCGGAATGGGTCTCTGGGCTGGGCTTAAAAACATTTGGCCCCTTAAAAATGCCGCGCGACCCGTTTCGGGCCATTCTTCGAAACGGTTCCCTCAATGGGCTGGCGTTCTTCCATTGATTTTGGCCACTCTCTTCATGATCCACCTCAGCGGTCTTTGGGTGATCCGGATACTGGCGGTCAAAACCGTTCTCATTTATCACCAGGACCATCGGAAATATCCCGAGAAGATGAGTGATTCTTTGCCTCTGAATCTTCCAGGGATCCAATATGAACACACTAAAGATTAACGCCGTGTGCGAGTTTTCATGATCCTATCAATAAGAAAGGCCCTCTGGCCGAATGAAAGGGTGTTAGCGAACCTTTCAACCAGCCGGGGAGGGCCTTATGGATCTCGAAACCTTTATCGTCA
>JBAZER010000038.1:0-20780 GCA_041653795.1 Candidatus Omnitrophota bacterium
GATCCTCCGGAAGAAAATGCCGGGGATGAATGAGCAGGTTTTTAATTTCCCTCCCATCCGATTGGAGCGTGTGTTATCCTCCGTGCCGCCGGGTGGATACCATGTGCCCGCGGCGGTCAAATTAAATGCAAGGAAGCCTCGCTGAACTGTACAATACGTCTTATAATGTAACTTATGTAAAGTAATCTATTGGTAGAGCAAGCCGTACGACAGAACCTGCGAGGCGTGTTTTCGAAGAGCTTTTTTCACCCTAAAGGGTTATTTGCGTTTAGGAGGGCTTTTACGGCTTCCTGGACTCGTTTGCCGTCGGCTCTGCCCTGGATGGAAGGCATCAGGACCTTCATGAGTTTCCCTATGTCTGCGGGACCTTTGGCGTCTGATGTGGCAATGGCGTTTTGAACTATTGCCCTGAGTTCGTCGTCGGTTAGCTGTTTAGGCAAATAGGATTCGAGGATCGCGAGCTCGCTCTTTTCCTTTTCCGATAGGTCTTTGCGGCCTGCTTTTTCAAAGCTTTCCATGCTTTCCCGGCGTTGTTTGGCCTGTTTCGTGATGATCCCGAGGACCTCCGAATCCTCAGCCTTATTCCTTTTAACCTGAATCAAGTAATTCCCAAGGGCGCTTTTGAGCATTCGCAGGGTCGAGACCTTAACAGCATCTTTAGCCTTCATAGCCACAATAACATCCTTTTCGATCTGTTCTGCTAAGCTCATGGTTTTGCTCCTTGGTTGTCTTTATACTTTATAAAATTGCAGGTTCTACATTCAGTGTTTCCCAAATGTAGTTATTGTATTACCAGTCCTTTTCCACCGGCGGCGGATTTTTGTTGACTGGCGGTCGACGAAGGTCCTGAAGCTCTTTCTCCGATTCTTTCAGGGCGTCCAGAAGGTTCAGGGCGTTATCCATGCTCATTTGGCCCTGGAGCGGACGCTTCTGTTGCCCTTGGCGTTCATCCTTGGTGCTTTTTTTCTGTTGCTCCAGCTGGTTTTGTTGTTCTTTCTGCTCCTTCTGTTGTTGATCCTCCTGTTCTTTTTGAGACTGTTGCTGGCTCTGTTTCTGTTCTTCTTGCTTTTCTTTTTCCTTTTGCTCCTGTTCCTTCTGTTGTTGCTGTTGGTCTTGATTCTGTTGCTCTTGGGGTTTGGGCTGTTGCTGCTGATCTTCCTGTTTCTGCTGTTTTTCTTGCTTTTCTTTTTCCTTTTGCTCCTGTTCCTTCTGTTGCTGCTGTTGGTCTTGATTCTGCTGATCTTTTTGGTCCTTGTTCTGCTGGTCTTGATCTTTCTGGTTTTGCTGGTCCTCCTGGCCCTGGTTCTGCTGCTGTTCCTGCTTATTCTTCTGCTGATCTTTCTTCTGTTCGTCCTTCTTCTGATCTTCTTTCTTTTTCTCCTGGTCCTTTTTATCGATTTTGTTCTTTTGCTTCTGCAGGAATTCAAGATTGTACTTGGCGTCTTTGTCGCTTGGATCCAGTGCAAGAGCCTTCTTATAGGAATCGATAGCCTCTTCAAAGTTCCCGAGCCGGTACTGGACGTTTCCAATATTGTAGAGCGCGCGGGCCTTCAACTGCGGGTCCTTGGTTTTTTTAGAAGCGGTTTCAAGATCTTGAGCCGATTCCTGGAAAGAATCGACTTTATAAAGGGCCGTTCCAAGATCATAGAGCACTTCCGGTGCGTCGGGGTTCTTCACCTGGACCTTGCGGTAGGCCTCAAGGGCGGATTGATACCGCTTGTTTTGAAAATGATCGTTGCCTTTTTTGACCGTGTCCTGCGAAGTCTCAAGAAATCCCGTAAAAAGGAAAAAGGCGGCGAGACAGGCCAACAAAGCCGGATTTTTGCCGTTTTTGCGGCGGACAAGCATTTCGGCAATAAGAAAGATCAGAGCCAGGATCAGGAACACCTGGTACTGGTCTTCGCGTTCCACGATCATTTTTTCAGCGAATTGCTGTTCCCCCCAGCCCCGAAGATGTTTCATGATGACATCGACCTCTTTTTCACCCGGCGTCGCGGGAAGGTATATCCCGCCCGTTTCCCTGGCGAGCCGCTCCAGGAGCGGCTGGTTGAGCCGGGTGAGCACCATTTGCCCATTGCGGTCCTTTTTGAATCCCGAGCGCTCCCCTTTTTCGTTTTTGAGGGGAATGGGCTCCCCTTCCGCGGTCCCAAGGCCTATGCAATAGATCCTGACATTGGCCTGCTTGGCTTCTTCGATAGCTCTCTCAATACCGCCTTCATGATCTTCCCCGTCCGTGAAGAGGATCAGGGCCTTATATTTAAGTTCCTTCTGGGGAAAGGCGCGGATGGCCAAATGAACGGCTTGGGCGAGCGATGTCCCGGCGTCCGGAAGAAATCCCACTTGTACGGCATCCAGGAACAGGAGAAATGCCGCGTGATCGAGCGTCAGAGGTGTTTGAAGAAATCCCGATCCCGCGAAAGTGACCATGCCGACACGATCACCGCGGAGACTACGGACGAATGTTTCGATCTCGAACTTGGCCTTTTCGAGGCGGTTGGGCTTGATGTCTTCGGCGAGCATGCTGAGGGATGTGTCGACCATGAAGATAATGTCCACACCTTTGCGCTGGGCCGTTCGTTTTTCGTCCCCCCATTGTGGACGCGCGAGCGCGAGAACGAAACAAAGTACAGCAAGCGTCGAGAGGACGGCGCGGATAAGCCACTCGTTTTTCCGGTGTCCTTCGATCAATTTCGAAAGAAGCTCTTCATCCTGGACCAGCCGGTGGATCCGTTTCTGCCAGAGTTTGTGCGAAAAAATATAGAACGCCAGGATCGCCGGAACCAGCCACAGATAAAGGAAATATTCAGGTCTGAAGAATTGCATCAAGGCACCTGACTTTCTATTAAGAAAAAAATCGGGAAGTCAGTCCCAATACCTATCAATTTCCACAAAGTGGAAATTGGGGCTGCCCAAGTTGCCATCCATAAAAAGAAAAGAAAGACTTGGGCTGTGTTGTCCTGATGGACCATTTGGAAAATAAAGATATCCATCAGGGCACCTTTAAAAGGATGGTTCTGCGTAGAAAGATTTCAAGAAGAAACAAGAAAAGCGCGGGGATCAGGAACAGCGGGAACATTTCGTTGTAGCTCCGGTATTCCTTGACCTTGACTTCGCTTTTTTCAAGTTTGTTGATCCGTTCATAAATTTCGGAGAGCGCCACAGGATCGCGGGCCCGGAAAAAAAGGCCGCCCGTGATGTCGGCGATGCGCTTCAGGGTCGTTTCGTCGATTTCTACGTTGGCCTGGACATAACGTTTGCCGAAAAGCGGATCATCGACCGGGAATGGCACCATGCCGCCCCTTCCGACGCCGATCGTGTAAACTTTAATGTCGAAGCTTTTGGCGAGCTCCGCGGCGGTGACCGGATCGATATTGCCGGCGTTATTCTCGCCGTCCGTGATCAGGATGATAACCTTGCTTTTGGCATTGCTGTCCCGGAGGCGATTTACCGCGGTTGCAATGCCCATGCCGATGGCGGTGCCGTCCGCGATCATACCGACACGGATCTCGGAAAGCAGTTCGATCAGAATCCGGTAATCGAGGGTCAACGGGCACTGTGTAAACGCCTTTTTGGCGAACACCACGAGCCCGACGCGGTCGTTCTCGCGGCCTTTGATGAACTTGATGGCTTCCTGTTTGGCGACATAAACACGGTTCTCGGGCTGAAAGTCTTCAGCGAGCATGGATCCCGAGATGTCGAGCGCGATCATGATGTCCACACCGTGCGTCTGGTATTCCTTGTCACTTGAAATGCTGGACGGGCGTGCCAGTGCCGCGATCAAAAAGAGGAACATGACAGCGCGCAGAAAAGGTAACGCCTTAAATAGAAACATTCGCAGTGTTGTAGGACGGTCCTTGAGAAGTTCAAAGGACGAGAACGCGAATTCAAGTCTCTCTCTCCGTTTGGCCCAAAGGAAGATCGGGGGCAGGAGAAACAAAAGGAGGAAAAATGCGGGGTACCTAAACACCATGGGACGCCTCCGTCTGGGGCTCCGCCGGAACCGGAACGGATTCTTTGACGATCTCTCCGGCTTTTTTGTTGATCTGGAGGATCTCGGTGGCCGGGGGTATCCATTTTGCGAATTTCGCCAGGTCCGAAGCCTCGAGGACGTACTGGATCTTCTGGTAAAGGCCGGTCTCAAGATGCAGGGGCCGGAGGGCACGCAGGATTTCGACCGTGGTCAATTCCACGGCAAGGATCTCATAGCGTTTTTCGAAATAAATCCTCAAAATCTCGGAAAGGCGCAAGTAGTACATCTTGATGAACCCGCGCTTGAGAAGATCGGATTCAAAAAGTTCCCCAAGATGCAGAAGAGCTTCCTCCTCGGGGGTTAACGGTGATGGCGGGGGTTGAAATGCATTCTTTTTCTTTCGAAATGTGCGGTAGAGGAAGTAGCCGGCCGCAAGAAGAGCCAGAACAAGGAGCGTCCAAAGGAGTTTTCCCACGCGTAGTTTATACGGAACGACGGATTTGACGTCACGTATATCCTCTTGGGCCTCTCCCCCCGCGATGCTCTTGACGGTCAAGTAGAGTTTGTTCGTTTGAATGCTTTTCTCGGGCTGTTCGTCCTTGCGGTACTTGATTGTCACAGGGTCGAGGATGAATTCACCGAGCCGGTAGCATGTGAGGATGAATTTTCGGCCCGTAATGATCTTTTTCTTTTGTTTTTTGTGGATGTCCTCGACCTTCTTGATCTCGAGGATATCCGAAGAAGGTGCCGGGATATCGGAAAGGATACGGATATCCGGAGAGTGTTCGACCGTGACAGTGTAGGTGACCGGGTCCCCGATCGTAAGAAATGCCTTGTCGACCGTGGCCTTGACGTGGATGTCGTCGGCGTCTGCTGCAAGACACGGGCCGCAGGAAGCGGCAGCCAGCAGAAGCGCGAAGAAAAAAAGCCTCTTCATTTACGTTCCCTGCCCTTAAAGAACTTGAAAAGCGGTTCGATGTAGGAGGTGTTTGCCGGGATATCGATACAGTCGATCTGGAGGCGTTTGAAGAGTTTTTTGAGGGCAGTCTGCTTTTCATCGGCTGTCTGGCGGAACCGTCTTTGAAACTGGGATGAGGTCGTGTCCACAAGCAGGGTTTGTCCGGTTTCCCGGTCCTCCAGTTCCACTAATCCGACTTTCGGGAATTCTTGTTCGAGCGGATCATGGAGATGGATGGCGATGACGTCATGTTTCTGGCTGAGGATCTTCAGGGCTTTTTCATAGCCTTCATCCATGAAGTCCGAGATCAGAAAGATGACGGAGGTTCGTGTCTGGATCCGGTAGAGATATTCCAGGGCTCCGGCAAGCCGGGTCTTCTTTTTCCTGGGTTGATAGCCGAGGACTTCACGAATGACGCGGAGGGCATGGTTCCTTCCCTTTTTGACCGGAATGAATTTTTCAACGCCCTCGGTGGCGATGAGGAGCCCGGTTTTGTCGTTATTTTTGACGGCGGAAAAGGCGAGAATGGCCGTGATCTCCGCCGCGATCTCGGATTTGAGTTTGTCCGTTGATCCGAAATATTGTGATCCGGACATGTCGACGGCAAAAAGCACCGTGAGCTCGCGGGTCTCGACAAATTTCTTGACAAAGGGGTGCAGCGAGCGCGCGGTGACGTTCCAGTCGATTGTACGGATATCATCACCCGGCACGTATTCCCGGACGTCCGCGAACTCGATTCCCTGCCCCTTAAAGACGGATTCATACTCACCACCGAAGAGGTCATTGACCAGCCGGGTTGTGCGAATTTCGATCTTCCGGACTTTCTTCAGGAGCGCTGCGAGGTTCATTTATTCAGAATCTCCATTGAAACGAGCTTTTATTTTGTCATTCCCGAATGCCTGCCTCGTGCAGGTCGGGAATCTGTTTTCTGGGTCTCCGATTACAGTGTTCGGGGACGACATAATTGCGGATAAAATTCCAGAAGACCGCAAGCCTATGGGACTTCGACCTGATCGAAAATCTTTTTGACGATGTCATCGGATGTAATGTCTTCGGCCTCCGCTTCGTAAGTCACGAGCACGCGATGCCGTAGAACGTCCGATCCGATCTGTTTGACGTCATCCGGAGTCACATAACCGCGGCCCTGGAGAAAGGCGTTGGCTTTGGCTGCCAGTGTCAACATGATGCTTGCCCGCGGCGAAGCTCCGTAAGAGATGAGGGGCTTCAGGTCCGCAAGCTTGTAATCCTGGGGGTTGCGTGTCGCGAAGACAAGGTCGAGGATGTAATCTTTCACTTTTTCATCGATGTAGATCTGATGCATCAGCTGGCGCAAGGCCATAATGTGGTCGATGTCCAGCACGGGATCGGCTTTGACGATTTTTCCGATCGTCATACGCTCCAGGATCTCTTTTTCCTCTTTTTTGCTTGGGTAGCTCACGACAAGCTTTAACATAAAACGGTCGACCTGGGCTTCGGGAAGGGGATAGGTCCCCTCCTGTTCAATGGGGTTCTGTGTGGCAAGAACGAGGAAAGGGATCGGTAAGGCGAAGGTCTCGTTTCCGATCGTAACCTGGCGTTCCTGCATGGCTTCCAGGAGCGCGCTTTGAACCTTGGAAGGCGCCCGGTTGATCTCATCAGCCAGGACGATATTCGTGAAAATAGGGCCCTTTTTGGTCGTAAAATGGCCATCCTTGGGGTTATAGACCAAAGTCCCGACCACGTCAGCCGGCAGAAGGTCCGGGGTGAACTGGATGCGCTGGAATTGGGCCGCAATGGCCTGGGAGAGCGTCCTGACGGAAAGTGTCTTGGCAAGTCCCGGGACGCCTTCGATCAGAATATGTCCGTCCGCTAAAAGAGCCATGAGGAGCCGGTCCACAAGATATTGCTGGCCGACGATGACCCTTCCGATCTCGCGGGTAAGGTCTTTCAGGGATGAGTTGGCTTCACGGATCTTGGCGTTCACTTCTTGGATCGAGCTGTCCATAATGTTCTCCTTGTAATTCACAGGTTGGTCATTCCCGATTAAAACATTCGGGGATGATAGGAATCGTTTTTAAGAGTACGAATTTTCAATGATAAGCTTGCCTTTTACATATTGCAAGAGGGTCTTTTGCATCCGGTCGAGATCGTATGCCGGAATATCTTGTCGCGAGAACTGCATCTCGGTCAACTGCTCAAAAAGCCTGGAAATTTCGTTCCATTCCCCCATCGGAAGCCCTTTGGCTTTCAGAAATGAAAGGACCTCAGCGTTGGTGGTGGTCTTGGAGGGGACGTCATAATAAGTCACGATAACGGTACGTAACTGATTGGACCAGTGGGTTAGTTTTTCTTTGGAATGCGGAGAGGTGAAGGTCGCGATGGATTCCTCTGCTTTCGCATAAACACGCTGTTTCGGATCTTGCGGTGGGATATCTCTGGCGGCCGACCGGGTTTTCAAGAGTTTCCATAGCTTGAAGCCGGCATAGGCCATGGCCGAAAGGACGGCCACGATACTTAGCCAGATCAGGGTTGCCCTCCAGAGGATTCTTGAAACGACTTTAGTCTTTTGTTCCGGGACGAGGAGAGGGATCCACGGTTCACTCTCGGCCTTGCGGTAGCCGATCTCAAAAGGATAAATGACGGCCATTCCGGGTTTAAGGGGACGGAATTCATAGAGAAAAGTTTGAGAAACCGTCTCGCCAGTTTCCTGTGACTGGTTTTGGTTCTCGAGCGTCAAATTTTCAAGCTTCGGCTCCAGGGAATTTATTTCATAAGGACCTTCAGCCTGCGGCCATTCGAGTTGGACCTTCAGGACCACGCTCTGGTCGGTAGCGATTTGTCGGGCAGGAGGTACGATCTTAAGGCGCGGGGCTGCAAACCCCAGAGGCGCGAAGGTCCCAATCAGAAAAATTCCATAAAGAAGGATCTTATGCCTGCGACTAGGAACCATAGCCCTTTCACGTCCAATCAATTTCTGTTTGGATGCTGGATAGAGGAGGAAGTCCAAAAAATCAGGACGACGGAAGAAGAATGGCGGATGGCGAAAAGATTAAAACATCATCCGCCATCCGCTATTTGTTTTTACTCTTTTTTCTTCTTCTTTTCCTCGTCATCAACGACTTCATAATCCGCATCGACAACGCCGTCGTCCTTTTTTTCCCCAGTTTCAGCCCCGGGAGCGGCCGCGCCCTTGCTTCCCGCTTTCTTGGCGGCCTCTTCGTACATTTTTTGGGCGATGGTGTGTGATGCGGTTGAGAGTTTCTGCCCGGCTTTTTCCAGCTCGTCTTTGGATTCGCTCGTGAGCGACGCTTTCGCTTCCTTCAAGGCTTCTTCGACTTTCTTTTTCTCATCTTCCGAGACCTTGTCGCCGTGTTCTCTCAGGGTCTTCTCAGTCGCGTAGATGAGGCTGTCGAGCTGGTTACGGGCCGTGATGACCTCATGTTTTTGTTTGTCCTCATCCGCATGGGCCTGGCCTTCCTTGACAAGTTTCTCGACCTCGTCCTTTGAAAGTCCGGACGAAGATTCGATGCGGATCTTCTGTTCCTTCCCGGTACCGAGATCTTTGGCCGATACGTGGACGATACCGTTCGCGTCGATATCAAATGTCACCTCGATCTGCGGAACACCGCGCGGTGCGGGCGGAATCCCTTCCAGATTGAAAAGCCCGAGCACACGGTTGTTCGCGGCCATTTCACGTTCCCCTTGGAGAACTTTCACAGTCACGGCGGTTTGATTGTCCGCAGCAGTCGAGAAAATCTCAGATTTCCGGGTCGGGATCGTAGTGTTGCGTTCGATGAGCTTCGTCATAACGCCCCCGAGCGTTTCGATGCCGAGCGAAAGCGGGGTTACATCGAGAAGGAGGATGTCCTTTACATCCCCTTTCAAAACGCCTCCCTGGATCGCGGCACCGACTGCCACGACTTCGTCCGGGTTGACGCCTTGGTGCGGGACTTTCTTAAAGAGGTCCTTCGCCTTTTGGACCACGGCCGGCATCCGGGTCATACCGCCCACCATGATCACCTCATCGATATCCTCGGGCTTCACACCAGCGTCTTTCATGGCCTTCATGCAAGGACTGACCGTACGCTCGATCAAATCGGCGACTAACTGCTCGAGTTTCGCGCGGGTCAGCGTCAAAAGTAGATGCTTGGGACCAGACGCGTCAGCCGTGATGAACGGCAGATTGATCTCTGTACTTTGGGCCGTGGAAAGTTCGCATTTGGCTTTTTCCGCGGCTTCCTTGAGTCGCTGAATGGCCATACGGTCCTTCGAGAGATCAATGCCGTCGGTTTTCTTGAATTCCGCGATGAGCCAATCGATGACTTTTTGATCAAAGTCATCGCCGCCCAAGTGCGTATCGCCGTTCGTAGCCTTTACTTCGAAAACGCCCTCGCCGATATCGAGAATGGAAATATCGAATGTTCCGCCGCCAAGGTCGTAGACTGCGATCGTCTCATCCTTTTTCTTATCCATGCCGTACGCGAGCGCCGCCGCGGTTGGTTCATTGATGATGCGCAGGACTTCCAGCCCGGCGATCTGTCCCGCGTCTTTGGTGGCCTGACGCTGGGAGTCATTGAAATACGCGGGCACGGTGATCACGGCCTGCGTGATGGGTTCACCGAGATACATTTCCGCGTCGGCCTTGAGTTTCTGAAGGATCTTCGCGGAAATCTCCGGCGGCGTATAATCCCGTTTTTCCTGCGGGATATTGAAGACCGCCTCGCCGTGTTTGCCCGCTTTCACCTTGAACGGGACCAACTGGCTTTCGTGGGTGGCTTCTTCCTGACGCCGTCCCATGAACCGCTTGGCGCTGAAGATCGTGTTTTCCGGATTCGTAACTGCCTGGCGTTTGGCCGTCTGTCCGACCAGTTGTTCGCCGGTCTTTGTAAAAGCAACGATGGAGGGCGTGGTGCGGTTGCCTTCCTTGTTTTCGATCACCTTTGGATCGGAGCCCTCGATGATCGCCATGCATGAATTGGTCGTTCCTAAGTCAATTCCCAAGATCTTTCCCATGTTAGTCTCTCCTTTTTTAAATGAACCTCCAACGCTTTGTGACGGATTATGTTAAGCCAATGTCACTCTATATAGATCAATAATCATGCCATTATACCTGAAAATGTGAAATCATAACTCCATTATTTTCAATGGGTTATAGATGCTTCAATTTTTGGATCTAAAATTAACCAAGACAGGTGAGCCATAATGACGCAGTGGTTTGTAACTAAACGGCAACGCACCGTCTAGGTGATCTTATATTCTGCCAACTTTCGGTAAAGTGTTCGTCTTGAAATGCCGAGTTTTTCGGCGGCGGTGGATTTGTTGCCGCGGGTCTTCTGAAGGGCTTTCTGAATGAGTTCCTTTTCGGCGTCGGTGATCTTTGTGATGCCTTGAAGCGAGGCGGTTCCATTTGTCCCGGCGGACTGGGGTCTTCCCTGCCGGAGATCCTCAGGGATCTGTTCCAGGGTTAGCATGTCTCCCGAGCTCAGGACGATCATTCGTTCCACGATATTCTTAAGCTCCCGGATATTCCCCGGCCAGTTGTACTCGACGAGCGCTTCGAGGGCGTCCTTGGCAATTCCACGGATCTTTTTGGCGTTCAATGCGGCGTATTGCTGGATGAACGTGTTCACGAGCGGAGCAATGTCTTCCTTGCGCTCGCGGAGCGGCGGAACCTTCAGGTAAATGACATTGATGCGGTAATAGAGGTCTTCACGGAATTTTTGTTGTTGAACTTCGTCCAAGAGCGTTTTATTAGTCGCGGCAATGAGACGAACATCGATCTTAATCGCTTTGGTCCCGCCCACGCGTTCGAACTCGCCTTCCTGAAGCACGCGGAGGAGCTTGACCTGCGTGTCTTTGGTGATCTCGCCTATCTCGTCCAGGAAGAGGCTTCCCAAGTGCGCGCGTTCAAACCGTCCTTTTTTCCGGTCAGTAGCGCCGGTAAACGAACCTTTTTCATGGCCGAAAAGTTCACTCGAGAGGAGCGTTTCGGTCAAGGCGGCGCAGTGCACGGCGATAAAAGGATACTGTTTCCTCGGGCTGAGATCATGAATGCGCCGGGCGATGAGTTCTTTGCCGGTGCCGCTTTCCCCTTCGATCAGGACAGAGGCGTTGGAGGCTGCGATCTTATCGACGGTCTTGAGAAGTTCCATCATCTTTTGAGATTGAGCGATAAGCCGGCCTTGGTCATAGCGCTCCCTGAAAAGCTCCTGCTTGAGCTCTTTATTTTCTTCTTCCAGTTGATGACTGCTGAACGCTTTCTTGACGAGAAATTCAAGTTCCTCAAGATTGACGGGTTTAGTTAGGTAGTAGAAGGCCCCTTTTTTCATGGCCTTGACCGCGTCTTCCACAGAACCGTAGGCGGTGAGAAGAATGACTTTCGCGGAAGGTGCTTCGGCTTTGATCGATTCCAGGAGCGCTACGCCGTCCATTTCCGGCATCCGGATATCCGAGATTATGAGGTCGGGGCTCTCCTTTTTGAAAAGATCGAGGGCCTCTTTGCCGCTCGTGGCGGTCATGACGTCATAGTCCAGACCTTGAAGAAATTGGGTCAGGCCTTTTCGGGCATTCACCTCATCTTCGACAAGCAGGATGCTTTCAAACATGGCGTATCAGCCTCCTTGGCACTGCGTAATCGTTAAGTTTTTTCCAATTGAGCAAGCCGAAGAATCTCTTGGAATCCTTCAGCATCGAGGGTTCGCAAGAAATTCTGTTTCATTGTCTCACTGATAATTCGGTAATTGTAATTGGGGTTCCCGGATCGGCAGCAAGACCTTGAATGTTGTCCCTTTGTTCAATTTGCTTGCGACCTCGATCTTGCCGCCGTGTTCGGCAACGGCGTCATAGACCATCATAAGACCGAGCCCCGCTCCCTCCGGTTTGGTGCTGTAATAGATGTCAAAGATCCTGGCCAGTTCTTTCTCAGCAATGCCGCAACCCGTATCCGCGATTGTGACGGTGGCGCAATGTTGCTTATGCGTAAGAGCGATCTTGACGGAGCCCCCGTCAGGCATGGCCTCTAGGGCGTTCTTGATCAGGTTCATAAAAGCATAGTAAAGGCGTTCCCGGTCCATCAGGAACCCCGGAAGTCCTTTGTCTTTCGAGAATTTCACAGCGATCTTGGCGGCATCCAGTTGCGGCTTCAGAAAGGAGATCGCGTCATCGATCACCTCGTTCAGATTATCTACTCGAAAACGAAGCGGCGGCTTGCGTGTGGCCTTGAGAAAATTCCGGATGATTCGGTCGAGGCGTCGGGTCTCATCCTGAATGTCACTTAACGAGTCGGCGATCTCCTTTCGTTTGTCGCCGGGAAGTCCGGCGAGGCGTTTTTTTAAAAGTTCCAGATGGATCGTAATGGCGTTAAGCGGGTTGCCGATCTCGTGGGCAATGCCTCCGGCAAGCCGTACCAGACTTTCCATGCGTGAGAGCATGGCGGTCTCGAATTCCTGCTCTGTGCGTGATGTGATATCTGAAAGGAGTATGACGAAATTCATTTCTCCATCCTCTTCTCTCGGGAGGATCGTGATGCGCAGTTGCATTTCCCGGGGGGAAAGGATCCTGAGGTCGTGGACGGTGCGGACCTCGGCGGTTATGACATTCTCTTTCAGAAAAGCTGCGAAGGAGGGATCCTGAGTTTGATTCCAGACAGGTTGTTTTACAGAGGTACGGACACCTCCGAGCCAGTCTTCGGCCTTCCGGTTGAAGAAAACCGGATATCCTTTCGCGTCCGTGATAACGATCCCCTCTTCCAGATTTTGGCATACTTCTTCGAGTCGGAGATTCTCCTGTGCCGCTTCGAGGAGCTTTAAATAGAGAGAATCTTTTTCGATTTGCGGAAGGCGCGGCTTTAACCGTTTTACGAAATCAAGCTTTTCGCTCATGGATTTCTTTCACTTCCTTGGCGTTCTCGATAAAAGCCCGGAGCAACCGGGGGTCTTTTATGCCGGGACTGGACTCGACGCCGCTCGCGACATCCACGGCAAACGGGCGGATCTTCTCAATGGCTTGCGCCACATTGAGAGAGTTGAGCCCTCCCGCCAGGAAAAGTTTGTCGTGAACATAGGGCTTGTCTTCGATAATGCTCCAGTCGAACGGGATACCGGAACCGCCTCTTTCGGAACGCGAATAGGTGTCGAAAAGAAAAGCGCTGACATTGTATTCGCCGATCCGTTTCAGGCTCATGGCATCTTTCACGTGAAAGGTTTTGATGATCTCATAACCCTTCTGCATGAACGAATCGCAGTAAAGCGCGGTTTCTTCGCCATGGAATTGGAGAAATTTGAGCCGGAGTCGTTCGGCGATGGTTTCGACTTCTTTCTTGGGCTGATTACAAAAAACCCCCACAGTATTTTTAAAGTCTGCGAGTTTCTTGAGGATCTCCGCTGCCTTTTCGACCGTGATCACACGCTTGCTCGAAGGGGCAAAAATAAAGCCGAGGTAGTCCGCCCCGAGGTCCGCGGCCAGCCGCGCATGTTCGTAATCCGTATTGCCGCAGATCTTGACGCGTGTCATGCAGGTTTCTCCGCGATAGAAACATCCTTTTTCCCAAGAAGCCTCTGGAGCGTGGCGGCGATATCCGGGGATTTCATCAGTGTGGAGCCGATGAGGAAGGCATGCGCGCCGAGGCTTTTGTACATCATCAGCTCATCATGCGTACTGAGGCCGCTTTCCACCACGACGGCGATTCCCTTCGGGACGTGCGGGATAAGTTGCCTGGCGCGTTCAGGATCGACCTTGAGCGTTTTGAGGTCCCGGTTGTTGATCCCGATGATCGTGGCTCCGGCCTCTACGGCCTTCTTGAGTTCCGCGTCCGAATGAATCTCGACCAAAACGTCCATCTGGAGTTCCTTTCCCAGGCCGATCAAATCTTTCAGTTCTTCTTCGCTCAGGATCGAGGCGATCAAAAGGAACGCGTCGGCCTCCAGGAGGGCAGTCTCATAAATCTGAAAACGATCAAAGATGAAATCTTTTCTCAAAAGCGGCAAACGGGTAACCTGGCGGACGGTCTTAAGATAACTGGGACGGCCTTTGAAAAAATGCGGCTCTGTGAGTACCGAAATGGCACAGGCGCCGGCATATTCATACAGGCTTGCAATACGAAGAGGTTGAAAATTCTCGCGCAGTACGCCTTCCGAAGGCGATGCCTTCTTGAGTTCGGCGATGATGTTGAGCTGCCGTGTGGACAAGATTGCATTGCGGAAAGATCGGGGCTTCGGCCGCTCGGTTTTTTCAATAATGCGCTGGAGGCGCGCCAGCGGTATCCGTTGCTTCAGTTCGTCGAGGTCTTTCCGTTTCTGAAGAAGAATGTTGTTCAGGATCATGTTAATTCGTCCGGGCTTTAAGTTGTCTCAGTGTCATCAGTGCCTTGCCCGAATCGAGGGATTCTTTGGCGAGAGCGATACCCTCCTGGACGGAACCTGCCTTACCGCACAGAAAAAGCCCATAGGCGGCGTTCAGGATGATCGTGTCGCGCGCAGGGCCTTTTTCTTTTCCGGTCAGGATGTTTTCAGCACGTGCCTTGCTTTTCTGGACCGAATTGACCGAAAGGTGTTTCAGGGACGCTTTCTTAAGGCCATAGCTTTGGGGGCGGATCATAGACATCCGTATTTCGTTTGGTCTCACCCAGGCGACGGTTGTCGGGACCGAAGTGGATATCTCATCCATCCCATCGGTGCTGTGGCACACAAGGGCAGTTTTCCGGCCCAACTTTGAAAGGACCCTGGCGTAAAGAGGGACGAGGTATTTTTCGGAAACGCCCACAAGTTGATATTCGAGCCGCATGGGGTTCACCAAAGGTCCGAGAAGGTTCAGGATGGTTCTCCGTTTTAGGGCCCGGCGCAACGGTTGCATTCTGGCGAAGACAGGATGGTGGAACGGCGCGTGAAAATAACCGAAGCCGGAGCGTTTGATAGCTTCGATCACTTTTTCAGGGGTTGTGTCGAGTTTGACTCCGAAGGTTTCCAGGAGGTCCGAACTCCCGGATTTTGAGGATATTGCGCGGTTACCGTGCTTGGCGATTTTCCCGCCCGCTCCCGCGATGACCAGGGCCGCCAGGGTCGAAATATTGATCGTTTGCCGACCATCGCCCCCTGTGCCGCAGGTGTCCATGAGTCCGGGAATCCTTGGCCCGATAGGCTTTTCGAGGACTTGGAGCGCTTGGAGACAACCGAGGAGTTCGTCCGCAGTCTCCCCTTTTTGCGCAAGCAGGAGTAAAAAGCTTTTGGCTTTCGCAAAAGGAATGGCACCGGCAAAAAGCAGGTGGAAAAACTTCCGCGCGTCCGTAAGCGACAGAGACCGGCCCGTGATGAGCCTGATAAGAATTTCGTTAAGCCAAAATGGACTCTTTGGGTCGGTTTTCTTGATCACTTGGAAAGGCCCAAAAAGTTCTTGAGGAGTTGCATGCCGGAGACCGTCATGATGGATTCAGGGTGGAATTGAACGCCCCAAGTCGGATGGGATCTGTGTCTGAGCCCCATGATCTCCTGCTCCCGGGTCCAGGCCGTGATCTTGAGCGTGTCCGGCAGGGATTTTTTTTCGATAAGAAGCGAATGATAACGTGTTGCGACGAACGGGTTCGGGATGTGTTTAAAGAGCGGATCCTTATCGTGATAAACCTTGGAGGTTTTGCCGTGCATGATGTTGGCCGCGCGGATGACCTTGCCGCCGAACACGTGGCCGATCGACTGATGTCCCAGACAGACACCCAGGATCGGGACTTTCCCGCTGAAAGTCTGGATCACTTCGCAGGAGATACCTGCTTCTTTAGGCGTTTTAGGGCCCGGGGAGATGACGATGCGCTTAGGCCGCAGGCGTTTGATCTGAGCGATTGTGATCTCGTCATTGCGCCAGACACGCGGGTTCGCGCCGAGTTCTCCGAGGTATTGCACCAAATTGTAGGTGAATGAATCGTAGTTATCGATAACGAGCAGCATCAGAAGAGCATCCTTTCTTCGATGGCCTTGAGCATTGCGCGGGATTTGTTAATCGTTTCCTCGTATTCACGCTGGGGATCGGAATCTTTGACGATTCCGCCCCCAGCCTGAAGAAACATCCGGTTCCGGATAAGCATAAGTGTCCGGATCGTGATACACATGTCCATGTCTCCGTCAAAACCGAAATAACCAAGACAGCCGCCGTACGGCCCGCGCGCCTCGGGTTCGAGTTCGTCGATGATTTGCATAGCCCGCACTTTAGGTGCTCCGGAAAGTGTTCCCGCCGGAAACGTTGCGCGCAGAAGATCGGCCGCTGATTTTCCGGTTTTGAGTCGACCCTGGACCTGGCTCACGATATGCATGACATGCGAGTAACGTTCCACAAAGGCGAATCGCTTGACTTTAACGGATTTGAATTCCGAAACGCGGCCAAGGTCGTTCCGTCCGAGATCAACCAGCATCAAGTGTTCGGCCATTTCTTTACGGGACGCCAGAAGATTTTTTTCGAGGCGCAGGTCCGTTTGTTCGTCATTCCCGCGCGGTCGGGTGCCAGCGATCGGTCGAACCTCGGCAAGACGCCCGGTTTTCTTGACCAGCATTTCCGGAGATGCCCCGATTAGCCGGTATGGTCCGCTGCGAAAATAGAACATGTAAGGCGAGGGATTGATCGAACGAAGCGAACGGTAGATCTGGAAATCGTGACCGTGGTGTGCGAGCTGAAAACGCTGTGAGAACACGACCTGAATACAATCCCCGGCGCGGATGTATTCCTTGATCCGTTTGACTTTAGATTCATAATCCTTACGGGACATGTTCGCCCGGACTTGCGGTAATGGCCCGGGCGGTGTCATGGCGGGCACGCGTAATGGTTTCTGCAAAAGGTTTTTGTATTTTGCCATCTGTCGGAGCGCGCTTTTGTAAGCGGTTTCTGTGTTTGCGTGTTTTTTTAGGCCCACGAGAATGACAACAGAAAGTGTTTTGCGGAAATGATCAAACACGAGGAAATCCTCGACACGGAAGAAGATGCCAAGCGGGAATTCCGGGCCTTTTTTCTTTGAAAGCCGGATGGTTTCAAAATTGCGGATATTTTCATAGGAAAAATAGCCCACGAACCCCCCCCGGAACCCAGGGAAGGCCTCGGGATTGGCCAGTTTTCGCGTGGCAAGTTCCGCCTCGATCACGTTCAGGAGTTTAGCGTCTTTCAGAACTTTTCTCTTTCCATTTTCCGTGATCGTGACATTTTTTTCGGAGGATTCGTAAACAGCGGCTGGTTCGATCCCAAGAAAAGAAAAACGGCCGATCTTCTCTTCCTGTTCCGCGGATTCCAGAAGGAACGCGTGGCGCGCCTTTTGACTGATCTTCAGAAAACTGGAGACCGGCGTCTCGAGATCCGCGGGAAAGGTCTCGGACAGAGCGATGATCGTTCCTTTACGAGCCAGCTTTTTGAAGGTGGAGATGTCGGGAGAAATCATGTTTTTTTGTCATTCTCCGGTCAAGCCGGAGAATCTAGTTTGTCCTATTTTGGATCCCCGCACTGAACTACCCATAAAAATTTATAGGAAGTTTAGTGCGGCACTCGCTTTCAATTAATCCCCGAATGAGAGCAAGTGCCGATAAGAACGTTCGGGGATGACTCCCAAAAATGGAGTCATTTTTTGTAAATTTTTTCCGGGTCAAAAACTTTTTCTTGCGTGATCTTCACGACGTCGCCCTTCTCGTTCATTTCATGGACAAAGCATGTCCGGTAACCGAGGTGGCACGCTCCGCCCTTATTCTGAGTTACGCGGACAAGAAGGGTATCTTTGTCGCAGTCCGTGAGCACTTGGATGACGCCTTGTGTGTGGCCCGACTCCTCGCCTTTCACCCAATATTTATTGCGAGACCGGGAATAAAAAACTGTGTGTTTTTCTTTCAGGGTGCGTTCGACGGCGACTTTATCCATGTAAGCCAGCATGAGAACTTCGCCGGAATTGGCATCCTGGATGATGACAGGCAACAGTCCTTGAGCGTTATATTTGAGATCTTCCATTTGGACGTATTCTCCTTTGAATAATAGAGTTACGGCAAAAAAACATTCAACTTTACTAAAACGACGTCGAGTATGCCACAAATGAATTATGTGTCAAGTGGATACACTTTTCTGTCCAGCCAAATCATAGAAATGTTCTATTCTAGGTTTAAGTTTAGGAAATGGCGGGCTACTTCGTTAGTCTACTTTGTTAGTAATGAAAGTTCAGTCTTTCTGATGTAGAGAAGTATTCCAAGCACTGCTGAGATGGCATCAACGATCAGATCTTGCAGTTCGAAGAAACGCTCCTGCACAAAGGTCTGGTGCCATTCATCAGAAAGACCGAACAGGATGGCTGAGCCCGCGGCAAAGAGCACTAGCCGAAAAACGGGTTTCCCAGGGAAGGAATACGTAAAGCCTCGAAGGAGTAAGACGCCCAGGATCGAATATTCGATGGCATGGACAATGCTGTTTATTTCGGGAACTGGCACCTCCGGAAAGTCACTCCCTGGTATCGAAGAGAGACCGAAAATCAGCGCCATCCATAAAATGGCCGGCGGCCAGCCGCGCAAGAAAGACGGTGTTTTAATGTTCATGCCTCCTTCCGGGTCATGATCATTGTATCAAAAAACTTGTGTTTACGACGGACGTGACTTTTTTAAACTTTGTCTGGCGTGGTTGAATGGGGCTTCCGGTCGCCGTCGTAGCGCCAATGCCATGGTTCGTAGGTGATCCCTACCGGGACATTCTTGGGATAGGACAGGACGAATCCGAAACGGCCGGCGTTTTTAAGAAGCCATTGATATTCTGGAAGACCTTCGAACTCGGGTATGTTGTATTCGCCGTTGATGCCATCCGCGTTGATGAAGTCGATCGCCAAATGTTCCGGATCCCCGTGTTCGCTGTAGCCGGGCAAAGCGACCCATTTCGCGGTTTCGCGGATGGAATAATCATGATTGCTGAGATAGTAGATGAAAAGATAAAGCTGATGGGCACTTGAGCGATATCCAGATTCAACGAAGAGCCGTTTTCCGATATCGCGTTCCATGGCGCTCATCATGAACTGGTAAGATTGATAAACTTGAGGACTCAAGAATTGCGGAGGAATCTCTTTTTCTTTCCCCTTAATTTTAATCTTCTGCCCGGCCAACCGTACCAAGTCTTTTTCCCCTTGTGAGAGCCCTCGGAACGGGATCTTGACGCCGACCTCCTCGGCTTTAAGGTTCCGGAATGAACGCAAGAATCGTTTTTCGCCGGAATCCAAAGGAGATTCCAGTTCTTTAAAGGTGAGCGAGGGAAGTTTCCCTTCCTCGTCTTTTGCCATAATGAAAGGCTCGAGTTTTGCGACAAGTGTTTTGACTTTTGCGATATGCCCCGGAGTCAATTTTTCGACATTCAGTTTGACCGTCGGCGTTTTTATAAATGAAGCACATCCGCAGAGGAGGAAAACGGCCAAGGCAGCGAAAAGAGAGGCGTTCATGGGCGCGGGATCAGAGACGAACGGGAATACCTTTGGCCCGGAGAAAAGACTTGGTTTCGGGAATCGTGAATTCGCCGAAGTGAAAAATGGAGGCCGCAAGACACGCATCGGCTTTGCCGGCGCTGAAGGCTTCATAGAGATGGTTTAAATTTCCGGCCCCACCCGAGGCGATGACCGGGATACGGACCGATTCAGAAACCCGGCGCGTGAGTTCCAGATCGTAGCCGTCCCGCGTGCCGTCACAATCCATGCTGGTAAGAAGAATCTCCCCCGCCCCAAGTTTCGCGGCTTTCTTGGCCCATTGGATGGCATCGAGTCCCGCGGGATTTCTTCCGCCGTGTGTGTACACGCCCCAGCGGTTCTTGCCCTCGCATTTCGCATCGATCGCGACCACGATACATTGACTGCCGAATCGTTTGCTGGCGTCCAGAATGAACTTTGGATTTTTGATGGCGCTCGTGTTGATGGAAACCTTGTCACAACCCGTCGCGAGGAGTTCGCGGATATCCTGCACTTTGTTGATGCCTCCGCCGACCGTGAATGGGATGAAGATCGTAGCGGCCACTTTTTCGGCCACTGCGATCATTGTGCGGCGTTTTTCGTGCGAGGCCGTGATATCGAGAAAGACCAACTCGTCAGCTTTTTGCTGGTCATAAGCTTGGGCACAAGACACGGGATCGCCCGCGTCCTTCAGGGATACGAACTTGACGCCTTTGACGACCCTGCCGCGGTCAATATCAAGACATGGGATGATGCGCCTGGCGAACATGGGTCACAGGGTCATTTGGTTGTTTTCAAGCTGCTTGAGAACATAGATCACGGAAGCACCGAACGCGATCAAATGAGACGTGATGGCGAAAAGAACGGTCAGAATGATCAAGAAGGCCATGCCGACCTCATAGAGCGAGGCTTGTTTGAAGTTCGCGGTTTGCCAGAAAAAGATCAGGACCATGAATGAAACAAGGAACAGTATCCATCCCGCGATGCACTTTTTCATGTAGACCTTCTTGATCTCATGATACCACTTGGAGTTGAGGGATCGGGCTTGTTTGATAAGAGTATGAAGAAAAAAGCTTCTCACTAAAAGAAAAACGAGAAGATATCCGATACCGATCACGGCCCAAGACCAGGCACGCTGTGCGAGGATCGTATTCCAAAGGTTCGTGAGGTTTTCCATAAGATATTGTTCTCCCTTTTACACCGTGAGCCGCACGGCCTCGGATAGCCGGAAGCGTTTTTCGTAAAGCGCCTTACCGATGATCACACCCTCAAAATTCGGCGTTTGAATGGCCCGGCATTTTTCGATATCGGAAATTTGGCTAATTCCTCCTGATAAGATGACGCGTGATCTAGTGTTGGCAAGCACCATGGAAAGTTTCTCCCAGTTCGGTCCTTCCAGGATGCCGTCTTTTCCGATGTCCGTTTAGATCAGAGTTGTGACACCGAGTTGATCG
>JBAZER010000039.1:0-20330 GCA_041653795.1 Candidatus Omnitrophota bacterium
CAATACCGTTCAGTTAAGGTGAAAATAAAAAGCCTCCTTTGCCGATTCAATGGTTAAGTCCAATAACCGAGAATCAAACAAAGGAGGCGAAAACTGATCATGAATAAAAACGACCGACAACTCACATTTCTGAAGCCGTCTTTTGCTTTTTCTGAGAAGGTTTTTTTTGAAGCCCTTTCGAAGGTTCTTTCTCCGGAATTGGTGGAACGTTTGCTCATGCAAACCGGTTCTTTTGAGAAGCGCAAGCGATGCCTTCCTGCGCGGCTGGTGGTTTATTTGGTTATCGCCATGACTCTCTACGCCCACGACTCGATTCCTGAAGTGCTCAATAAACTGGTGGAGGGGCTGAGATTTCACGGAGCTTACCTCTTGGGAAAGCTGCTGCCCGTTAAAAGTGCGATCACACAAGCCCGACAGCGTCTTGGCGTTAATGTTCTTGTGGAGCTTTTTAGAACCATTGCCGGTCCCAAGGCCCAAGCGAATCAACCGGGTGCTTTTTATAAGGGAATGAGATTGACCGCCTTCGACGGAACGACCATTGCGTTGCCCGACACCCCTGAAAATGAGCGGTTTTTTGGCCGGCCAGGTGCAGCCCGCGGCAAATCCGCCTGGCCATTGGTCACTGTTGTCGGATTGATGGAAATTGGAACCAAGATGCTCATCGATGCTTTTGTCGGCCGATACAAAATCTCGGAGAGAAAGGCTGCCGCTCGAATGATGCGTTCGATTCATGAGGGAATGTTGATTCTTTGGGACCGTCTTTACATCGGTTATGCGTTGTGGAAAATGACTCTTGGACGAGGAGCTCATCTTTTGGGACGGCTGGCTGAAGATCGTGTTTTCAAGCCGCTCGAACGTCTCCCCGACGGTTCTTACCTCGCGAAGTTTTATCCCAGCCAAAAGGCTCGAAACAAAGGACTGGGAGGACTGATCGTTCGCATTATTGAATATACGGTCGATGGATCCCCAGGTAAGAACCGTCTGATCACTTCGCTTCTGGATTGGACTTCCTATCCGGCGCTGGAACTGATTTCTCTTTATCATGAACGTTGGGAAATCGAATTGGGATTTGATGAGATCAAGGTTCATTTGCTCGGTAAAACGCCGGCACTTCGAAGCAAAACGCCGCTGGGGTGCCTGCAAGAAACTTACGGGCTCTTGATTGCCTACCTTGCCATCCGTTCGCTCATGTTGGAGGCAGCCACGAAATATGATTTGGATCCTGACCGCTTGTCTTTTACTGATAGTCTGCGGGTCATTAGCCGGGCGATCCCAAGAATGCAGGCCGTTAACGTACTTTTGCTGAGCGTTCACTATGAAATGATGCTCGATGAAATTGCGGCATCGATCCTTCCGGCGCGTCGCCATCGAGTGAATCCGAGGGTTGTTAAACGAAAAATGAGCAAATTCCCTTGCAAGCGTTCCAAACATTATCAATCTCCAGCTCAAAAAATTCATTTCCAAGAGGCCGTACATGTCCTTAACTGAACGGTATTGGGTTTAAACCTGCCCTACGGTGAGAATACGAATTCTCACTCGAATTTACCGAACAGCGTACTATATTATGAAAATTTATTTTCTCTACATAATGGCCAGCAAAAAAGGAGGAAAACGCTTTATATTGGGGTTACTAATAACCTCCTAAAGCGCGTTGCAGAGCATAAAAGTGATCTTATAGATGGCTTTACTAAAAAATACGGCGTCCACAAACTTGTTTATTACGAGCAAACCTCTGATATTATGTCAGCTATCATTCGTGAAAAAAGACTGAAAAAATGGAACAGAAAGTGGAAAATCGATATGATAGAAAAAGATAATCCTAACTGGGACGATTTATATGATATGCGTTGCTCCAGTTATTCCCTCCTGTAGGGCACATTTAAATGTGCCCTACGGAAGAGAGGATAGAGCGAATATCTCTCAGGAAACCGGAACAATGCATATGATTTATTGGCTAAATGACTGGATTCCTGCCTTTCCGCCAGAGGACGGATCCGTCCAGCGCCTTGTGGCGGACGCGGGAATGACAATTCAGATGAAGGATTTAGGATGACGGCACCTCTCAAGGTCGGCGTGGTCGGTGTGGGGCACTTAGGCAAAGAACATGCCCGGATCTACCACGACCTTCCCGAAGCTGAGCTTGTCGGAATCTCGGACCAGGACCCCGCCAAGGCCGAAAAGGCCAAAGAGCTCGGTACAGTCTATTATCAGGATCCGCACGAGCTGATCGGAAAAGTTGAGGCCGTGAGCATCGCCACTCCGACCTCCACCCACTACACGGTCGCCAAAGAATTCCTTAAGGCCGGCATTCATACTTTGATCGAAAAACCCATCACGCTGAAACTGGAAGAAGCCGACGAACTCCTCGATCTCGCCCGTCAAAACAGTTGCGCGCTCCAGGTCGGACATATCGAACGCCATAACCCCGGATTCAAACGCATCGAAGAGATCGCCAAGAACATCCGCTTTTTTGAAATCCACCGGCTCGGTCCCTTCACCGGCCGGATCAACGACTGCGGCGTGGTGCTTGACCTTATGATCCACGATCTGGATATCGTTCTCGGGCTTGTGAAATCCGAGGTGGCAAGTTTTGACGCCATCGGCGTAAACGTGCTCACTCCTTTCGAAGATATTGCTAATGTCCGTATGAAATTCAAGAACGGCGCGGTTGCGGATATCACGGCTTCGCGCCTCACATTCGAAAAACAGCGCAAGATCCGCATCTTTCAGGAAGACGCCTACATTTCCCTCGACTACGGGGCGCAAAGCTGCAAGATCTTCCGCAAGAACGGTGCCCAGATCGCTCAAGAGATCGTGGACATCGAGAAAGCCGAACCGCTCAAGGAAGAATTGAAGTTTTTCATTTCGAACATCCAGTCGGGCAAAAGTCCCGGCCATCCCGATACCGCGGCCCGCGACGCCCTGAAACTGGCGCTGGAAATTGCGCGCAGAGTCCAGGCCGAGCAACCCAAACCCACGGTTCATTCCAAACCATGAGCAAGAAAATTTTCTTGGTCGCTTGCGAAGCCTCGGGTGATCTTCACGGTGCTCATCTTATTGCCGAGATCCGGAAACTTGCTCCGGATACCGAATTCTCGGGCGTGGGCGGCGCCAGGATGCAGGCGGCAGGCATGCAGATTTTCAACGACATGACGAAGATCTCGGCGCTGGGTCTGGGCGACGTTCTCCGGAATTATTTCAAGTATCTCGAGATCTTCAACGAAACACTCCGGAATATTCGGCATGAAAAACCGGACGCCGTGGTCCTGATCGACTCTCCGGCCTTCAATCTCCGGCTCGCCAAAAAGATCTCTTCGTTCGCGCCTGTCCTCTATTACATCTCTCCACAGTTGTGGGCCTGGGGAAAGCGCCGGATCCATATCGTTAAAAAGCACATCCGCGAAATGCTCGTGATCCTGCCGTTCGAAAAGGACTTCTACGAAGAGGAAGGCGTGGCCGTAAAGTTCGTGGGACATCCCCTGCTGGATTCAATACCGGAACTTCCGGAGGCCTCCGTACTTCGCGCCAAACTCGGGATCGCTCCGGGTCAAAAAGCGATCGGGCTTTTTTCGGGCTCACGGGAAAAAGAGGTCAAGCGCATCCTGCCGGTCATGCTCCGGGCGGCTTCCTATCTCCGGAAGGACCTTCCCGAAGCTGTTTTTTTTATCTCGAAGTCGCCGAACGTACGCCCCGCGGTCTATGACGAACTGCTTCAGGGATTGTCTTTCAAAATAGATTGGCCCGCCGTTCCATTCTATGAACTCGTGAAGGCCATGGATTTCGCCTATGTGGCTTCCGGCACCGCGACACTTGAGACAGCACTCATCGGAACGCCGTTCTTTCTTCTTTACAAGGCAAGCTGGTCGACCTACCTCCTCGGCAAATATCTCATCAAAGTTCCCTACCTCGGGCTGGTCAACCTCCTTGCGGATGACCGCGTGGTCCCGGAATTCATCCAGCGAGACGCCCACCCCGAAACGCTCGCGCATGAAGCCAAGGTTTTTCTGCAAAGTCCGGAGCTCCACCAGAAAATGCGGGAAGAGTTCCGTCAGGTCAGGGAGAAACTCGGAGAAAAAGGCGCAAGCACGCGGGCGGCACAGGAAGTGCAAATTTTCCTGAAAAAAACTTAAAAACTTTTACCCCCTTTCACGCCCGCCCTTAATGGCGTGGCCCCTCATATGACGGACTTTCGCAACTGGATGATGCCCTTCGAGAAAATCCGTCCGTTTCAAATTTCACCTATCACTCAAAATTGTTTGACGGGATGTTTTTTGTGGATTACACTATTGATAGTCATTATCAATAAGGAGACAAAGGGATATGCCTAGACGAGATGGATGCGGGCCCCCGTGGTTTACGGGACAGTTAAGGGGATGCGGCCGCCGGATGACGGTCACGAGGGAGCTGATCCTGGATGTGGTGAGCCGTAAGAAGGGTCATTTAAGTGCCGAAGAGGTGTTTGACGCGGTCCGGAAACAATATCCCACGGTGGGTCTCGTTACGGTTTACCGGACTTTAGATCTTCTTGCCGAGATGAACGTGCTTTCACGGCATGAGTTCGGTGACGGTCGCGCCCGTTATGAAATGATCCGTGGTTCTAAGAGCGATGACCATCATCACCATCTCGTCTGCACCTCGTGCAACCGCGTTATTGATTATCGTGATTTTATCGATGACGAAGTTCGGCTTTTAAAAAAGACCGAGGCGGGATTGTCGAAGAAATTCCGTTTCATGATCACGGACCATGTGATTGAGTTCTATGGGCTTTGCGAAAAGTGCCAGAAATAAAGCGCGGATATATTTTTTGCCTTCTAATGAAAATAATTTTCATTAAGGGATTGTTGCAGAGGAGATAAAAAATGAGGGTTGGAATCGTTATTTCAACGAATGATCCGGAAACAAGCTGGAACGCCTTAAGGTATGCGAATTTTTGTCTTGGTCAAAAAGATGCGGTGAAGGTTTTCTTTATGGGCAAAGGTGTGGAATACCAGAAAATCAGTACGGACAAGTTTAATACAGTTGAACAGGCAGACAGCTTTTTGAAATTGGGAGGAAAGATCTACGCGTGTGGTTCATGTATCAGGTCAAGGGAGCAGGATAGCTCTGAAATGTGCCCGCTTTCTACTATGAAGGATATGTACGAAATTGTTAAAGAATGCGATCGAACAGTATCTTTTTAACAAGATTTTAACCAGAGGAGGTGATTAAGATGCCAGGAGGAAATGGAATGGGTCCTATGGGTATGGGACCGATGACGGGATGGGGACGCGGTTTTTGCGCGGGTTATGCCGCTCCAAACGCTGTGCATCCAATTTCCGGCCGCGGAGTTGGTTACGGACGTGGTTGGGGACGTGGATTCGACCGCGGTCGGGGCAGAGGCTTTGGTTGGCGTTGGACCGCTTATCCCGAAGCAGCGCCGCATATCTATGGCGCGACTCCCCAGACAGAAGCTGCAGCTTTAAAAGAAGAAGCGCAGCTATTACAAGAAGAGATTCAAGCGATTAACCAGCGCATCAAAGACCTTGAGTCTGCCCCAAAACAGAAAAATAAGGATTAAAAATCAGGCGAGGATGGTTTTTAAACTGTCCTCGCTGTTTTTAAGGGGGTGATGAATATGCCGCAAGGCGATGGAACCGGTCCTTCAGGACAAGGGCCAAGAACAGGAAGAGGCCGTGGCGGAATGAGCGGGGACCGTTTAGGCGCGGGCCCGGGAGGAAATTGCATGTGTCCAAATTGCGGGACTAAAGTTGCGCATCAGGCAGGCGCTCCCTGCTCGTCTGTAAGCTGTCCTCAATGTGGAATAAGAATGGTGCGAGAAGGATAAATCAGATCAAGGAGAAAAAAATGAGATATGCGATTGCAAAGGACGGAGACGTTGTTTCGGCCCATTTCGGGAGATGTCCTGAATATCTTCTTGTGGATGTCGAAAACAGCAAGATCACCAAAGAACAAATTGTTATGAACCCGGGGCATGAACCGGGCGCGATCCCCCATTTCTTGAAATTACACAAGGCGGATGTTGTGATCGCCGGAGGAATGGGACAACGCGCGATCCAGTTTTTTAAGGAACTGGAGATGGATGTTATGGTTGGTGTTTCAGGAGAGATCGCAACTATCAAAAAAAACCTGGCGGAAGGTACTTTGAAAAGCGGCGAAAGCACGTGCGATCCCAAAAGCGGGAGAGGGTATGGGCTGGACCGCCAGGGAGGCTGTCACCACGATTAAAAAACTTTTGAAAACCAGGAGGGGGAAAAATGAAAATAGGCATCACGTCAACGGGCAAGGACAAGGATTCCGAAGTGGATCCGCGTTTCGGAAGATGCAAGTATTTCCTGATCTTTGACACGGATTCAGGCAATGTCGAAGCTTTCGAAAATCCAAGCATCCAGCAGTCGGGAGGCGCGGGGATCCAGGCGGGCCAGCTGATTGTCTCCAAGGGCGTGGAAGCCGTCCTTACGGGAAACATGGGGCCGAACGCCTTTCAGGTCGTTCAGGCCGCGGGCATCAAGGTCGTGACCGGGGTATCCGGGAAAATCTCGGAGGCTATCGAAAAATACAAAAACGGAAAATTCGAGCCGGTAAAAGATCCGAACGTCGGTTCGAAATCCGGGATCTCCAAACCCTAACAACTCATTCATATAAGGAAAATTTCAGGATGGTCAAAATAGATGCTTCAAAATGTAATGGTTGCTGCTCCTGTATAGGTATTTGCCCGGTGGACGGAGTCCGGCTCGTGCAAGGTAAGGCTGTGGCGAACGAACAGTGCGTTGAATGTGGAAGTTGCATTGCCTCTTGCCCGACTCAAGCGATCACTCTCAATGAAAACTGATTCTGTGCGAGTTTTTGGGGAAAGCAGGGTCCCCGCTGAGCTTCCGCCGGCGTTAAGACGGATATTTGAACGCAAAAAATTGTTCTTAAAGTTCGGCTACAACCTCGATAGAGAGCGAGAAGTGATCCTTGAACAAGTCTCTCCCTTGCGTGGGAAAATACTCGAAGCGGGGACAGGAAAGGGGCATTTTGCGAGTGCGTTGGCAAAGCGCGGCCTGACCTTCACCAGTTTTGATATTTCAAAAGAAGAGCGGGATCTCGCAAAGCTTTATCTGAAATTTCAACTTTTGGACGGTTTTGCGGACCTTCGCGTGGAGAACGGTGAACACTTAAGCTTTAAAGATGAATGTTACGACATGGTTTTCTCCATCAACACCCTTCATCATTTCACCCAGCCCCACAAGGTACTGGGCGAACTCATCCGTGTCCTTAAGCCCGGAGGAAAGATGATCCTGAGCGATTTTACGGCAAAGGGATTTAAGAGCATGGATCAGATCCATGCTCTTGAAGGAAATGTGCATGATCGAGGCACGGTCACGATCCCGGGGTTCGCAACTTATCTCCGAAAGCAGAAGTTCCTTGTAAGAAAGTCGGCGACTTTGTTTCATCAAACGATCATCACAGAGAAACCGCAATGATCATTTCGGTGGCGAGCGGTAAAGGCGGTACCGGAAAAACTACCGTGGCGGTGAATCTGGCGCTTTCCCTTGAACACGCTCAGCTCCTCGATTGCGATGTCGAGGAGCCCAACGCGCAGATATTTCTGAAAGCCAATATCAGCGGTCGAAAACCTGCGACCGTCCGGGTTCCGGAGATTGATTATCAGAAGTGCAATTTTTGCGGAAAATGCCGGGAAGTTTGCGCCTACCACGCGTTGGCGGTTCTTCCCCAAAAAGTCCTTCTTTTCCCCCAAATGTGCCATAGTTGCGGGGCCTGTGCTCGTCTATGCCCCAAGGGAGCCATTCGGGAGGTCGACCGGTCGATAGGTGAAATTGAAATAGGACAGAGGGGCGGCATTGATTTTGTTCAGGGGAAACTGGCCGTGGGTGAAACCATGGCCCCTCCGCTGATTCGACAGGTCAAGTCGCATATCGATCGGTCTTGTATGACGATCATTGACGCGCCGCCGGGGACTTCATGCCCCATGGTGACGGCTGTGAAGGGAAGTGATTTTTGTATTTTGGTCACAGAACCCACCCCTTTCGGAATGAATGATCTTCAATTGGCTATCCAAACCGTTCAAAAACTTGGCATTCCCTACGGTGTGGTCATGAATCGTGCGGAACCGAACGATCTGAAAACCCGGATTCATTTCAAGGCTAATGATATCCCGATAATGCTTCAAATCCCTTTTGACCGAAAAATCGCAGAACTTTATTCCGTGGGGATTCCTTTTGTCGAGCAACTCCCGGAATACCGGGAGAAATTTCTGGATCTTTTTAAATTCATACTTGGAACTGCGAAGGTTGCAACATGAAGCAAATCGTCGTAATCAGCGGAAAAGGTGGCACGGGGAAAACCATGCTCACCGGAGCTTTTGCGGCTCTGGCAGAGAACAAGGTCATGGCGGACTGTGATGTTGACGCTGCGAATCTTTATCTTTTGCTAAATCCTTCCATGAAAGAACGGCATCCGTTCAAAAGTGGAGCTTTTGCCAAGATTAATCCAGCTTTATGTACGCGTTGCGGTGAGTGTAAGGCTGCTTGCCGCTTTCAGGCCATCAGCTCAGAGTTCGCCGTGAGCCCGATCAATTGTGAAGGATGCGGTCTCTGCGCCCGGTTGTGCCCGGTGAACGCGATTTACATGCAGGAAAATACGGCCGGAGAGTGGTTTATTTCCGAAACACGCTACGGACTGTTCGTGCACGCCAAGCTTGGGATCGCGGAGGAAAACTCCGGAAAGCTTGTCGCGAAGGTGCGGCAAATCGCTAAAGAAATCGCTGAAGAAAAACAGGCGGACTATGTGATCGTCGATGGTCCTCCGGGGATCGGATGCCCTGTAATCGCTTCACTTTCAGGCGTGGATCTTGCGGTGGTCGTGACCGAACCCACTCTTTCAGGTCTTCACGATGCTGAACGGGTGATCGAGTTAGCGAAGCATTTTGAGGTGCCCGTCAGGCTGGTGATTAATAAATGGGACATCAATCCGGAAGCCTCGGGGAAAATCGAGCGTTTATGCGCGGGGCAAAAGATTCCCGTGATCGGGAAAATACCCTTTGATCGCGCTGTTATTGAATCCATCATTGCGGGAAGACCCGTTACGGAATACACAAATGGCACCTTAAAAACCGAAATGATCCGGATATGGGAGGCTGTAAAAGTTTAGACTATGATTTGTCCCGTCGAAAGAGATCTGCACGTATTAAAATATTTTTCTTCCGTGATCACTATCTCAGAAGGTCAGGTGATCAATGTGACGGATCCCTCCCTGCGTTCTTGTCCGCTGGCGCGTCATTTTTATCCTGAATTCAAAGACGCAGATCCGGAAGACGTGGAGTCTCTCAGGAACGCTGTCCGAAGAATCATCGAATCAAAGATCCGGAATTACGGATTTTTCACGAACGACCGTTCGTTTCATTTTCCCCAAGGCGCCGTTCCGTACGGTGCTTCTGAAATGTTGGCGGTTTCGTTGAAAAACCGTTTTATCGAAACAGCGGTCGTAGTTTGTGACGGCGCAGGCACCGTGATTACAGGTTCCCCCGAAACCGTCCAGGGGATCGGAGCGAGAATGAATACGTTGATCTTCACGTCGCCCGTGAAAGAAATCTTGGAAAAACTAAACGAAGCCGGCTGCCATATTGTGTTTAAAGATAACGCATGGATCGATCAAGTCAAAGGGGTCGAAAAGGCAATTTCGCTGGGATGCAAAAAAATCGGTGTTACCGTGCCCGGTTTTGCCGCAGAACAACTGGAGCAAATTCGCCTGCTTGGAAAAGAGGCAGGCGTTAGCATGGTCATTTTGGCTGTATGTACCACAGGTATTTCTGCTAATAAAATCGAGATGATCCGCCAGTACGCTGATCTGGCTTGGGCCTGTGCTTCCGGTGAAGTCCGGAAACAGCTGGGCAGCATTGCAAGGTTGCAGCTTTCGAAACAAATCCCTGTGTACGCGTTGACCGAGCGCGGAGTCGCATTTGCCGCCTCCTACCTGGATGATCCTTCCTTGGTTCGTCATTTCGATAGTACGAAACAATACCTTCTCTCAAGTGAACCGGGGGGATGGCCGGTATGTTCCGGATCTTTGCAGGGATATGTCCGGGAAGCAGTTTTACCCTTGGAAGCCAGAAAAACGTCTTTACATAATTCCAACAAAAATGAAAGGGTTTTGGCATGACGAAGGAAGATAGTTCGTTTTTTGGGAAAATACAGAAACCGTCGGCTCAGGGGCACATCCAGGGGCCTTGCGGGGACACCATGGAATTTTTCCTGAAAATAACTTCGGGTACGATCCGCAAAGTCCGTTGTTTTACGACCGGATGTAGGGCATCGAAAGCGTGCGCTTTGGAGACCGCCAGAATGGCTCAAGGTAAGCGTCTTGCCGATGCGCTTTTGATTTCACCCGGGAAAGTGATTCAGAGACTTCAACATATCCCGGATGATCATTTGCACTGCGCTATTTTGTCTGTAAGCACTTTGCACCGCGCGGTCGCGGATTATCTGATGAGTGGCAAAAAAAAGATCAGTGTCCGCATCAAGGGAGTTCCTCATGCACGCTGAAGTGTTCTTCTGGATTCTCGGAAGCGGGCTTCTGATGAGCGTTATCGCACTGATCGGGAGCGTCACATTTTTATTCAAACAGGAAACTTTTGAACGGATGATATTGCCGCTGGTCGCACTGGCCGCCGGTAGCCTCATCGGAGGCGCATTTTTCCACATGATACCTGCCGCGCTCTCCAGCCATCATCTGGACGAACTTCGGGTTGGCATTTGGATCGCTCTGGGGTTCACCGTTTTTTTTGCGTTGGAACAATTCATCCACCATCATCATTGCCACCGACAGAACGCGAACTGTCAAGAGCCTCTTGCATATCTGATCTTGATCGGAGATGGTCTCCACAACTTCCTCGGAGGCTTGTCCATCGCGGGGGTTTTCCTGGTGGATATTCGCCTTGGCATCGCGACATGGCTTGCTGCAGCGGCCCATGAAATCCCGCAAGAGCTTGGTGATTTTGGAGCCCTGGTCCATGCGGGATGGGACAAGAAAAAAGCTTTATTTTGGAATTTTATTTCAGCGTTACTTTTCCCGGCAGGAGCGCTCATCACTTGCGCGGTTTCACGTCATATCAATACGGATTTTCTTATTGCATTCGCTGCAGGAAATTTCATTTATATTGGGGCATCGGACCTTGTGCCGGAGGTCAACAAGGCCCGCTCTGTCTCAAAAAACATCATTCACTTCACGGCTTTCGCAATCGGCCTGCTGCTCTTGCTGATGATCCGTTTGTTGTTTAAACATTGATCCGTTTCAGAAAGGAACTCGCATGAAAATCGTTATTATTGGAGGCGTCGCAGCCGGTCCAAAAGCCGCATCAAAAATCATGCGCATGAATTCCGAAGCGGATGTCACGATTATCGAAAAAGGCGAACTGCTTTCCTATGCCGGCTGTGGATTACCTTACTACATTTCCGGCGAAGTGAAGGAACAGAAACAATTAATGGAAACTCCGGCAGGAGCCGTGAGGGACGCTGTATTCTTCCAAAATGTCAAAAATCTCAAGGTGCTCACCTCTACCGAAGTTGTGGAAATTGATCGTGCCGGTAAACGCGTCCGCGCCAAAACGTTAGCGGCAGGAAAAGATTTTTGGTTGTCTTATGACAAACTCATCCTTGCAACAGGTGCTTTACCTGTCATTCCGCCTATCCCTGGGGTGAACAAAAAAAATGTATTCACTTTGCACGGGGTTCATGATGCGGAAGGCATTAAACAAGCCCTGGCAGAAGAACGAGCCAAAGATGTGGTCATCATCGGTGGGGGGCTTATCGGCGTGGAGGTGACCGAAGCATTAACCGGACGTGGCTGCCGGGTCACTATCGTGGAAATGTTGCCGCAGATTCTCAATCTGCTTGATTGGGAGATGGCCCGCTTGGTAGAACAGCATATGGAATCCAAGGGCGTCAAGATCATGACGAACACCAAAGCTCTTGCGCTGGAATCCTCTCATGAGGCAGATAATACAGTGGCCCAGGTTCGAACGGATAAAGGCACCGTACCTGCGGACATGGTCATCCTGGCTATCGGAGTACGTCCCAATATATCTTTGGCGCAACAGGCAGGACTAACTATTGGCGAAAAAACAAAAGCGATCCGGGTCAATGATTATATGCAAACTTCGGATCCAGATATATACGCGGCCGGCGATTGTGTGGAGTGTAAAGACCGTCTGACCGGACAGACTTGCTTCATTCCGCTCGGTTCTACAGCCAATAAACAGGGCCGTGTCGCCGCAGTTAATATCTGTGGAGGAACCGATACGTTCCCAGGGGTTCTGGGAAGCGCTGTTTGCAAGGTGTTTGATTTTTGCGCCGCACGAACAGGACTGACCGAAAAAGCGGCCCGTTCTTTGGGATATGATGTTGTCACGGCGATGGCACCCGGTCCTGACAAGGCCCACTATATGCCGAAATCCAAAGCCCTGTTGCTTAAGATTGTAGCCGATAAAAAGACGGGGAAACTTTTAGGTGCTCAGGCTACAGGCCCTGGTGACGGGGCTAAGCGAATCGATGTTGCCGCAACAGCCATAGCGGCAGGTATGACGCTAGAGGATGTTGCCAATCTCGATCTCGCCTATGCACCCCCCTACGCCCCCGCCATGGATAATTTAATCACAGCAGCTAATGTCGCCCGAAACAAAAGGGACGGATTTATGGTCGGGATCACCGCGGAAGAAGTCCACCGCAAGTTTCTTGCCAAAGATGATTTTTTCTTTCTGGATGTCCGCTCACCGAAAGAATATGTGGAAGTCCGCTTACCTCAAGCAACACTCATCCCGCTCGGAGTCATTCGTAAACGTCTCGGCGAAATCCCGCGGGATAAGGAGATCATTGCTTTTTGCAAGGTCTCCCTTCGGGGATATGAGGCCGCTTTAATCCTTAAGGCCGCTGGCTTTAGCAATGTGAAGGTGCTCGACGGCGGTATCGCCATGTGGCCCTATGAAAAGGAGTGTTAAAAAAATGAAAAACGTGGCATTGATCGGAGCAACTAACAAAGCGGACCGATATGCCTATCAGGCGATGAAGCTGCTTTTGGAGAAAGGGTACCGGGTCTATCCCGTGCATCCCCGCATCACGACAATCGACGGCCTGTCTGTTTATCAAACAATCCGTGATATTCCGGAAGAAATTCACACCGTAACACTCTACGTAGGAGCTCCCCGATCAACTCTTATGATCGAAGGAATCCTGGGGTGTCGTCCACAGCGGATCATTTTCAATCCGGGAGCGGAAAATGACATCCTGGAAAAACAGGCTCGAGACGCGGAAATTGAAACGGTGCGAGGCTGTACGCTGGTCATGCTTAAAACCAACCAGTTTTGAAATTGCGAAAATGGAAAATATATTTGATAAATTTTATAAGCATTATGACGCATGGTACGACCGAAACAGGAATGCTTACCTGTCCGAACTGAGAGCCGTCCGGAAATTCTTGCCTAAAGAAGGTAAGGGTTTAGAGATTGGGGTTGGCACAGGACGATTCGCCGCTCCTTTGGGGATTAAAACAGGTGTTGATCCATCAAAGAAAATGATCGAGATCGCACGTTTGCGGGGCGTTGACGCCCGGCTAGGCCGCGGCGAATCTCTCCCATTCCAAAATTCATCTTTCAATTACGTGGTTTTGATCATCACTTTATGTTTTGTCAAAAAGCCGTTCCGGGTATTAGCCGAGGCGCGTCGAGTATTGAAGAGAAATGGCGTCTTGCTTGTCGGGATCATCCCTAAGGACAGCTTCTTGGGCAAGGCCTATCAGAAAAAAGGAAGCATCTTTTACAAAAACGCTCGCTTTTTTAGCATGTTTGAACTTGTGCATAAATTAGCCGTGTTAAAGTTCGTCGATTTTGAATTCTGCGAAACTTTGTTTCAATTGCCCGACAGGATCGCGCGCATAGAAAATCCCAAAAAGGGATTTGGGAAAGGCGGATTTGTTGTAGTGGCATGCCGAAAGAATGCGACAAAGAAACTGGAGAGCTGCAAATGAAAAAAAGGATTGGATTTGAAGAGATTGATAGCGCGAGACGGATCTTAAAACTTGATGAGTGCGCAACCATGCAAGAAATCAAGGAAGCGTACCGCCGCATGGCCACCCGTTATCATCCCGACCGGTGTAAGAAAGTGCAGTTAGCCTTGTGTGAAAGAAAGATTCGCGAAATCAATAATGCCAAAGATATCCTGACGGGTTATTGTACTAATTACAAATATTCTTTTAAGGAGAAAGACGTCATCAGAAACTCTTTTGAACGGGGAGAATACGAGCACCTGAAACAGTTTTATGATGGCTGGATCACCGAATTATGAAAACGACCCTCAAGAAAATACAGCAGGAAGAACACTCCCACTGCATACTGTGCGGACAAAACAACCAGCAAGGGCTCAAATTGGATTTCGACCTGAAAAAGGACGGTAGCATAGAAGCTTCATTCAAATGCTCTAAAGACCTTGAAGGCTATAACAATATTATGCATGGAGGAGTCATATCTGCCTTGCTCGATAGCATTATGACCAATTGCCTCTTTGCTCACGGCATCAAGGCCTTGACTGCCGAACTGAGCACCCGATTTATGACGCCCGTTAAAACAAAAGGAATCGTGAGACTAAGAGCCAACATAGAAAAGTCTAGCGGAAGCTATTACATATTAAAAGCATCACTCACCCAGGGGCAGACCGTCAAGGCCAAGGCGACCGGAAAATTCATTGCATTTTTTAAAAATCCCACAGTAAAAAATGATTCAGCGGTAACGGAAGGTGTAAGCGCGGCATGAAGAAGGATAAATCCTATTATTTTATTTGGTTCCCGGTTCGATTGGCCCTGGGCTCAATCTTTGTTTATTCCGGTTTGAGTAAGCTCGCTGTCCCTGTTGCCGAAACCCGGGCGATTTTTTATGAATACACATTTCTTCCCGATTTTGCAGTTCCCTGGATTGCGCTTATGTTCCCATGGGTGGAATTTTTTGTCGGCTCCTTTTTGTTTTTTGGGCTCTTTACACGGTTAGCCGCTTCGGTACTACTTGGCTTTACATTTTCCTTCGTAGTCCTTTTGGGAGCAGAACGTCTGCTGGGAGGGCATTTCCCGGGGGATTGTGGATGCTTTGCTGGAAGCTGGAAACTACCGACGCCGGTGATTTTCTTGATGGATATCCTTAACTTCTTTTTGGCCCTGAAATTGGTCCGTTTGAAAAGTCATTTGTGCAGTTTAGATGCCTTCATCTCTTCCCATATACAAGGTGAGCGAAGGACTCTTTCGACACGTTCCTTAACAGGAATTATTTTAGCATTGGCCCTGGCAGGTATCGTTCTGGTAGCTGGAATCTATCATGGAAAAGGCAAGCCTACTGTGCAAGCACCTGCGGAGCCGGTAAAGGTGTCATTTGTAAAGCGAATGGGCGCTTCCGACGCGACGGTGGAAATAGTCGAGTTTACCGATTTTGAATGTCCGGCGTGTGGTGCGGCTCATAACGTCTTGAAGCAGATTGAAAGTCAATATGCCGGTAAAATAAATGTGACATTTAAACACTATCCATTGCAATACCATAAGTCGGCCATGCAGGCGCACCGAGCGGCTGAGTGCGCGAACTCCCAAGGGAAATTCTGGTCTTTTCATGATGCGCTTTATCAAAGCCAGCGGGAATGGGTCGGAAAGGACCCTTCTGTTTTTTTTAGCTATGCGGAAATTTTGGGACTGGATGTGCCGCGTTTCAAAGATTGCTTGAGCGGCTTAGAACCCGATATTGCTATTAATGCCGAAGTGCAAGAAGCCCGGAAACGGCAGGTGAACGCGACGCCGACTTTTTTCATTAATGGAGAAAGAGCGGTTGGGCTTCGCGAGTTATCGTCAAAAGGCAAAGAAATCATCGAACATTCCTTGCAGCAAGGCATTCAGCATAAAAAACAGGGAACTGAAAAAAGTTAAACCTGTAATTCATTATTTTTCGAAGCATTGGACATTCAACCAAAGGAATTAATATGAGCGGAGACGGTTATCGCTATATTTACGGTCCTGTATCTTCTTGGAGACTGGGAAGATCTTTAGGCGTTGATCCCATTTCGGCAAAGGAAAAAATATGCACGTTCGATTGCGTTTATTGTCAGCTTGGAAAGACGACGGCATTTTCGAACCAAAGGCGAGAGTTTGTACGGATCAAGGATGTGATCCATGAAATTGAAACGCTCCCGTTGCCGCCTATTGACTATATTACATTTTCCGGTGCCGGAGAGCCAACGCTTGCAAAAAACCTGGGAGGCATGATCAAGGCTGTCAAAAAAATCAGGAGAGAAAAAGTAGCCGTCATCACGAATTCCTCGCTCATGAACAGAAGGGATGTCCAGCAAGACTTATCACTGGCGGATTTTGTCCTCGCTAAATTGGACGCAGATTCTGAGGAATTGTTTCAAAAAATAAACAGGCCCATGCCTGGCATGAACCTCCGGACAGTTATAGCAACCGTGAAGGGTTTCAGATCTTTTTATAAGGGCCGGTTGGCGCTGCAAATAATGTTTACCTCTCTTAACAAAAAATGTGCCGGGCAAATTGCGAATTTTGCCAAAGAGATCCATCCGAATGAGATAGAGATCAATACGCCTTTGAGGCCTTGCGGTGCGGAGCCGCTTCCGGAAACGATCCTGAGCGGTATTGAGCGCGAGTTCCGGGATATTTGCGGTGGGAATATTTCCATTATTAACGTATACAGCGCCGAAAAAAAGAAAGTTTCGCCGATCAGCGGGCCTGATACTTTACGGCGCAGAGGAAAAGTTTAAAAACTCCACAACAAAAATAAGGGTCTTATAGAATGCTGCCTCAAATATCCACAAACAGATTTCCGAACAAACGAATTTTGGCTTTTTCCGTCCTTCTGGCAAGCATGAGCTTCTTTTCCGGTTGTGCTTCAGCTCCTCCGGGCCACGCACCGGTATATCAAACACTAAGCCCCGTCTCGACGTCTTCCTTGGTACTCCCCCGCTCATCCGGGGCTCTTCGTAATATCTACCATGAGGTCGGACCTTGCGAAACCCTTTGGCGTATCTCGACCATCTACAGCGTGGATATGGCGACCATCATGCGCGTCAACCATTTGACAAATAAAACTCAACTCAAGAAAGGAATGAAACTTCTTATCACGAATACGCGTGGCCCGCGGGCGAATATCCCCCTCTTCCCGACTACACGCTGGACGCATATTGTGATCCACCATACGGCGACCGATCAGGGCAGTGCTTACAGCGTTGACGGTTTGCATCAACAGCGAGGATGGGAGAATGGGATGGGCTATGATTTTCTGATCGATAACGGGACGCGTGGAAAAACGATCGGACAAATTGAAGTGGGGCCACGGTGGCTCAAACAGATGCAAGGAGCGCATGTAAAAGTGGGCGACTGGAACCAGAAGTCCATTGGCATCGCCGTGGTCGGTAATTATAGCGAAGCAGGACTTCCTGATAAAATGTTCGATTCTCTAACTTTTCTCGTGCTTACGCTCAAAAACTTTTACCGCATTCCGGATCAAAATATCATAGGGCATCGCGATGTCCCTGGCGCTGCGACCGAATGCCCCGGAAAATTCTTCCCCTGGAACGAATTCAAACGCCGTCTCCGGAGTTATTAAAGAATTTCCCGACAAAAAAGGACCAGGAGCTGAAAAATGATTTATCTTTACGGTTTTGCCTTTTTGGCTTTAGCGGCATCTTTCAGCGCTAATTTCAAAAAAACGGTACTCGCGCTTAAAACCGCCTGGCGTGAGTTTTTTCAGATTTTACCGACATTAGTGATCATGGTGATTTTAGTGACAATCCTTTTGTTTCTCGTGCCCGATCAGGTCATTGTGGCTTATCTCAGGAACCATGATAAATGGATCGGATTTTTGTTCGCCACGCTTTTCGGATCCATCACGATCATGCCCGGATTTATCGCGTTTCCGCTTTGCGGGATCCTTCTGAAAAAAGGTGTGGCTTATATGGTGTTGTCGGCTTTCGCAAACACCTTAATGATGGTAGGCGTTGCAACGTTTCCGCTTGAGAAGCGATATTTTGGAACAAAAGCAGCTCTTATGAGGAATGCCTCGAGCTTGTTCATAGCGATTATTGTTGCGCTTGTGACGGGATTTTTTTATGGAGAATTACTTTAATGATGCTTTCGCGCAGAGTCACTGTTATGACGGGGATTCTCTACGGCGCATTCATCTGCATAGCGTTTCTGGCAGGATACGAGCCGGGTCAGAGGATCGGTCGGGATTTCGTTTACTTCAGCTGGGATATTCTCAAAGTGATGCCTCCTGTGTTTATTCTCATAGGACTATTCGAGGTTTGGGTGTCCTCTAAAGCCGTTGAGAAACATTGCGGCAAAGATTCCGGTTTTGCCGGTTTTCTTTGGGCCATCCTTCTTGCCGGTACTGCGGTAGGCGGAGTGCAGATGGCGTTTCCCGTCGCATATGCCTTGCACAAGAAGGGAGCGAGACTCGGAATGATTTTCACCTATGTGGGCGCGGCCGCTATATGCAGGATACCTCTGACGACATTTGAAGCGTCCTTTTTAGGGGTAAAGTTCACGGTAATCCGATGGGCGGTTTCTTTGCCGCTGGTTATTTTGGCAGCTGTTTTCCTTGAGCGTTACTTGACTGTCCAAAGCTACAAATTACCGCTAATGGAAATGGATAAATGAAAACATGTCTGGACTGCATTCCATGCTTTTTCCGGCAGGCTCTTGAGGCGTCCAAGCTGGCAGGGGCAAGCCCCCGGACACAGCAGCGTGTGCTGAACGAATTGGCAAAGATTTGTTCCTCATTTTCTTTAAAATCTTCTCCCCCTGAAACGGGACGGATCGTTTATCGGCTGGTCAACCGGATCACGGAGAAAAAAGATCCTTATACAAAGATCAAAGCAGAAAGCAATCAAAAGGCGCTTAAACTTTATCCACGACTCAAAAGAAGGATCGCTCATTCGTCCGATCCGATGGCTGCCGCGGTGAGTTTGGCGATCGCCGGTAATATTATCGATTATGGCGTCAAAAACTCCTTAAATGTTGAACGGGAGCTGAAAAAGATCATGAAAGAAGAGACCCGGCTGATTCCCAAAGAAAATAAAAAATTTTACCAGTATACGAAATTCAAGGGGGCGCTCTCCAAAGCCAACACAGTTCTTTATCTGGCGGATAATGCCGGGGAAATCGTGTTCGACCGTCTTTTGCTGGAAGAGATCCAGAAAGAGGATCCATTAAAGCAGATCATTTACGCGGTCAAATCCCGGCCGATCATTAATGACGCCCTGGCTAAGGACGCCAGACAATGCGGGGTCGACCGAATTGCCCGGATATTCGAAAGTGGGTCCGATGCCCCCGGTACGGTCCTTTCGCTATGCTCCCAAGAATTTTTGCGTACTTACCGAAAAGCAGACATCGTGATCAGCAAGGGCCAAGGGAATTTTGAAACATTATCCTTAAGTCAACGGCCGGTCTTTTTTTTATTCATGGCCAAATGTCCTGTCGTGGCACGCCATGCCGGATGCCGGATAGGGGATATTATCTTGCGATGCGGTGGAAAGAAGTGAACGCTGGAGGAATGAGATGAAAACATGGATCAGACTGCTGGCCTTTGTGTGTGAAATATGCCCTTTGTGTATCACGTCCAGGCGTTTCCCGGACTCCAAATTTGCTTCAGGAATGAAGCGGCTGGAGAAGTTTTGCCCGTTTTGCAATGCACATAAGATGCTGAAACAAAAAGAACACGCACAAGAGGAATGAAAATGAATATCCTCCGGATCAGGCAATATCCAGACCCTGTTTTAAGGAGAAAGTGTCTTTCGGTAGCGGGTGCCACTGATAAAGAGAGGAAGCTTTTCGAGCAAATGCTTTTTATTATGCGGCGTTTCAAGGGAATCGGTTTAGCAGCCCCGCAGGTCGGAATTTCCCAAAGCCTTATCGTGGCAGATATCGGAAAGGGAGCCATCCGGTTGGCCAATCCCACGCTTTTGAAAATACAAGGATCAGATGAAGCGGAAGAGTGTTGTTTGAGTATCCCCGGCGCCAGGATCCTTGTGAACAGACCGGCAGAAGTTATTGTGGGCGGATTAAATGAAAAAGGCAAATCCGTGATTATCGAAGCTGAAGGACTTTTGGCGAAAGTGCTTCAACATGAGATGGATCATTTGGAAGGAAGATTGATCATCGACTATTTAAATTTCTCAAAACATTCCATTGGATCAACTCCAAAATGAACCATCATTCAAAAAAGAGGAAATACAACAAGGGCTTTCTGAATCTGGACTCTCGGGTTTGGCCGGGGGCGGTCTTTTTACTAGTGGCTT
>JBAZER010000040.1:0-18732 GCA_041653795.1 Candidatus Omnitrophota bacterium
CAAATTCCCCTTAAGATCAGGGGAAACCGTGCTTTGCGGGACTCCGACAGCTGCCTCCGCCAAGGCCTCATGGGCGAGCAAAGCCGAACGCGCGAGTGAATCCCGCCTCGCTGGCGGCGGGATGAACATCGACGAGGAATCTCTGAGAAATTTTGCGGACTTTGCTATAGGAAAAATGGGAATTGCCAGGTATCTAGATTAATTTTTCGGCCATGCGGGAACGGACAGTTTCGCTTAACCGGGGAAAATCGCTGTGCTGCAAATGGGCCGTCTCGATAGGTTCCAGGACGGTCAGGTTGCAAAAAACCCTGGACTTCATGACCCAGCCCCCCTTGGGGATCGCGTTTCTCGTCCCGCTGATGACGACCGGAAGGATCGGAACTTTTTCAGAGATCGCCAGCTTGAAAGCCCCGCTCTGAAAAGAATTCATGGTATCCGTCTCGCTGCGGGTCCCCTCGGGGAAAAAGAGAACGGACATCCCTGACCGGAGATACCCGATCGCTTCGCGAAAAACATCCCGGATGCTCCCATGGTCCTTGCGCTTCAGGCTGATGTGCTTGCAGAGCCCCAGGCACCAGCCCAGAAAGGGAATGCCGAAAAGACTTTCCTTCGCCACCCACTTGAACTGCAAGCGAAGCTGGTACAGAACCACAATGTCCGCCAAACTCTGGTGATTGGCCACGATTACATAGGTGCGTTCCGGGTCCGCGTTCCCGAGACCGTTCACTTTCAATTTCCAGTACGGGCTCAGGCCGATCACGGCGCTTGACCACCAGAAACATTGCCGGTGCAGGATTCTCCTCTGCTTATCGAAGGAGCCACAGAAAATCAGCAGGATCAGCTGGACCAGATAAAGAAGCGCTATCAGGAAAACACAACTGGCCCAGAAAAAAACAGAAAGTAGAGCGTTCAGCACAGGCATCCTTAAAAGCGGGAAAACGCCATAAAAAAAATGACAAGACTCAACACTACCAGGACAACTCCGAGAATCCGGGTATTCCGGACCTCGCGCGGTTCGTCGATCGGGGCCACTTTCCAGTTAAAGCACTTCATGATCCGTTGATAAAGCCCGATCGATTGTTTTGGCCGGACAACCGACAAAATGCCCAGGACAAGGCCCAGGCAACTGATCCCGAGAAAAACGGACTCCGGGGACATACAGCAATAACTGCCAAGCGGACACTGCATAGTTCACCTCTTTCCAGGGAAAAGGGACTCCCTTCAAAGCGTCTCTGTTGACAACTTCCAATCCGGGATGAAAATTTTCCATTCCGATGCCTGCCTAGTATAAGCAAAGAACATCGGCCCGCAAAACTCTAACGGAACTCCCAGGCACTGCGGTAACCGTTCACAGACTCGACATAACGAAGCAAATCTTCGTAAAAGGCGTGGTTCGCGAGCGTCGCGCTGTCCCCGATCATGATGAGCTTGCGTCTGGCACGTGTCATGGCAACATTCATACGCCGCGTATCGTTCAAAAATCCAAGCTGTCCCTCGCGGTTCGACCGCACAAGCGAAACGATCACCGCTTCTTTTTCCCGGCCCTGGAACGCGTCCACACTGTCGATCTCAAGGGAGGCCAGATCACCGGGTTCACCCTTGTCGCCCAGAATCATACTCGTCAGAAGTTTTACCTGGGCGCTATAAGGACTGATGACCGCAATCTCTTCGGGCGGCACGCCGGCCCCGGTCAGACGGCTTAGCTCCTTCACCACAAGCTTCGCCTCCTGAGAATTATAACGGCTCTCGGTCCCCTCTTCGATCTCCTCCTCATACCCGAGACCTGCAGTGTCCAGAAAAATGACGGCCGCCTCATCAAGCCCTTCAGTTTTCACGTTCGAAAGATCTCTCAGCAAATGTCTTACGACCGACGGGTCGGCCGTGAGCGCGTTGTCGTAGAATTTCCCGGAAGAGAAATTCATGATGTCTTCGTGCATCCGGTATTGCCGTTCCAGCCGCACCTTGAACCTCGCGTCCAGGACTTCATGCAACCGCTCAAAGAGCGTAAACCCCAAATCCCGCTCGCCCGGCCGCGACCGGAAAACTGTCGGCGGAAGCTGACAATGGTCTCCCGCCAAAATGACCTTGCCACCATGACGCATCGGGATCCAGGTTGCGGGCTCGATCCCCTGCGTCGCCTCGTCCAGGATCACCCAGTCAAAGGCCTTGGCGCGGATCAAGGGATCCCCGCAGACCGTGTGCGTGGCCACCACCACGTCCGAAGCGTTCCAGACCTGCTTGAAGATCTGCGTCTTGAGGTCGCGGATGTCGTCGCGGAGCCTGTGGACCTCGTCCCGCATTTCGTTGCGTTCTTCCCAGGACATGACGCGCCGGTCCTGCCGTCTCTCTTTTTGACGGGCAAACTGCTCGAGTTGCGCCTCGTGGGCATCGATCATTTTCGCGTAAGAATGCGCGGCAAGTTTATAGCTCAGGGTATGCTCACGGACCCGTTCGGTAATGCGCGCCGGATGGCCCAGTCGCGTCACGGGAACCTTCTTTTTCACGAGGCATTCCACCAGATGATCACACGCGGCGTTGCTCGGCGCCGAAACCAGAACGGTCTGGCCCTTTCGAAAAGCCTGATGAATGATTTCGGTCAACACACGCGTTTTGCCCGTTCCCGGAGGCCCGTGGATGAGAAGGATATCTTCAACCTCAAGCGCCCTTGCGACCGCTTTTTTCTGATCGTCATTGAGCGTCGGATCAAAACTCCGGGATATTTCTGCGGGGACGGGGTCCCCCAGACGGGGCTTTTTAAGGCCCAGACTGATGTCCCGTAGCAGGGCGACCCGGGAATGGTCCGCGGTACGCGTCATTTGCAGCGCTTCGTACATGCGCTGATAGGTGGTGCGGTTCTCGGAAAGACCGAGCTGATAACTTTTTTCGCTCTCAACCCAGCCCGGGACCCTGCCGCTAAAAGCGACCGTGATGCGGAAACGGTCCTTTTCGTAGACCGTGCCGGCAGGACAATCCTCCGGCGGTGTCTGGAAGCCGGAAAGTGAAACAACATCGCCGGCATTCAGGGAATAGCGCGGCAGAGAACGGCCGTTCTGGAGCGCGAATGTAAGAAGTTTTTGGCCGGAAGGATTGTAATGGGTTTCCAGAAGATCGAGCCGGAAAATGGCTTTGCCCCTTTTTTCCCGCTCCTCGGGCCTGCGATCAAGAAAATCCGTTTTGAAGCGGTCGCGCTCTTCGCGCTCTTCGTCGCGAAGGAGGCGCGTCAGACGGAGAAAATGTTTTTCGATGACGGCCTCATCGCCCACCCAGATCCTGCGCTCTTCTTTTTTCTCGATCCTGGGGGGAAGAGGCGCATGGACTTTCTTCCGGCGCCTTTGAAGCCTGTCACGGTAGGTTTTGGACATGAGCGCCCTTGAGTTTTACTCTCCGATGATCTTGACGATCACGCGTTTCGGGCGACGGCCGTCGAACTCGGCATAAAAAATGCGCTCCCAGGTTCCGAAGTCAAGCCGCCCCTTCGTGATGGCGACAACGACCTCACGGCCAAAAAGCTGCCGTTTGACATGCGAATCGCCGTTATCTTCACCGGTCCGGTGATGGCGGTAGCCCTTGAGGTCATACGGCGCGATCCTTTCGAGAAAATCATCGAAATCCTGGATCAGGCCCGGCTCGTCGTCATTGATATAAACGCTCGCGGTAATGTGCATGGGATTGACAAGGCAAAGACCTTCCTTGACGCCGCTCCTGATAACCGCAGCTTCAACCTGTGATGTGATGTTGATGTAGTCGCGTTTTTTCTTCGTTTCGAGTGAGAGATATTCGGTGTGCGTTTTCATGAGACACCTCCCTGCCCTGTTAGAGGCCTGACTAAATCTGAAAATAAAGTGTGCAACAGGCTGCTTTTAAAAAAGATCATTGGATCACCTCCATTAAAGTCATTGGGAACTTTAACAGGGTGAAATGGAAAGAACCGGGATAATCCAGTCCCCGCACCTATCATCCCGCCAAAGGCGGGATGGGGCAATTTTTTTCAACCGTGAAAGAGATAAAATTTGAGAAAAGGACAGCCATGGCTACCATATGATCAAGAAAAAATTAAAGCCATGGCAAAAACCCGGGAACTGCGCGCTACGCAGCAGTAGGAAGGGCCTGGTTTATGGTAGTCTCGGCGACTTTATCGATAATAGTCTCAGGTTCCATGACGGGCTTGTAGTCGGTCCGGCCCGGAAAAGGGAAGGTTGCTATGTCATAGATCCCGGCCCCGAACCGCAGAAATGTGTACCCGATCCCCCGCCCGATGCTCATGATAAATCCCGTGAGATAATCCGGGCTTTGCTCCATTGCAGGGGGTATCTGGACCACGAACTCTCCCGGACTGGTCGCAACATTCGTCACCCCGCGGCTGAACTTGGTGAGCGCCTTCTCGGAATTCATTTCTTCCACGACTGTGGCTTCAGCATGAGCACTTGAGAGCACCAACGCGACGGAGAGAAATAGAGCGAACTTTTTCATTTTAAGATTCTCCTTTTTTCACCCACACCAGTTTATTTCACCTAAGTAACCGAGTAAAAATCTTTGCGAGTTTTGTCATTCCCGCGTCCGCCACAAGGCGTAGGACGGGGATGACATAATAAATATGCGTTGCTCCGGTTATTCCCTCCTGTAGGGCACATTTAAATGTGCCCTACGGAAGAGAGGATAGAGCGAATATCTCTCAGGAAACCGGAACAATGCATTAAATATACAAAAATTTATGTATGCCTATTTAGTATCGGCCACTTTGTGTCTTCTTTAAATAAATACTCTTTTTCAATCCTCAAACCCCTCTGTCTGAAAAACCTCGATCATGGCCTCCGGAAGTTCCTGTTCCGTAAGTCCCGCCTTCTCCAGCGCACAACTTTCAAAAAAAGTTTTTGAGTTCCATCCGGTTTCGGTCGCGACCTCGGGAAGATAAACTCCCTTTTTCCATCCACGGGTCACGATGATACCGTCCGTTCCGGTCCGGATATCCCTGTAACTTTTTACCGGCACAGGTTCCGTGAGGAGCGAGATGTGAATCTTGATATCTTCAAGCTCGTCCAGAGCAAGCGGCGGGAACCGCGGATCTTCGAACGCTGCGGCAAGAGTCATCTGATGTATGCTTTTCCCGAGCGGTTCATCTCCCAGGATGTGCCCGATACAACCCCGCAGACGGCCCCGGAGCTTGAGCGTAACAAAAATCCCCCGCTTCTGTTCCATGACTTTACGGTCAAGCTCAAGCTCAGGTTCGGGCCCATCCGACAGGCAGGCCTTCAAAAGTTCCCGGGCATAAACCAGTATCTTTCTTTTTTCTTCCGCGTTCAGCATATCGTTTTCCTGTAGGCCATGGCCGCGTAGCCCACGACCGAACTCCGGTCCCCGGTCACATCCCCCGAATTCGCATACCGGACCAGATTAGGACCGGACCATTTCATTTTCCTGGCCAGCAGGATCGAGGTCAGAACAGGCCCCATGCCACAGGCTTCAGCCTCCTCCTTGGCGTATGCGTCATAGATCGCCTCGGCGTTTCCTTTTTCGAACATGGCGATCAGAGCTTTGTCCTTTCCGGACGCTGTTTCATAAGGATGAAAATGCGAAAGGTCCGTTGTCGCCACCACAAGCACGTTCCGGCCTTCCAGCGTCTTGGCCAAGGCGTTCGCGAGAACCGTGACGTTTGTGATATCCTGGGTACCGATGTAGATGGGAACGATCTTAAGTTGCGGAACCGTTTCCTGGAGGAATGGGATTTGGACCTCCAGGGAATGCTCTTCGAGACGACCGGGCATCATGTTCTGAAAAAGGGGGTGGAACATTTGGATCTCCCGGGCAAGTTCACGATCCACGGGAACGCGTCCGAGCGGTGTTTCATAGGCGACGACATCGTCCACGAGTATGCCCTGCAAGAACGCGCGATGCAAAAAAGCGATGATGACAACGCTGTCGAACTTTCGCCCCTCGACCAATTTATAAGCCTCGGCCGCAACTGCGCCGGAATACATGTGACCGGCATGAGGAACAATAAGACCGCAAACTTTGAGATCGGGTAAGGAACGGGCCCGGGAAAGGAAATTCCTGACTTCTCCTTTCAGAACGACCGGACCTGCGGGATAGAATTGTCCCGCCACCATAGGCTTGCGTATGTTCTGCGCCGCTTGCGCCATAGAACCCTCTGTTGCATTGTATCCGTCAAAGGACGGATTCGTCCAATGTTTTGTGGCAAACACCCAAAAAAACCCTCTCGCAAACAACTGGCTCAACGATATAATAAATGCATTGTTCCGGTTTCCTGAGAGATATTCGCTCTATCCTCTCTTCCGTAGGGCACATTTAAATGTGCCCTACAGGAGGGAATAACTGGAGCAACGCATAATAAGTTATCGGGAGGTGAGCCGTGCGCATCGTCAAGATCGCTTTTTTTGACACCAAACCTTACGAGCCGGATTTTTTCAATGAAGCCAACAAGGGCTTCGGTTTCAAGATCACTTATTTGGGCAGTCGCCTGACCCAGGAAACCGTCCTGCTTGCCCAAGGTCATAACGCTGTCTGTGTTTTTGTAAATGATACGGTCAGCAAGGAGATCATTGATCATCTTTGCCGGGACAGGATAGGTCTTATTGCCCTTCGCGGGGCCGGCTATAACAATGTCGATCTTCATGCGGCTTTTCAGAAGATCCATGTCGTGCGGGTCCCTTCCTATTCACCCCACGCGGTCGCCGAACACGCCGCGGCCCTCATGCTTGCCCTGAACCGGAAAATCCACAAAGCTTACTATCGTACCCGGGACAATAATTTCACCCTTACCGGGCTGATGGGTTTTGACATGTCCGGAAAGACCGCAGGTATCATCGGCACGGGACAGATCGGAAAAGCCGCGATCGAAATCCTGAAGGGGTTCGGAATGAAGATTCTGGCGTATGACGCTTACCCGGACAAGGCCTACCAGCAAAAAACGGGTTTTGATTACGTGACTCTCGACACCCTTTACAAGGACTCGGACATTATTTCCCTGCATTGTCCCTTGAACAAGGAAACGCGCCATCTTGTCAACCGGGAGACTATCTCTAAAATGAAACGGGGAGTCATGATCATTAATACCGGTCGCGGACTTTTGATCGACTCCAAAGCCCTGATCGACGGTCTGAAGAGCGGCAAGATCGGTTATGCGGGGCTTGATGTTTACGAAGAGGAAAGCGAGTATTTTTTCGAGGATTTTTCAAATTCCGGCATCCCGGACGACGTCCTCGCAAGGCTCCTTTCCTTCCCGAACGTACTGGTCACTTCCCACCAGGGATTTTTCACGAAAGAAGCGCTCCACAATATCGCCCATACAACACTGGACAACATCCGGCAATACTTCGATAACGGCGCCCTTCCCAATGAAATTTGTTACAAATGCAGTGTCACGCCCTGCCCCCGGCTTAAAACCGGAAAATGCTTCTAGGACGAGGATATCTTATGCCCATGAACGATCATAAAGAAAAGGCATTGCAGCTCGTCTCGCTGGTTGATTACCAGGAGAATTCCGTTGTCAGCAAACAGCTTCTGGACAAGAAAAGCGGAACGCTCACTCTTTTCGCTTTTGATGCCGGCCAAGGTTTGAGCGAACATACCGCACCCTACGACGCCGTGATCCTTGTAATCGACGGCAGGGCCGTCCCAATACCTATCAATTGGAGCAAAGCGGAAATTGGGGCGGTCCTAACTACCATCTATCAAAAGAAAATTAAAGTTAGGACCGAGATCCTGATCGGCGGGAAATCCCACGAAGTAAGCGCGGGCCAGATGATTATCATGCCCGCCAATGTTCCTCATGCCGTCAAAGCCCGCGGACGTTTTAAAATGCTCCTGGTCATGATCAAGTCGTAATTCTTTTGGCTCTTTCGAATTCCAGACCGGGAGTCGAAAAAACTGCAAGGAAGAAAATCATGTTAAATAAATTTTTCAAATTCAGCGAACGCAGTACGACCGTCGGGACTGAGGTGATCGCGGGCGTCACGACTTTTCTTGCGATGGCTTACATCATCTTCGTAAACCCGAACATTCTTGCCGCGACCGGTATGGATAAGACCGCGCTCATCACGGTCACTTGTCTTGTCACGGCCCTTGCGACGCTTATGACGGGACTTCTCGCCAACGCGCCGATTGCGATGGCTCCGGGCATGGGGCTCAACGCCTTTTTTGCTTATTCCCTGGTAATCACGGAAAATATCTCATGGACCACTGCTCTCGGGATCGTTTTTCTTTCCGGCCTTTTCTTTTTTATCCTGACCGTATTCGGGATCCGGAGAAAGATCGTGGACGTGATCCCCCGGCCGCTTATTTCCGCGACTTCCGCCGGGATCGGCCTTTTCATCACTTTCATCGGGCTGGTCAATCTCGGGGTCATCCAGAAAAATGACGCCACCCTGATCGCCGCAGCGCCGATCTCGCAAACCGCCCTGATCGGCCTCGCCGGGTTCATTGTGATGGCCGTCCTTGAAATGAAACGCGTCAAAGGAGCCATGATCCTCGGGATCCTCGCGGCCACTTTGATCGCTTTGCTTGCGGGAAAGATCGCGTGGCCCGGGGCTTTGTTCTCTTTCGACTTCAAGATCTCCCCGGTCGCTTTTAAACTCGATCTCCCCGCCGCGCTCAAATGGAGTTTCCTCGGTTCTATTTTTTCGCTCATGTTCATGGACCTTTTCGACAGCATCGGCTCGCTCGTGGCCTGCTGTCACCAGGCGAAATTCGTGGACCCGAAAGGAAATATCCGGAATCTTGACCGCCTGCTCGCTCTGGACGCGATCGCCAGCATGCTCGGCGCGGTTTTCGGGACTTCCACGACCACTACCTATATCGAATCCACGACCGGCATCGAACAGGGAGGCCGCACGGGTTTCGCCTCGGTCGTCACGGCGGTATTGTTTCTCGCAGGCATCCTCTTTATTCCGGTCATCGCGATCGTCCCGGTTTACGCCACAGCCCCGGCGCTGATCCTGGTCGGATTTTTCATGATGAAGGAAGTCCGCGACATTGATTTCAGCGACATTGAGGAGGGCTTCCCCGCATTCGTGATCATCGTGATGATCGCGCTAAGCTACAGTATCGCAACGGGGCTCGCGTTCGGGTTCCTGAGTTTCGTGATCTTCAAGGCCATGCGCCTGAAATTCAGCGAAGTCAGGCCCGCCATGTGGGCAATCGCGGCGCTTTCGCTGCTGCACTTCATTCTGTAACAAAAAGGGGACAGGCTGAATATTTATAATATATGCATTGTTCCGGTTTCCTGAGAGATATTCGCTCTATCCTCTCTTCCGTAGGGCACATTTAAATGTGCCCTACAGGAGGGAATAACTGGAGCAACGCATAATATGTAAAATATTCAGCCTGTCCCCTTTTATTTACTGCAACCCTATTTACCGCCCCGCCCTTCTTGCTGCTTTTCTATCCTGGTACAGCTGTTTTTTTGTACTCCTCAGATTCTTCTTGTCCTGTTTTTTCTGCTGAACGTTCTCATGATGAGTGGTTTTGAGTTGCGCCTTTAACTCAGCCGCTTTTTGAGTGTCCCCCGCCGCCGTGGCGTCCCTGATCTGTTGTTTCAGGTCTTTTTCTTCTGTTTTGGCGGTTTGAGCGTCCGTCTTCATTTTTTGCCGTTGCTCTTTAAGTTTCTGCGCATCGGCGGCCAACTGTTCCTGCCAGTTTACCGTGGAAGAATCGCTCGCATCTTCCGCGTATGCCGCCATTCCGTTCAACAAGGAGCAACAGAAAACAATCGCGACAAATACCCACAATATTTTTTTCATTTCACACCCCCTTTTCATCAGTTCTCTTGCATTCGGCCTTGCATCCGGGCGTTATTCTATACTTTCAAAAACCCCGGGACAAGCCTGGTACCGTTTCAAGTTTAAATTTAGGGGTGAACGGTACAGTAGATAAAGCAGATTAAAATTGCGCAACTCACAATTTTAATCTTGAAGCTGTACTAGCCACGATTTGTCTATTCATATAACAAAAATTATCTGCCCGCCAAACTCCACCTGCTGACCCCTGCGGATCTTGCAAGCCTTGCGCGTTTCAACCTGTCCGTCGACTTTCACCTCTGACTGCGAAACCGCATGTTTTGCCGCCCCCCCGCTCTCGCAAAGACCCGTCGCCTTGAGAAGTTTGAACAGTTCTATAAATTCCGTGGTAAGGACAAAGGAAACCTGATTCATTTAAACTCCAAAAGCAATGTTTTTTCTCTTGTAATGCGCCTGACTAAAAGTCGAAACTTGTCTCAAGCCCAAGGACCAGCGAATCTTTGATGTTCCTTTGCCCGTTTGGATTTATAACGTACTGAATGTCGGGTGTTATATAGGCCCATGGCCCCAACTGGAATCTATGGTTCAATTCAAGGACCATTTCGTTGCCTTGTCCTTGAAGATCTTCGCTGAAATGACCCAGGACAAAACAGAAAGCCGTAGCGTCACGGTTACGGTTCGGCGGCAGGCCCTGATACACCAGGCCCGCCACGAGCTCGTATGTCTGGATATTGATATTTTCCTGAGGAGCAAGAACGGCCGTACCCCACAAGGTAAGCCCTTTGGGCCGATCCAAAGGTACTGTGGTTTGCTGATGATACGGCTGCCGGCGCTGTTCGGCGAACATAGCTCCCGATCGCTTATGGAACGGTCCTTCATACTCCGGCCACTCTCCTTTGTAGATCATTTGATCGGCGATAAAATAAAGACCGTAGTTGCCATGCCTCCTTTTGGACGGATCGGATAAATCCGTAAAACGGCTGCTCTCATAATAGCCTCCGAAAGTCGCGCTTCCCGGGAGACCGCCTTTGTTTTTATCCTGTCCGTGTTTGTATGTAAGCTGCCCGACGGCAAGACACCCCTGGCCCAGATCAAGGCTAAAATCGGCGCCGTGAGTGCCGGGTTCCGCCACGCCGGAGTCGGCATTGTAGAGGCCCGTTATGAACTGCCAGTCTTTATTCGGTTGATAGGAGAAACGCGTGCCCCAGGCAGCCGTCCGGTAGTGCGGAAAGAACACATTTGAGACGATGGCTGCCGGCCTGCCGTTTACGGCGCTCGTCAAATAGTACTGGTACATCGGAGAAACTGCGAATACATCCCCCGCGAAAATGCGACCGACCTCAAAAAGCATCTTGTCATCCAGGACAGACAACGAAAGATCGAGCTCCCCGAAGTAGTAACCGCCGGAGGTATAGACTTGCTGTACACCGTAGAAATTTCCGATCGCGGTAGAAAGGTTCCGCCCGGATGCCAGATAGTTGCTGACGGTGAGCGCCAATCCTTTTATGGAAGCCATCTTCTGGAAGTCCAGCGCCGCGGCAAGAGAGAGAAAACCCGAATATCTCGTGACCTGGTCCAGTCCGCCCACGGGATTTCCGCCGATATCCGTGGAATAATTCGAAGACAGGGTGATGCCGGCATCCTTAAGAGTGTTCCGGTACCCTTTCCAATCACCAGTCGCCTTACTCTGCGACAGCCACGACCCAAGCCACGAAACATCTTGAGCGGTATTGCCCTCCGCGGCAAATGCAGCCGTCGTGATCAAGGAAAGAAACAGGGTCGCAGCGATTTTTCTCATCCGGTTTTTATCGAGTGAAATAATTTTTGAGCTCCGCGGGGCCGCCTTTGGCCTGCGCAAGGGCCAGCATGAGAAGGATCCGCGCCTTTGGTCCCGTCAGATCGCCGCCCAGGATCGCGCCTATTTTTTCAAGCATCGCGCCGCCGCCCTGGTCACCGTACATCGGCCAGACGCCGCTGTGATAGACACGAGTGGTGATGACCACCGCAACCCCTTTTCCGAGCGCGTATTCAACCGCCCCATAAACTTGCGCGTTGACGTTGCCGGCGCCCACGCCTTCGATCACGATCCCTCGCGCCCCCTGGTCAACGGCATTACGGACAAAAACGCCGTCGTCGCCCGCGAATGTCGTCAACAGCGCGACCTTTGGCAATGCGGAAGGAAGCGGGAGTTTCTGCCGGGGACGCGGATCGTTGTAGCGCATAACCTTGTTCATCACGATATATCCCAGATATCCCTTCTCGCCGGAATCGAACGTCTGGACGTTTGTCGAATTGGTTTTCCGCACATCCCTGGCGGAATTGATATATTGGTTGAGCGTGACGGTCACTCCCCACCCTTTCGCCTCTTCCGAACATACCTGGATCACGGCGTTCAGGATATTCGCCGGCCCGTCCGGAGACAGATCCGAGGCATCGCGCATCGCACCGACAAAGACAACCGGTTTATCGCTCTTCAGGGTAAGATCGAGAAAATACGCTCCCTCGGCCATCGTATCCGTGCCGTGGGTCACAACAACGCCTTTGATCACCGGATCCGCGAGGATTCCGTCCACCGTTTCCGACAGCTTGGCCCACATTTCGGGCGTCATTTGGGAACTGTCAATATTGGAAAATTCGACGACTCTGATATTGGCGGTCTTGGAAAGCCCGGGTACCGCCTCGAGCAGATCTTTTCCGGACACCGCGGGCACCGCACCGCCGGTGGTCGGATCAAGTTTTTCGGCAATCGTCCCGCCCGTAGTGACAATAGCCACGGTGGGCAATTCCGCGCAGCAAACCGCGGGCAATACCATCAAAGATGCCAGCAGACAGAATGCGAAACACGACAGCACTCCTGAAAACTTTGATTGTTTCATATTTTCTTCCTCCATTTTTTTATAGGATCATCGCATGATATTAATGATAAAACTTCCCATGACTGTGAGCACGACATTGGCGACTGCGTACGGAACGGCATAGGCTATCGCCGGAACAGCACTTTCCGCTTCCTCTGTCAACTCATTGAGTGCCGCCGTAACATTGTGTGCCCCCGACAAAGAACCGAGCAGTAAAAGTATGTTCATTTTGAAAACTTTGCGGCCGAAAATAAAACCCGCCAGAAGAGGGAGGGTCGTTACCACGATCCCGGAAAGGAAAATAGTCATGCCGCTTGTCTTGAAGGCATGCACAGCATGGGGTCCCGCGGTGATCCCCACGCATGCGATAAAGAAGTTCAGCCCGAAATCGCTCAGGAGCCATTGCGCGGGCCCGGGGATCTGACCGAACGTCGGGTGGATCGATCTCAACCAACCGCATAAAAGCCCGGCGACCAGCACCCCGCCTTCGACGCCGAGTGTGATTGGCAACCCCCATGCCGGTATCACGATCAACCCCAGCAGCGTGCCCGCGATACAACCCACAACCAGAGTCGTAAGATCGGTCATGATCGTGGGGCGCTCTGCGTATCCCAGGAGTTTCACGACACGCTCAACGTCATCTTTCCCGCCGATAAATTGCAGGACATCGCACTTGTGAACGACGATGTCTCTCCCGACCGGGATCTCATGGCTCTGTCTTGTGATGTGTTTCAAAAACACTCCGTGCGCCAACTTGTCCTTGCTTAACTCCCCGAGGGTCTTGCCCGCGATATTCCTGTTGAGAACACATACCTCCATGGTCTCCCCCATCACATTTCCAAAGTCCGATGGATCGGTCTCCGGGCCTATGATCTCGGAGGCGCGGACGATAAGACTCGGACGGCCCACAAGCAGGAGAATGTCATCCTGTTGTATCGCTATGTCCGGCGCCGCTTCCAGAATATTCCCGGCCCTCTTGATCTTTTCGATCGCGACGCGCCCAGGAAGAAGCGCTTCGATATCCTGAACTTTTTTTCCCGGGATATTTTTATTCGAAATTTTATAGGCCCGAAGATCCAGTTGGGAGGCCCAGGAAAATTCCGATTCACCCGCTGTATTTTCCGAGGCGATCCCCATCTCTTTTTCCAGCTTCTTCGCCTCGGCTTTAAGGTCTACTTTGAGTAATGCCGGGATCAATTTTAAAATGATGATCGCGCCGGCAGTCCCGAAGATATAGGTAATGGCATACGCGACGGCCACATTCACGTTCATGGCCCCCTTCACGAGAGTTGAGACCGACAATTGGCTGATCGCCCCTCCCGCCGTTCCCAGGGCTGCGGAGGTCGTCATCGCACCCGCGAAGATACCGGCCGTCGTCCCTTGACCGGAACCCAGCAACTTACCCAATGCGATGGCCGAACCCGCCGCCGTAAAAGCGACGACGAGTACAATCAGGATATACTTGTACCCGTCGCCCTTGAGAGCGTTAAAGAACTGCGGACCAACCTTATACCCGACACAAAAAATAAACAGGGCAAAGCTGATGTTCTTGATGATCTCGGGAACCTCGATACCAACCTGCCCCACCACCAAAGCCGCCAAAAGAACAGAGGCCGTCGTGCCGAGACTGAATCCGAAGATCTTGATCCTTTTACCAAAAAAATAACCGAGCGCGAGCGCCAGGAATATCACGATCTCCGGATGGCCACGCATGATCACGGCAATGTCATGTAACATTGTTGCCTCCTTATTGAATGAACGTTAATCCATCCGACATAATCACCTTAGACTCCTCCGGGGAAAAATACCCCGCGGGGTCACTTATTCGACGATTTCCAGTTGTGATGATATTCCTCGAGCAGTTCACTGATCGCCTGACCGATCCCTTCGTAGGCCTGGTTCGGCAGATTCGCGAGAGACACGCGGACAGACATCCGCGGCGCGTCAAACCCGCCGCCGTCCATCAAGACCACCGATTTCTTTTCGGCCAGTTTGATCACAAAATCAATGGGCTCATGGTCCTTGACCAGATGCTCGGCAAATTTCTCGCCGTAACGCTGTTTTGCCAGGGTCGGAACGTCAATGGTCGTGTAGTAATAGGCGCTGTTCGGGTCTTCCGGACACGGGATCCCGATCGCCTTGTAAAGGGTCTTGAAGCGGTGTCGGACAATGTACTGAACGGCTTTTTTGTAATTTCCTTCTTTGTCCACGAGGCAGAAAAGGGACATGAGCACCATCATGACCTGCATCATGGTGGAAAGCCCGGCGGTATGATGCAACGCCACGGAACGGCTGTCAGCCACCATGCGTTCGATGAACTTCATTTTGTCCGGATCCAGAATGACTTTTTCGTAGCGTTGATATAATTCTTTCCTGTCCTTTTCCGGGAACGCGGCGATCCTCCTGTCGAAGATATTGTCTTCATGGATTGCGATCACTCCCAAACGAAGACCGGTCGCGCCGAAATACTTGGAGTAGGAATACACAAGGATCGTGTTCTGCGGGGCGATCGCGGCAAGCGACCGGAATCCGTTCACGAACGTCCCGTAAACGTCGTCCGTCAGGATGATGAGGTCCTTCCGGCGGGTTTTGACCAGATGCGCGATCTTGTCGAGCGTGGCCTGGTGGATCGCGACCGAACCGGGGTTCGCGGGATTGACCAGGAAGAACGCTTTGACTTTGGGGTCTGCGAGTTTTTCAATTTCGGCATCCGTATACTGCCACCCCGAATCCTTGTCCTGTTTGATCTCAAGTTCCACGAATTCATAGTCATTCAACTTCGGGATCTCAAGATAAGGCGTAAAAATGGGAACCCCCAAGGCGATCTTGTCGCCTTTGTGAAGCAGTTTGTTCTCCATCAGACTGGTAAAAATATAATCCATCGCCGCGGTCCCGCCCTCAGTCACAAAAAGGTCGAATTGTCCGGGAGGCGGATTATTCGCGCACATTTCCTGAACAAGGTATTTGTGAATGATCTTTGCGGTGTTATCCAGAATACGGTCGGGTTCGGGATAATGGTCGCCAAGGATCGCGTCCACCATCTCCTGAACAAAATCATCCGCGACCAGTTTCATCTCATCGCGGACATATTCGTAGGTTTTTTTCAGGCAATCAACGCCGGGAAGTGTCGCGTTCTTTTCAAGAAAGTCTTCGTACCGCTTGGCGATCCCGTCCTTTTGAGGGGTCATCCCGAGCCCCGGAACGTCGACCTCCCGGAGGGATTCTTCAATGGCGAAGAACCCAAACTGGAAAAAGGCCTGGCGCGGACCGGTCGCCAGCCAGTTGGGATTGCCGCGGCCCGCATCAAGCATGATCCGTTCGGAGTGGGTTTTTGCGATTTTCTTTAGTTTATTTTTAAGTTCGAATGGGCTGAGGTTCTCGTAGCGTTTCTCTTCGGAAGCTTTCATGGCAGTCAACCCTCCTTGTTGGGAAACAGTAGGGTTTTATTCTAGAGAAGAAAACAAGCGGGGTAAAGGAGAGTTATTAAAAATCGGCTGCATCACTGGATCGGACAGCCATGATTTTCATTAATGATCAAAAAATTAACGGTCCCGATACCAATCAATCGAAGCATCGCTGAGATTGGGGCCGTCCAGCCCCAATCCTCCAATCAGTTCAAGGGTTGGTTGGGACTGAAAAAATCGGGGTCACACCCCAATTTTTGCGCCCGTCTGAGAAAAAATTGGGGTGTGACCCCTTTTTTTGCCAGTGCCGACGACACTTCAGTGGCGAGTCCCCGGGACTATGCGATCAACCCCAGGCTGATCTTAATGGCATGATCAACTTTGGCCAGAAAAGCCGGCGAAAGACGCCCTATTTTTTTTTCGAGCCTTTTTTTATCAAGTGTCCGGATCTGGGACAAAAGAACCGTTGAATCTTCCTTCAAACCGCTCGCGATCTTCGGAAGATGAACGTTGACCGGATATTCCTTGGAAAAACTTTTCGTGGTGAGAGGCGCTACAATGACCGTGGAAGCGAACTCATTACCGGTATCGTTCTGAATGACCGCCACAGGCCTGCGTCCAGCCTGCTCCGACCCTTTTGCCGGATCCAGATCGACCCAGAAAAGGTCTCCGCGTTTAATCGGCATGTCCGAGTGACTCCCGATCAAGGTCTTTGAAATCGTTCATGATCCGTTCCGATTCCCCCGTCATCTCCAGATATCCCTCTTGAAGCATGTCCTGCATGGCACTTCGCTGTTTTAACTTCAAATAGACCCGCACCGCCTTCTGGATCAGCGTACTCCTCCTCGTATGTTCCCGTTTGGCCTCAAGGTCAAGTTCCTGCCGTAGCGCTTCGGGAAAAGTAATACTCAAGTGTTCCATAGCTCCCTCCCTCAGATGATTCAAGTATGCACTTATAGTGTATACCAAACTATGCATATTTGCAACTAAGTCTCCAGGAACCGCTATTTTTTCCATGGAATGCAACATAACACGATTTTCGATTTAAATCAATATTATTTTCATGAATAGTCATTTGAGATGAGGGGGCACTTCGAGGACAGCCCGGATCTAACTTCTCCCTGCGGACGGCGTTCTGTTTATGCTACTCTTCCACTCTGGCCGCACTTGTACCCAATGTACAAGTACGGCACTGGTTTTCATTTTCCTTTAATCAACGGAAAACAGTGCCGCCCCAATCTCAGTTACGCTTCGATTGATTGGTATTGGGACGGCAGAGTCAGAGCATAAGGTCAGCTCTGTACTCTGACCGCTAGGCCTTCGTCGATCAGCTTCTGGTTAATATAAACACTCTCAACGAATACGTCCGCCAGGTAACGATCATACTTGTCCGACTTGACCGTTTTGATGAGGATGGGAAATTTTGCCGTCATTGCGAGGAGTTTCGCCGGCTGGCGAGACGACGTGGCAATCTCGTCATCTTGAGATTGCTTCGCCCCTACGGGGCTCGCAATGACGGATTCCAAAAATTCTTTTGCTTTCATTCCGTCCGCGGTCGCGATCTCAGGCGCGTCAATCCCTCTCAGCCTCAGCGTCTGCGTCGTGGTGATCCCGAACCCGAGATCGACTACCGCTTCGACCGTGTCACCGTCCAGGACCCGGTGAACCCATGCCTGGTACGTGTAAAGATCCGCTTCCTTGCTTTTCCGGACCTCGTCTTGTTCGTCCGAAAACCCGAGGACCTCGCCTTCTTTGAACGGACTCACGTCCTCCACCACCTTTGCCAACTCAATGTAATTCGAGAACCCCAGGTCGATGGCAAGCTCCCCCGCGTACGGCCCGGTTTGGGCAAGAATGATCTTGTAAGTCCCCGGCTTCCCCGGTTCCGCCGTAAGTTTGATTTCTTTTTCAGAGGCTTGCGTCCCATTCTTCGCGGCTTTGCGTTTTTTTACTTCTTCACGAAGCTTTTTAACCGGCCATTTTTCTTTGGAAGCGCGCGCCGCGACCTCTTCTCTTTCCTGAACATCATTTAGAGCAAGCAGCGATTCATAATGACCCCACGTCAATTCGTCGGACGTCCGATAAATCGGGTAGGTTCGGGCAAATTGCAGCATATAGGAAAGCTCTGTCCTGCTCATCCCCAGATCGGTTGCGAGACGCTCAAGAACCTTCTCTCCATAATCCGCGCGCTCTTTATGCTGAAACACATGAGCGTCGATCAGCCTGCCGATCTCCCACGCCTCGCGCACGCGCTCCTGCTCCACAGCCTTTTCAACCCGGATACGGCTTGCCGCCCGCGTCTGGGAAATCGCATGCCGCAGTTCTTCGTAGGTCTTGACTTCGGTCACAGTAGACGATTGTCCCAAATCGTCACTGTGCCGTACCTGTTCGCTAGGAACAGATGCCGGGGCAGTGTTTGGAGCTTCCGCGTAAAGCATGACTGGTGCCGCAAGGGTCAGCATGAGGAAACTACCGAGGGTTATTGCCTTTTTCATTTTAAGGATCTTTCTTTTAGCGTACGCTTTTTCCTGCGCTGTCTAGATGAGTTAAGTGATGTGTCCCCGGAATTAAGAATTAATACGGGGTCCCCGGAATTTTGAATGGACTTACTCTGACCTTCCCCAATCCAGTGGACGTTTTGTTAAGATGGTAAAGCAATAGCCGTAGTGTTTTCTCTTTCTTTTTTCGCTTCCTTTTTTCTTTCTCTTTGTGAATTGTGTG
>JBAZER010000041.1:0-18078 GCA_041653795.1 Candidatus Omnitrophota bacterium
CAAAGAGAAAGAAAAAAGGAAGCGAAAAAAGAAAGAGAAAACACTACGGCTATTGCTTTACCATCTTAACAAAACGTCCACTGGATTGGGGAAGGTCACTGCGAGCACCAACCGAATAGAGCTTTTCAGATGAATGACGTGTATCAGGATGCTTCTTAGCAGGGTCGATAGTATCAGCTGATAAAACCCTATAGATACTCAATGCTTTAATCACGAAGAGGTCACTTCCCACGGTAAGCATCTGGACAATAGGGTCTTCAGCATCGGGATTTTCGGGGTCTCGGATGGTCATTGAAAAGGCTGATGATCTGTTAAACATATCTTCTATAAGGAGATGCCATTAAAAGTTGTTATGGTGTCAAAATGGTGACAAAATTTAATTTTGCGTCTGTCTCGGATATTTATTTGAAACCAATTCATCAATTGGAACACCCATCAAACATCCCTAAGCTATTTTATTTGAGGGTTATAATCTGCTTCTGGAAAGCCGTGCTGTTGGTAATTGGTATAAATACCTCGATAACCAATAACAAAAAAGATTAGATGATATAAAAGCACAGTATTCGCATGGCAAAGATCCAAGTATTCTTGTATTTGAGACGAATCTAAGGGCTCGGAATGCGCAGATGTGTTTCTAAGCTTTTTCCATTTGTTAAACAAATCTTGGCTGATAATTTCCTTTTTCGAAAGTTCTCTCAGAACATCATGAGCTTTTATTCCGGTCATGCTCCTAATAAATCCTGTTACTCTTGCCTTGATTTCTTGAGTGATTTTTGACTCTTCGATTACTTCGCAAACCTTATCTAAAATTTCTTTACCTAATGGCTTGGGATAATGAGCGGTCAATTCTTGTTTCGCCAATCCTTCAATCTCAACGCCAAGAGTTAAACCTTCTGTTTCTAAGGAACCACCGCTTGCATTTAAAATGGCATAGACATGTTGAGAAATAGGATGCCATTCTGGCTTGGGATAATTCTTAATATATGCAAGATAGAGATCAAATAGTTTTTGTGTTTCTTTTGCATGCACAATTAAGCGGTAACTGATAGGAGGGTTTAAACGCGTTTCTGATTTTTTAGTGGGTTTTGTCTTTAATATTATTTCTGCAAAATTGGCGCTGCCTGTTTCCTGTAGGCTCCATATTAGTGGGCACCCTGTAATGAATCGGATGGTTTCAAGTGCCCGTAAATCAAAATAAGAAGGTAAAGAAATGTTATCTTCGGAGCTATGACAGCGTAAATTTAAAACACTCTCTTCAGTCCAAAGTAAAAAAGAATAATTGTTAGATTCAAATTTCCAACCATTAACTTCTGAAGATGATCGACCTGTTTGTTTGGCCACTGAGAATGACTTTTTTGTTAAACAATTGGCAGGAATCTCCACAGATTGATAAAAACGTTGGTTCAGATAACTCCTCGCAAGGGGTTTTTCGAGTTGCTGCTGAGAGGATATGGATTCTGCAATACCTTTAATAATGACGAAATCGTTATAAGCAGTAGAATTAAAATCAAGTCTCGGTCGCTGGCTTTTCCATATACGCCCATGGGAATCCATCGCTTCTAAGTTGTAAAATTCTTTATCAGGTATTATCTGTCCCGCCAAAGTCGATGGTGGAAAAACAAGACGCCAATTGTCAGGAATTGTCGAATAAATTTTAAAATGCAATCGTCCGTCAGATTTCTGAAAAATGCTTCCAATGCCTGAGATGGGTTTTTTGCTAGGATCTAGCGGAGTTAAAATAATTTGGGAGCAATCAAGCTCAAGTTGGTTCAGCCCAAAAGCCTTTATCTCTTCGTCTCTCAATAACATATTTTTACCATTGTTCAAAATCTCTGTATTTTTTTAGGTCAATAACCCTTGGCCCCATTGGAACGTGCATATCCCATAGAATTCTGGTCACCTCTTTAACATCCATACTTTTCTCGTCTTCTATTTTGGCTCGCTTAGTATTAAATAATGCGAGATTAAAACCTCTATGAGAAACTGAACTCATATATTTAATCCCATCAAACCCGCCTTTCACTTTAAACAAATCAGCTATGAATTGGGTAAAGATATATTCATCCTCACCTCCAACGTCTACAGGACGAGCGTACAAAACATTAAGATACTGCCAAATTTTTAATTCGCGGGTTAGTTGTTCTTGATCTCTTTGTCCGGACACAGCTTCTCTTAATTCGTTCCCAAATAGTACATCCTTGGTTAAATCTATAATTTTTTGCTTTTTTTGAAGAATAAACTTTGCGACTTGCACATTAACGCCCAGCCATGGGCGTGTTTCAACGGCAGCAGTTTTTTTATCGGACGACAAAAATAAGCATGGAATGCCTTTTGAGGTTATTCGATTAGCTTTTGTGTTAGCGGAGTTGGGCGCTGTCATTTCATGGCAAGAAAACAATCTGAGCGGCTTTTTTGAGAAAATATCATTTGGTAATTTCCTTGCTCTCCAAAATTCTGACGTTTTTTGAAGAAAGTCTGTTCTGTGTTTAGCTCCTTCAAGGAAAATTTCCAAAATCTTATTAAACTTTTTTGGTAAAAAATATCTGCCCTTCGTTATTAAATGATCTCTGAGCAGGAGCAAATCGACGTGAGACGGCATGGTCTTATTTTCTCCCTTTGCTTAGATAAAGTGGATGCAGTATACCTCTCATATTTATTGAGAGCCATAAAAAGGTACAGTTGATAGGTCATAGCCCAAAATAAGCAGATTTGCTAATCAGGACCCCCCTCTACTCTCTAAAAATGATGGTTCTGAAGGTTCTGACAGTTGGAATGATCGAGAAAAGACAGGGCAACTGATATATAGTCACTTGCTCTCCTAATGAACGTGAAATTTTTCTCGTTTAAAACAGGCGGATAATCCGAGGATTGCTTTTTCGAATCGAAACCTCATAATATGCCTATGGATTCCTTATGAAGAGAAGAACCTTTTTCACATTGCTCCTGGCAGCGGTACTCTTGGGGCTTGTTCTCTGGGGCCTTCCCCGTCTCCCCGGGATGGAACGGGATCTTCTTGAACGGCTGGCAAATCGTTCCGCCAAAGAATATTTCGAGGGTTCCCTGCGGGTCGAAAAAGTTTCCCTGGACCGTCATTTTAAGATCCGTCTTACGGGAATCACCGGAAAACTACAAACCCGCCATGGCCCGGTGCCTCTGGCGGTAAAATCTCTGGAGTCCCGGGATACTCTCTTTCTTTTCATCTTCCAGAAACCTGTCTACTTCATCTTTGAAGGGATCCGGCCGGAAATATCTTCGCGCATAGGGATCTCCGGGGACTTCATGATCCAAACAGGGCCTGCTTCGCGCTTTGAATTGACTGCAGATCTTGGGAAAACGAGCCTGGAGGACTGGCAATGGCTTGACCCGCAGAATCTCGGCGGTGCAACCGGGGCCATGAAAGGCAGTTTAACGTTCCGTCAAGTCTCCGGCCGGGAGCCCGAGTTCAGCATGGATCTTGAAGCCCCGGAACCCGGCGGTAATATCCAGGCCCGCTTCTTTGATCTCTTCCTCCCCTACCTCCCGGCTTCCCTCCAAAAAGAAAAAATTGAAAAGATCTCCGAAAGTCGAGAACTGGTCCGGTATGGCCGGGCCGCTTTAAGAGTGAACCTGCCCCAAAGCGACAACATGAAAATCCTCCTTCAGATCTTCATTCCGGCGTATAATCTCAAATTAACACTGAATGCATCTATTCGAACGGATGAAAAGGACGCGTTCTCGCAAATCGCCCGGCTCATGGGACTCATTGAGGTGAAATAATATGAAACCCCTTTTAAAAATAACCGTCCTGACTTCGATCTTCTCTTGTTTAAAGGTAGTCAGAACGGCTCTGATTTCAGCTCGGTTGAAATTGATAGGTATTGGGACCGCAACGTTCCTGGTTGTGATCGTGATCGCCGGCTGCACGGTCAAGGCCGTGGGAGATCCCAATCGTCCTATTACGATCAACGCGAATGTCGTTGTGGATATCCGGGGTCTCAAACAGACCGCCACGAATATTGAGGATATGGTCGCAGGGGGAGCCGTAAAATGAACCGCTATGATACTTTAATTTCCAAGGAGGGTCTCGTTATGAAAAAAATTTATGTTTTGGGTTTGGCTGTAGGTCTGGTTATTCTGGCCGTTACGTCGGTTTGCTTCGCGGCTGATTATGATTACAAAACAATGACCCCGGACATTGAGAAAGCTTTGAAAAACCGCCAGTCGCGGTACCATCAACTTCAGAGCCTCAAACAGGAAGGTGTGATCGGAGAGAACAATAAGGGCTATGTGACCGATCTGAAAAACAACGCCGCAGCCGCCACACTGACTGCCGCTGAAAACCGGGACCGCAGAGTTCTTTACGAAGCTCTCGCGGAACAGAACAAGCTGGGCAGCACGGGACTTTTGGAAGTCCAAAAAGCGTTTGCCGATGTTCAACGCGAGAAAGCCGGTCCCGGAGACATGGTCCAGTCTTCGTCAGGCGATTGGAAGAAAAAGTCTTAAAAACAACAACAAAGGACGTCATCCCCGAATGTCTTGACCGGGGATTCAAAGTGGATTCCCGCTTTCGCGGGAATGACAACTTTTTCTGAAACACTCCTCCTGAGTTCAGCGCACGGTCTTATAGATCTCGCGCACCCCTCGGGTCACCTCCTGATATTCCACGGGATCGGTGATCAAGGATTTCCCGCTAAGGGGTAATTTCTGGAATTCCTTCTTGATGGCCAGAACACGCTCCTCCGTGATCGGGCGGGACTGGTAATAATCAAGAAAGTAAGGCATCATTTTTTCCTTGGCTTTCAGAAAATGCTCCTGCACATCCATTAAAGCCTGCGGGTCGTATCCGGTGTTCATCAGATACTTCATGGCGGCGGCATCACTTTCCAGGAGCCGTTCCCCCGGTGTTTTATATGAACTCTCATTGTAGACCTGTAAAAGTACGAGACCCAAACTCGCCAAAGACCCCAGGGGACCAAACATCGGCCCGACCGCTGAACCGACTTGCGCCGCGGCGTTGATCACATCATCCCGTTTCGTAAAACGCCGGTCCACGGTTTGTTGTTCCCCGATTTCATGTGCGAGTACGGCGGCGAGCTCCGCTTCATTTTTGAGAAAATTCAGCATTCCGGTCGTCACGTAGATATAGCCGCCGGGTGCAGAAGTCGCATAGATTTTTTCGCTGTAGAGGATCGTGAACCGGTATTCAAGGTCACGGCGTTTTGCCTGGGCGGCGAGCGAATGCCCCAGGTCATCTACATACCGCACGACTTTCGGGTCTGTGTAGGGATAAAAGGACGCGAGGATCTCGCGGTGAATTTGATCTCCCACCGCCTGTTCGCTGGAGCCGATATTTTGTTGAGCGATCGCTTCCGTGTCCAAGCCTCTTTTCGCGGCCGTCGCGCAGCCGCTGATCAAAAAAAGACACAACAATGCGGAAATGATTTCTTTCACAGAAAATTTCGACATAATTGGACGCGCCCAGCAGGGGTCGCCGCCTTTCGCTTCGCTACAGGTCGCACTGATTTTCAATATCAAATAGTAATTGAGAATTAGTGCTGCACTGACTTCAATAAATTTCTTATTGATGAAAGTCAGGCGGGCACCCGCCCTTAAAACATGACAGAAGTCATGTTTTAAATCAGGGCTCCTTTCGCCCCCTGTCGCATAAAAATGAAGCGCGCCCAGCAGGGGTCGAACCTGCAACCCTCAGCTCCGAAGGCTGATGCTCTATCCAATTGAGCTATGGGCGCATAAGTGTTTAACTGGTTATCAGTGTTGTAATTTCGGCTTTGCAGGCTCCAATTTTTCGCATCGCCTTGGGGTGTCCATATAGTGTCCCTTCGGGCATCCACCGCGCGAACCTTATGGCCTGGGAACAGATGGGAGCAGCGAAGCGTCATATCGAGGTTCTTATGCCCCAGTAGCTTTTTTACTGTGTTCAAGGTGGAGAACGAATTTTCCCATGCCGCTATAAAAAATTACGCGGTCTACGTTCTGCGACATTATTACATCTCGAATGGTGGGGTCATTGTTGTAAAACACTCTTTCTACCGCCCCTCCCGGATTTATCACTTGAACATTAGTTTCTTTCTGAGATTCTGAAGATTCATAAATCGGAGGTTGAATTAATGTATCACGAGATAATGATTTTTGAAGTTCAGGATGACCGGCTATTACATCATCAACCTTTCCAGGAGCAACTTTTTCTGGAATCTCAGATCCACTTTCGTCTCCCGATTCAGCCGTTCCCGAATGCCAGGACACCTCATAAGTTTTCCCTTCCTTGGAGATAATCTCCACTTTTTGGGAAGAAAACGGGTCTCCTTTAATCGGAGAATTGCCTGTATTCATGAATCGAAAGGTCACGACAACTTCACTCGACGGCGAGGATTCATCCACAGAGAAATTAATAGTGCACATGCGCGATTTATCGAGATCACCGACCACTTCTTGCCCAAAATCGGTCCCATGTCCTGAGAAGGAATACTCGCTGGCCCAAACGGAGCAAATATTTGTTATCAGAAACAGTATGAATACTGCAATGGTTTTTAACCTCATTTTCGCCTCTCGCTTGCTTGTAATGTTTCTTTTGGTTGCCAAGCCCTTTTTGTCTTCGCTTTTTTCTGCAAGACTTTAGAATGCAAACTTTTCTTCAAGCCCTCAAGACGGCTCATAAGCTCATCTCCCGTGGATCCGTCACGACGAAAATAATTATACTCCCGAAGTTGACTGAAAGTAGTTCAAAAAAAATACCACCAAGAAAGACGGACAAAAACGATGACAGTACGCCTCCCACCCCACGAAGCGGCCTTTTCGGTGACCCAAGGATGTCTATCTTTGAAAAGTGGTATAAACCGAGCCTGAATGATAGATGATTTCAAAAAAGGTGCTCTCAAGGAGAAAACAAAGGGTTTTATTGCCTGGTAACAAGGTTAAGGGATATTTCTCCAATAAGCTCCGAAGGCTGCTGCTCTATCCAGTTGAGCTATGGGCGTTAATGGCCCCAATATTTCTTTTAATGATATCGAAACTAGTGCCAATCCTATTGATTTTTAAACACTAGGGCCAACGCGCCAAGATCGCCAACATGTCCTTTGAGCTGTGACCGAACGATCCTCACGGTACGAAATGCCTCGGGCCAGGCATGTTGTTTCGTACTTTTTATCATCGTCTCCCAAAAAATCTTATGGGCGGATTTTAAAACGCCGCCGCCGATCACGACCTTTTCCGGATTGATGATGTTCAGAAGGTTCGCGATGCCGATACCGAAGTAGTAACCCGCCTGACGGTAAGCCTCAATCGAAAGCTTATCACCTTCGCGTGCAGCCATACCGACCTGCCGCGCGTTAAATCTTTTATTCCCGGGCAGGAATTTCCAGATCGTCGTGTTGTTCCGGGTCATGCGTTCCCGTACGAAATTCCCGATCGCTGTTCCGGAAGCGTACGCCTCAAGACATCCTTTCTGTCCGCAATTGCATCTCCGCCCTTCGGGGACGATACTCATGTGGCCGATTTCACCCGCCACAAAACCGGAACCTTCATAAAGCTTGCCATCAATGATGATCCCGCCGCCGATCCCCGTGCTGACGGTGATATAGATGAAATTTCTGGAATTTTTCCCGGCACCAAAAAGGCTTTCGCCCAACGCCGCCGCGTTCGCGTCATTAGCAAGACGGACAGGAAGTCCTGTGGCTTTGGAAAGGACCTTTACAAGCGGTAAGTTGTTCCACCCGGGAAGGTTTGGGGAACGCGGCACGAGCCCTTTTTGAGCATTCACAGCGCCGGGAATTCCGACGCCGATTCCGAGGATTTTTTTCTTGGAAATCCCGGCGGTCTGAACAAGTCCACAAAGATTGGACACTAATTCTTTAATGCAGGATTTTGTATTCGCGCCAGTTTGAGTGGGAATTTCCAGGCAGGTCAGGATTTCCTCCCAAGAAGTCCCGAGCACCATGGAGATTTTGGTTCCGCCGATATCAATGCCGATTGCGTATTTTTTCAAAGGGCTTCTCTTTTCATTTTTTTAAAAAAGACTTGGGTAGGTACTTGATTTTTCATTAATTTAAAATGACAAGGAAATCAATGCAGTCCAAATCACCATTAATGGAAAAGAAAATTTAGGCAGGGAGGGAATTGGCGCCTTCGCTTTCGCTTCGGTCGCACTGATTTTCAATCAAATAATAATTGAGAATTAGTGCTGCACTGACTTCAATAAATTTCTTATTGATGAAAGTCAGGCGGCCACCCGCCCTGCACTTATGACATAAGTCATAAGTGCCTGCAGGGCTCCCTTCAATTCCCTCCTTTGATTTCAAGGAGGGTAGCCCAAATTCTTTGCTTTAATTTTTGAAAGAAAATTTGGGCAGGGAGGGAATTGAACCCCCGACACAGGGATTTTCAGTCCCTTGCTCTACCGACTGAGCTACCTGCCCATGTAAGGAAGGATTTTAAGATGGGCTAATGATTTTAGCAAGCTGCTTATGCCCCCAAGCAGTCTTCCACTTCTTTTCCTGCCAGCGCGCTTCATTTTTTGTGAAAAATTCCTGCTTATGAAGCAGTCGAAACGGGACGCGCCTTTTTGTGGAGCTGACTCGCCCTGCATTGTGCTGGGCTAAACGCTTCGTGACATTTTCAGCATGCCCAATATAAAACTTTCCATCTTTCAAACTTTGTAACACATACGTAAAAAACATAAGTAATACCGCACTTCACCGACTGTCTCCGACCCTACGGGTCGTAGACCCGGAGGGAGCTACCTGCCCACGAGATTGCGGATATGTTAGGACGGGTGAAAAATTTTGTCGAGTTGTTTATCGAACAGGCTGGGATTATAAAGCAGCCTTGGGGAATGTCAAAGATTTTGCTGTGCTGTATGCATACTTTATATGCGTTGCTCCAGTTATTCCCTCCTGTAGGGCACATTTAAATGTGCCCTACGGAAGAGAGGATAGAGCGAATATCTCTCAGGAAACCGGAACAATGCATTTTATGTATTAATGCCCGGAGTGATAGGGCTGGCAATGAAGGATGGTAAGTGCCCGGTAGATCTGCTCCGCAACCACCACCGCGGCGAGTTCATGAGGCAGGGTCAGAGGACCAAAGCTCCAGCGGAAAGAAGGTTTCATTTCATCCAGAGCCTGGTCTGTAAACCCGTCCGGACCGCCGATCACGATCTCGAGAACCTGCGCTCCGGAGTTCATGCATTTCTGAAGTTCCTTCGCCAGGTCCTCGGAAGCGAACGCCTTGCTCCCCTTTCCTCTTTCGCACACCCAGACACAGGATTTTGCCTTGGGGAGATAAGCACCGGCCTCGCAAGGCAAAAAACGCTCAATTCTTTCCGTGTATTCCCGGACCAGAGAAAAAGCCGCGGATGATTTGAAGGCCTTGGCCGGAGCCCGCGCGGGTTTAAGCCAGGCTAAAGAAAAACGAATGCGCATAGAGTTGGATGTCCCTTTCTTTGCACCAGCACGGCGAATCCATAAAATCAACAGCAACGCCGTGCTAGTATCAACTATTTAACCGTTTCTTCAATAATTTTTCTTCTCACCGCGTCCGGTCCCAATACCTATCAATTTCAACCTGTTGAAATTGGGGCCGCCCTTGTCGACCCTTTAAAAAATAGAGGACAAGGGGCGGAATACCACTAGAATGCATCATGACTTTAAAACAAATTCCCGGGATCAACCATATTTATCTGGACAAAGATGCCGCACGAACGGCTCTTGCCAAACGCGTCCTTCGGACCCTCCGGGGCATTCCGGTCACGATCGTTACGGACAAGAACGTCTTTCTCCGGAACATCGAAAAAATGCCGCTCAGTGCCGGCAAGAAAAAACTTTGGCTCACGAACTTCAAGGGAGCATTCCTCAAACCCTGTCCTGCCACAGGGGCAGATTACCTTTGCTGCCGGTACAGGATCCTCAATGCGCAGACCCACTGCCCTCTCGACTGCACCTATTGCATCCTGCAGAATTATCTGAATGTCCCGTTGATCACGGTTTACGTAAATACCGGAAATATTCCCCGGGAGATCGACGCCCTGATCACAAGCCAGCCCCGGCGTCTTTTCCGGATGGGTACGGGGGAACTGACGGACAGTCTCGCGCTCGACCGGCTGACGCGGCTGAATGAAGGTCTTATTCGCCAGGCTCTCGGCAAAAAAATGATACTGGAAATCAAGACCAAAACCGTCGCGATCGATCATCTGCCGGATATCCCGAAAAGCAACGTCCTCGTCTCCTGGTCGATGAACCCCGACGCATTCATCCGGACGGAGGAACATAAGGCCGCGTCCTTTGAGGCGCGTTTGAAAGCAGCCCGCAAAGTCCTTAAAAAAGGTTACCGTCTCGGCTTTCATTTTGATCCCCTGCTCATGCTGCCGGGCTGGAAAGAACAGTACGCGGAACTTCTTGAAAAACTGACCTCGACCCTTCCGGAAAAAGAAGTGATGTGGGTCAGTCTGGGCAGTTTGCGCTATCCGCCCTCGTTAAAAAAGATCATCGAAGAACGCTTTCCAAAAACAGGGATCACGACGGCGGAATTCGTCAAGGGGCTCGACGGGAAAATGCGCTATTTCCGGCCTGAACGCGTCAGACTTTACCGGCATATTTACACCGGGATCCGGAAGCGTTGGAAGGATGTCTTTATTTATTTTTGCATGGAGAACAGGACCGTCTGGCAGGAGGTGATGGGCTATGCCCCCGAAGACAATGGTCATCTGGATTATTTATTCCATGAAAACATCGCGAGAAGATTTCCGGGCCTCAAACTTCCCGCTCCCGATCTCTCACTTTACCAGCAAACCATTTCCTAATTTTAACGGTTCCGAAGATAGGATTTTCGCTTCACGGAGAGGCGGTCTTCGTAGTAGGCAATGTGCCTCTTGTCGGAAAATTTTCCATTGTAAGTAATAACAAGGTCCGCCTGCATGAGATCGGGCGGGATATCGTTGAAGACAAAATAAATACAATCACTTTTACCGTTCTCCCACACGAACGGGAGCTTCCCCTTTTCCTTCGGAAACCGGATATCCGGCTCAAGACCTTTTTCCATATCCATGTCGCGGACCTGTCCCGACTCAAAAATGCGTGCGCCTCTGCCTTTAGCGGCATGTTCAATTAACCGGATGCGGTCGATCTGAAGCCGGGCCTGCGCTTTCTTTGATATCAACTCAAAATTGATGCTCCCGGTCAGAGCCGTTTGGACATCACCCTTTTTCCGCTCGCCCGTCAGCATCCCGACCCCCATCAACACGTCCTTGATCGCGACGTTGACAAGCCCTCCACCCTTCTCGAACGGGTACTGGATATCCTCCACCACCGCTGACATCGCCGATGCCTTCGCTCCGGAAGAAAAATAAATCACCCCCGTCGCCCCCAGTGTCCCCGCCACCATGACTACTGATATCCATATCTTTTTCATAAATCCCACTCCTTTTGATTTCCTTCATGTTCGGCTCTTTTTAAATTTTTCTTAAGTCAAACATAATGAGCATCGCGGGAGAAAGGAACAGAGACTTCGGAATTTTAGGGATGATTTAGAGAAAAAACGCGGGGAAAAGGCGGCATTAACAATCCAAAGTGCCACGGTTTTCAACTTCAACGCAGTATCGTTAAAGGGGTAAGGCCAACATCGTAAGGTTTTCTGTCTATGCGTTGCTCCAGTTATTCTCTCCTGTAGGGCACATTTAAATGTGCCCTACGGAAGAGAGGATAGAGCGAATATCTCTCAGAAAACCGGAACAATGCATTGTCTGTCTCGACCCCGATCACCTTTTTGAACTTTATTGCTTTGACTTGGGCCAGTATATTTCTCAAACTCTTCATGAACCAGAAAAAGGTGCGGCGGGACATAAATTACCCCGCCCCAAGGGGCGGGGTAATTCACCGGGTGGTTGAGATGCGGTTTAAGAAATATCCAGATTGACGCGGCCGTCCGAACCCACTAGAAGCCAGTAACCTCTTGTTTCCGGGTCCGTATCAAAGACCCAGTTCACGACCTGGGCCGCGCCGCTCACATTCAGCGTGCCCTTCAAACGATAGACGCCGTTTGCAAAAACACCGTACAAAGTTCCTTTTCCGGGAAAGGTAAAAGTTTCACGATAGGCCATGATCGTTCCTGCGAGATTCCGCGCCACCCCGGAACGGACAAGTTTATAAAGAAAATTGCCGGTTGCATCATAAATATGCTCCTCAAAACCCGTCACACGGCCGCGGGTGTCTTTTGTTTCTTTGTAACGGACTGCGTTAAAGTCCCCGTACGCGCTTGCCTCTCCAAGCCCCATAACCAGGAACCCGTCCCCGTTCAAAACCTCCGTGCGGCCGTCTTCTAAAAACAGCCGTGTGTCCGCATCCACCGTAATTGAACGATTCACCGCCTGCGACACTCCGTTCTTCTTGATTGTCCCCGTCAAACGGTAAACGCCATTCGCGAATGTTCCGCTCAACGTTCCTTTGGCAGGACTCGTAATTATTTCACGGTAACCCGTCACGGTCCCTGCGAGGTTCCTCACCACCCCGGAACGGACAAGTTTATAAAGAAAATTGCCGGTCGCGTCATAAATATGCTCCTCAAAACCCGTCACACGGCCGCGGGTGTCTTTTGTTTCTTTGTAACGGACTGCGGTAAAGTCCCCGTACGCGCTTGCCTCCCCAAGCCCCATAACCAGGAACCCGTCCCCAGTCAAAACTTCTGTGCGGCCGTCTTCTAAAAACAGCCGTGTGTCCGCATCCACCGTAATTGAACGATTCACCGCCTGCGATATTCCGTTCTCCTTGATTGTCCCCGTCAGACGGTAAGTTCCATTGGTGAAAGTGCCGTACAAAGTGCCTTTAACCGGAATCGTGACCGTTTCGCGATAACCCGTGACTGTTCCTGCGAGATTCCTCACCACCCCGAAACGGACAAGCTTGTAAAGAAAATTACCAACCGCATCATAAACATTTTCCTCAAAACCAATCAAATACCCCCGACTGTCCATTGTTGTTTTTTGAAGAACGGTTCGAAACCCTCCGATCGAAGATCCATAGCTGCCCGACGGCGTTTTAATAGTGAGAGTCCCGCTACGCGCCTTTAAAGCCAGTTTGGCATCAATATTGAACTCGACTTTCACGATCTGGCTCCGGTCAAAACCAACAAGCCGGGGGTCCGTCAGATCCAGTGTGTAGTTGCTCAGGACCCCTGTCAAAAGAAGGAAAAAATCCGCCTGCCCGCCCGCGGCATCGGTCAGAACGATCTGGACCGCCACACCGGAAGGCCCCTGGAGCGCAAGATTGTACGTTTCGGACAGCGAAACCGGCTCTTCATAGGTGACCTCGTGTTTGCTTTGCGCCGTAGTGGAATTATTGACATTATAAGAATAGGAATACCCGGAAGCCGTATTCGAGAGCAACCGGGTGGTGCCGCTCGGTGAGCCGCTCCCCGAAAACCGCATCTGCGCAAAAAAAGGATTCGCTGAAAGAATACCGGAATCAAAAGTCTTGGCCGCTACGACTGCCTTCTGAAGTTTGGCTAGGATGTCCCGAACTTCCTGCTCATAGCTATTGTCTTCCGGAAGCAGGTTATTCGTTGAAGTCAAACGAGAGAGCGTATTCAAAAGGCCGAGAACCCCGGCATTCGATGCGTCCCCGAACCATTTATCCAGATTGGAGGTAAACCCGGCAGGCAGGATCGCGGTCACTGTATCCAATTGGGAGACCAAAGACTGGATCCCGGCCAAACCGGTCGTATAAGCATCATAAGCGGTTTGCGCGGCCGCGAGAGAGCTTTGCGAACCTGGAAACAACTCGTTATATACCGCAGTCACGGTAGCAAACAGCGGTTCGAGTTCCTTTACCAGATCCGCGGCAAGCCCGAGCACACTGGATTTTGCCAGCCCTGAAGCCGCAAACCCCGCGCACCGGCCGAGGATCGCTTTGACCTCGCTGACAAGGGCTTTTAACTGCGTCACGGCCGGTTGAAGGGCCTCCAGCCTGCTGAACTCCGTTTCGAGCGACGCAAGGTCCTCGCTATCAATGTGCTCGGCCATTGAAAAAGCATTGATCAGACGCTGGCCGAAATCCGTCACGGCCTGGGCCGAAGTTCCCATGGTCATCGTGGAAAGAGAACGGGTGGCCGTGCTCCAGACAGAAGAAAGAGCTGATTTGAAATGCTGGACCGCCGTATTGAGCTCGGCATAATTGGAAGAGCCGGCGGCCGCGGAAGCATCTGTGACAATGACAAAAGCGGCGTTAAAAACCTTTTCGGAATCCGCGCTGGAGGGAGTGCGGATCCCCTCCTTGGCAAGGACCTGATAGATCGTGATCTCGCGCCGTGTCCCCCGGACCGGGGAAGGATAATACCGGTAATAAAGATCCGTTAAGTAGGTCGTGAGCCAATTGGCTTCGGTGAGGGATTTACCGTTGAGAGTGGGACTGCTAATCACAAAACCCGGCTGGACCTGGTCTTTTGAAAGAAGCCCCATCGCATAAAGGTCAAAATCATTGTACCGGGTTGCGGAAGAAAAAGCGGGAGCGATCTGCGAAAACAGGTAACTCCGGAGTTCGCTTAAGGTCATCCCGTAAAGACGTTCCAGTTCAAAAGAACCGTTACCGAGGTCCGTCCAGTCGATACCGTCCATCGGCGACTGCCCGGCGTCAAAGAACGCGCTCCAGTGGCCGTTGTCCCGCCCCAGGATCCCAAGCGAATCTAGCGTGTAACTGCCTCGGGAGCCTAAAAAGCTCCCCCACCGGTGATGGAATTCTTCCAAAAGGACGTTGTCCAGAAGATTATTCTTGGCCGTGGCGGTCATTCCGGAGTATTCCGAATTGATCGCGGCCACATCCAGAAGAACGCCGCCTTCCCGCTCCCCGTTGACAATAAAGTCTTCATAGGTCTCGCTGAAATACTGTTCTACCTTCGGCAGAAAACGCTTGAGATAAGTGTCATAACCGGGACGATTTTCCTGATGCAGACCGATCCCCTGGATGTTGCTATCGACCCCCCATCCCAGACCGAGATAATCGATACCTGCTTGATTGATGTAAGGCAGGAGGGAGGTGCTGTGCAGCGCCTGCGTCGTCGGCAGGAACACCACAAAATCATAAACGTCGGCAAGTTTTTCTTTGACATAAGCATCGGTGATCGAAAGCTCAACAGTGGCTAATATTTCCGCGGGACAACCCGCCACAAGAGCTGGGGTCATAATATTGTTTCTTAAGGCCTTGAATTCGGCCCCGAGCTTGACCTCATAGAGGCCGTTGTCCAGTCTTGTAATGGAATCACTGGCGACCCCGGGCACCAGAGAGGAGAGAGGCACGGACTGCTCCGGCGTCGGCAGTGAAAGAGGATTTGTGTTCTGGATTGCAGCGCCGGAAGGAATCTCACTGGAGACGACCGCGGATTGGGCGTTAGCCTGCTCGAGCGTAAGAGTAGGCGTGGATCGCCCGGTCTCATTAAGGATTAATTCGGAAGCAAGGGCACAAGGGAAGGGAAATGGGACTATGACACAAACAAAAAAAGCGATTGCCATGAACACAGTCGCCTTATTCAAAAAATCCCACCTCGCTTTTATTAGGCTTCTTCCTGTCATATCATTCCCTAAAAAGGTTAGTGTAACATACCGGCCGCTACTTCGAGCAGTGACAGCCTACGCAATGCAAAATGTCCTTTCCAGTTTTTCATAAGGTTTTTTCATCGAATTTCACTTTAATGGAACCTGCTTGGGGTTTGAAGGTTCAAGGAACCAACCCTTTGCGTTCATGCAAGCAGAATAGAGCTGGTTGTTGGTTATGAGCCTCCCAGAAGATTCTCCAGCGTACCTATTCACATAAGAACCCGTAACAGGTTGCTGAGCTTCCCGAAGACAGTTATATCTAGCTTGGCTATATTCTTCCTGACTCGCCCCAGACTTATACCAAACCATGGGGGTCGTGGTTGCACACCCACTCAGGATTAAAAGACCAATAAACAATACGGCAAGTTTTTTCATACATATTTTCTCCTTAGAAAGGAATTGTGCTAATGCAATTATGGAATTGTCCGATATGGCCTTTTGTTTTCTACAGCATTTACTACTAAAAACAGGTAATACCTATCAAACTCAGAAGGTTTCATCAAGCAGTTTTTCATTCTGATAATTTTTCTGCTGTTCAGATACTGTCTTACCTAACTCCAAGTAAAGACCATGAGCTGTGATCTATTCATCGTCTCGCCCATACGCATAATATCGATAACTTGACCAAGCCCATTCCTCCAGCCGCTTTACCATCCCGGCCCTCAGAGGGTTCCTCTCAATACCGTCCGCATTTGGACTCATTGCTCAAAACCGTAAATCACCCTTTTCCCCTTTGTAGCCTGCCCTTCCTTAGAACGCCTACTTTTTTTGCATCCGCTAGTATCAGAATTAGCACAATTCTAGCACAGGGAAATCGAGGGGGTTTGAGGGTCGAAAATGGGGATCAACGTCACACATGCCCGTCTCACCTATCAAATTGCCTAATCTACTTGGTGGGCAGTAAGAAATATGGATTTTTCAAGGGCATTAAAAAAATCCTGGTAGATTTTTGGGTCTTCAACAGCTTTTAAGCCAAATTGCGCATTCGCACGCACTGAAAGCTGCTTTGCATTTCGCTCTTTGACGATTACAGACATCTTGACCACAGTAACTCCACTAAATTTCTGCCCAGTTACGGTACCGAGATCAAGGCTTGAATCTTGAATCAAGAAATCAAGATCCTGCAACGTGTTGATAACGCTTCGCATCATTAATTTTTTGTCCGTAGTATCAAATGCTCTTGTTTGTATACTTCTCAATGCCACTTGGCTTTGCTCAGTTGCAAGAATTTGCTGTTGAGAAGTAGAAGCGCATCCGGCCGCTATCAAAGAAATCCCCAAGATTAAAGAGATCATGCTCTTTTTTAAGATCATATTTTATGCTCCTCTAAAAAAATTGCCTTTGAAACTCGTTCAAAAAAATCTTGGTAAAGCTTGGGATCTTTAATGGTCTCGAACCGAGACACCTGCCCAGATTGATTCCAAACAATCGATTGGAATTTAACCCTGACAACCATATTCTTGTCTGACAAGGATGGGTTGATAATCATGGATGCTTGTATTTTTTGTTCTTTATCTGAGTTCTTGTAAAAATTCGCGTTGTAATTCCTGGTGAGGATCGCACTCGCAAGGTCCGCGGTAATTGCTAGCGTGGTTGCCCCCACGTTAACTGCCGAGCGGTTCTTTGAAGCCACGATCACGCCTAGATTCGTCTCGCTTTTATCGATCGTAAAACCAAGATCCTGCAATGCTCCCGCAGAGGCCTGAAGAACTTTCTTCTCATCCGTCGTGTCGTATTTCCGCATTTGCTGTTGGCGGGCAGAAAGATAATCGGAAGGTAAAACGAGAAGATTGACCGGAGGAGCAGAAACGCAACCCGCCAATAAAAAACAAAGCGAAATTGTTAGTACGCTATTTTTTGTTTTAATAAAACTTCCTCTTGCGTTCTAGAACTTGGAACTATTGTAAGCAAAATCTCTAACTTTACCTTCGAGGTCAAACTTGATAATGACCGTGAGCGTTTTTTGGGTCGTGCTCACAGCACCGGCATTTTTGCCATAGCCCATTCCAAGTCCCCCTAGAATCAAAGACGAGCCGGGAGCGCCTCCAGCACCAACCCCGCCGCCGTAACTAGCTCCGCTATTGGAATAAGCCGCTTCTGACGCGATTTTGTCGTAGACCCAAACTTCACGTCTTTGTTCATCGGTCGTAACAACATTGGGAGAACCAAGAATTTCTGCCACCTGGGCATTAGTCATTCCTAGTTTAATCTCCCGTTGAACTTTCCCGACCGTCAAACTATTCGGACCGTTGTCTTGAACATCCTGCCGATGCGCGCTCGCAGAAACACAACCTGTTGTCAAAATGACCAGCAATAAAGCCATTAAATTTTTTTTCATAAATCCCCCTTTTGGTGGAAAAGCAGGAAAAAATTATAACTCATCTTTAACGCCGTGTGCGAGTTTTAGCACACGAGCCCTTTCAGTTGCAAAGGATCACGATTAAGTCTCAGATTTAACAGCACGCAAAAAGTATGAGTCACGATCTTGCGAATAATGCGGACGATAA
>JBAZER010000042.1:0-16897 GCA_041653795.1 Candidatus Omnitrophota bacterium
CGGACTTCTTCTCCCTTCCCGCCTTGGGACTCTTCTCTCTCCCCCTCAGCCAGAATAACCCCCTCTGACTTATCCTTAAAATTCTTCGGAATACCTTCGGTGAGAAAAACAACAACTTCTTCGGCGGGTGGATACCATGTTCCGGGGCACTTACAAATTTTTGACGCCACAGAAAAGTGCAATAGAGAAAGGGGCGGACCCAATTCTCCGATAAAAGTTAAGGGGTAATTGGGCCAGTCCCAATTCTCAATTTAAAAAATATATTTGAAAATTGGGGCAGGCATTTATTGATTGTCTGCCCGTTTCTGCTATATTACAAAACTTCCTATCCCAACTTTAAATTTCTTTACATAAAGGGTAGTTGGGACAGCCCTGATTTTTGTTTTCTTTTTTTGAAGAGCAATCAGGGCAGCCCCAATCTCAGCTTTGCCGAGATTGATCGGAATTGGGACTGCCCCAATTTCTGCTTTGCAAAAATTGAAAGGTATTGGGACTATGGCAGTCATGATCAAACGGGTCGAAAGACCCCGCGAACTCAAGTGGTATCACGCCGGCGCCATGCTTTATGGCGACTGGGGTACTTCGAAGGCCTACGTTCTCGGGATTGCCTTTGCTTTGGCCGGTCACGCCTCGTGGTTCTTCCTCGGACTCATGTCCCTTCTCATGATCCTGATCGGGGTCTGTTACATGATCGTTTGCCGCGTCTATCCCGACGGCGGTGGCGTTTATTCTTCGGTCAAGCACCGTTCCCAAACTCTGGCCGTGATCGGCGCTTTTCTTTTAATGGCGGATTATGTTGTAACAGCCTCCTTAAGCGTCCTTGATGCCTTCCACTATTTCAATGTGCCGTGCCCCGAGCTTTGGGCGATCGGGGCAATCCTTACGATCGGTGCCATGAGCTGGGTCGGGCCTTCGAAAGGCGGCACTGTCGCGGCCGTGATCGCGGTGTTCGCATCACTTGCCGCTTTGATTCTTTTCGCTTTCACCGTTCCGAGCCTTCCTCATGTTCAACTCACGATGCCTGTGGGCGGGTTCATGAAGAACTGGCCAGTCTTTGTCGGGATCGTGCTCGCGCTCTCGGGCGTGGAGGCTATCGCGAATTTGACGGGCGTGATGGTGGAGCCTGTCAAAAAAACCTCCCGCCGGGCGATTCTGCCCGTTCTGGTCGAAGTATCGATCCTGACGTTCCTCCTGGGAGTCGCCATGAATGCGATTCCCAGTCTGACGGGTCACACGGAAGATATGCTTCGTGCGCTCGGGAATCATTACATCGGTCCCTGGTACGGGGCCGTGATCTCAATCATTTTTGGATGTCTCCTTCTTTCTGCCGGCAATACGGCGATCATGGGACTTGTGAGTATTCAGTTCGCGCTGGCCAAAGACCGCGAATTGCCGCCTGTGTTCGCGAAGCTCAACCGGTTTGGGATGCCGGGTTTTGCCCTGATCGTTGCGACTCTGCTGCCGATCATTGTGCTGATCGTGGAGAAGGACATCGTTCACTTGGCGGCCCTTTACGCGATCGGCGTGGTCGGGGCGATTACTCTGAACCTTGCGACCAGCGCCACGAATTTTTCGATACGGCTGAAATTTTGGGAACGCATCCTTTTGGGCACGGGCGCGATCATCACACTTTTTATCGAAGTAACGATCGCGATCCAGAAAAAAGACGCACTTTTCTTCGTCCTGACCATTCTGGGAGTGGGTCTCGCCCTCCGCTACGTGGCCAAGATGATCGCGCCGGCGCCGATGCCGGAGCTGGCTTCGACTGTTAACGTGCTCACCGTGGCCGAGGCCAAAGAACTCACCTCGCTCTATAAAAGTTCCGCACTTGTAGCCCTGAAATCTTTCAATCCGGTGCTGCTTGAGGAGGCCGCTCTTCACGTGAAAGCGATGGGCGAGAGTTCGGTCTATCTAAGCTATGTGGAAGAGATCCCCCCGTCGCCCGAGCTCCCGACCGAAATGGAACCGTCGCGGGAGTCCGTGGTGGTGCTCGCGAAGGCCCAGGAAGAGATGGAAAAACTCGGCATCACGGCGGTCCCGATCTGGCAGGTGGGGGACAACCCCGGCCGGTTGATTGCACGCGCGGCCCAGGACCTCGACGTTAAAACCGTCGCAATCGGTGCCACGAAACGCAGTGCCCTCATCAGTCTCCTGCGCGGCGACGTGTTGCGAACGCTCGCCCACAGCCTCCGCAAAGAGTGCCATTTATTGATTGTCGGATAGCACTTTTTGGGAGTATCCTATCCCCGGGTTTTCGCCGCTCATAAACCATAAAATTTCAGGGAAAAGATTATGAGAACTTCCAAATTCCTCGCCCTTTTTTTTGTTCTAACGTTTTCGTTTTCCATGCTCCTTCGTGCGGAATGGTTTGACGGGGAGGTCCAGAAGATTGACGCCAAGGCCAAGACGATCACAATCAGCGAGATCGATCCGATCACGGACACCGAAGAAAAAAAAGAGATCCTGGTCGATGAGACCACCGTCTTTTCGGGGGTCACGTCCCTCAAGGATATCCACAAGAACGACGATGTCACGATCGAAGCCCAATACGACGATCCAACCGATGTCTGGAAAGCTCTTTCCGTTGAGGTTGCCGAGGCTGGTGCGTGAAAGCCCGTGCAGCTAACGGGTTTTTGAAATCCCCGATGCGATATAAAAAAAACCCGCCGACGAAAAAACATTCCTACACCTTCGGAATTCTGACCACTCCCGCCAAAGACATCTTTCATTCCAACTATCATCTCGGGCTCCTTTCCGGGATCGTGCCGCGCCTCAAAGCGGTGAAGGGGCGGTTGAAGATCATCATGATGCCTTCCAGGTCCTACCGGAGTCTTGATCAGATTCTCCGGCAGCACGATCTGGACGGGCTTTTGGTCCTGACATGGCGGTGGATCCATCCCTCGATTGCAAGGCTTGTTGAAAAAACCCGTCACCCTCGCGTCCTTGTTTTTAATGATCCGGTTCCAGGCCTTGGAGTGAATAGCCTCTACACCGATACGAATGCGGGCATGGTGCAGGCGGTAGCACATCTTGTAAAAAATGGACGCCGGAAGATCGGGATATTGCACGGCCCAATGTCGATTCCGTTTGTGACCGGTAAAAAAAGGATCCTCGTTCCTTTTATTGATACCCGCCTCAAAGCGCAGGGTTTCCTCAGGGCACTTGGGGCGAAACGCGTTCCGGTGAATAAAAAATGGATCCACTCAGGGGATGCAAATACGGAGCATGAGGGATATCGGGTGATGAAGAAGTGGCTCGGGGAAAAGAATTTGCCCGAAGCAATCGTTTGCGGAAACGATGACCTCGCGTTCGGGGCGTTAAAGGCTCTGAAAGAAACCAACCAGCGTGTTCCTCAGGATATCGCAGTGATCGGGTTCGATGACACCAAGCGCGCGAAAAGCTTCTCGCCTCCGCTTACGACCGTTCGTCAGCCGCTCGTCCAAATGGGAAAGGACGCTGTGGATATCCTGATCCGGCAGATCGAACGTCCTGCCTTTCACCCTATTTCAAAACGGTATCTTCCAAAACTCATCGTCCGCAAAACCGCGTAAAACAGCCGGCAATTTAAAAACGGAACTCATTCCTCGGGACTAGGGACTCGTAAAAACGAAGGGCCAGAACGAGCCCCAAGTCCCCCTAATCATGTTGTTTCCCGCATCAATATTAGTCCCGTATTGCCGTAACATAAGGCAGGAATTTAAATTCACTCCAGCTTGTCATTCCCGCATGTTTTAAGCGGGGATGACAGGTTGTAACAATGGGAACATTTTTATGCTTATCACCATCATGGCCGTCATTATCGCGTTGGGATATTTTTTCTATCCATTCAAGCTCGTCTGGTTCCGGTCTTCTGTGAAATACCTGGCCGGGGTCTTCTGCCTTTGGTCGGCGCTTTTTTTCGCCGCCCCCTCCTTGGATATTCACTTTGTATATCGAACCGGGATCGTGCTCCTCGTAGTTGCGGGCGGGTTGCTTTGTACGGATATGTTTGTCTCGGCGGTTTTGTGGCTTGCAGAACGGTTGGGCAATATCTTCCGGAAAACACCCCAGCTCCCGCATTATCTTCTTGAGATCTGGTCAGCCATGGAACGGATGGCGTCGCGCAAGGTCGGCGCGCTCATCATTCTCCAGCGCAAACAACCGCTTCGCCCGTTCATGAAAGGCGGAATGCCGTTCGATGCGGAGATCAAATCCGAGATTCTCGTACCGCTTTTTCTGACCTCGTCGCCTGTTCATGATGGTGCGCTTGTGGTGCATAAAGGCCGCATGCAAACCGTCAAGGGGATTTTACCTCTTGCATCACTTTCCGATCTTTCGCCGAGTTTCGGCACACGGCACCGGGCAGCGATCGGGATCACGGAAAAAACCGATGCGATCGCGCTGGTGGTCTCTGAAGAACGCGGCCAGATCAGCGTTGCCTGCCGTGGTTGCCTGGTCCATATTGCCGACCGCGCGGAATTCCTGAAAACCCTGCAGTGGGTGCTGAGAGGCCGGAACATCCTTCGCCTCAAGGACGCGAGCTTTATCGTCACCACCAAAGTGCTGGATGATCTGACGTGAAGCGTTATATCCTCGCGATCGATCAGGGCACGACCGGTTCGCGGGTCATCCTTTTTGACGCGGCCGGAAGGACCGTCGCAAGCGCCTATCGCGAGTTCAAACAGTATTTTCCAAAACCCGGCTGGGTAGAACATGATGCCCGGGAGATCTGGCACTCCTGTGAGACCGTGATTAGTGAGGCCGTCCGCAAGAGCAGGATCGCCCCCGAAAAGATCCTTGCTATCGGTGTTACGAATCAGCGCGAAACAACCGTAATGTGGGACCGCGAAACTTCAAGGCCCGTCCATCATGCCATCGTCTGGCAATGCCGTCGCACCTCGGACATTTGCCGCGTGCTCAAGAAACACGAGCCCATGATCCACAAAAAAACCGGCCTTGTGCTCGACCCTTATTTCTCCGGCACCAAGATCAAGTGGCTCCTTGACCATGTCCCGGGCCTCCACCAAAAGGCCATCAGGGGGAAGATCGCGTTCGGGACGATCGACAGCTGGCTTATCTGGAAACTTACGGGCGGGCAGTCGCACGTGACCGACCTCACCAATGCCTCGCGCACACTGCTTCTCAACATCAAAACAAAAAAATGGGACCCGGAACTTCTCAAGGTTTTCGGCGTTCCGGCCAAAGTTCTGCCGGGGCTCCAACTTTCCGGATCGATCTTCGGGACCACACGGAAGATCGCCGGACTTCCGGCCGGCATTCCGATCGCGGGAGTGATGGGGGATCAGCAAGCCGCACTTTACGGCCAGGGTTGTTACGAAGCCGGCACAAGCAAGAATACCTACGGCACGGGTTGTTTCATCATGCTGAACACCGGCAAGAAACTTGTTTATTCAAAGGAGGGACTTCTCACAACGCTCGCGAGCGATTTTAAAGGCAGGCCCGTCTACGCGCTCGAAGGTGCCGTGTTCATCGGGGGCGCAGTCGTTCAGTGGCTGCGCGACGGTCTCAAGGTCATCAAGAATTCCGCGGAAACTGAAAAGGTGATTCGAGGTCTTAAAGATACGGGCGGAGTTTACGTGGTGCCGGCCTTTGTCGGGCTTGGCGCGCCCTACTGGAAAAGCGAAGCCCGGGGACTCATCGCGGGGGTCACGCGCGGGACCACGATGCCTCATATAATACGTGCATGTCTTGAAGCGATCGCTTATCAAAGCCGCGATGTTTTCGATATCATGCAAAAGACTTTCGGCGGCCCGATCCATGAACTGAAAGTCGACGGCGGCGCGTGCAGGAACGATCTACTCATGCAATTCCAAGCCGATATCCTGGGCTCGAAGATCATCCGTCCCAAAGTTGTCGAGCTCACGGCCCGCGGCGTGGCGCATCTGGCCGGCGTCACGACAGGTCTCTGGAAAAAGAGCCATGATCTCAAGAAACAGCATCAGGTCGACCGTATTTTTTCTCCCTCCATAAAACCCCGAAAACGCGCGCGGCTTTATCAAGGATGGCTCAAAGCCGTCCAAAGAACCATGCTTCCATGATCCGCGATATCGAGCGTTTTAAACGGACGACTTACGACATTCTTGTAATCGGCGGCGGGATCAACGGAGCCGCGATCGCACATCTCGCGGCCAGGCGTGGCATGAAGGTGGCGCTTTTCGAAAAAGGTGATTTTGCAAGCGGTACCTCGAGCAAGTCCACCAAACTCATTCATGGCGGCATCCGATATCTTGAGAATCTTGAAGTGGATCTGGTCTATGAATCCCTGAGAGAACGTCACATCCAACTCGCGGCCGCACCGCATCTGGTAAAACCCTTGCCGTTTGTGATTCCGGTCTACGAGGGTGACAAAAGACCCCTTTGGATGATGCAGCTCGGTGTTTTTCTCTATGATCTGCTTGCCGGCAAGTACCGGGTGAAACCGCACAAGAATCTCACACGCGAAGAAGTGATACGGCTTGAGCCCGGCATTGAACAAAAAGGCCTGAAAGGCGGGGTGCTTTATTATGACGCACAGATGGATGACGCGAGGCTTTGTCTCGAAAATGTCCTGATGGCTACCCAATACGGCGCACATGTTGCCAATTATGTGAAGGTCGTTTCATTTATAAAGGAAAATGGACGGGTTGCCGGCGCCAGAGCGCACGATATGCTCGGGATCAGAGGATTCGAGGTGCGCGCGAAACGGGTCATCTGCGCAGTCGGGCCCTGGACGAATGAACTCTTATACCTGGATATTCCAAACGCGAGGAAAAAGGTCCGGACCACGAAAGGCATTCACATCGTTTATAAGGGCGAGATTTCGAAGCACGCCGTTTTAATCGGTTCTCAAAGTGACCGCCGCATTTTCTTCGTTATCCCCTGGATGGGGAATTCTCTGATCGGTACGACGGACACGGACTACCTCGCCAGCCCTGATGCCGTTAAGGTCGAAAAGGAGGATATGGATTATCTGATGCGTGAATCCAGACGCGTTTTTCCGGCGCTTGATTTTAGCCCCGCAAAGATTCTCGCGATGTTCGCGGGCCTCAGGCCGCTTATTCGTAAAGGCGGTTCGCCGTACAAGGTCTCGCGCAAGCATCTTTTCTATAGTTCGCAGTCCGGCGTCATCTTCGTGGTAGGCGGCAAATACACGACCTACCGGAAAGTGGCCGAGGATTGCATGAACCGTATTCACAGGATCTATGAAAAAGAAAAGTTCACGGTCTACGGCAGCGGGGCCATCGCCGAACGCGTCGAGATCGTAGCCGCGCGCTCAGGCCTTGAAAGGGAAGTCGTACAGTCGCTCATGGATCTTTACGGCAGCCGCTACAAAGATGTACTCGCCCTCGCCGAAAAAGACCCCGGTCTCAAAGAAAAGATCTCGGACAGGCCAGTCGTGATCAAGGCCCAGCTTGTCTATTCCGTGGAGACCGAAATGGCGCAGACTGTGGAGGACATCACTGATCGCCGCCTCTCGCTTGTCTTCCGAGGCCCCGTTCCGCCTAAAACTCTCGCCGCCATCTCTGCCGTTCTTTCCAAGAAATAAGCCGTCAACATACAGACATATCTCACTTTGCGCTATCATTTTGGAAGCAATTCCAATGTGCTTCATCAGTGCTTGAGATCGCTCCAGCGAGGTAATCTTCGCTCGCGTGTTCGATTCCTGTCCGCATTGAACAACCTAAAAGTTTCATAGAAAGTTTAGCGCGGCACTCGCTTACAATAAAATCTTAGTAATATTAATAAAAAGCAAGTTAATATTGATTAATAGCAAACTCATTGTTATACTCCCCGTCGGGGCAGGGAAGAATAGTGCCCGAAGGTGCTGCTATCGCATTATTGCGGATCACCGAAGCGAAGCCCGAAGCCGAACTTGAAACTCTGCACGTCAACTAAAAAAATCATGTCCAATTCACTGTTATTAGAGAAAGATCATGACGTCCAAGTCTCTATCTTCATTTTGTATAGGTGGTGATTTAAGTTGTCATGATTACCCGTTCATTTTTTGATTAAGATATGCGTTGCTCCAGTTATTCCCTCCTGTAGGGCACATTTAAATGTGCCCTACGGAAGAGAGGATAGAGCGAATATCTCTCAGGAAACCGGAACAATGCATAAGATAAATCATGGCGAATTTTTTCAAGACGGCTTTTCTTCTTATGATCCTGACTCTGCTGGTAGTGTGGTGCGGCGGACTTCTCGGCGGGCAGGAGGGGATGATCGCCGCGTTTTTCTTTGCCTGCGTGATGAATCTTGGCGCCTACTGGTTCAGCGACAAGATCGTGCTTGCGATGTACCGGGCACAACCCCTTGCCGAGAATGAAGCGCCCGAGGTTTTTGAGATCGTGAAAAAGCTTTCGGAAAAAGCCGGGATCCCTGCGCCGCGGCTTTATATGCTTCCATCTGCTTCGGCGAACGCCTTTGCTATTGGTCGAGATCCTGGGCACGCGGCGATCGCGGTCACGCACGGGATCGTCGGACTTCTCAATAAGGAGGAGCTTTCCGGCGTGCTGGGGCACGAGTTGTCGCATATCCTGAATCGCGATATCTTGCTGTCCTCGATCGTGGCGACGCTGGCCGGTGTACTTAGTATGATCGCCTCCATGTTCCGCTGGTCGTTTTTCTGGGGCGGGGAGCGTGATGAGCATGATAACGGCCATCCGCTGGCTTTGATCCTGGCATCGATTCTGATGCCTTTTGTCGCGACGTTCATCCAACTCGCGATCTCACGATCCAGGGAATACGGAGCCGATAAGTGCGGGGCCCGCCTCTGTGAAGAACCTCTTTATCTTGCGAGTGCGCTTAGAAAAATCGAGATTACTTCCAAACGACTTCCGCTTCGCGATGCCGAACCCGCGACCGCCCATCTTTTCATCGCCAACCCGCTTTCAGGCAAGGGGTGGTCCGTTCTTTTCAGCACGCATCCTTCCACGGAAGACCGCATTGCCCATCTTGAGGCCATGGGCCGTCCGTCTACGAAGTAGCATTTGTTTTCCGGATTTGAAAGCATTGACGATGGAGGAAGCAGCGGTTAAAATACCGCCTCTTTCAAAACCAACACCCATTAAGGAGAATCACAAAATGGCTTACGTTATTACTGAGAAATGTCACGGTGAACGCTACGGCCTCTGTGCTGGTGTATGTCCCACCGAGGCAATCTTTCCCGGAACGTACCAGGGGAAAAATTTCATGGTGATCGATCCGGCGATCTGCATTTCATGCGGTGCTTGTGCGGCGGAATGTCCGGTCGGCTCGATCGTTGAGTCCGAGGATATGGACCCGACCTATGCCAAGATCAACGCCGATCTTGCTCCCCAATTCAAAGCGAACCCCAAGGCGACGCCCCGTTCGAGGGATGAAGCCCCGAAAAAGCCGGGGAACAAGCTGAAATAAGAAATGCGTTGCTCCAGTTATTCCCTCCTGTAGGGCACATTTAAATGTACCCTACGGAAGAGAGGATAGAGCGAATATTTCTCAGGAAACCGGAACAATGCATAAGAAGAATGATTCGAAAATTTCTTCCCTGCCGCTTTACTCCACAAAGCGAAACAGCGGGGGGCAAGCTTTGTCTTTACAGGCAACTTATCAAAAGGAAATCAAGATGCCATCTGCCGCCGGTTGCAGGAATCCCGCTCTTTTGGAACAGATATTGAAACAATATGCCGAGGGTCTTGCCTTGGAGAATACCGCGGTCCGGGTCGTGACGCGCGGGTTGACGCTTGTGGGAATCGGTATCCGTCCTGTTCTGGATCATTTCATTTTCCGCACCCTTCGCCCGGAGGAGAAGGCAAACGAATTTCTCGAGATGGGGTATGAAAGAAATCCCGCTTCCGGGGTCCTCGAACACAAAGGGCATGGTGTGGAGATCTTTCGCAAGGACCACGCCCCGGCGATCCTGATCGAACACCCCCGTAAAAAGGCCGGGATGGATTGGGTTACGCGTTTCGGCGATAACAAGCCCTATGCCATGGCACTTCGCGTGGACAATATTGACGAGGCGGCTTTCCACATGGAAAAACAGTCCGTGGGTTTTATAAGACCCCCGGCCGGAAAACACGGAGAGACTCTTCGCGAGATTGCCGCATTACCGGAAATGAAAGACGGCAAGAACGCTCATTATCTTATTCTGGTGGAGCGGCACGAGGGCGATCAACGTTTCTACCCGCCTGATTTTTGGATTCATCCGTAAAAAAGGAATCGTATGATCATCGGACTTACAGGCAAGAACGGATCAGGGAAAGGGGAAACGGCGAATTTCCTGAAAGACCGGGGCTTCCATTACTTCTCGCTTTCCGACGCGCTCCGGGAAGAAGCCAAAAAACGCGGTCAGGAGGTCGCGCGTGACGTGCTTGTCGCACTTGGCAACGAACTGCGCGAAAAAGAAGGGCCGGGCTGCCTTGCCGAACGGATCTTCGCGAAGCTTGATCCCGAGAAAAATTATGTGATCGATTCCATCCGTCATCCTTCCGAGGTCCAGGTCTTTCGCCGCCGCAGTGATTTCACCCTTGTTCGCATTCATGCTCCGGAACGGCTTCGTTTCGAACGTCTCAAACAACGCGGCCGGGAGAACGATCCGCGGGTGTGGGAGGATTTTCAGGCGCTTGAGGCCAGGGAAGCAGAAAGCCCGAGCAAGACCGACCAACAACTTGATCAGACGATCGCTTTGGCGAATCTCCAGATTGACAACAACGGGCCGCTGAAGGAAATGCATGAGAAGGTGAAAGCGGTTCTTCTCGGCCTCGCGCAAAAGGCTACACGGCCGGGCTGGGATGAATATTTCATGAATATCGCCAAGGTCGTGGCCATGCGCGCCAATTGCATGAAACGGAAGATCGCCGCCGTGATCGTGAAGGACAAGCGCATCATCTCGACCGGCTACAACGGAACGCCCCGGGGAATCAAGAACTGCAACGAAGGCGGTTGTCCTCGCTGCAATGCGATTGATGCCTCCGGGAAAGACCTCGGAGAGTGTCTCTGCTCGCACGGCGAGGAGAACGCGATCGTGCAGGCGGCCTACCATGGCGTGAGCGTCAAAGGCGCCACGCTTTACACGACTTTTTCTCCTTGCCTTATGTGCACCAAGATGATCATCAACTCCGGGATCAGCGAAGTCGTCTATCAGGGGAATTATCCGTTTCTGGAGGTCTCCCTCAGACTGCTTGAGCAGGCCGGCGTGACGGTCCGCAAGATCCCCTCCTCCTGACCGGATTCTCATGACCGGAATCGGGAAAACTTTCCGCACGAGTTTCGGGCTCAAAGATATTGTTCAAAACCAACTCGATCAAAGCTACCACAGTCCGCTCATCGACAAAATCCGCGCCGCCGGATTTTCTCTGAAAACAGAACGCCTGGAAATCCATCTCGCGAAGGAATTCGGTTTTTGTTACGGGGTCGAACGCGCCGTGGAATATGCCTACGAGACTCGCGCCCGTTTTCCGGACCGTCGTATTTTTCTCACCAACGAGATCATCCATAATCCGCGCGTGAACGCGGAGCTTCAGGGGATGGGAGTGAAGATCCTCGCCGGCGATGCTTCGCGCTCCGGGATCACCGAAAAAGATGTGGTGATCATGCCGGCCTTCGGGGTGCCGGTTGAAGCGCTGAGAGAATTTCAGAAAAAACACTGTGTGATCGTGGACACGACCTGCGGGTCCGTGATGAGCGTGTGGCGCCGTGTGGAAGCCTATAGCGCAGACGGGTTCACGTCCGTGATCCACGGCAAATACGACCACGAGGAGACACGCGCAACCTGTTCGCGGGCCTCGAAGTATCTGGTTGTAAAGGATCAAGAGCAGGCGGAGCAGGTTTGCGGCTACATCAAGGAAGCCGGGACCTCCGCCCCCAAGGCGTTGGCGGGCAGGCGGGATTTGTTTCTCGAAAAATTCAAGGATGCATGTTCGGAGGGTTTTGACCCGGACAAGGATCTCGAAAAGATCGGGTTTGCGAACCAGACGACCATGCTGTCGCGCGAATCGATCGAGATCTCGGAAATGCTGCGCGAGGCACTCCGGGTTCGTTACGGTGACGGCGAACTCCCGGGCCGTTTCCGTCATTTTGACACGATCTGTTCCGCGACGCAAGACCGGCAGGACGCGATCCGTAAACTCGGCGAGAAAAAAATGGATGTCATTCTTGTGATCGGGGGTTACAAATCGAGCAACACGGGCCATTTGGCGGAAATCGCTTCGGCATTTTGTCCGGCCTATCATGTGGAAGATGCATCTTCAATCATCTCACGCGAGAAGATCCGGCACAAGAAGACGGGAGCCCGGAAGGCTCTTGAAACTTCGGGCTGGCTTCCGGCGGGGGAGATCAAGGTGGGCATCACAGCCGGGGCGTCCACGCCCAATCGCCTAGTCGAAGAAGTGATCCAACGGCTCATCGACATTTCCGGGTGATCGCCTGATTATCGACCAAACTTTTCAATGCGTTGCTCCAGTTATTCCCTCCCGTAGGGCACATTTAAATGTGCCCTACGGAAGAGAGGATAGAGCGAATATCTCTCAGGAAACCGGAGCAACGCATTAGTAGTTTGGACGACCCCAATCTCAGCTACGCTTCGATTGATTGGTATTAGGACCGTTATTTTTTAATTGGAAATCAGTACTGAACAACTCATAAAACTTATAGGAAGTTTAGTGCAGTCCCAACCAACACTTGAAATTAATGAGAGGGTTGGGGCAGTGCAGCCCAAGTCAACCATAAAGAAACAAATCAAATGACTTGGACGAAGAAAGCCTTGAAAAGGGATCTAAAGAAGCGAAAAATGTGCGTTGTCTCTTACTTGAGAGCAGAAATCCTGTTCTTCCATGAATGCTGGGGAATATAGATCAGCCGGTTTTTAGAGATTCTCTTTTTCAGTAGGGATTTCGCAATTCCCAGGCGCTCAATTCTTCACTCTTTGGATATTAACTAAACGAGGAGCGGTATATTTTACAGCCAAGAGTATCCCCCCAACAAAAAATAGCTCTGGTGTTATTCGGAGTATTTTTGTTTTTCGTGCTTCTGGAGGCAGGATTGCGCCTGGGCGGGTTTGTCCTGTTATCAATACAAGAATACGGGAATTCACAATCCATAAAACAGAAAGGCACCTATCGTATTCTCTGTTTAGGAGAATCTACCACCCAGAACCAATATCCGCTCTACTTGGAAGAGATCCTAAACCAGCGTAATATTGGGGTGCGTTTTAGTATCATAGATAAAGGCAGAATAGGTACGTACACCTCAACTATATTAAGTCAAATAGACTCTTATTTAGCTGAGTATCATCCGGACATGGTAGTTGCGATGATGGGGATTAATGATGGGGGAGACCATATTCCTTTTGAAGAAGCCACTGCTTCAAAAGGGATGCTTTTCACCCGGTCTTTTAAAACTTATAAACTAGTAAGGCTTCTTTGGTTGCATATCTTGACTAAAGCCAAGGAAATAGGGTTTTATAAATCTAATGAAGATAGGCGAAGTTCTGGAAAAGTCCAAACTTTTCTTCCAGAAATCGGGTTAAAAGAAACTCCTGCCGAATCTATCTTAACTGAAGACTCCTCCAAGAAAGCCATCGAGCTTAATCCTAGAAACGATCAAGCCTATATTGAATTAGGGGCTTTTTATCTCGGGCAAGGCAAATTCCCCCAAGCCGAGGACTTATTTAAGAAAGCCATCGAGCTTAATCCTAAAAACGATTTTGCCCATAGTGCATTAGGGGCTTTTTATCGAGAGCAAGGCAAATTCCCCCAAGCCGAGGACTTATTTAAGAAAGCCATCGAGCTTAATCCTAAAAACGATTTTGCCTATATTGAATTAAGGGCTTTTTATCGAGAGCAAGGCAAATTCCCCCAAGTCGAGGACTTATTAAAGAAAGTCATTGAACTTAATCCTAGAAACGATCATGCCTACGTTGAATTAGGGGAGTTGTATCGGGATCAAGGCAAATTCCGCCAAGCCGAGGACTTATTTAAGAAAGCCGTAGAACTTAATCCAAAAAACGAGCGTTTTTTAAGATTAGTATCATCGTTATACGAAGAAACAGGCAAGCCAGAGCTGGCAAAAGAATATGCCAAAAAGATAAATAGATTGAGATTGGGATATTATTTTCCAGTTACAATCAATTACTACCGCAAACTAAAGGAAATCCTAGATAAAAGGGGGATAAAATTAGTTTGCGTGCAGTATCCTATGCGTCATGTGAAGCCGTTAAAGGAAATATTTGAGAAAGATGAAGGGGTTATCTTCGTAGATAACGAGGGGATATTCAAGGAAGCCCTGAAAAAGGTAAGCCGTAAAGAGTATTTCAGGGATATGTTTGCCGGTGACTTTGGCCATTGCACTGAAAAAGGCAACCAGCTTTTAGCTGAGAATATTGCGAATGTAATTCTTAGGGAAGTATTTCATAGGCAGTAAGATCAGCTTGGAACGGATCTTCCCCCGAAAAGCGGACACAACGAAGCGTGGGTGACAGATCAAAAGGCAGGCGATCCGTTCTTAACAAAACATCCACTGAATGAGAAAGTTATGGCCGTCGAATGTTCTGAAGAAAAGGGGGAAGCGAAGATGGCCTCGGGAAAAGGATAATGCGTTGCCCCAGTTATTCCCTCCTGTAGGGCACATTTAAATGTGCCCTACGGAAGAGAGGATAGAGTGAATATCTCTCAGGAAACCGGAACAATGCATGGATAATTTAACTAAACGGGAAGCAGTATAGGGGATTTTTGAATGAATTTTTTGGATCTGGTCCAGAAGCGAAGGAGTGTCCGGCGGTATTCTGACCGGCCGGTCGCAAAAGAAGACGTTCTCAAATGTCTTGAGGCAGCGCGGCTTGCGCCTTCGGCGTGCAATTCCCAGCCGTGGCATTTTGTGGTGATTGATGAACCAGAACTCCGGAGGCGTGTGGCGGAACGGATTTTTTCCGGACTTTATTCGATGAATAAATTCGCAAAAGAAGCGCCGGTGCTTGTTGCAGTTGTTTCGGAAAAGATGAAATTTCTCGCCTCGCTTGGGGGACAGATCCGGGACACGCGGTATTGTCTCGTGGACATCGGGATCGTCATCGAACATTTAATCCTGCAGGCCCAGGAACTCGGGATCGGGAGCTGCTGGATCGGCTGGTTCGATGAAAAGGCTTTGAAACAGGAATTAAAGCTCTCCCGGGATAAAAAGATCGATATTGTGATCGCTCTCGGTTACCCAGAAGAGGATAAAATCGTTCCCAAAACGAGAAAGACTTTAACGGAAATCAGTTCATTCAACGAGTATGCCTAACCAGGCAAAATGCATTTTTAAAAGGAGGAAATTGTGAATCAAAAAATGATTTATGGATTTTTAGTTTTTTCTCTCGTTGCTTTTGCGGGAGCACCAGCGCTGTATGCTGAAGAGGACTTTGTAGAAGTCAATAGCCAGGCAGGGGAAGAAGCCTCGGATCCTTCGGCTTTTGAGGGCGATTCGGATTCCATGCCCGGCGAAAGGGCCCCCGAGAGCTTGCCGATGGATGATGCGCCTGTCGTTGCCGGATTAGGTATCGAATAAGAAGGGATACTGTCCTCGCCAAAAAAGCCCGGGGGACCTACCTCCCAAAATCAATAAAATCAGAATACTAGGCCCGGCCGGAAACTTCGCCGGTTTCCGTGTTCACACGCAAGACCGTTCCTGCTTCCGCGTAAAGGGGGGCCTGGACTTCCAGCCCTGTTTCGAGTTTTGCTTTTTTAGTAGAACGGCCTGAAATAGAAGCCCCCTTGATCGAGGGATCGGTCTCCGTAATGGCCAGTTCGACATACACGGGAAGTTCCAGCGAAACCACCGCGCCGTTCAGTTTCAGGGCCAGCATTTCCTGATTTTCTTTAAGATAAAATTTCTGCTCCCCGAGTTTTTCCGCGGTAAGCACAAATTCCTCATAAGCCACGTTATCCATGAAATGATATTCCGAGCCGGTGATGTATTGAAAGACCGCCGGTACTTTTTCCACGTCCGGGACCTCGAATTTCTCACTGGTCTTGAAAGTCTTGTCTTGCACCGTGCCGTTCAGGAGATTGCGTACCCTGGCCTTGACCATGGTCGAAGCTCCCCGCGCGGTAGGCGTCGCGAATTTGACGTCGAGCACAAAATACGGCTGGCCGTCCACTTTGATATAAAGTTTCTTTTCCAGTTCACTGGCCAAGATCTGAGACATAGGTTTCCTTTCTGGGGATGAGAACAATTATCTGAAAGTTGGGTCATTCTATACGATCCCCCGGCGATGGGAAAGGCCTTCCTGGCAATTTCCATGTTTTAGCAAATAGAACACGTGGAATTTCCAAGAATCCTGAAGCGCGCTCCGAGGGTTGAGCGGGCAAGGTGGCGGGCAGAAGGCCTGTCATCACCGGCGGTTGCTTCTTCCTGCGAGAATCACCCGCCTTCGGGTCTCGCCCCTGGAAAACACAAAGAATTGGGTGAAACCAAGCTCCCAGGGTCTCGAACGATGCCCTCTAGGCCTTCTACGCGCCGAGCGAAACCTGTCCCAATACTTATCAATTTTCACGAAGTGAAAATTGGGGATGTCCTCGTCAACCATTAAAGAAATAAAACGAAAAACAAGGATTGAGGCGCGAGTAAGTTTTTCCTCGCTGGGGAAAAACGAGCGGCGAAGAAGGATTTCTTGGAAATTCCATCGGTTGTGTTCATGAAAATCTTGAAATTGCCAAGGGTTTACTTGTTCTAGCATCTATTTTCTTTTCCTTTATGGTAGTCAGGATTGCCCCAATTTCCACGCGATGGAAATTGATTGGCATTGGGACTAGCCCAATTTACCTTTCATTTTCTGATGGATGTAAGTGCCCCGGAACATGGTATCCACCCGCCGGAGAAGTTGTTGTTTTTCTCACCGAAGGTATTCCGAAGAATTTTAAGGATAAGTCAGAGGGGGTTATTCTGGCTGAGGGGGAGAGAGAAG
>JBAZER010000043.1:0-16380 GCA_041653795.1 Candidatus Omnitrophota bacterium
CGTGACGATAAAGGTTTCGAGATCCATAAGGCCCTCCCCGGCTGGTTGAAAGGTTCGCTAACACCCTTTCATTCGGCCAGAGGGCCTTTCTTATTGATAGGATCATGAAAACTCGCACACGGCGTTTATCGTTAATGACCTCCTCTCCCTGCTTTTGCTTGATTATACCACTTCGATTTTCAGCCGGCGGGAATTTGGATAAAGCTTTATACCAGGCACTGCGTTATTACGTTCTATCCGCTCCGTTACGCAGCGAAGTTCCGGCGCAGTGCGACCAGCCTGAGAGACCGGCCTTTTTTGCATCGATGCAATGAAGACCGCCTGAAGTTGTTACAATGATCTTTCCGTCAACGATCAAAGCTTGTCCTTCCATGATATTGGATTCTTCAAGATCGAACGTCCGGACCGTCCCGCCCGTGCCCAGATCGATAAGGATGATCGTCCTGCCGTCGATGAGAACACCTTGTCCCCTTGCGATACTCAACCCTGCTCAAAATTAACGCATCGTACACGCGCTCTGGTTGTGTGTGATACCTGGGGAGAAAAGACGCCCCTCGCCAGATTTATGCTGTTTCCAGACAGTGTTTCAATATAGCAGAACTGGAAGGTTTTATTGGTCACCACGGTTGGAAGGAGAACTCAGAGGACTCTTTGTCTCAGGTTCAGTCGCTCGCTTTTTGCTCATACCTGTTTCTCCACGGTACTGCTGTTGGGTCTCGGGGGTATCTTTAGGAGCGGATTTCGCTTTTTCAACTATGGTCTCTACAGCAGCCGATAAAGGGCCGACATAAAGCCCAGCTCGTTTATCTTCTGAAAAACCATTCCGTGGAAGCCAAACACAAGCAGCGATCAGCACCATAATAAAAACGGTCTCGTTTCTTTTTCTTGTAAAGCTCATAAAACTCCTTTGTGAAAAAAACTTTTCGTATCCCCGCCCTCTTAGTTGCAATTACCAAAGCTGTTGCAATTTTACTCTCTCCTGGAGGGACTGGCTAGGTGAGTTTCAGAAGCATATCGAATTATCGATTCATTTCTTTGGTCCATTCCCCCAAGAAGTAAACACGCTCTTTTTTCTTATCTGTTTTTATGCCCAACAACTCTTTAAATCTCTCCACTGGAAATGCATACTGCATTGCGCCCATCGGAGTCCGGTTAATCTGGCGATTGACGGCCACGAGGTCTTCACGTCCCTTTTCTTCAAGCGTTTCGGTGTAGCCGTCATGTTGCCGTATCAAATCGTTCATAGAGCTTAAAACGCTCCGGTTGCTTGCCCTGGCAAATTGAACGGTTCCGGTTTCACGGGCCACTTCTCCCATAGCTTCGGCGCTAAATTCTTCATAGAAAAGCGACCGATTAAGCTCTTTCCGGAAAAGCGGGGCCAGATCCCTGACATCCGCCCGTTTCACATTCTCCACAACGAATGAATAAAGCGTCCGGGTATTTGTGAAAATGAGACACTTTTCTTTTCGCCTGAAGAATAAATGGACGTGCCAGCTCCCGATCGGCAAATCTTCGCCAAGAGCTTTTGCCAGTTGCGCTTCAGATAATCCTGCTTCTTTTACTACTTTACGTGTGCAGTAAATAATCGCCATAAGCTGTTTTATCTCTTGCTGTTATCTTTCGCCTCTGGAGTTTCGGGCGGCCAGGCTAAATCATAGTGGACACTACGCCCCTTACCTGGCAATTGATGCAATATTTTCTTCGCCAGCATATCTGAGATTTCACGAAATGCCGTGGCACGACTGACCTTCGCCATGGAAACATATTTGCGGGTCGTAAGACCTCCCAGAAATCCTCCCTTTCCGGCGTCCAGCATGCGATTCACCACTTTGCGTTGACGCTCATTTAGTTCCAATCCACCATAAATCTGCCAAAATCGGGCTTTATCCAGTACCTGACCGATGATCTTTTCGGAATCATCGATTGCCCGTTTGTAGCATTCGAGAAACCATGCTAGCCAACCCGTAATATCCGTGTTTTTGCTTTTAGACGTGCTTTCAAGGATTCGATAATAGCTTTCTCTTTCTTGCATGATCCGGGATGAGAAACTGTAATAACGAACTCTCAGATTTTCATCTTGTGCCAAAGCCATATCGGTGAGCGCACGAGCCACGCGACCGTTACCGTCCTCGAAGGGATGGATCGCGACAAAATAAAAGTGGGCCGCTCCGGCACGCAAAAGACCCTCTTCTGTTTTCAAAGTCGCATTCCACCAGGAAAGAAATCGTTTCATTTCTTTTTCGACTTTTTCGCCCGGAGGCGCCTCGAAATAGACCTTCTCACGGCCCACGGAACCCGAAACAACACGCATGGCATGGCCTCTCCATTCGCCAACACGGATCTTGGAAAATCCAGAAAACCCTGTCGGAAAAAGTGCGGCTTGCCATCCCTTGAGGCGTTCACTAGTCAAAGGTTTGTTGTAATTCCCGGTCGCATCCAACAAAACCTCCACCAATCCGTCCACCGAACGCGTCTCCGAAGCTAAACCGGCTTCAGGAAGTCCAAGGTGTCTTGCGACCGAGGACCTCACGGATTCCCGGTTCAAGCGCTCTCCTTCGATAGCGGACGTTTTGATCACTTCTTCTGTAAGAACATCCGCTTGGGCTTGTCCTTCCAGTTCAAAGCCGAGATTTTTTACTTTAGCTAAAAGCAACCCTTGGCTTTTTCGAGCTTGGCTGACCAACGGAAGCAGGGTCGCTGCATCCCAAGTCAACAGGGGCCAATCTTTATGTTCCCAGATGTAAGTCATAATCACCTCATAATCGCTTCACATTATGAGGCAATTATAGCCTCTAATCGCCGCATCCGCAAGGGGGATTGTGTAACATCGCGGAGAGCATTCCAGGGGAACATTTCTTCGCCGGAGGATGCCTGTCCGCCGATGATTTGTGGAGGAAATCCGTCCGAGGAAATGCAACGGCATAAGACATTGCAAAGGGACAATTTCCGAGCAATCCACGCGCCCACACAGCTAAAAACGGCTCATCCCCGCGTTCGCGGGGAACATAAGCGTAGCTGAGATTGGGGTAGTTCTGGCTATCATCGCTCAAAAAAAATAAAAATCAGGACAGTACCCATTCACATAAAAAAAGCCCTCTCTATTTCTGAAGAGGGCTTTTCATGAATTGGTAGCGGGGGCTAGGTCAAAATCATAAGCAAAACCCGTGCCGACACCCATAAGTTGGTCTTTATCGTTGTACATTCATTCCGTTTCCAGGCCATTCTCATCACGGACCAAAATCAGGCGATCCCGGTTGTCATACCCGAAATGGGCTGTCCCTGCCGCTGTCATCATGTTTGTCACTAGGTTCGTCACGCTATCGTCGTAGCTATAAGCTGTTCCTCTGCCGCTGGCATTTTCAACAAAAACAGGACGATTATCCCCGGCAATGCGGGTATAATAATATGCATTGTTCCGGTTTCCTGAGAGATATTCGCTCTATCCTCTCTTTCGTAGGGCACATTTAAATGTGCCCTACAGGAGGGAATAACTGGAGCAACGCATAATAATATTTGGTCGTGTCCTCTTTTTACGCAGTGTGCATTCCTAAAATCTAGGGAGGATTTTTATGGCTAACAACGATAATAATAACGATAACATCTATGTCCTCGGGGATCAACAGAACGAGTTTCAGGACCCATCTTCCCCGCAAACCGCTTCCGTTTCCACAAGCCAGGACGATGTGCTGAGCCTCCTGAAGACCGCTGTAAGCCGCAACGCTTCGGACATTCATTTTCAGGTAGGAAGCCATCCCATCTTCAGGATCGACGGCATTCTGACCCCATTCACGCTGGCAAAACCTATCACGAGCGCTTTTATGGCCACTTGCACAGACCTATTCCTCAGCAAAGACCAGAAGAAGTGTCTTCTCGAAAACCGCCAAGTGGATTTTTCCGTAGCGCTCCCGAATTTCACGCATCGGTTCCGCGTCAATTTTTTCTTCCAGCTGAACCGTTTGAGCGGCGCTATTCGCATCAATCCCACCACTCCGCCTACGATGGAACAACTGGGTCTGCCCCCTTTGCTGAAAAAGTTGGCCAATCTGCCGCACGGACTTGTACTGATCGCGGGAGCCACTGGCAGCGGCAAGAGCACGACCCTGGCGGCGATTGTGGACCATATAAACAAACACAGGAACGCGCACATCATCACGATCTCAGACCCCATCGAATACATCCACAGGAACAAGCAAAGCTTGATCAGCCAACGTGAGATCGGAATCGATGCGACTTCTTTTGCGAGCGCCTTGCGTGTGGTGCTCCGGGAAGACCCGAATGTAATCGTGGTCGAAGAGATCCGTGATCTGGAAACTATTGCCATGGCGCTGACGGCGGCCGAGACAGGCAACTTGGTCTTTGCGACACTTCACACCAACGATGCCGTACAGGCCATCGACCGCATCATCGATGTCTTCCCTCCCCAACAGCAGAGCCAAATAAGAGTCCAGCTGGCCATGACGCTTGCGGCGGTCGTTTCCCAAGTCCTGGTGAAGAAAAAAGAAGGCTCCGGCCGCTTGGCGGTCTTTGAGACCATGCCGGTCACGACTCCGGTCCGCTATCTGATCCGCAGTAACCAGACTGTACAGATCTATAACGTCATTTCGACGGGTCGCGATCAGGGGATGATGTTGCTGAAGGACGCCCTGGCGGAATATGCCAAGCAAGGCCTTATCACGCAGGAAACCGTCGACGCATACATTGTGGATAGCTCGACTTTCGCGGACAAACGGAAAAATTAGCGACGATCCTAAAGCGATCGTTCCGGGCTATAGCAAGATATTGTCAGAAGTCGCGCCTTAGTCTTCCTGGAACGCAGAAAGGCACTTTTCTACATTTTCTAAAAAGAAAACCAAAGCCAGGACAGTACCACTTCAATTGAGCAGGAGAGTAGCCCTAGATTTTATGGACATATCAGTCAGAGATGGATAAACTTTGTATGCGTTGCTCCAGTTATTCCCTCCTGTAGGGCACATTTAAATGTGCCCTACGGAAGAGAGGATAGAGCGAATATCTCTCAGGAAACCGGAACAATGCATTTTGTTAATCCGGTGGACATAAGTGTGGATCCTGGGGCCGGGGATTCAATTCTCCTCGTCCACCCCACCTTTTTATTGTTGGAAAAACGGTGTAACCTAAGATGTAATCCATTAGGTTCATGGAGTATATGCCCAGAGAGACCGTAAATTTGAAATGCCTGGTGGGCGGTGGGGCCATTTTTTTAGCGTTCATAAGTCTGTGCTCCGTTGCCAGAGCGGAAGAACAAAAAAACGGAACAACCGCAGCGTTTCAAGAAGCCGGGGATTTTAAAGGACATTTCGTTGTCACAGCTGATGATCTGACCGCAGAGGACAAGGAAATGCTGGCGTTGGTGCAGGAAGCGGCTGACAGGGCCGGCAAACTTCTGGAAAAAGCCGTTAATGACGGAGTGAAATCCGAAGACGAAATATTCAGCGCTCTCTACTTCCCGATATCTTCCGAAACTTATCCTCCCACTTTCAATACCTTCTATGATGATTATACCGACAAGGTCATAACTCCCCTCGAAGATGAGTATCTGGCCAGAGATAAAAGACTTCTATACATGACCTTGGTCGACCGTAACTGCTATGTGCCGTCGCACAACTCGAAATTTTCACGTCCCCTAACCGGGAACCCCGAGAACGATAATCACTATCACCGCTCAAAACGGATCTTTAATGATATGGCCGGACTTTTGGCGTCGCGGAACACCCGTCCTTTCCTTTTGCAGAATTATCCCAGGGATACCGGCGAGATGGTTGCCGACATTTCAGTTCCGGTTTTTGTTTTTGGCCGTCACTGGGGAGTCATGCGCGGCGGTTATAAAAGAGGTAAATAAATGTTGATGAAAAAACTTTCTATCAGGCTGTCGATCGTGCTGACAGTAGCGCTCACGACGCTGCTCGGCATTTTCACGATATGGATCATAAACGTGAGGACCGCCGAACTTCACAGGGTCATGCTTGAAAAGGGCGTGACTGCCGCCGTCTCGGGAGCGCAGACGGTCGGCTCTACGCTTGATGAGGTAGTCGATAACGGGCTTTTCACCGTGCAACAAGTATTTGACCATACGCTCAAGCCGATACTTATGCCGGAAAAGGTCCTAAACGGGTATAAAGGGATAGATCCCAAAACGATAGCGACGGTGCAGATGTATCATTACGTCTCGGGGCTCGATTCTCATCTCGAAAACATCCTTCTTCCTTTGCAGGAATCCTACATGATCGATCCGCAATTCGCTTACGCGGTGCTGGTGGACGTTAACGGGTATGTCCCGGTGCATAATAAGCGGTACAACAATATGCCCACGGGTGATTTTAATAAGGACCGGGCCATGAGCCGTTCCAAGCGCGTTTACAATGATGAGATCGGGCTCAAGGCTTCGACTTTTGTCTCCGGGTCTTATCTTCAGCAGATCTATGTCCGCGATACGGGAGAAAAGATGTGGGATATTACGGCGCCCGTCTATGTGAAAGGGCGACACTGGGGCGCGTTCAGGGTGGGTTTTTCAATGGCAGAGACGGAAAAAGCCACGGCGGATCTGAGGAACAAGCTTATGGTGGTCATGTCCGTGCTTCTTCTGGTTTGTATTCTTATCGTATGGGCCATGACGGAATATATGATGAAGCCGCTGGACCGGCTGCATGACGGGGTTCAGCGCGTTGCCACGGGCGACCTTTCTTTCCGGCAGAATGTTAAAGCCAATGATGAGATCGGGGACCTGGCGAGGGCGTTTGACAAGATGAGCGAAGATCTTGCGAAATATCTGAAAGATCTTGCGGAGACCATCCGCGCCAAGGAGAGGATCCAGAGCGAGGTCATGGTGGCCAAAGAGATACAGACGAGCATGATGCCGCGCATTTTTCCGGCTTTCCCGGAAAGGAAAGAATTCGATATCCGTGCGATCATAGAACCTGCGAAAGAAATGGGCGGCGACATGTATGATTTTTTCTTTGTGAATAAGGACAAGCTCTATTTTATGATCGCCGATGTCTCGGGGAAAGGGATCCCTGCCGCGTTGTATATGGTCATAACAAAAACTCTTTTGAAGAACCAGGCTTTGCAGGGATTGTCGCCAGACAAAATACTGGCCAACGTGAGCGGCATTTTGTATCCGGATAATGAGAAATGTATGTTCGCCACGGCGTTTTGCGGTATCCTCGATATTAGGACCGGTGAAATAGAATTTTCGAATGCCGGGCATAATCCCCCGGTTATTGTGAGGGGTAACGGAACCTGTGAAATGCTCCGCGTCCAACCCGGTTTTCCGCTAAGCATCTTACCCGAGGTGACCTATTATCTGGACAAGACAAGGCTCAAGGCTGGTGACACTCTGTTCATGTATACGGATGGAATCACAGAAGAAAGGAATAAACAGGGCGAGTTGTTCGGAAATGGAAGGCTTATCGAGACCCTTTCGCGGATGGAAGGGGAACAGGTATTCCCGATGATAAAAAAAGTACGCGCTGCGGTATCTGAGTTTTCCTCCGGTAACCCGCAATCAGATGATATTACGATCCTAGCGTTGAAATATTCGGGGTAATACAAACAGCGTATATTTCATTTCAGTGAGAGGGAGAACAGCATGAACGAAAAACGGTTGATCGATGTGGAAGGTGTCATGGACAAGGCAGTATGCGCGGCTGCGATATTTAACCAATGCACGCAGGAAGATACAGACCGGATCGTCAGGGCTGTGTATGAAGCAGGTTTTAATAACCGTATAAAACTCGCCAAGCTTGCGGCGGAAGAGACCGGGATCGGTGACTGGAAGGCCAAAGTATTAAAAAACGTTATCGCAACACAGCTGCTGTATGAAGACATCAAGCACCTTAAGACCGTGGGAGTTATTTCCGAGGATGAAGAGCGCGGGATCGTGGAAATTGCCCAGCCGATCGGTCCGATACTGGCGATAACGCCTGTGACCAATCCGACGTCGACGGTCATGTTCAAAATATTGATCGCCCTCAAGACGAGGAACCCGATCATCATACGGCCCCACTCAAACTCGGTAAAGTGTTCGTGCGAAGCCGCCCGGATCTGCTACGAAGCGGCGCTCAAGGCGGATGCGCCGGAAGACTGTATCCAATGGCTTGAAAACACTTCCCGCGAACAGACCCAGCAGCTGATGCAGCACAAAAAACTTTCGCTCATACTTGCCACAGGCGGAGGCGCTCTTGTGAACGCGGCGTACAGTTCAGGGACTCCCGCCATGGGAGTAGGTGCCGGCAATGTGCCTGTTTTTATTGAACGGACGGCGGATGTCCCGTTCGCCGTTGAGCAGATCATGATGTCGAAAACCTTTGATAACGGCACCATCTGCGCCAGCGAGCAGGCGATCGTTATCGAAAAATGCATGAAGGACCCAATATTGGGCGAGCTCAAAAAACAAAAAGCGCATATCCTTTCCGAGGAAGATATCAAAAAAATAGGTGCCGTGGCTTTTGATGCACAAAAAGGAGTCATGAACGCCGCTATTATAGGCAAATCGGCCGCGAAACTTGCGGAAATGGCCGGGATCAATGTCCCGGCGGATACCCGTCTATTAGTGGCGCCGCTTAAAGGCGTTGGCAAGGACCACCCGCTCTCAGCTGAAATACTCGCTCCCGTGATCGGGTTTTACTGTGCGGAAGATTTCAGCCAGGCGGTCAATATCTGCATCGATCTTAATTTCTACGGCGGGATCGGGCATACGGTAAGCCTCTTTTCGAACGATGAAGCGAAGATAAAGGAATTTTCGCTTCTTATGAACGCCGGCCGTATCGTGGTGAACATGCCCGCCTCCCAGGGGGCCGTGGGCGGGATGTTCAATACACTCCACACGTCTTTTACGCTGGGGTGCGGAACCGGCGGGAAAAACATAACGACAGATAACATTACCGCAAGGCATCTGCTTAATATACAACGGATATGCCGCCGCAGAATCAACGAGCGTTTTGCCCGTTTCGATAAAGCGCTTTATTATGACGAATCGCTCAACGCAGGGGCGATCGAAAAAATATACAATCGGAACATGTAAGTATCCACGGAGGGAAAAATGGCAGATTATGTTTCTGAAGGCGGCAGTCTCAGGTGTGTTTTCGGGGAAAGGCTTGATACGGTTAATTGTATGAGTCTTGAGAAGGAACTTTTGGAGAAAATCAAAGAGATGAAAAGCCCGGTTGTGTTCGACATGGAGAAAGTTCAGTATATCGCCTCTTCTTTTTTAAGGATCTGTTTTCAGGTCACTAAGGAAGTAGGCGCCGGGAATCTCTCTTTGATCAAAGTGAACCCGGAGATCAAGAAAGTCCTGAAGATCGCCGGTGTGGATAAATATATCAAAATTGATTGAAGAACGGCCCGTCGCCCGGGTTAAAGAGTAAAAACCATGCCGGAAGAAACGGTTGTTCTGGAGAATGATATCTCGGAGTTGGAAAAACTCAGGAAGGCCCTTGACGGCTTCGGAGCGAAGAACAACCTTTCACAGAACACAGTTATTGAGATCAATCTTGTTTTGGAAGAAGCTGTAGTGAATATCATCTATTATGCTTATGAGAACAAGAAGGAAAGGCATAAAATAGTTATAGGATTGGGGTTTGAAAACGAAGTTGTGGTTCTGCGGGTCGAAGATGATGGGGTCCCTTTCAACCTCCTTCATTCTCCTGAACCCCTATTCGATACCACGGTCAAAGAAATGAAGATCGGCGGGCTCGGGATACACCTGATACGCAAGCTGGCAAATTCAGTTTCATACCACAGGACGGATGGAAAAAATATATTAACCGTGCAAATGAGAAAGCAATAATAAATCTCCGCTCCCCAATCACCCAAACACCCCCCCCCTCACTGAACGATCCATCGCCAACTCCAAAATGCATACAAAAGTGCTTACAGCGGGTATTTGAGCGGCTATAAAAACAAAAAAGCCACCAGGATTACCTCCCCCAATGGCTTCGATGTTTACAATTGGTAGTGGGAGCAGGATTTGGCGCCTACCCTGTCAAAAATCCCGCCAGGTCGTCCAGGACCTCGGAAGAAAAAGAAAGCCGGGAACGGCCTTTCTCGGTCTTTGTTGCATCCAGAGCATCAAGAATGTCCGCGCCGTACTGGTGCGCGTCCTCCAGCAGTTTCATCTCTGCTTTACTGACCAGAAACGTTATATTCCGTCCGCTGTTTTTCATGTTATGCGTTGCTCCAGTTATTCCCTCCTGTAGGGCACATTTAAATGTGCCCTACGGAAGAGAGGATAGAGCGAATATCTCTCAGGAAACCGGAACAATGCATATGTTATTTCAGTTTCTCCACCAACGTATTAAGGACCGTCCACACCCGCCCAAGATCGAATTTCTCAAGATCCTGAGCCCGCAGAACTGCGGCAAGTTCTGTGCGGCGCTGTTGTTCCAATGCCTTGCGGCGTTCCTGTGTCAGTTGGATCGGACCGGTGCCAGGTACAGCTATTTTTTTTCTTAAAAGATCAAGAAAATCCGGTTTCTCTGGACGCAGGTCAAGATGATCCAAAGCGTATTGGAAATCAAAGAAATCCCGGATGGCTGGTTCAAGTCTTGTGAGCGCAGCCCGCACTTTTTCCGCGAGAGCTTCCGTCAGGTCGATCACTCGCACGGGAAAAGGCGGCATGAGTTCAGCACTGGTAAACACATTCCGGACTAGTGTACGAGCGTTTCCTGTTACTGCCGGACGAAAAAGCGGCTCGCGGAGGGCAATCTCTATCTTGACCTTTTCCCAGTCGCCGGTAATGACGGACTTGTAACGGGCCGCAGCAACATATTGCGTCGATACGTTCCTTCCCGTAAGCGACTCTTCGATCTCAATACCGGCAACCTGCTGCGGCAACGCATCGACGATCTTTTTGGCCGGATCGATCAGACGCCTTCTTTCGGTTCGTGTAATACCGCTGTGAACCGGAATACAAAAATCAAGATCTTCGCTCAACCGGTAAAAATCCGCGTAGATCTTGCTTAAACATGTTCCCCCTTTAAAGATCCAGGCGGAACCAGAAGGAGCAACGGCCTCAAGAATGAGGGAACAAAAATAATCTTTTTCCACAAGCACGGGACGAAAATCAAAATCATGGGCTGCTCTTTCTACGGCGGCGCGGAAAGAGGCGGCATCAAGATGAGCTTCGCGGGGAACAGGGGGCTTTCCGTCACTCATTGTCGATTACCCCCCATGCCTTGGCAATGCGTCCTTTCCTCGACCTTGAGGGCACCAAGGCGATCTGAGCTTTGGATTTGTTCAGGGCATTTTTGACCGTTTTCAGCACGGAGGCAGAAACGCCTTCTTTTTCCAAGACCAGTCCCAAGCGTCGCAAGGTGGATTGATTCCCGAAACGAACCGTAATGCGGGCCAATTCGCCGGCGGTGATGGTACCTTTCTGAAGATTCTGACGGATCCAGGAAAATCCCCTGGGGATCCCGTTAAAACGGGACCAGTCATACAACGCGTCTACGAGCGTACGCGGACGGGAAGAATAATACAAATCACCGCCGTCCGGAGTCTTTACCTTTTCCGCTTCCCCTAAACGATCTTTGGCCACCCGGATAAAAACATATTGCGTTGAACCGATCTGGCGGGTCCCCGAAAGCCGGTCATTATAGACAAAAACACTGTTAGCGACCTGATCGTCGAATCCATATTTATTAAAGGCCGTCGGCCCGCTAATCTGGTATTGTCCCTTGATCGCCTTCATGAGGGCAGGCAACACTACACTTTCGGAAGGATTCCACCGCCCCCCGGCCGGAAGGATCTTGGGAACAAGATAGAGCCCGCGCTGAAGACGAACAATCCAGCCCGTCCGGGTAAGACGCCGGAAAAGGTCTTTTTCCTTTGCGGGACTCAACCCAAGGGCAGAGGCCGCCTCTCCGGTTTTGATCACTTCCAACTTGCGCATCTGAACCAGCGAAAAGAAGTTACTGGCCAAGCGTCCCAGAGATCCCTGTTTGCTCTGTAGTCTATTTCCCATAAGTGTTCTCCTGGCCCACTATTGCAAAATATAATACGGCTAGCCTGCGCTGTAAAGAGCTATTTGCCCATTTTATTTCGCCTTAATTGCGTCAAAAGCAATTAACTCGAAATAGAATAAATGAATCAGGGCTAATGGAATGAGGTGGCGGAATGGATTCCACCAGGACAAACCCACTTAACTTCAATCAACGCTTGCTCCCCATGTGTCTGGTACGGACTTTTCTTAATTGGTGGCGGGGGTTATGAGGGAAGCCGGGATCATTTACCAACATTGACCATGATTGACCGATATAACCAGAAAATCAAAGGTTAGAACGATTTTGACGGTAGGACGGTTACCGATATTGATTATCCTTATTCATCATTTACCATCGAAAGCATTGTCGGTTTTGGGACTGCAACCGCTTTCACTCCACCCAATCCAGTGGACATTTTGCTTAAATGGGATCACTTGTCCCTCGACCTGTCATTACCTCTTTGTTGTGTCCGCTTTTCCGGAAAAAGATCCATTTTACTTCTTGCAAGGATGCTCTAAGCAACCTTTTGTTTTCATCAAAAATTTTTTCTTCACAAAGGTCCATAAGAGGAACCACCCATACGCGGAAAGGATCGCGACGCACGGCAAGAACGACATCCTCATCCGGGCTTCAGCCATTCTATAAGCACTTAGAACCGCAGCACTGCAAAAATAAATGATGTTCCACAATAAAAACTGATAAGAGAGATTATTCCGGACCTTAAAGATTCCGGCGACAAGACCCGCGCCACAGAAAATGCTCCAGGAATAAGACGAAACGTTCCCAACAATATGAAGAGGCTCCCAGTCAAAATACTTGAAAGAGATCGGACGGAATAAATGAGCGAAGCAACCCAACGCAAAAGCATAAAGGTCGCGACCTATCAGCGACAGGATCCCCTCCCGTGAGAGCCAGCCTTCTGAAAACTGGACTTTCAATAATCCAAAGGTTTGGAAATTATGTTGAATGACCGACGAGAACGCCGTTTCTCCGCAACACATGTAATTCCGAAGTTGCCAGAGTCCAAGCAAGCCATAGACCGCTGCCAGAAACACCATGATATGGATGATATTCTTTTTTAAATCCTTGGGGATGTTCGCATAGATCATAAAAACCGCGATGGCCACTCCAAGATAATAGCTGATCGCGTGAACATAGGTCGCTGCCACGAGCATCAACGCCGCCAAAAGAAGCAGCCAAAGCTTCCCGCTTTTTAGATATCGGATAAAGCATAAATAAAATGTCGCAATAAGCGGAAGGAAAAGGGTTTCTGACATTAGCCGTAAAGAAATGATGGATGACACAGGATCACAAAGAACGATCAGCGTGCTTAAATAAGCGATCTTTTCATTGATCTGCATGGCTATCTTATAAACGATCCACGTAGCCAAAAGGGTCAAAAGGACCTGGACAAAAATAATGCTGTCGAGCGGAAACTTCGCAACGCCTTGAAGTGCCGCCAGAAAAAGAGGATATCCAGGCGTTCTAAAAACTTCATACTGAAACGCTCCTCCCGACGTCTGCAGCTCAAATTTCCCTTGGGACAAAAGGGCAGAAGCAAGCTTTAAATACCGGTCGGAGTCTACCGCTACTTTGAACGCCGGCGCGTTTATGGTCATGAAAATGAACAGAAATAGTTCCCATGCTACCAACAAGGCCGCCGCAATCCAGAAGCATTGTTTCAATTTCGGTGTGTTCATTTTATTTTCTAGATAAATTATATTTCAAAATACAGTAAATGGCCCAAAGACCATCTTTCCAGCTGATTTTCTTCCCCTCCGCGTAGGTCCTTCCGTAATAGGAGATTCCTACTTCGTATATAGCACACCCTATCTTAGCAACTTTGGCTGTAATCTCTGGCTCAAAACCGAATCCGTTCTCCTCGATTTTTATCGACTGGATAATTTTACGACGAAAAGATTTACAACCGGTTTCCATATCTGTAAGATTGATATTCGTAAGCATGTTCGACAAAGTTGTTAACATCCAGTTACCCACTGCGTGCCAAAAATACACGACACGATGAGGCCCGCTGCCCATAAACCTAGAACCGAAAACAACATCGGCTTTATTATGGCGAAAGGGCTCCAGAAGCAAGGGATATTCCCGAGGGTCATACTCAAGATCCGCATCTTGAATGATAACAATATCGCCGGTAGCCGCTGCAATGCCGGTGCGGAGCGCCGCCCCCTTGCCCTGATTCCGTTCGTGGTAGACAATTTTTGAAACAACCGGAGCAATCTTTTCTGAAAGAATATCCCGTGTTCCGTCCGTGGAGAAATCATCCACGACGATTATTTCCATTCCTACAGCAATTCCGTCGAGGGGCGCTAACCGGACAGCATTGACTGCCTTTTCTATTGTGTTTCTTTCATTATAACAAGGTATTACGACACTTAATTTTAAGCCCATGGACCCTCTCCTCCTTGGCTACACTGCTTCAAAATCAAACTTTTTCAAGTATATTCATTTCGGAATGGATTCTCTAGGTGAATTTTAAAATTGAGCCCAATTATGTGAGGCCTTCTTAGTAACAATCAAGGGGTGGCCAAGGTTACTAAAAATCCAACACGGGGATCAGCAGAGGCAAAACTGCTAACAAAAGTGCTTACACCCCCTATTTTGGGGCTTCTGAAAACACGAAGGCCACCGAGGTGATCCCTCGATGGCCTTTTGCGTTACAAATGGTACGGCCATCGGACGGGGCACTCCAAAAGCCCCGCCGATGCAGTACCAATACTTATCAATTTCATCGAAGATGAAATTGGGGCAGTCCAAACTACCATTTTGGAAAAGAAATAAAAAGTTTGGGCAGTACCAGTTCACATAAAAAAAGCCCTCTCCATTTCTGAAGAAGGCTTTTCGTAAATTGGTAGCGGGGGAACATTTCGAGCGATACTGGCTCGAGGAGAATTTGCGATTTGAAACCGTTGAGCTCATAAAATAACGGATCAATAATTGATGTTGGCCACTTTCGGCTTATAGTTCGCTTTCCTTTAAAATAGGAGTAACTTCAGCAAGTCGTTTTGCTGTTTCAGGAAGCAGTTTCTTGCCTTTTGAAAAAGCGTTGATTTCTTTTGTGATGATCTGCAAGTTTTTTGTGTCGCGCATGGCTAGGTAAGCCTGCGCAATTTTAATCTGGATTTGGAGATATGAATCGGGATTGTTTTCTTTTTGCTCGGAAAGGATCGTCAAAATGTCCCCAAAAACAAGAACGGCTTGAGCATAATACTTCGTGTCGAGATAAAGTTGCGCTAAATTCATCAGCGATGATAAGCGCAAAGCGTCAGGGGCTTCTTTAAAATCTTCATCATCGATAAGGTTTTCGAAAACGTTGACCGCTTCCTTTTTCTCCCCTTTTTTATCAAAAGCCATCCCAAGAAGATTCATGTTACCGATCCAATCCCACAAATTGGCATCGGACCCACGAAAAAGCTCTAGAGCCTCCTTCAAATAAATGATTGCCTTCTCATAATCTTTTTTTTGGAATTCCGTATTGCCCATCTCCGATTTCAACCGCGCCAAATTAAGCTCTTTGTCAGGAAGTTGTTTCCACATATCCTCCGCTTGCCGATAGAACGCCTCCGCTTCCTGATAATGCCCTCCATCTCCGTAGACACTTGCCAATGCCTGGGCACATGTTGCTAGGGAAACTCGAAAATCCCCCTTGAGGGCGAGGTACATTTCCAAGGCCTTTTTGTATTCAACAACTGCTTTATCGGGCTCTTTTTGCAACCTGTACACTGCGCCCATGCCGGAATGCGCGGAGGCAATGAATTCATGAGGCACTGCGGGATTTTCGGGAGCAACCTTTAAGACTCTTTGAAATTTCTTTTCTGCGGAATCAAAATCCCCAAACTGGAGATAAACCATGCCAAACTGATTGGCAAACGCAAAGGCATCCACGGGTCTTCGAAAGCTGGTATCAAAGAAGACTTTTTCTGCCTGCTCGAATAAAGGAAGCGCTCCGTAAAAATCCCCCACCGTTTTGAGGATGGCGGCCTGCCAATAAAGCGCTTCTCCTTTCACGACCCGAAGCTCCCGCGGCACAAAATCCGCAAGCAGCGTATAAAGCTCTGCCGTTTTCAAAGCCTTGCCATATTTTTTGGCATCGAATTCATTACGGCATTGGGAAGCAAGGAGGTTCGTAATCTTTATCGCAATCCCATAATAGAATCCGCCGACCCACTTATTGTAATAAGTATCATAGACATACACCGCCGGCAAGGGCTTGCAATCCTGCGTGACCCGGAAATAATCTTTAACGCCGTGTGCGAGTTTTAGCACACGAGCCCTTTCAGTTGCAAAGGATCACGATTAAGTCTCAGATTTAACAGCACGCAAAAAGTATGAGTCACGATCTTGCGAATAATGCGGACGATAA
>JBAZER010000044.1:0-15853 GCA_041653795.1 Candidatus Omnitrophota bacterium
ATTATATTATTGTCGCCAATCATCAAAGTCTCCTGGATATTCTGGCCGTTTGCGCCGCATTGCCGATCAATTTCAAATTTCTGGCAAAACGCGAACTTTTTCAAATCCCGCTCATGGGTTGGGCCATGGCGTCTGCGGGTTATATTCCGGTGGATCGCGCGAGCCACAAAAGCGGCCGTGAAGCCATGATGAGGATCACCCGGGTTTTGGAGGAAGGTGTGAGCGTTCTGCTTTTTCCGGAAGGTACGCGCAGTCCGGACGGAAAAATCCGTGCATTTAAAATGGGCGCGTTCAAACTCGCACTCGACAACAAAGTCGAGATTCTTCCCGTGGTAGTGGACGGTACCGGCCAGGCGCTTCCGAAAAAATCCTGGCTTGTTAAGAAAAAGAGCACCTTCATCGTTTCAATCGGCAAGCCCGTGCCGATTGAGAATGCCGGAGATGGTTCGATGGAGGAAGTTAAAGAGAAGATACGTCACGAGATGACCGCGCGGCTTGCGCGGCTCCGGCACGGGAAAGATATGTGATGAAAATACTTACGTTGAATACCTGGCAGGAACGCGGGCCGTGGCGCGCTCGGTGGGAGCTTATTTTAAAGGGTCTTAGGGAGTATGATGCCGACATCGTCGCTTTTCAGGAAGTTTTTAATATGGACTGGGCCCGGGAGATTCACGAACGGAGTGGATACCCCTATCTTGCCGTAAGCGGCGAGCATTCCGGGCTGATCTTCCTTTCGAAATTCAGACCCGTCGAGCAGGAATGCCTGGTGATGAAGACAAAGTCGCCGACCGAGGATTATCTCCGCTATGCTTTTTATGTCCAAGTTGATACGGGTAAGGAAAATGTCGTGCTTTTTAACACGCATCTTTCATGGAAGGCCGATGAGAATGAAATCCGCATGATGCAGACGCTGGAGCTTGAAGCGTTTGTGATGAAGAAAGCCGGGAATCTCCCTGTGGCGCTTATGGGCGACCTTAATGCAGGACCGGATACGCCCTCTGTTACTTATCTCCGGGAGAAGCTGAAATGGTGCGATACCTTTGGGGCGAAGAATCCGGGCGATCCGGGATTTACCTGGGATTACCGGAATCCTTACACGGAAGCGGAGCGCGGGAAGATGGCGGAGCGGCGCATCGATTTTATTTTTATCCGTGAGCAGGCCGGACCTTTTGAAGAGATCCTTTCATCGCGTTTGGTATTCAACGAGCCTTCCCTGGAGGGCATTTATCCGTCAGATCATTTTGGCGTGATGACCGAGTTCAGCGATCAGCGGAATGGGGGCAAGTGACATGGAAGTTGCGGATAAAGCAAAGGAATATCAGGGAATAAAAAGGAAGCTGGCGCTTTTTCATCTTATCCTTACTCCCTCGCTTCTCGGAATCCTGATTGCGAGCGGGTGGACGTTCGGGATGCGACAAAACGCCGCCGCGCTGGCCGGGGTAAGTGACTGGGGCGTCGTGGCAGGCTATTTTGTTCTTTTCTCCCTTTTTTTCCTGATTTTTGATTTGCCGCTCGCATTTTATTCGGAATTTGCACTGGAGCATCAATTCGGTCTTTCGAACCAGAGTTTTGGCCAGTGGCTCCGGGATCTTGGGAAGAAGACCCTGCTTTCGTTTGCCCTGTCGCTCGGGCTCCTGGAATGTCTTTACTGGATTATCCGTGTCGATCCCGCACATTGGTGGGTATGGGCGTGGGCGGCCTATGCATTCGTGAGTTATATTCTCGGTAAAGTCTTTCCGGTGGTGGTCGTGTCGCTTTTTTATAAATATGGCAGGCTCGAGGACAAGGAGCTTGAGGCGAGGGTTCTGAAACTTGCTGCCCGTTTTGATATGCCGGTGGGAAATGTTTATTCGCTCAATTTAAGCAAAACGACCAAAAAGGCGAATGCCGCGTTCATGGGAATCGGGAGGACCAAGCGAGTGGTCTTGAGCGATACCTTGATCCAGAACTTCACGCACCCCGAAATTGAGGCGGTTGTGGCACATGAACTGGGCCACTACAAACACCACGATGTCTGGCGGCTTTTGGGCTTTGGTCTTGCAGCCTCGCTTATTGCGTTTGCCGCCGGGTTTTTAGGAATGAACTTGCTTGCACCGGTGCTGTCCTTGAATTCTTCGTCGGATGTGGCGGGCTTGCCGCTGCTGTTCTTGATCTTTTATGCCGTCAATCTGGTCCTGACGCCGGTCATGAACGGTTATTCCAGGCGGCGGGAGCGGGCGGCGGATATTTTTGCATTGAAGGCGCTTGAGGCCCGGGAAGTTTTTATTTCCTGCATGACCAAATTGGGCGGGCAGAATCTCTCGGACCCGGAGCCGCCGGCATGGTATGAATGGTTCTTTTACGATCATCCCTCGATCGCCAAGCGCGTTGAAATGGCAAAAAAACTGGATGGAGGATAACGGATGAAGGATGACGAAAAGAGTCGGGAAACGGTAACCGGAGATCGGATGACAAAAAACTATGACGCCATCTTTCATTCGTCACCCGCTATCACAAAAAATAAGAGAGGCATGCTGTTCCTGGTGTTATGTTTGCTGTTTGCCGCGAAAGGTTATGCTGCCATAAATGATGATGATCGCGGCAAAGAGGCTGTAGAACGCCGGCAAAAGATCGAAATTCAAAGGTTTTACGCCGGGAAGGGCGGGAGGGCGCCGATGACGCCCATGGCCATTGAGCTTTATAACGACGCGGTCAAGTTCTTTGAGAAAAACGAATTCGAACTCGCTCGCGAGGCGCTCAACGAATCGCTTTCGTTGGAACCGCGGAACGCCTTGGCTCTGGAACTTTTGGGCGAGATCGAAAATCTCCAGCAGAATTTTAAAAAGGCTGAAAATTATTACAAACAAAGTTATCTTGTGAGTCCCTCGCTGCGCCTGCGTCAGAAGATCATAAAGATCCGAAAAGAGAATTCAGTCGAAAAAGATCTCGATACTTATGACGAAGAGCACTTTATCATTAAGTACCGCAAAGGCGAACAGGGCTACGAGGGGTATTGGCTGAAAAATCTTTTGCGGGACGCCTACCGTCAGATCTCGCAGGATTTTGGTGTTTATTTCAATCACAAGACTACCGTGCTTTTTTATTCCGGGAACGAGTTTCACAATGTGACCGGACAATCCCTGTGGGTCGGCGGGCTTTACGACGGGAAGATACGGCTTCCGTCTTATCGCCAGGGGTTTAGAGAGCTTGATTTGCGCGCGACCACGGTCCACGAGATGACACATGCGTTCGTCGCTTTCTTGAGCGGGATGCGCGCCACAGCCTGGATCCATGAGGGCTTGGCCCAATATGAGCAGAACAAGGTCCAGCCGGTGAACACGGCCGTTTTCGCCGCGGCGGTTCGAACAAAGACTCTCATGCCGATGAATCGGCTGCTTTCCGAGAATTTGCAAATGAACAAAATGGATCCGCTGGAGGTCGCGCTCTTTTATCAGGAGGTCTTCATGCTTGTCAGCTATATGGTTGAGCGTTTCCAGATGTATCGTATAAAGGAAATCCTCTTGAAGTTAAAAGAGGGGAAACCCGCGGAGCAGGCGATCGAGGAAGCGCTTGGGATCTCGACCGCACAATTGGAGCATGAATGGCTTGCCACGATAAAATAAAAGCTTCTCCCGGAATGTGTCGATCCTCAGCGCCCCGGGTGGGTGAAATTTCAAACACCCGGGGTGTAAAAGCAGTGAGGGAAATCAGGACGGACGGGCCGTTTTGTTATCGGTACCGGTTGGAAGACGCGGAGCTGCTGGCGTCGGTCAAGACGCTCGGTATTCGGATGCCGGTTGTTGTGACAAACGCCGAGCGTCCGGTTGTGATTGCGGGCCACAAACGCTTCTATGCGGCGCAGACTTTGAAAATGAAGGAAATGCCCGTGCTTGTTGCGGAGAAAATGGAGATGAAAGACGCTTTTCTTCTGAATCTCGTTTCCAACTGGAGGCAAAGGTGCCCGGACATAGACCGAGTCCAGGCGCTCGGGATGGCGGCCCGGGAATTCCATTTTAAAGAAGACGAGATCCTTTCGGTTGTGATGCCTCTCCTCGGACTTTTGGAAGACAAGACCGTACTGGGGCTTTATCGAAGGGCCAATCAACTCTCCCCGTTGTTTAAAGACTTTGTCGCGGAGGGGCAGTTACCGCTTCGAGGGATCCTGCCTTTTTTGAAATTCTCAAAGAACGACCAGGATTATTTCGTCAAAAATATCGGGGCTAAAGTAAGGCTGACGAGTTCTCAACTGCTTCAGGCCGGAGAGTGGCTGTCGGATATCATGAAGGGGACGGGGGAATGTCTCCGGGGGCTTTGCAGGAAGCACAAAGTCCTCGCAGGGTTGGACACGCGCGGTATGGATCCGCGCACCAAAGCAGATCGGTTCTTTGACCGCGTCAGGCGCTTGCGTTTTCCCAAATATTCGCTTTGTCTCGAAGCGTTCAAGGAGCGCCGGTCGGATATTTTTCGCGACGCCAAAGAGTTTCGCCTGGAGCCCGTTCAGGGGTTTGAAGAAACCGGATTTGAGCTTCACGCACGCGTAAAAACACCGGAGGAACTCGATCGACTCCTCCAGAAACTTTCATTGGGGCGTTCTTCACTTAACTCGTTGTTTGAAATCGCGTTGTGATTCCTATACAATACGCGCTTCAGTGACTTTTGTATGAGAAAAATCCTTTTAGCAGCATTCATTATTTGGGGCATTTTTGCCCCGGTCATTCAGGCCGAGGAAGTTCGTGTGTCCGCCAGCCTGAACAAGCATTCGGTACAGGCCGGAGAAGAAGTCCGTCTCAGTATTCGCGTAACCGGACAGAGCATGAATCTCCAGGCTCCGAGACTTCCGCAACTCGACGGTTTTGAGACCTACTATACGGGTCGCGCTTCACATATCTCGGTCATCAATGGAATGTCCTCCTCGAGCGTCGAATTCAGCTACACGCTGATTTCCCAGCGGGCTGGGAAATTTACGCTAAGTCCCATTGAAGTTCAGGCAGGACAGAATATCCTCCGGACGGAGCCGCTTGAGATCGAAGTGTCGGGAGGCCAGAGCCAGATACCAAGGACACAGGTCCCGTCGCAACATGTTACGGCGCAGCCTTCCGGGCCAGCCCCGGCGATACAATCGGTCTCTCAGGACCAGGCTTCTGCGGTGTCTCCGGGGACGAATGACAATATTTTTGTCCAGGCGTGGGTCGACCGGAGGACCCTCTACCAGAACGAGCAGGTGCTCCTGACCTATTCGCTTTACACCCGCTATGACACGCGTTACGAAGGATTCGACAAAGAACCCGAGACAAGCGGGTTCTGGATCGAGGAATTTCCGATGGACCGGGATATACCCCGTGAGACGGTCCGCATGAACGGGAAGCGCTACATAAAAGCGGATGTGAAAAAACTCGCACTTTTCCCGACCGCCCCCGGCAACTACACGATCCAGCCCGGGAGCCTCAAGGTTTCGATTCGCGAGGAACCACAAGGGTCGAGCGCTTTTGATGAGTTTTTCAGCGATAGCTTTTTTACAGGGGGCGCCTTTTTTGCACGGAGACAGAATCGTTTACTCTCGCCTCCGCCGATCCAGCTTGTTGTGAAGCCTTTGCCCGAAAATGGAAAACCGGCAAGTTTTCAAGGCGCGGTGGGGACTTTCCGTCTCTCTGCCACGATCGACAGGGAAAAAGTGAAGCAGAACGAACCTGTGACGCTTAAAATGGTCATTGAGGGAGAAGGCAACATCGAGACAATCACGCGGCCGAAAGTTCCGGCACTTACGGGTTTCAAGACCTATGACGCGGATACCAATTCCAAACTCTTCCAGACCGAAAACGTGATTGGCGGCACGAAGAGCTTTGAAATCGTCTTTATTCCCAAAGAAGAGGGAAAATCGTTTATTCCGCCGCTCGAGTTCAGTTTCTTCGATCCCCGGCAGGAAAGGTACGTGACCTTGAAGACCCCGAATTTTCCGATCCAGGTGGAGCATTCAGAGCAGAATTTCCAGATGCCGCAGGAACTTTCCGGAAATGCCATCTTTCAAAAACAGGTCAAGTCGGAAGGAAAGGACATCCGCTATATCGATGAAAAACTTCCCGGGGTTTTTCCGTCTCACATCGTGGATCTGGTTTATACGGTCCTCATGTGGGGTGACCTGCTTCTGTTCATATTACTGCTGGCGCTCTGGATGAAAGACCGCCAGGACCGGCTTTTTTCAAAAGACCAGGCCCTGCGGCGCCGGAAGACGGCCCGCGGGACGGCGTCCGTCAACATGAACAGACTTAAGAAGCTCGCACGCTCCTCGAAAGACGAGGACGCCGCGGCCTTTTTTGTGGAGCTTGAAAAGGCCATGATCCAGTACATTGCGGACAAATGGAATCTTTCGACCCATGGCGTGACGCGGCAGGATTTGGAAGAGACGCTCGCCGCGCATTTCGGCGCGGATGATGCGCATCTGAAAGACGTGTTTGAGCTTTACCATCTTTGTGATGAGTCCCGTTTTGGGAAAGGCTCAATCCCGCAGGCGTCAAAAAAGATCGGACTCAAGATCTTCCAGGACACTGTGAATCGGATCGAAAGGATGCGGAAATGAAACGTTTGACGTGGTTGATACCGATCGCGTTGTGTCTCGCCCCCATCATCTGTAGGGGAGCCGAGACGACAAAAATTTTTCAGGAAGCCAATACGAATTACCGGACCGGGGATTACGCAAAAGCCGCAGAGCTTTATGAATCCTTGACCGGGCAAAAACCCCCTGTTGCGGTTTTTTATTATGATCTTGCGAATACGTATGTGCGGCTCGGGAAACTGAGCCGTGCTATCCTGAATTATGAAAAAGCCCTGCGTCTCGATCCTCGGAACGGGGATATCCGGGAGAATTTGCGTTACACTCGCGGGCTTTTAGAATATCGCGTCGAAGATACGCGCAATTGGTATTTGAAGGCCACTGAGGTTGTGCTGAAGTACGCGACCGAGCGGGAGATTTATGCCGTGGTCCTTGCGGTCTTGTTCATTTTTCTGGCCGGTGGGATTCTTTATTTTTTGAACGGGCGCGGGGTATTCTGGAATCCGTGGCAGCAATTCGTTTTTATCGTGCTTCTGCTCGCGGCGCTTGTGGCGTTTGGCAAACAGGTCCAGAGCCATATGATCCGTGATGCGATCGTGATGCAAAAAGAATGCGAAGCCCGTTACGGACCCTCGGAACATGACCAGGTTGCGTTCCGCATGGGCGAGGGCATCAAGGTGTTCGTGATGGACCGGCGCGAAGATTGGAGCCGGGTGCTTTTGACGAACGGGGAGAGCGGTTGGGTGAAGGATTCGGACATCGCTGAGGTTAAAGTATGAAGACACTTCCGGACGCAAAAGGTTATTTCGGTCCTTACGGCGGACGCTATGTTCCCGAGACACTCATTAAGGCCTGCGAGGAATTGACCTCGGCCTATCGGGGGGTCAAAAAGGATAAAAAGTTTTGGAAAGAATTGCGTTATTACCTCGAGACCTACGCCGGCCGTCCGACTCCGCTTTATGAAGCAAAAAATCTCTCCGCGCATTTCGGCCACGGGAGGATCTTTCTTAAGCGCGAAGACCTTCTTCATACCGGTGCGCACAAGATCAATAACACGCTTGCCCAGGGGCTTTTGGCCAAACGGCTAGGCAAGACGCGTATTGTGGCCGAGACCGGTGCGGGACAGCACGGTGTCGCGTCTGCGACGGCGGCCTGTGTTTTCGGGCTTAAATGCGTGGTTTATATGGGCGAGGTAGACATGGAGCGCCAGGCTCTGAACGTTTATAAGATGAAACTGCTCGGCGCGGAAGTGCGGCCGGTCCATTCGGGATCCAAAACGCTCAAAGACGCGACGAACGAGGCGATCCGGGATTGGGTCACGAATGTTGAGGACACGCACTATCTTCTGGGTTCGGTCGTCGGGCCGCACCCTTATCCGGCGATGGTCCGGGAATTCCAGTCGGTGATCGGCAAAGAAACGCGCGGCCAGATTTTTCGGACGTCCGAAAAATTGCCGGACTATCTTATAGCCTGCGTGGGCGGAGGGAGCAATTCCATAGGATTTTTTCATCCCTTCCTCAAAGACCGCGGAGTGCGCATGATCGGCATCGAAGCGGCCGGCGAAGGTGTTTCCACTCCTCATCACGCGGCATCCATCACAAAAGGAAGTCCCGGTATTCTTCACGGCATGAAGAGTTATTTGCTTCAGGACAAGAACGGCCAGGTCCTTCTTGCGCATTCGATTTCCGCGGGACTGGATTATCCTTCTGTGGGGCCGGAACATTCTTATTTGAAGGATTCAGGTCGCGTGTCCTATTACGCCGTAACGGATGGCGACGCGCTCAAAGGTTTTGATCTTTTGACAAAGCTAGAAGGAATTATGCCGGCGCTTGAACCCGCACACGCACTGGGCTATTTACCCAAGCTGATGCCCAAGACCCGGAGTTCGGATATTGTGATAGTTTGTCTTTCCGGCCGCGGGGACAAGGACATCCACACAGTACAGCAATACTTATGAAGACCACGGACTGCAGGGCGACAGACTGCAGACCCAACGCGACGGATGTTTTCCAGGTTTTCGCCGTCGTCAAATAGCTGAAATCTGTAATGCATTGTTCCGGTTTCCTGAGAGATATTCGCTCTATCCTCTCTTCCGTAGGGCACATTTAAATGTGCCCTACAGGAGGGAATAACTGGAGCAACGCATCTGTAGTCTAAAACGATCATAAAGGACAAATTTCATTGAAAAATTTATTGCTCGAAAAAATTAAACAAGCCGAACAGCAGGGCAGGAAACTTTTCTGCGTTTTTTTGACGCTGGGGTATCCCAGTATCGCCGCGACGGAGCGGCTCATCCTGTTTTCCGAGAAAGCGGGAGTAGATATCATCGAATTGGGTTTTCCTTTTTCGGACCCTCTTGCTGACGGGCCGACGATCCAGTATTCGTCGGAGCAAGCGCTTAAAAAACACGTGAAGATTCAGGATGGTTTCCAGCTGGTGAGGAGTCTGCGCGCAAAGGGGTGCCGGATTCCGATCATTTTCTTCGGTTATCTCAACCCTGTTTATGCGTACGGCGAAAAAGCTTTCGCCCGGGACGCAAGAAGCGCGGGAATGGATGGTTTAATCATCCCGGATCTGCCGCTGGAGGAAGAAATGGTGTTTCATAAGGAGTGCCGGAAGCAAAAGCTTCAGTTTGTGCAGCTCGTAGCGCCGACCACCGCTGACAAACGAACAAAGATGCTTGTGCAAAAGTCTCAAGGTTTCATCTATTATGTTTCGCTCCGTGGCGTGACCGGTGCGCGGAAGGTGTTGCCTTCGGACCTTAAGGCCCACCTTATGAAATTAAAGAGCATGACCTCGAAGCCGGTCCTGGCCGGTTTTGGTGTCTCCACGCCGGAACAGGCACGGGCCATCTCCCGTATGAGTGATGGTGTGATCGTCGGGAGTGCGGTGATCGAGCATTTGAAGCGTGGAATTCCTGCGGCCGAACGCTTCATCGAAAAGATGGCCCAAACGATTCATGCGCAAAGTTCTTGAGCGAAAGCCATATACTATATGCATTGTTCCGGTTTCCTGAGAGATATTCGCTCTATCCTCTCTTCCGTAGGGCACATTTAAATGTGCCCTACAGGAGGGAATAACTGGAGCAACGCATACTATGTCTACATCGTGCGATGCAGGAATGGAACCTGTTACACAGGGTTTACGAAGGACCTGGAAAAGCGCATCAAACTGCACAACAATGGAAGGGGAGCGAAGTTTTTGCGCAACAAAGGACCCTTTGCATTAGTTTTTGTCAAAGAGTAGGCCTATTACAAAAATGCGTTGCATGCAGAGCGAAATATTAAAAAATTAACGAGAAAACAAAAAACGGAACTCATCAAAATTTATGCTAAAACACAAGAACCAAAACATAGCCCTTCACAGTTTTGCTAACGCAAAACAAATCGTGAGGGCCCCCATGGTCAGGTTTTTACGTGGTAAAAACCTATGGGGGACGGTACATGGCGCATGAGCGGCGCGTTATTAGGTCTTGATCTTGGCGAGAGAAGAATAGGAGTTGCGTTTGTACCGGCCGGAACAACGATCGCATTTCCGGTGAAAACCATCGAGGTCAAAGGGCGGGAGCAGGTCCTGGCCCAGATCCGGAAATTGATCCTCGATCATAAAGCAGAGAAGGTCGTGGTCGGGCTTCCCAAGACGCTCAAGGGCGAGATGGGGATTGCGGCGCAGAAAAGGGTTCAGGAGGTTGAGTGGTATCAGTCGCGGCTTGCGGTGCCGGTCGTTATGTGGGATGAGCGATTGTCATCGAAGGAAGTGGAACGGATTCTAATCTCGGCCGATGTGAGCCGTGAGAGGCGCAAAGAAGTCATTGATCAGTTAGCGGCCCAGCGCATTTTACAGAATTATTTAGACAGTACGATCGTGAACTCATAAAGGGGAATCATGACCTATCAATTGACGACGCTTGAAAGTGGACTTAGGGTCCTGACCATTCCGATGACGAACCGGGATTCCGCGGCAGTGGCGATATGGATCAAGGCCGGAGGCCGTTACGAGTCCAAGAAAATCTCCGGGGTCTCACACTTCCTCGAGCACATGATGTTCAAGGGTACGCCCACGCGGACCACACGCCAGATCAAGGAAGAGATCGAGGGCGTGGGCGGGATCCTGAATGCGTTCACGGGTGAAGAAATGACCTGCTACTTCGCGAAGCTTCTGAAGCAGTATTATCCGCGGGCACTCGAGGTTCTTTCTGATATGGTGCTTCATGCCACGGTGCCGGCAGATGAGCTTACCAAGGAAAGGACCGTGATCCTTGAAGAGATCAAGATGTATCGCGATCTGCCCTCGCATCACGTGCATGACCTGATGAGCGAGCTTTTGTGGCCCAATCAGCCGCTTGGGCGCACCCTTTCCGGCCCTCCGGAAACGGTTTCCCGGATGACGCGAGCCGACATCCTGAATTACAAGAAGGATTATTATCATCATAGCAACATTCTGGTTTCCGTTTCCGGGGACGTTGATCACGACGAAGTCCTGTCGCGCGTTGCTTCGATCTATCGGACACGCCGACAGAAAAAGCCTTCGGTTTTTATCCCCGCGAAAAGCGAACAGGCCAAGCCTCGTACGCATTTTTATGAAAAAGAAACTGAACAAACACACTTGATAATCGGACTTCACGCTCTGCCGCGCATGCATCCTGATCGATACAAGCTGGGGCTCCTGCATGTGGTACTTGGGGCGAACATGTCGAGCCGTCTTTTCGAGGAAGTGCGCGAAAAACGGGGTCTTGCTTATGAAATTAAATCTGGCATGTCAGGGTATCAGGATGCCGGGGCTTTTACGGTCTCCGCCGGTGTGGAGACGAAAAAGACCGTGCGGGCCGTCGAAGTGATCTTGAGGGAACTTGCGAAGGTGCGGAAAAGCTTTGTAAAGGCCGGAGAGCTCCGTCGCGCGAAGGATTATTTTATGAGCCAGGTCTCTCTGGGTGTGGAAGACACGCTGGACCATTTGCTTTGGGTGGGTGAAAAGGCCCTTTGTTCTGGGGAATTGCCGGATAAAGCGGAGATCCGCCGGGAGATCGAGACTACGACACTGGAGGACATCCAGCGGGTCGCGCAGGGGATCTTCCGAACCGGGAATCTGAACCTTTCGCTGATTGGACCGGTGCCTGAAAAGATGCAGCGCGAGATCGCCAAAAATCTAGTCATTGAAGGGACTTGAGGAGAACCTTGTGAAGAAAATAATGATAGCCCCCAGTTTGCTTTCCGCCGATTTTGGCCGGCTGTCCGATGAGATCCGGGATGTGGAAAGAGCCGGATGCGACGCGCTCCATATCGACGTGATGGACGGGCATTTTGTGCCTAACATTACGATCGGGCCCCTTGTCGTAAGTGCGATCCGCAAGGTTACAAAACTGCCGCTGGACGTTCATTTGATGATCGATGCGCCGTCCCGTTATATTGCGGAGTTCCGCAAAGCCGGTGCCGATTGGATCACAATCCACATTGAAGCGGAAAGCGATGTTCGCAAAACCCTACAAGAGATCAAAAAATTTGGAGCTAAGGCCGGGATCTCGCTTCGGCCGAAGACCCCCGTGGAAACGATTCTTCCGTTTCTTCTGGACCTGGACCTGATCCTTGTCATGTCCGTGGAGCCGGGGTTTGGCGGACAGTCGTTCATGCCGGATACGATGGAAAAGATCAAAGTGCTGCGTCCGAAATTTCAAGGGCTCATTTCCGTGGACGGCGGCATTGGCGCCGGGAATGCATCTCAGGCGCTTGAGGCCGGCGCTGATATTTTGGTTGCGGGAAGCGCCGTTTTCGGAAAATCCGACCGAGTGAAGGCGATCCAGGAATTCCGGGAGATTTTTAAGAAATTCTGATGATACCTTCCAAAATCCGTAATTTCTCCATTATCGCGCATATTGATCATGGCAAATCCACGCTTGCGGACCGCTTGCTTTTGCACACCGGTGCTATCACCAAACGCGAGTTTCGCGATCAAATTCTGGATGACATGGAGCTTGAGCGTGAGCGCGGTATTACAATCAAAGCCCGTGCTGTGCGTATCCATTACAAAGGTTACTGGCTCAACCTGATCGATACACCGGGCCATATCGATTTTACTTATGAGGTTTCCAAAAGTCTCGCGGCTTGCGAGGGCGTCCTGCTACTCGTGGATGCCGGGCAGGGGATCCAGGCGCAGACCGTGACGAATCTTTATCTGGCCATGGAGCGTAATCTCAAGATTATTCCGATCGTGACGAAGATCGATCTTCCGACCGCGGAGCCGGAACGGGTCAAAAAAGAGATCGTTGATTTTTTGGGTGTGGATGAAAAAGAGATCATTTTTTCCAGCGCAAAGACCGGCGAAGGCACCGAGGAGATCCTGACGGCCATCATCGAGAAGATTCCTCCGCCGCAGGGAGACCCTGAGAAGTCTTTGAGGGCGCTCATTTTTGATTCCAAATTTGACAGCTATCAGGGGGTTGTGGCCTATTTCCGTATCTTTGACGGAAAACTTCGCACGCATGATCAGATCCTGATGATGCAGACCCGGAACCAGCACGAGGTCGATCAGATCGGTATTTTTAATCCGAATCCGGAGGCTGTCGAAGAGCTTGGGGCCGGGGCGGTCGGCTATGTGAACGCGAACATCAAGGACATTGCGGATGTGAAGATCGGGGATACGATGACGCTTGCCCTGGATCCGGCCAAGGAGCCGCTGCCGGGTTATCAGGACGTGAAGCCGATGGTCTTTTGCGGTCTTTATCCGATTCAGGCCAATGATTTTGCGCTGCTTAGGGACGCCCTCGCGAAACTCAGACTCAATGATTCCTCTTTTGTTTATGAGCCAGAGTCCTCGGCGTCGCTCGGGCACGGATATCGTTGCGGGTTTCTTGGGCTTCTGCACATGGATATCATCAAAGAGCGGCTCGAACGCGAGTTTAATCTGCAGCTCATTATCACGGCCCCAAACGTTGTCTATAAGGTGCTCACGACCAAGGGGGAGATCCTCGAGATCGAGAATCCGACGAATTTGCCGCCGGTGCAGCAAATCGAGATTATCGAGGAACCGTATATCCGTGCGCATGTGATGATCCCTTCCACCGCGCTTGGAGTGATCATGCAGCTTTGCCAGGACCGCCGCGGGACCTATAAGAGTACGGAATATCTTGACGCGACGCGCGCGGTGCTGACTTATGAGATCCCGTTCTCTGAGGTCGTAATGGATTTTTATGATAAGATTAAGTCGCTTACGGCCGGCTACGGATCGCTCAACTACGAATTCATCGGCCATAAGCCGTCGGATCTGGTCAAGATGGATATTCTCATCAACGGGGAACCGGTCGATGCGCTTGCGATCATCACCTGGAAGGAAAAAGCTTACCCGCGCGGCAAGGCGCTTGTGGAAAAACTCAAGGAAGTGATCCCCCGGCAAATGTTTGAGGTCGTGATTCAGGCGGCAATCGGGGCGAAGGTGATCGCCCGTGATTCGATAGCCGCTATCAAAAAGAACGTGACGGCTAAATGTTATGGTGGCGACATCACGCGTAAGCGAAAACTCTGGGAAAAACAGAAGGAGGGGAAGAAGCGCATGAAAAAGATCGGGAAGGTCGATCTTCCACAAGAGGCTTTCATCAGCATTTTGAAGGTGGAATAATATGGAATTGAACCTTATTCAAGTCGTTCAAAAATATCTTTGGATCCTGCCGGTAATCCTAGTGCTGGGCTACTTTTACAGAGCCAAACTCGTTCGTGAGTGGCAATTCGCCCGGGGCGAACCCCGGCGATGGCTCTTCGAAAAATGGAAGAATTGGGGCGAACCGCTTCTGATCGCAGCAGTACTTGCCATTTTTATCCGCACATTCATTTTTGGGCCATACAAGATCCCGACCGGTTCCATGAAACCGACCTTCATGGAAGAAGACAAGATATTCGTCGATAAGTTGAGCTATCGTTTCCGCGCGCCCGCGCGTGGAGATATCATCGTGTTCAAGTACCCTCTTGACCGCAAAAAGGATTTCGTCAAACGGCTTGCAGGACTTCCGGGAGAAGCGATTGAAATACGTAAAGGGGTGCTGCTTGTCAATGGGCAACCCATGACCGATCCGCCGTTTTCCAGGAACACCTATTACAATGTTGAAAACTGGATGTTCGGCAAGTCCGGCCAGGTGATCCGTGTGCCGGACGGCCATTATTTTGCGCTGGGAGACAATTCCGCCCACTCGGCTGACAGCCGTCAGTGGGGATTTATCCCGAAAAAGGATCTGGTGGGGAAAGCCTTCATGATCTGGTGGCCGCCCAAGCGAATCAGACTCACCCAATAAGACGGGATGATGAAAACAGGACGGGGAATGGCGTAAAAGCTAAGACGATGTCCGACAACTTTCCCACGGCGGCTCGAGCTTTCAGAACAAAGTCCCGCAGTATTCCTTATCCGTCATTCGATATCCAGTTTTTATTAAATCTTCCGCGCGAGTTGCCGTAAATACATACGCGGAGGATTTAACCATGCAAACGGAATTATTCGATCTGCCGTTACCCCGGACTCTCTCGGAAAATTCGGCGATCCCGAAAACTTCTTTCCTTGAAAAAACCTTTGTCACATTGCGTCTTGACCAGACGATCGGGTTGACGCTCGTCTTGCTTGTTATCTATGTACTGACCTTTTCTTGGGGAGTCGAAAAAGGGAAGAAGTCTTCGTACGAAGGCCAAGTGATACGCTCTGTTTCTGCCGAGGTCCTTTCTTCGGAAGCCTCTCAAGCTGTCGTCGCTTCTGTTGTGAAGACCCCCTCGATGGCCACGATTGATGAATCTGTTCCCAAAGAAGTTCCGATTGCGGTTGCGGAACTGCCTAAGCCTGTGGCGAAGGTCATGAAACCCGACGGGAAGTATACGATCCAGCATGTGACTTATATCACCCAGTCTGCGGCAGATCGTGAGATCCAAAAACTCGCCAAAATGGGCTACAGTTCTTTCGTGATCCCAAGCGGCAAGCATCTGCAGGTCTGTATTGCGACATTCCAGTCGCGCCAGGATGCGTCCCAGCTCCTCAAACAGCTAAGAGGCCGGGGGCTCGTTTCAGGCGACGCCTACGTACGGCCGATAGTGCGCTGATTACACCGAGTTTGTGTTTAAAACAGTCTCAAAATTAGATCTTTCCGAACTTTTCAGCTATCCTTGTCTTGCATTTTTTTCTTAAATGGTGACAAGGATTGCCCCAATTTCAGAACTCTGAAATTGATAAGAATTGTGTAAGTGCCCCGGAACATGGTATCCACCCGCCGGAGAAGTTGTTGTTTTTCTCACCGAAGGTATTCCGAAGAATTTTAAGGATAAGTCAGAGGGGGTTATTCTGGCTGAGGGGGAGAGAGAAGAG
>JBAZER010000045.1:0-15613 GCA_041653795.1 Candidatus Omnitrophota bacterium
TTTGCAAACGGAGCCGCAGGGTTTGAAGCCCCTCGCCTTTCGGCACTTGGGTATCTCAAGACTCTCCTACGAGGAAATGGTCGGGCCGAGGACCCAGGAGATTGCGCGTGAGTATCTGACGAAGGCGTTGGAGATAGACTGGGGCAAGCCGGAACCTGTGATAGAGGTTCGTGGAGGGGAATTGAAAATACGGAAGCCCCAGCCTATCGACACGAAGATAAAGAAAGCCCTCTCGCGAAAAGGCGAGGACTTGTATGACTGGTGGTCGGGGATTGAACCGGAAGCCGGAAGAGGCATGGTCGAGGCTGTCTTGGGCGAACTTCATCCTGCATACCTATCGGACATAGACTTTGAGGATGCGCTTAATTATGCCTGCGCGGACGCCGACGACACCTTGAGCATTTACCCCATGCTGATGGACAAGATAAAAGCATGGGGACTGGAGGATGTCTTGGACCGGGACATGCGTATGTTGCCGATGGTATCAGATATGCAGGAGACAGGGATAAAAGGAGACGCGGAGTATTTCAGGAAGTTATCGGAGGAGTTCTCAGAGAGGATGAACCAGCTTTCGGCGGACATCGAGAAGCTGGTGGGGACCCTCAATCCGGGGTCGGACAAACAGGTGTTTGAACTGTTAAGGAGGTTGAAAATTGAAAAGAAATCAAAGATGTACAAAGGAGCCACGGACCACGCGCGGCTCGAAGCGATTGAACACAGACACCCTGCCATCCCTCTCATCGCCGCTTGGAGAGGATACCGGAAACTTCAGGGTACGTTCCTTGACGTTCTGCCAACACGGATGGGCGACGATGCGAGAATACGAACTACGTTGCGAATCACCAGGGTGGTTACTGGAAGATTGTCTTCGAGTAATCCAAACCTTATGGCGCAACCCGTCCGAACTGAAGACGGGCGAAAGATTAGAGGTGGATTTGTCGCAGAGGACGGGTTTACTCTCCTATCGGGCGACTATTCGCAGGTTGAAATGAGGTGTGTCGCGCATATAAGCCAGGACCCGTTGATGATGGACGTGTACCGGACGGGGAAGGACATCCATACGGAGACGGCCATGCGGATGTTCAAGATACCGAAAGAGAACGTGGACGAATTGAAACACCGGTATCCGGCCAAAAGAATCGGGTTCGGGATTCTCTACCAAATCTCTCCGCAGAAGTTACTGAAGGAGTTGGAAGTGTCGGGAGCGGCAGGATACACCTTGATGGAATGCCAGAACATGATAGACCGGTGGTTTGACACGTATAGCGGAGTGAAGGCTTGGGTCGAGGAACAGAAGTTGCACGCTCGAAGATATGGATATGTCCGGGATATGTGGGGCCGGATACGGCTGGTGCCGGAGATTATCTCTGTTCATCCCCGGATAGTGGAGGCTGGGATACGGCAAGCTGTCAACGCGCCCATCCAAATGAGCGCACAAGGTATCATCAAAGAAGCGATGGCCCAGCTTGTTCCTCTATACAAAAGCTACGATGGCTTGGTACGGCCTTTGCTACAAATCCACGATGACCTGCTATTCGAGGTGCGGGAGGATTTGGTGGAGGAGTTTCTACAGATAGCGAAGGAAGTGATGGAGGGGTGCGTCCCTTGGATGACGGTCCCGCTTGAGGTGGAGTTCAAGATGGGGAAAAGATGGAATGAAATGAAGAAGATAAAGAAGGAGGATGAAAATGGAAAACAGGCTGCATGAGTTACTGCTGGAGAGGCAGGAGTTAAAAGCGGAAGAGGAACAACTGGCGGAGGCGTTGGAATCCTGGAAAGAAGAAGCCACCCCGCTGATGATAGCTATGGGAATCGACTCTTACAAAGAAGAGGGTGTCGGCGTTATGGCACTACAATCTGGGGAGAAAAAGAACTACGATGTTAAGGTGCTAAGGGAAGCTCTTCTCAAACAGGGTTTACCCCCGGAGACGATAGCAGAGGTGGTGGAGGAGGCGACCACCCGCACTACTTACACTTCCCTTAGCTTTAGAAAGGCAAAATCACGCATTTAGATTCTTTGATACTTTACTCCCCGTATCGCTAAGTAACGTGTAGGAATTACCATGCACGAGGCCCAACTTGCCACTGGTGTTGGCGTTGTTAGCCACAAACACGCCAATACCGGAGGCGTCATCCAGTTCATATGTTCCCCTGTCATCACGTTTTGCTATGTTGAGGTCGGAGGCGATGAAGGTATTATAATCCCCGGAGACATGCAGACCGATAGCCTTCCCTACAGCTACGGTGCTTGAGAAGATATTGGTCATCGTGTTCCCCACAAGGGTCATCTCATAATTGAAAGGCTGCAAGAAGATACCATTCGACCCGCCGTCTTTGATGGAGTTCCCACTTATGATAGTACAAGCCGTCGCGTAACACAACAAGCTACATCCGGTCAATGAGGTTTCATCTCCATACCCGATGATGACATTCCCAATGATATTACAGTTGCGGCCATACTCAATAACAGACCCACCTCCAGTTGCCAACGCGCCTCCGAGAGTTATCCCCACGTCCCGGCTTCCATCCACAACAGACGAGTCGCACACGTTGTTGACTATGTTGCAGTAGTACGGCGCATAGGATATTCCCGCTGTGGCCCCAGCCGCATACGTGACTACTATTCCCAAGTTACTGTTATAAATGAAGTTCCCATCCACTGTTACATAACTCCCTGCCCCGACGTGTATTCCCTCACCCGCAGAAACATCGGACACTCTGTTGTTGCAGATGTGAACATAGGATGAGCGGGGGTCGGTGATAAGGGAGTCTGTAGCATTTCGCACCACCAATATTCCATAAGATGTACAGGTGCTGATAACGTTCCCGCTAATCTCACCCGTATTAACAGAGCGGGTCTCCACCCCGGCGGTGTACACAGTACTGATTTTGCAATCCTTCACAGCGAAGTTCTGTGTATAAATCAAGTATATTCCCTTGTCTCCCCAAGAGGCGATGATACATCCCTCCACCCGGACCGACTGGGACATACTGGCCGCGCTGTACCCAGTGACTGAAATAGCCGTGCTACCGGAGGATAGAGAAATTCCCCCAGGGCCGGTTAAGTGCAGGTCCTTGATAGTGACGTAACTTGCGGTAACTGTGAAGATAGTTTTCGCAGCCGTGGCCTGATGAATCTGCGAGTAATACCGGGACTCTCCAACGATAGTAACAGGGTGACTCACGGTAATAGCATCCGTCACCTTGTAATAAGTATCGGAGGCAGGAATGAGAACTATTCCCCCATCATCCGAAACCGCATTAACCGCGTATTGCAAGGCAGCCGTACAATCAGTTGACCCATCCCCAATAGCCCCCCACCATAACGGATTAACCACCGTCCCTTTGGCTACCGTCACTGTCCCTGTGCCGCTGAACACCTTTTGCGGCGGGGCCACAAGCCCACCGGAGATGGTAAGGGTGTACCCCGTAGTGGTGATAAGTGCGCCGTCGGCTATTTCGAGGGTGATGTTGGACGGGACAGTGACATCATCCTCCAGTACCCAGCTTCCCTGACGCAATAACAACCTGACCTTAGAACTACCTATTGAGGATATTGCGAGATTGATGGTTGCCGCAGTGTAGTTCACCCCGCCACCATAGACTATCAACGCGTCCACGGCGGTGCCGACACTGTTAAGGGTGATGGACCCGCCGGTTGACGTGTCCCGCGTGAAGGTCGTATTCACCCCGTCCCATTTATTCTGGTCTTCTTCCCCGATGGGGCCTTTGCTTATCAAATAGTCTGTCATGTCACCATCTCCCACGCTCTCTTAAAGTTTTCCGGCCAGTCCTCCGGTCGCGGTTTACCTGGCCGCCACGTTGTAAGATACAATAACCACCCTTTATCCATCTCATCCCTGTCTGGCAGTGCCATCGGAGACGTCCACAACAACAACCTGGCGAAGCAACAGGCCAGGGCGTCGTGGTAAGCCACCGCCCCGTAACACAAATCAGCGTACGGAGGAAGGACAATCCTCTCGCACACCCCCTGAATTATCTTACAGGTGGACGGGTGATTCAAGACGCCAACAATCCCCCCGCCTTTCTCGAACTGCCATAGCCCCCTCGCCGGACCCCCCACTTGCTTTCGAGTCTTGAACCCACTCTCTTGAAACCCTATCGCCACCAGTTGAGCCCGCGCCTTAACCGTGTCCATCTTTTCCGGCAATAGTTTCAATCCCGGTACAATGTACTGTTCGATAATTGCCATCCTATCTCCTCCTTAGATAAATTTGAGCCCTGGGATACTCATGTTCCCATACAGCTTCAGCAGGTGCGCCTCGACCCAACAAACCCCCTGCTCGTTCTTCTCGGACGTTCCCAACTGCATCGCCTGGAAACTGACCGGGGTGTCGATGTACGTTGACCACCGGCGGTCGGTGTAGTACAGGAAACTGTTCTCATTCCAATAACTTACGTGCGTCGGGTCTTGAAAGGCTCCTCGCCCGTCAGTAGAAGGGACCGTGATGAAGGCATACCCCGCCGGACACAGGACTCTGTAAAGCTCCTTCATCGTATGTAACGGGTCTCGCAAATGTTCAAAGACATCTCTCGCGCGTACTACTCCGACAGTTCCGTCTCCGAACGGCCACGGTTTCTCAAGGTCGGCTATGACATCCGCGTCTTTGAGGTCAACCGACATGTATCGCGGGTCTTTGCTAAACCGTCCACCGAGGTCAACAGCCAGCAGATTATTATCCTTCGCCCATTTGAGGGCCAAGTTCTCGATGTACTGGTAGTAAATCCGATAGACATTGTTCTGAATCTCGCTGTTGTGAACAATCCAAGAGTTATCCCCGTGAACTCGATATAGGTACAGTGGCCTGTCGATATGGTAGAATTTCGACACCGTGTACAATCTGCACATAAGGTCGAGGTCATCGAGCACTCTCATCTCCTTGTTATGCCCTCCCACCATCTTGTAGAACTTACTGCTGAAAGCCCGCAGATGATTCGGCGCGTACCAGATTCTCGACACCGCCGCCGGTATCGGAGGGAATGCAACGCACTCCTCAAGTTCGTAGCCCTTGTAGTTAAAAGGCCGGTATGACCACCCGAATAGCGGGTCGAAATGCTCACGGGGCTCATACTCCATCGAGCAAGCGACGGAATTGGAGTAAGCCATTCCCAGTTCGCTGTTGCCGGTGAACGCCTCCTTCACCGCTTCTACTGCACCCTCCAACAAAAGGTCATCGTGGTCAAGCTCCAATAGAATGTCTCCCTCGCATTTGGCACATGCCTCTGCCTTGTACGCTCCCACGCACCCGCTGGTATCCTCGGAGACATACTCCTTTATCCAGCTTTCTTGAAATCGCACAGGCTCCGCCCCGTTGTTGTACAGTATCACCCATTCGTGAACATCCTGTGCTTTGACGCTTTCGTAAGCGTCCCTTAAATACTGCGGGTCATGCGTTGGTGTAAACACTGATACTTTCATTCCTCCTCCTCCTCCACTTTTTCTATGGTTCTATTGCGAACCAGTTAACATAAACTACTACAGTTACTGGAGACCCTTCACTTTCCAGTACAGCACACTGAAATCCAGTAGTGGACGTATTCAATGCTGAACAAACGAATTGATAACCGCTACTGCAAGTACAGAGTACTCTTGGAGTACTTGCAAACGCTGTGCCAAATGATACACTTTGAAAACCGAGAGAAGTTTCAACCAAGCTAATCGCGGCATTTCCCCTCTCCATATGAGCCTGCGGACCTTGAGGCCCTTGAGGACCTTGAGGACCCTGCGTTCCGACCCCTTGATTCCCTTGAGGCCCTTGTGCCCCTTGTGGACCTTGAGGACCTCCATAGGGTCCTTGTGTCCCTTGATTCCCTGCGGGTCCCTGCGGCCCTTGCTCTCCCGGCTGGCCTTGCGGTCCCTGGTATCCTTGCGGTCCTATGTCAGTCATTATACTATTCTCCTTACCAAGATAAATCCGGTAGAACTTTGAGCGAAGTTTACAGTGCCAAGAGATGTCCAATCTGTATTGGTATCCTGCCACACCGTGTCGAAGATACACATAAACGGCCAGGAATTTGCAATCCCATAAATGTCATATATTCCTTTTGCTGCTTTATACCCCGCGAAGTTTATCAGTTCAAACCGTGATGACCCGAAAGCATACCCGACCCTGAACCAGTCATTTGTTTCTGAACTGTTACTGGCGGCGGCAGTGCTCCTCTGATATTCATTGTAGATAAATTCGTCATCGTAAGTAGTGTCATTGGGACGTAACTCGATATGCCCTGCACCTCCACCACTTGTCCCTCCGGTGTTGGTGGTGTATATCCCCACATCGTAAACATGTCCAGCAGCAGTAGTGATTCTCAATGGGACAGTTGTCGCACTTGAGAAGGTTACTTTGCAGACTTCTCCGACAGATATAGGATAATTGGTGTTGCTGTGTGCAGCGTAATATGCAACAGAATCAATAGGATGTTCATAACCCCTCACGCTATCGTTTAACCATCCATTATTGAGAACCCCTCCCCCAGTTGACACGGCACAGGTGCTGGCCGTAGGGGTCTGGGAAGCGTGGAAGCCGTCAACGGTATCCGCCGCAGTTCCGCTCCCTTGAGGACCTTGAGGTCCTTGATATCCTTGATAACCTTGGTATCCCTGCGGCCCTATATTTCCCTGGCTTCCTTGAGGTCCCTGATTTCCTTGACTTCCTTGAAGCCCCTCTCCTTGAGAACCCTGATAACCTTGTGGACCTACGCCACCCTGCGGCCCTTGGTCTCCCTGCGGCCCCTGCGTGCCGGACGAATAATCCAAACTATCCCACGCAGTTGAACCATCCCCGACCTTGAATCTCCCTGTGTCCGTCTCGTATCCCGGCTCCCCCGATAAAAGTGTCGGATTGGCCGCAGTCCATTCCGCCTGTGTACCTCTCCTAAATTGTGCTCTTATCATGACACACCCCCGCAAACGAAGGATGTCACCCAGTCAACAGTGTCGGGATGTCCCATATCAAGCTCTCCTATACCTTCACCAATCTCGCCCTGATATCCTTGAGGCCCCTGTGGACCTTGATATCCTTGAGGCCCCTGAACACCGGTTATTTCCGATGCATGTTTCCCATCCACCATGTCGGCATTCAGAGTTGACCCGTCACCTTGCGCCACCCAGTCATTGATGTTTCCTGCTGCACTTCCCAGAGGGATTCCACCGGCGAAGTGGAAAACGCTGGCATTCAACCACCCTGTGTCTATTTTCCCTGTAAGCAAGGATACCGGGATGGTATTGGCCGTGGGTGTTTGCGAGGCGTGATACCCTTCCAGTGTGTCGGCATTAACTCCCGCTGCTGTTGTCAAGGCTCCGGTGGAATCGAATGCTATCCCACCTCCAGTTCTCAAGAGGATGTATAATCCGTCCTTATCGACCTTCAAGCCTTTGAGACTGTTCACCTTTACGGACAGTTTCCCGCCGGTCTTTAAAAGCCCTCCTTCTTCATCCGTGTTAAGGTTCAACACATCCCCACCGCTGCCGGACGTGAAAACGTCTCCGAGCAGTAGTCCCCCGATTCTCTCATCGTACAACTGGTCGATGAAGATTTGAATCTTCTGCATCATGTCTTGCATGTCGGGAGACGCTAAAGGTGTGTTGATGGTTGCCATATTATTCCCCTATCAACTCCTCAAGTTTTCTATCAAACCTCTCGGACGCGAACCCGTGAAGCTCTTTCGCTTGTTTAATCATCCTCACCCTGTCATCAGGGTTCTTCATCTCCTTCACCTTGTAGTAAAACACCTCCGCCCTCTTCTCCGGCGGTAGTTTCTGTGCCTGTTCCCACCACTTGGAATCGGGGAACGATAAAATCTCAATCCTTTTCAATACTTTCGCGGCCATCCGCTCCTGCTCCTGCGGGTCGGGATTGGCCTTGATGAAGTCAATAATCTTGTTCAGGTCTTCCTTCTTCCCGTCCAGCGCGAAACTTTCGATAAGCGGGTCGAGAGTCTGTGCCTCTTTTCTCTGTGCTTTCCGGTGCTCTTTGGCAACTTCCATGATGTCATGCTCTCCGGGGACCCTCGCCAGCCCCAACATCGCCTTCGCTGCGGTGTCATAGCGGGCGGAAAATCTACCCTTCTGGGCCTGCTCAAGACGCGAATACGTCTCTAAGAGTCTCATCGGATTGCGAATAATGTCCTTCCTCGCCCCAAGGTGTTCTTTCACCCCTTCCGTAACACCCTTCTCCCCCATCTCGTGTAACGCTCCGACTATGGGGGCCTCGGCCACTTTCCACTCTCCGGGAGGTTCAACCCTTAACCACGGTGCTTCTTTTGTAGGCTCTATCACCCCGCGCAGGAAGGGGGGATGGATGAACATCTCAAACACGGAGGTGTCGTTCTCCCGCGCTATCATCTCCGCAATCCCCATAATCGTAATGTATCTGATAAGTTGCGACCCGCCGTGGGTGCCGAAAGCGTCCCGTTTCCCAATGACGAGCTTGCCGTTGATGTCTCTATGGGGTTTGAAAGCATCCTCCACCATCTTTATCTTGAACTCGACGAGCTTGAAAGGGGTCATCTGGAACATTGTCAACCCACGAGTCAGCGGGTTCTTCTGCCACAGCGGTTGGTCCCATCCGGCACGGAAATTGCAGTCGAGGATTGTTTCCCATATCCCACGCTCGATGATGGCCGGGTCTATACCTTTAATGTCACCCTTGATTGCTCCGGCCAGAACCGACACACCGTTATCGAACGCCTCCACTGCCCGCACCGGCTGTGATAGAACATTGCGGAAGAGTCTGAATCCTCTATTCTGTATCTCACGTAAGCCTGGAATTTCATTGAGGGTTCTGAGGAGGTCGCTCTGCGTAACATAATGCTGGAACAGGCGGAGTTGATTATACTCGCTCTTCACACCCATCGACCTCAACATCTCCGCGAATTTAGGGAAGCGGAGCTCCGCAAACATCATGGCGGACTGGAAGGGAACGAGGGCTATCTGTGTTAATCCCGCAGCCGTCGGAGAGAATCCATACTTGGCCGGGGTTCCGGCAAGTTTCATCAAGTGTTTGAATCCGACCGACGGGGATAGTCCTATCAACCGGCAATACTCAAATGCCACCGCGCCGTTCAGGAGCTTATCCGCAGTACTCGAAGCCGCCCTGCTCATGTTCTTTTCTATCCAGTTGTTCATGTAATCTTTGATATTACCCAGTTGTAAACTGTCAACAAACGGTCTCCATCTGTCGAGGAACGGCTGCATTGCAATCTTGTGTTCGGCGAGCGGGATGTAAGCATCCATCACGGCGTGCGCCGAGGGAACCCACGTGCGGGAATTGGGAAGCCGGGACATGAAGCTGAGCAGAGTAGGCTTGGACTTCCACTTGCCCAGTATGCTACTCATGTTCGGGTCATCAAGGAGCATCTTGAAAATCCGGGGCATGTAGATACCGGCCCGGACAGGGATACCATATTTCCCTGTAGTTTCAAGGTCTTTCTTGGTCTGGTCCAAATACTGCCTAAGCATTTTGGACGCTCGCATCTCCTGTTCGCTGAGCTTTATCCCCCACACTTCCGGTAGTTCCCCTGCGGCATGGAGATAGACTCTTGTATCTGAATACAATCCGGCCATCCTTCTCATGATGGCGTCATGGTCCATAGCCATCCGCTCGAATCGGGGAAGCAATTCGGTCTCCTTAGCCTGCAAAACCTTCATGTCTTCCATGAGTTTTCGATAGGAGGGGATTCGCTTGATGGAGCTTTCAAGCTGTTTAGCCCGCGCTGTGATGTCCGCCAGCTTCTTCTCGGCCCGCAAGACTACCCTTTCTCTGGCGGCCCGTTCAGTCTCGAACGTGCGCGTACGGAGTTGCTCGACAGCTTTTCTATACCCCTGCTCATGGGCGGCCTTGACATCATCCGAGAACTTAGCGAACGCCTGTTCCCACTTGTAAATCCTTTCAGCCTTCTCCTTCTTGAACCTCTCCGGGTCCATCTTCTCCAGTTTTGCTCTGGCCTTCTTCAGTGCCGTCTCCAGCTTTCCGGCCTCCCCCATTAAACGCTCATATTCCGCGTGCTTAGGAATCTTCGACAGCGTTCTGCGGATAGTGGCCTCCTGATTCTTCAGTCTTTCCCAGGTATTCATCAAATCTTTGTTCTGGTCAAAGAGGGGTTTGACAGCCTTTACAATGTTATCGAGGTCCTTCGGGATACCTTTCAACGCCTCCTGTGTGTAGGCCACGGAGTTGCGGGTGTTGGTGTGTGCCGCCATCACAGACTTGAAAGAGTCTATGGCCGGGTTGTCTCCGGTGGTGAACATGTTCCTGAACACCATGTGAGGAGACATCGCCATCTCTACCCGATTGATGTCTCTGGCGGTCTCCATAACTATCGGGCGATAAGGGTCCACCCCGGTCTGTTGTCGCTCCGGCAATTTCTCCCCGTCACGGCTGGGAATGTAATCCTTCACAATCTGTTTGGTGTCTTCGAGATAGCGGACGAGATTACTGACCGCGCGGGAGGACTTCTTGATGGCTGCGTAGGCCGCTTGTATGCCGAACGGGTCGAATTTCAGAGACGTTTCGTCAACAGGATTACCCTTGAAAACTTTCGGAGCCTCGGTATTGGCAGACACAATCTGCCCAACTTCGGCGGGGGACTCCATCCGGGTGTAGAACTTCCCGGACTGGTCCACGTATCCCATGTCGATTTCTTTGGCTTTTATCAACACGGAGTTGGGGATATCCCCGTACATCCGGTGCCCACCGGCTGTTTGATAAACCTTCCCATCGACACGTAAGGCAGGGTAATATTTAGGTTCTTCTTCTACCCCAAGAACCCGTTGAAAATAATCTCCAACTGACTCCTGTTGCTGTTTTGGTTCTCCTCGAACCATTTCTTGTCGTGCTTTTTCAGCATTTCTTCTGTAGATTCTATCAAGAACTTCTGCTGTGATGGGGTCAGCTTCCAGTCTGATATTCCGTTTAGCTTCAAAGCCTCTTGCAAGTTTAATTGGGTCATTTTCCTCTCCTAATTTAAGATAGATTACATCCGGTCTCCCATCCCTCTCATAATTCCAATCAGGGGGAGCATACTCATCTTTCCAAGGTTCCCTCCCGACTTCCTCGAACCCCAGGTCCTTATACAATTTTGCCAAGTGTTCGCCTAAACAGTCGAGCTTCTTCCCCCCTCTCGCCACCGCATCGAGTACTAAAGTTGCTCCGATATTCCTGCCGGGAACGTTACTGAAAACATTTACAATGTCGCCATCCGGCTTGATGGCATACCCAGCCTCAACACCCGGCTCAACGTGGACGACGGGAAATTCGGCCATCTCCTCCATCTTGTAAGGCGAGAGATATTCCTTTCGAGGGTTTCTCTCCCGCATTTCAACAAATCTGGGTATCACCTCATATGGCGGCAATTCCGCAGCCGGGGGAGGCGGAGGCTCGAAGGCCGGGGGGACATCTTCTTTTAGCCTTTCCGCATCCCGCACAACCTCCACTAAAGTATCTTTCGTAGTAGGTGGAGGTTCCCTCAATACCGGTGAATCGAGTGTGGGTACATCCCGCGCCGGGTCCGCCACTCCAAAGTGAGTCTCCGGCGGAGGAAGATTTTCAGGTGCCTTCCCTGTCTGCGCGTAGTATGCCAACTCCTCCGGCATACTCTTCGCTTCCGCTTCCAACCTGTCAACATACTCCTTTTGCAGAGCGAGCATGTCCTCGGCGGTACGTTGGAAAGGCGGTTTACTGAGAGCTTCTTTTACCCGTATATCAACCTTTTCTCTCTCAAAACCATACGGTCGTGCGGATACCTCCTCCGGCTGTAGTATTACAGGACGCTCAATGCGGCCAAATTCAGGAATACCCTCGAATCCTCCAGCTTCTCTGGGTGTGCCAACAAGCTCGAACCCCTGTCCCGGAGGTAACGCCTCGAATGTCCCCACGCGCGACTGGGTGACAGCTTCCTTGAGGGAGGCCATCTTTTCTTGAGCTACCTTCTCCTGGAACATCTCGGTAGCCTTCATCTCTTCCGTGCGGGGCCGGAAGGTCTCGACTTCTTTCGCCGGTTCCAAGATGTTCTCGAAGGCACTTAGGTCCGCACCTTCTCGCACTTTTATCCTTGCAAGTTCCGTGCCAGCCTTGGCAACCTGCGCCGCTTTGGGAATCCCGCCGAACACGGTAGCGAGTTCAAGTATATCCCCCGCATTCTCGGCAGCGTCCTTAGACATCTTCGTCTGGAAGGGAATGAGACTTCCGCCGGGCTTCTGCATAAGTTCCACGGCAAATTCCCGACCCTTCTCGATGGGCTTCATGATGGGTTCGATTGCATACTTTTCGAGTGCCCCCACCATTGCTTCTCCGGCCTCGCTCCGGGGCTGGACCAGCGGCTCAAACATCTTATTGGAGGCTTCTTCGGCGAGCTTGGCAGCATCCTCACCACCCCAGGTGCGGGCGATGATTTTATTCACCTTGCCGAGAGCGTAAGCCGCCGGACCGACTACCAATGTCCGGCCAACGTCGCTAAGTCCGCGATAGAAATCAATATCCCACCCCGGTAACTGTTTCGCTACTTTAACCAGTTGTTCGGCTCGACTCGGCTTCTCCGGCTTATCCGGCACCCAACCCTCGCTGGCGGTATCAGGAACCCAATCCTGCTCGGCCATTACTTTATCTCCTCGTTGGTGGTCATGTCATAGAATTTATCACCCACTTTGTAGGCTCGCCTGCCTTTATAGGTTCCTGTCTGCGCTCCGGCGGGCATCTTAGCCCCGACGTTCAGATTCAACAGTCTATCAAGAGCACTTCCACCTCCTTTCGGTGCTGAAGGTTTGGCTTTTATTCCCCCCTCTACCGGGGCAGGTGCTACTACACCTGTCTTTTTATTCAAAAGCAATGGATTACCTTTCTCATCCGTGCCGATGTACTCTTTCGTTCCCTCGGCTCCTTTCCCTGCGAGAGCGCGAAGATACGCCGCCCTCTCTGCGTTGGCCTCTTCTCTCGCCTTCGCAGCTTCTGTAATCTGATATACCTTGAGAGCCTCATCGGGGAAGTATTTAAGCCGCGTCTTCAGTATCTGTTCAGGGGAGAGATTCTTCCCATACACCTCTTGATTGAAAGCCTGCTCCCTGCGGAGTGCCTCCGCTTTGGCCTGGATTGCGGGAGAGGCCGATAATTGAGGAAGTGTCGTAGTAGGTATCCCAGCCTCTTCAGCCACAATCTGCAAACCCTGTTGTGCGAGCGCGGGATTATCAGAGGTGAGTCCGGTGGAGATGAGGTTAGTGGCGGCGTTTATTTTGCGAATGCTCTCGTTCTGCCGGTGCGCTTCCGCCGTCTCTGCCAGTTTCTGTTCCCACTGTCTATTCATCTGGTCAAGCCTGAACTTCTCGACGGCGAGAGGAACCGCCAACCTTATCGATTCCTGTAAACCCTCGAAGAACGGTCCAGGAGTTTTGGGTATTTCATTCATGTTAACCTCCGTTTCAATCCACGCGCCCGACAAGACGCGACCATGCACATCGAGGTATTGTTAACCTCCGAACATCTTGAACAGTGCCATCAGAGGAAGTGCCTGCCCAGCCAAGCCACCTAACCCTTGTGTGGTCTCATACCAGGGCGAGATAGGCCCTGCCTGTGCCTGACCCATCAGTCTGTAGGCTTCCGGCGATACGTTGGAGGGTCCCCAAGTTCCGGCCAGTGCTTGCGCCGCTGTTTCCAACCCGGCCCTCCGAAGTCTTTCTGATTCTCTCCCGTAATATCCACCACCACGACCAGCCGCCGCTGCGGAGGAAGCTGCACGTTTCTGACCAGCTTGAATGGCCTCGGCAGTCTGGCCGCCTATCCCTTGCATCATCCCCGCACGCTTTTCGGGGGTCCACTGGGATTCGGCCAAGTACTGACCCAGCATTCTGTTGATAGCCTCGCTCTGCGCCTGCTGTTGATTGTATCTCATGAATCCGCCAAGGAGGTTGGACCCGACTCCGAGTGCGCCAACAGGGAGAGCAACCTTAGCCATTCCGGGAAGTCTTCTGTACCAATCCGTCATGTCTCCCCACCACCCCCCACCGCCACCGAGATTAGCCATTGAATACATAGGGGAATACGTATAAGGGGACGCTCCGGCTGTTAGTGCATTCTCCCACATCGGTCCGGGCGGCAGAGCCTCAGATAGATTTAAAGGTGCTGACATAAGCTCCGACATAGCTGACGTTGTGGCTGACATCGGGGCACCAGAAAGTGCGGCGAGCTCCTCAGACGGGGTAATAAAACTTCTCGTAGCCTCTGCTCCGGCTCCGGCCCCGGCCCCTGCCGGAGCGGTTAACGCAGCGGCTTCAGCCGGTGTCAACCCGCCAGTGATGGCCCCACCTAATCCACCCGCAGGGAGAGCACCCGCTCCTAACTCTACTCCCGCTTGAGGAAGACCAATCGCTCCCATTTCAGCCGCCGAGAGCGGTGCAATACCCCCAGCGGAAAGAGGAATTGTTGCCCCTCCTGCTGCCGCCTCTCCTGTTCCCGCCAATTTCGCTCCAAGGTCCATCCCCTCCTCTAACCCAGCAGGCAAGGAAGAACCAAACATACTGGAGATATACGGTGCAGCAAAGTAGCCGCCGACTGCCGGAGCCGCGATGGAAGCCACCTTTCCCAGTGCGCTACCAACGCTACTCCCGAATATCGGAGAGGTGATGGCTTCGATAGGTTTACCAATCACTGTACTCACCACATCGCTCAACGCACCTCCGATAGCTGTGAACGGTTTGGCTATCGCCTTGAAAAAGCTACCGAATCCGAAGAACTCAGGGAGTCCTGTCTGGGGGTTTAGCGTTCCCGACCCGCCAAGGCGCATCAGGAGAGCCGCTTCTTCCGGGGAAATATGGGCAAGAAGGGAATCCCCGAACCTCCCAAGTTTTCTCGCCTTTTCAAGTTCTTTTCTCATGATACACCTCGTTTAATCGTTTCCTATCTCGAATTTAACACTCCAGGGACCGTACAAAGTGAGCTTTGTCAGTCCCTCCCCGTATATCTTAAGGAAGTACTGATACCCCTTGAAATTAGCCGGAAGATTGTCCAGTATCTGTACGGCATCATCAGTCCCTGTTATCGTCTTCACAGTATTGCCATCTTCCCATTCCCCTTGCCGCCATCCTACATCATCTTGAAACCACATTTCAAGACTTATCTCTGCACCATCAGAATCCAGATTATAGCGAAGTTCGCTCACGGTTTTGATATGGTTCACGACGGTCTGGTCCCCGCCGGACAGCTTATGGGTCTGCACCTCAACGTCTATCGGCTCCCCAGATAACGACCGCTTGTACACGTACCCGTCGGAGGTGCCGATATAGAAATCCTTCGTATCATCGTTCGACCACATGGCCGTCGCATTCAGTCCGGTCCACGTCGCACATCTCACATCCCCTGCTCGTCCCAGGTCCATGACGAGGTGCGTAAATTCGTTCGCACCTACAGTCGGGAACAGCACATGGTAGTATCTCCCGGATACCTTCCCCACACACTCGTCAATCCTGTCAATGTCGAGGTTGTTCACTATGTACTCCTCAATCTTGGTAGCGATGGAGGAGGTGGAGATATTCCCGTCGAAGAAGGCGATTGTAGGTCTCCCATCCGGGCTGAGGGATACAGACACCATTCCAGGGGGACTATCCAAA
>JBAZER010000046.1:0-3597 GCA_041653795.1 Candidatus Omnitrophota bacterium
CCGTTGAGATCCTCCGGAAGAAAATGCCGGGGATGAATGAGCAGGTTTTTAATTTCCCTCCCATCCGATTGGAGCGTGTGTTATCCTCCGTGCCGCCGGGTGGATACCATGTGCCCGCGGCGGTCAGACAGAAGTTACAGGGAACTTGAGACGTGACCATTTTTCTGCTATAGTATTTTCATGTCGATAGGTACTATAAAAAGAAGCCATTTTTTCAAGCCTATCCAAAAGCGCGCGGCGGAGGCGCGAAGGCCGCTCGACGTAATGTTTGAACTGACCTACCGGTGCAACTTCCGATGCCCGCACTGCTACGTCGAGGGAAGTAAAAAAAGAGGAAAAGAACTGACCACCAGGCAAGTATTTACTATCCTCGACCAGATGCGGGAGATGGGCGTCTGGAGCGTAGGTTTTACCGGAGGAGAGGCGCTCCTGAGAAAAGACATCTTCGATATTCTCGGCTATGCCAAGAGGGGCGGTTTTCAAACGGCGCTTCTTTCTAACGGTTATCTCATAGATAAAAAAACAGCCGACAAACTGGCTCGGGCGAATGTCAATAATGTAGACATAACATTTAATTCCCTAAAGCCGGATATATTTGAAAAATTGACCGGCGTCAAAAATTCCCTTAAGAAGGCGAAGGCTGCTATCGGCCTATTGATTAAACGCGGCGTTCGTGTTGAAATCAAGTCGATCGCAATGACCATAAATCGCGACGAACTTGTAAATATAAGCAGGTTTGCCCGCTCTTTAAATATAATCCATGATCTCGATACAGAGATCCTGCCGTGCCGAAACGGGTACACAGCATCAGTGGATAGTTACTCGTTAAACTCGGACGAAGTTGAGGCGACGCACAGGACGGTCTATCCTGAAATGTTCCATTTAGTCGGAAGAAAGATATCCTGTTTGATGCGCAAGCGCGACCGGATGTTCAATTGCGGCGTGGGCAGGTCATTATTTTCGATCACGCCATACGGAAAGATGAACTTCTGCATCGAGATCAATTATCCCGAATGCTCTCTATTGAAATACGGCGTAAGCCGGTGCTGGGAAAAGATAAAAGAGGAGGTTGACAGGCTCAATAAGACGCCGGATTTTGTATGCGAGTCATGCGATCTTGTAAAATATTGCGGCTGGTGCGCGGGCAGGAGCTATATGGAAACGGGGATCTTTAATAAATGCAGCGAATATTTCAAGAAGAGAGCGATAGAAACCAAGGAAAGGAGGATGCCGGAATGGACGGAAAAAAGGTAATAAAAAAAAGCAATGAGGTTGTGGCCAGAGAGATCGAGGGCAAGGTTATACTCATGCCGCTTTACAAGTCTTCCAAGGACCTTAACTGCATCTACACATTAAGCGAGACCGCTTCTCATGCCTGGCGGCTGATGGACGGCAAATCTACGCTCGGTGAGATCAAAGCTAAAATGACCCAAAAATTCAATGTCACTGAGGACAAGGCCGAAAAAGAGTTGGTCGAATTTGTCAAAGACCTGAAATCGATCAAGGCCGTAGCCTAATCTCAAGATGCCAGAGACCTTATTAAGCATAGCTGATATAACGATCAGGCTAAAAAGTAAATCGCTCCCCGAAGAAGAAACAACGAACCATTTCCGATACGATCATTTTATTCTGAAAGATATCCCCTCCGGCGTCGATATAGACCTCGATCTGAAAATAACTCCAAGGTACAAAATATATAAGCGTAAAGAACTTTTCCGGGCCGAGAGGGATACTCCTAAGGCCAAACGTTTTAACTTCGAGGGAAAGCTTGGAAGAAAAGCGCCTCATCTAAATAAAAGAGAAGAGCGGTATCTGGGCGAAGGCCTCGAATGGCGCATAAGCAGAATCGGTAAAAAGATGCTAATTGAAGGTGGCAGCTCAGGACGATACCAGCTTCTCATCAATGAATATCTGAATAAGGGAGAGATATTTATCATAAATGCCGACAATAAGTGGATGATGACGGACGTCATCTACGGATTCCTTCAGGTATTGATAATCTATTATCTAGGGAAGAAGCGCCTCGGGACCCTATTCCATTCCGCAGGCCTTCATGACGGTGAGAGAGGCTTTCTCTTTGCAGGCTTAAGCTGTGCAGGAAAATCTACAACATCAAGGATCTGGGACAAAATCCCCGAGGTCAACATTTTAAACGATGACAGGATAATAGTAAGGAAGAATAAAGGCCGTCTTTATATGTATTCTACGCCGTGGCACGGCGACTATTCGGAATACTTTAAAGGCGACACGGTCAAAAAGGCAAAATTATCAAAACTCTTCTATATATATCACCGCGATACGAATCTTGCGGAAAAGATGGATTCTATCGATGGATTCAATCACTTCTTCAAGACCCTATTTCTTTCTTTTTGGGACAAGGAGTGCGTGAAGTTTACATTCGATTTTCTCGTCGATATAATGTCCCAGAAAGCATGCTACAAGTTCGGTTTCAAAAATGATTCAAGGATAATTGATTGCATAAGGAACCTCACTTGACAAAAGGTCGGGGGGGGGGTATACCTCTCGTTAGAGAGTAACTAAAAGTGCTCGAGTTTGGCACTTTTCATAAACACAAGACAGCGTTCAGATCAATGGAATCTCTAAAATGACGAATCATCTGACGAAAACTTCTGGATCTGTTTCCATTCCACAGGGCAATCAAGTTGTCGGCGATCCCGACGAGAGTCCAGTGTGCTTGAACGCCTTGCCAGGAACGCATAAAGACCTCGCCAAATCCGAGGTGTTGCTTGATGTCTTGGTGGAAGGTTTCGATCCAGACTCGCTGAAGGTAAAGAGCGACCATCTGCGATTCGGTCATCTTGAGGTTGTTGGTGATAAAGAACCGGACACCGTCCTTCCTGGATCTGGAAATAAACAAAAGCACAGCGCCGATCTTGGGCAAATGGACTTGGAGCTTGGCCACACGAAAGTATTTCTTTTTGGAAACACGGATCGTTTTGTATTTCCTCCGTCCCTTGGCCAGATGACGGAGGGAAATCTTCTTTCCGCTGATTTCCACAAGACGATTTCGTTTTACCGCGGCCACAAATGTCCATCCGGCCTGAACAATAGGATTGAGAATAGGCGCGCAGGCATACCAGGCATCCATCAAGACCGTGGGCTTGACCGGCAAAGCCTGAATGGCCTCGGTAAGGATTTCGACGGCCAGTTGGACTTTGCTTTTGAAGGTTCCGGTTTTGCAAGTCCCCTTGGGACGATATCCCCGGATTGCCCAGCAGAAACGTTGCGAACCGATTTTGAGAATGCTCGTTACAGCGCAAAGCCCCTGGATGAAGCCATCGGCGCCGTGATGAATCCCAAGCCCCTCGATCTTCTTTCCTTTTCTCGGGCAGGGAGTATCGTCGAGGATCAGGAGCGTGTTTTCCCCGGTACAAGCTGCGGCTATCTGGCGACGATTTTCGCTCTGAAGCTTTTGGTTTTTCTTCGGAGAGGCCGTCATGAATTGATGAAGGCCATCGGTGTTCTCCTGTCCGTACTTCGAGGCAATCTCCCGAATAGAACGGAATTTTACAAGTCAGATCAAGCCGACAAGGTAGATCAGCAGATAAACCCTCTGCGGCTTGGTAACGGCTCTCA
>JBAZER010000046.1:3607-15528 GCA_041653795.1 Candidatus Omnitrophota bacterium
TCTCAAGAAATTCGCGAGACAAGACGAAACTTTTCTGGGAACATAAGTTCTCATGGCTTCCGCGCCCTCCTTGGATTGGTCTCCAAAGGAGATTTCGGCCGGAAGCCATTTTTTTTGAAGCCGTTATCATCATTGATCACCTAAAAAGTTCCAAACTCGAGTAAAAGTGGTTTCATAAACATCTCTAACTCTTTTAGCTATAATGTTATTGCTTCGTCTTCGTTTCGCAATGACGGTATTTATTGGACTTACGGCGACTTATGAAACCGCTTCTACGCATTTAGCGCCTACCAGCAGGTATAGCATATAGAAAAGAAAGGAAAAATAATATGCCTAAGGCAAAAGGAGTAAAAACGCATCATGATAATAGCGGTAGTAATCCCGCTAAGAAGACAAAGAAACCCTGGATAAAGATGGAGATTGCAAGAATCCGCCTAGATCCTTCGCAGGCGGTACTAGCGTGTTGCAGCCACTACTTCTGTCCTCCGAGGAGTAATTTGCGGTCGGGGCATCAGTGCTTGCATAAGAACCACTTTGGTGTTTCTTGCGGCACTTGTGCTCGGGACATGTATCACGATGTAGGTTCCTCATAGCCCTTTTGTTTTTTGGAGGTTTATTAATTTAGAATTCGGTCGTTCAGTCACGCTTAGTGACCCATGGTGAGTGAGACCGGATCCATTGGAAGGTCTTCAAAAGTTTTTTCTCTACGATACTGGATGTTTACGGATATCCGGAACAGAAACGAAAGAAAAAATCACTGTAGCAGCCCCGGTTGTCTAGACCGTTTTTTTCAGAAAAAGACGGACTTTGCCAAGATCTCAAAGAACAGAATTAGATCGGTGGAGTATTGGCTCAATCACTGGTCGAGAAAAGGCCTCGAATTTAAAACGCCAGCAGAAGCCTTTCGATCTTCAAGCGTTGTACTTACTGGTTGAATTCTGGTATTCAAATCCCGATATTTCTCTGCTAATATTGCCCCTATGAAAGATCTGGACTATTGCGACTTTGCCGGGTGGCTCGACAAGACAGAGAAGCGCATTCCGCTATACGGCCAGATAGAGCTTACCTACCGATGTCCCAGCGATTGTATCCATTGTTACTGCACTAACCAGCCCGAAGGCGAGTTGGAGCCATCTTTCTGGAAGGGCGTGATCGACCAGGTCCATGCCTTAGGCGGGATAGGGCTTACATTCACCGGCGGGGAGGTTTTTGTCTATCCAAACTTTTTAGACATCTACCGGTATGCAAGGAACAAGGGTTTTCTCATCAATGTATTCACTTCCGGCGGCAAGATCAATAAAGCAACGCTGGATTATTTGGAAAAGGAACCGCCTCTAAGCATCGAGATCACGTTGAACAGCCTCGATAGGTCCAACTACGAACGGATTACGCGGACAAAAGGGCTTTTCGATACCGTAATGCGGAATATAAAAGAAATGAAAAGACGAAAACTGCCTCTGATATTAAAATGTAACGGCCTGAAAGAGAACAAAGACGAGATCCTGAATATAAAGAAATTTACCGAAGAGCTTCTGGGTAAAGGCAGGTTTAAGTTCGACTCATTTGTGTTTCCAGGTTTAAACGGAGAGCATGAGCCGAAAGCTCACCGTCTCAGCCCGAAGGAGATAGCGGAAATAGAGAATAGCGACAGCGACATGATTGCCGAAAAGAAGAAACAACTCGATCATCAGGCGGGCTTCTTTAATCCGGATGGCCTCTATCATTGCAACAGCTGGCTTGCGTGTTACTTTATTAATCCGCAGGGGATCCTTCAGCCATGCCATCTGATAAAAGAATGTTCTACCGATCTGAAGAAAGAGACGTTTAAGGAAGGATTCGATAGATTTCGCGACCTTCTGAAGCTCAAATATAAAACTGACAGCAAGTGCATCAAGTGCGAGCTCAAGGAGTTCTGTTATAAATGTCCGGCGAGAGCGTTTCTTGAAACAGGTAACGCCGAGTCTCCAGTCGAATATTACTGCGAACTCGCCAAGGCATGGAAAAATGGAATACGAGCTGAAGTTTAAAATCGACAGGAAGAAGGATATTCTCCCGAAGCTCGCCAGGCTTGGGGCGAAGGACCTTGGAAAACGGAAAGAGACCGATATTTGTATCGGTTCCCTGGGTCAGGGTTTAAGGCTTAGGAAATTCGGTCGAGACGGCCTGATCACGCACAAAAGCATAGTCTGTAAGAATGTCAGAGCTAAGGTGCGCAAAGAGATCCAGACCGAGGTGAGCCATATCGACAACCTGATAGAAATGCTCAGGATATTGGGGTTCCCTGAAAAAAAGCGTAAAGAAAAGATACGGCACACTTTTAAGATGGGCGATGTATTCGTGATGGTCGACAGGCTGCCTTTCATGGGGTATTTTGTTGAGATCGAAGCGCGGTCAGGCGCGGCATTGAAAAGGGCTGCGCGAAAGTTCGGGTTCGATCCGGCTAAAGGTAACTGCGATAGCTACGATAATATCTTCCTTAACTATTATATCGTCAACGCCGAAAAGTTTCAGGATCCTAAGGTAACGATCTTACCGACCTTTGCGAGCGAGAACGGTTTCAGGAAAAGATGAAAAAGGAAACCTCAGACAGATTTTACACTGAGATGGCCGCGCTCGCGAGGCGAAAAAAGATTCCCTCACGGGTGATGTTTGAGCTAACCTACAAGTGCAATTTCCGGTGTGTCCACTGCTACGTATCCGCCGACAATAAAAAGAAGGAGTTGACTACAAAAGAGGTCTTCTCTGTTCTTGACCAGCTGAAAGATGCCGGATGTTTTAACATCGGTTTTACAGGCGGTGAGCCGTTACTGCGCAAAGATATATTCGATATTCTCGAGCACGCGAAAAGATGCGGACTCAGAATAAGCCTTCTTACGAACGGTTATCTGGTAGATAAAAGCACGGCTAGGAAACTCGCATCATTAGGGACGAGTTTAAACCGAGTGGATATATCGGTCCTCGGCGCGACAGGGAAGACCTTTGAAAATATAACAGGGGCTAAGGGGAGTTTCAACAGGGTCATGAATTCTATAAAACTCCTGAAAAGAGAAGGCGCGGCTGTTCAGGTCAAAGCGACGTTAATGGGGCCGAACAAGGATGAGCTTTTGGGGATCAAGTACTTAGCTGATAAATTCGGATGCTTTTTCAGATACGATCCGACGATCAGTCGCAGGACTGACGGAAGCAGCGTGCCTCTGCAGTACCAGGTCAGCCCCGATGAAGTTTTTAGGATAGAGAGGCTGCTCGCAGGCGATAAACAAGCGGTAGACGACCATGAAGACGGCTATCGAAGAGGAATACCGAAACCGCAAGGCCGTAAGGCCTTATTTCATTGCGGGGCAGGCCAGACCGAGGTCACGATAAGCCCTTACGGCGAGATGAACTTTTGCATGGAGATCCATTATCCGGAATATAAAATACAGGAGACCTCTTTTGAGCACTGCTGGGGGAAGCTGAGAAATCTCGTGGAAAATATCAAACTGCCAAAAAAGTATGAGTGCAAAACTTGCGAAATAGCGTCGTTCTGCCACTGGTGCCCCGCGAAGGCATGGCTTTTAAAGAAGGATCTCTTCAGCTGCGACCCGGAATCGAAAAGGTTTGCCTTGGCTCAAGCCAAAGTTTCTTCCGTTAACCTACAGAAATAGTCGATATGTTCTTCCAAGGAGTCCGTTTCAAGGAACGCTCTTCCCGCGCACCACTGGCAGATCAATTTGTGTTTACACAACCGGCATTTGCTCTTCGTCTTAAACTTTAGGCCGTGAAATTTTTTATAGAGCTCATAAAATCCTTCCCTGACGGAGTTCCCATTCTTAAGGATATCATAATCAATCAAACGCAGGCTTCCGCAGATAAGCATCTTGCCGAGAGGTGAGATCCAAAAGGCGTGCCCTCCTGCCGCGCATGTCAAAAGTTTACCGTTTTCAGGTTTTCCGATCAGCTTCTTTATGTCTACCGTCTCTCCCGGCGGCCTCGACTCTTCATCGTCAAAAAAACCGTAACGTTTATTGACGAAAACCGCTTCTTTCGGTTCAAGACGCAGAGCGCAGGGGTGCATATCGCCGTCCAACCCGGCATGGAGCATCGTTGACGGCCTGAAATCCAGGCCAAAAGACTCCACCAGCCTTTTTATCTTATCGATCTCGTGAAAATTCTGTTTTGTGACCTGTGTCTTTACCCTTAGAGGGATATCATCGCTCAATAGCTTCTTTATACTCCGGACATGCCTGTTAAATAAATCGGTCCCCGTTACTTTTTTATATGTGAAAGGCGTGGCAGCATTCAAGGTCGTCTCGATGTTAAAAGGAGGGAAGGTTCTGAAGAGCTCCAGGATCTTGTCATTCATGGATACGAGGGATGAGAATACCGATGTGATAAAGCCCAATTTGCGGGCATGAAGATAAAGTTCGCAAAAATCTTTGCGCATCAGGGGGTCACCCCCCGTAAAATAAAACCATATCGTTCCATCCGCCTTGCACTTATTCAGTATCTCTTTTATCTGACCTGTAGACAGCTCATCTTTGGCGGAGTTTTTGTAATTGAAACAATCGGTATAACAGTGTTCGCAGTGTAGGGGGCAACGGTAGGTTAGCTCCATCTGAGCCACGATCGGCTTATGCCCTGCCGCGGCATGCAGATCCCAGGAAAAATCCTTGTATGCGTGTATTTTTATCGCCATTTTTTGAAATCTTAGCATACAAAATAGTAAATCGAAAGAAAAGAGCAGAAAAAAGCGGGGGAATAGGGGGCGTGTCAAAAAGGCCTGCCTGCCGGTAGGCGGGGGCACACAACTTCGCGGAGCGTCCCAAAGTGGCACGTCCCATTTTACGTTTTAATCATTTTTCTCGAGTTTGGCGTTTTTTATATCAAAGAAAATCACGGAGATTGTTCTCGCGCCCGATTGAAATTCGCGGCAGAAAATCTGGCGTTGTCGAGAACGGTGGGCCCTGCATCAGGGCCTACGCATCTAAATTCCCTCCAGTAGCACGCTCAGATAATCTGGGCGCATAGCGACGAGCCAGCGTTTTCGATTGATGCTTCTGTTCTGGGTTTTGTCTTGTTTCAGGATATAAAGGGCCATTCGTCGTAGCAGGGCAAAATTCTCCGCCGCTTTTTGGATCCAAACCCGACAGTGATCTTCCCGAAAGCTGACGTCAAGCGACCAGTGCAGCTGATTTTCAATGCTCCAATGCTCCCGAATCGCTCTGGCAAATTCTTTGGCATCTGCTTTCAGGCTGGAAAGATAATATCGGCGTTCACGTGTTGTTCGCCCTCGGATTATTCTCTCGCTTTCTACCATCCCGATGTTTCTCAATCCTTGCCACTCGGCTTGAGGCTGGAGCCATTCAATTTGATCACTGATCCGATAGCGACGGATTTCCATCCGGCCGTGGCCTTTGTCGACTGTCTCAAAGGACTGATATTCGGTTTCTGGCAGTTGCGGATCTTCCCAATAGGCTTTGACATCATCGTGAAGCAATCCTTGATTACCTTTTAAGGCCATGACGTAATCCGCCTCTTTCTTCCGTATCTCCTCGGCGATTTCTTTCTGGGTTCCCATAGCATCCACGGTGACAATAGACCCGCAAAGATCCAAGAGTTTTAGAAGTTCCGGAATAGCCGTAATCTCGTTGGATTTATCGTCTGTCTTGACCTGTCCCAATACCAGATGATTCGCACATGCCCAAGCGCTGACAAGATGCAACGCCCCCTTGCCTTTGGCGCGGTCATGGCTTCGCCGTAATGTCTTCCCATCGATGGAGATGATTTATCCCGGCATTTTCACAGACACAAGCTTGACCCACCCCAAAAAACTCTCCTGAAACGCTTTGGGATCAATCTGGGCAAACACTCTTCCGAACGCATCATGAGAGGGAATGCCGTGCGGGAGTGCCACATATCGCTTGATCCACTCCTCGCGCTCATTGCCAAAATCCTCCATCTGTTCCCAACTCTCAGCACCGCAAAGCACTGAGCAAATCCCGATAAACAAAACGGACACCAAGGGATGCCGTTTTGTTCGCTCGATTCTCGGGTCTTTTATAACACGCAAACAGCCAACCAATCCTTCGTGATGTGCCGCCACCATAGGAAACCTCCGGAGTTTTTCCTATTTATCGGAAAAAACCACGAAAATTTCTCTGCCTATCTCTTCACTAAATTATGAGTTAAGATGCGTAGGCCCTGGCCCTGCATAGAAGTGTAAGAAACAAACTTGCTTTTTAAATAGGCTAAACCTATAATAAATAACTCTTTGAGGGCAACGATGAGGAAAAATATTATAAAGTTATATTATTTATGATTATACAGCATAAATAAAAAGGTGTCAACTCTTTTTCCGTCTTTCCAAAAGGATCTATGATCGTAATTCCGAATCCCCCATTTCATAGTGAAAAAGCTTTTATCGCTGTCTTTTTAAGCTGGTTTGTGGCCCAAGCCCTTAAGGTGATCCTTGGCGGGGCGAGTAAAAAAAAGTTTGATGTTCGGTGGCTTTTTGACACAGGAGGGATGCCGAGCGCACATTCAGCGACTGTGGCGAGTCTCGCGACGGTGGTGGGACTTTATTATGGTTTTGGGAGCATCCCGTTCCTGATCGGGTTGATTTTGTGTCTTATTACGATGTTTGATGCTGCAGGAGTCCGCCGGCATCTGGGATGGCAGGGCAAGATTTTAAATGAGATCGTGGACGAATTTTATTCAAAAGGGGCCGTTCCCGAAAAACGTCTCAAGGAGCTTCTTGGCCATACGCCGGTCGAAGTGATTGCAGGGGCTTTCTTGGGGATCGGGGTCGCCCTTCTTTTTTGCAGATGAAAGAAAAACCATGAAAAAAAACAACTTCTTGATCTTTTTAATAAGCGCAATGCTTTTTATGCCGGCCATGGCTTTTGCGGCCGAAACGGACGCTGAAGACGCGACGGACAAGACGCTCGCCGCGTTGGAGACCTCCCCCAGGTTACTTGCGACGGAACTCCCTCAGGACGATCAAAACACTTTTAAAAAAGAAAATTTCTCCACAGGTGAAACCAAGCCCGCACCAATCGCCACTGTTTCCGATGACGAAAAGATAAAAGATACAATCCCTGCCGTAAAAGCTGAAACAGTCCGGGCGGAAGTCTCGGCTCCGAAAGCTTCTCCCGTGCTCCTTCCTGAGAAAAAAGCCGTTGAAGTCCGGACAAAAACGGAAGTTTCTTCAACGTTGAACCCGGCAGAACTTCAGCGGCGCTGGAAAGCCCTGTTTTCAAAAGAAATAGCTTCGGACAGCATTGCCTATACGGTGAAACCCGGCGACAATCTTTATGTCCTTGCACGGAAGAATCATACGACTGTGGATTTCATCAAAAAGATCAACGATCTCAAGAACGATAACATCTACCCCAGGATGAAGCTCAAGATCCACACGGCGCCTTTTTCGATCCGGATCGATAAATCCAAGAATATGCTGGTCCTCTATTCAAACGACGAGGCAGTGAAAAAATATTCCGTGGCAACAGGTAAAAAGAACTGCACGCCGGTCGGCGAATTTAAAATCACGGACAAACTTGTTCATCCGACCTGGTTCAAAACCGGGGCTATTCTTCCCCCTGGAAGTCCGGAAAACGCTCTCGGGACGCGTTGGATGGGATTTGACAAACCAGCTTACGGGATCCATGGTACGATCGAGCCCAAGAGCATCGGCACCCAGGCCTCCGAGGGTTGTATCCGCATGCTGAATGAAGAGATCGAAGAACTTTATAGCATTGTGCCGGTCGGCACGAAGGTCACCATTCAGGATTGATTCCGGAAGAATTCAAAAATTATGTCAAAAAAAATAAAGAAGAAAAAATCCGGCAACAGAGAAGCGCCCGAACCGGTCGAGGTCAAGGAAAGGATCAAACTCGGCACGCGGGACATATTTGATGCCTGTCTTTCATTTGAGCGTCCCGTCGTGGAAATGGAGAGAAAAATCAACGAGCTTCGCAAGATCACTCACGACGGCATCGACCTTTCCGGCGAGATTAAAAGCGCGGAAAAAAAACTCGAGAAGGCCATCCAGGATATCTTTGATCATCTGACGCCCTGGCAGCGCGTGCAGGTCGCGCGTCATCCTCTTCGTCCGTACACGCTTGATTACGTGAACTATTTGACCACTGATTTTCTCGAAATCCACGGAGACCGCCGTTTCAGCGATGACCGGGCCATTGTGACGGGGATCGCAAAATGGGGGGGCAAGGAGCCTGTCTGTATCATCGGCCATCAGAAAGGGCGTGACACCAAAGAGAACCTGATGCGCAGTTTTGGAAGCGCCCATCCCGAAGGTTATCGCAAGGCTATACGCGTTATGGGGCTTGCGGAGAAACACGGTCTTCCGATCCTGTGCTTTATTGATACTCCCGGCGCTTATCCGGGTATCGGTGCTGAGGAGCGCGGCCAGGCGGAGGCTATCGCCTACAATCTCAGAGCAATGGGGGAACTCAAGGTTCCTATTATCTGCATCGTGATCGGCGAAGGCGGTAGCGGCGGTGCTTTAGGGATCGGTGTCGGGGACAGGATATTTGTGATGGAGAACGCTTACTACTCCGTCATTTCTCCGGAAGGTTGTGCCGCGATTCTGTGGAAAGAAGCAACGCGGGCACCGGACGCTGCGGCCGCCTTGAAGTTGACCGGCCAGGACCTGTTGGGACTTGGCCTGATCGATGGAGTGATCCCGGAACCGCTTGGCGGTGCCCATCGTGATTTCAACGCTGCAGCCGAAAATCTCCGCAAAACTGTCAACGAAACATTGGAAGAATTGAAGAAGATCCCACGGAAAGATTTTCCAGAATTGCGTTATCAAAAATTCCGCAAAATGGGTGTTTTTAGCGAAAAGTAGATTTTAGCTGAAGATCCCCTCCACATTCCGTCCCGCCCAGGCCATTCTTTGGAACTGTTTTTTCAGGCCTATCAAGCGCTCCAGAATCCTTTTTTCCGGGACTAATTCTTTTAAAGTGTTTTCCGGAATGTCCAGTAAAGCGACTTCATTGACGCGGTCAATATGTTCGGGGAAACGGCGCACGAGCTCATGGGTCGAAATGCCCTGCCGGTATTTCAAATCGAACAACTTCTCATAAAGCGTCATCATCTTTCCTCCTGGATTCTTCCAGCGCCACCAGTTCTTTTGCCGGGATTATCGTCTTTTCCGCATATTCCCTGAAAAATAATAATCGTAGACCACCTATATATAGCATCTTTATACGCCATAGGCCCCATTAGTTGTGGATCATTAAAATTCTTTTATTTTTCGAGTTGACGCAATGAAAGAAAGTTATAGATTATAAAATATAAAATGTAATTTACATTTTATAAACTATGAGACTAATCATGATAATCATGACAGGGTTTTTGGCAGGGTGCTCGACGGGACCGCACTCTTCCTCGATTTCCGGCGATCGCGAGGCGGTGCTTTCGCAGGCCGAAAAGTTTTACAATAATCACGAATATTACAATGCCCGCCGTGCCGTCCAGCAAGTTCTCGACAAAGAACCCCGGAATCCCCAAGCTGCAAAACTCATGGCAGATATTCTTGAAAAAGAGATCGAGCGCCAGAAGGAACATTTTTTACCGCAGGCCATCGACGAAATGAACACGGATGATAAACGGGACCAGATCAAAACCTGGCTCGAGAGGAGCCGGGCCCTTTTTAATGCGAATCAGTATGATTTGGCGCTTTTCGCCGCGGAAAAGGTCTTTCTTTATGACGCGAACAACAATACCGCCTCTGAACTGATCGATCGGATCAAGGCAAAAGCACTCAAGGAAGGCAAGGCCGACACGCTCTTCATCCACAAGATGTATAAAAATGAGATCGCGGACCGTCTGGAACAATATCGTACGCAGGCGGAAGCCCTCGCGGCCGGGGGACAATTGGGGCAGGCCCAATTCATGGCAGAGAAGATCCTCATGCTTGAACCCGAAGATCCCAAAGCTTTATCCATCCTTCAGAAAGTCCTTTCGCGCAAGGACAGGACAAGGAGCGAATCACTATGAAACGTGAAAAACTCTACAAGATCGGGGAAGTGATGCAATACACGAATCTCTCCAGGCAGACGCTTCATAATTATACGGTTGCGGGACTCATTCATGAGGCCCGCCGGACCATTTCGGGGCACCGGCTTTATGATGAATTGGCGTTCGATCGTCTGGAACAGATCAAAATCCTGCAAACCAAGAATTATACGTTGAGCCAAATCAAAAAGATCCTCGAACAGCAAGAGAGCCCGAAATGAACGGCTCTTTGGCGGAACGGGATAAAAGGAGACTCTCCCATGCATGAAGATGAAATCAAGATGTGGAAGAAGTTCAAGAGAACCAAAAGTCTTTCCTTGCGCGAGGACATCGTAAAAAAATATCTTTATCTGGTGAAGTATGTCGCCGGCCGCGTGGCGATCGGATTGCCCCCTAATGTCGAATTCAACGACCTTGTCAGCTATGGCATTCTCGGGCTTTTTGACGCCATCAATAAATACGACGTTTCCCAGGGAAACAAGTTTGAGACCTATGCGGTTTCTCGCATCCGCGGTTCGATCATGGATGAACTTCGCAAGCTCGACTGGGCGCCGCGGCTCCTGCGCAAGCGAGCCAGGGAGATCGACCGCAAGTGCAAAGAACTTGAAGAGAAGAACGGCCGCCTGGCCACGGATGATGAAGTGGCCCGGGCCATGAAGATCTCGACGGATGATCTGAACTCAATCTACAGCGATCTCAACTCCACGACCTTCTTGTCGCTCGATGAGGTATGGCAGAATGATGATGGTAACAAACCCATCTCGCGTCTTCAGACCATCGAGGATTCTCTGATCACGAATCAGTTCAACTTTGTCCATCAGAACGAGGTCAAGGAATTGTTGGCTGAGGCGATCGACCAGCTTCCCGAAAAAGAAAAACTCGTGATCGTGCTTTATTACTACGAGAATCTGACACTTCGGGAAATCGGCGAAATCCTGGATGTTTCCGAATCCAGGGTTTGCCAAATCCATACCAAGGTTGTGACTCGACTACGCGGGCACCTGATGCGTCGCGCCGGGCATTTGACCCTGGAAGCCTAGTCCCAATACCAATCAATCGGAGCAAAGCGGAGATTGGGGCAATCCTGGCTATCATTGATCAGAAAAAGTAAAAGCCAGGATAGGAAAGGGCAAAAAGCAATCAAAAAGAATTTTTAGCATTTACTATAAAAATATTAAGTTTTGTCACGCTACGTCGATACAGAGAAAGCCACAGCGAAGGAAAGCCGTGTAACTGTTTTATCCCAGGGCGGCCGCAAGTGGCTCAAAGGCAGGAAGAATGCAAAGCGTGGCAGAAAAAAAGTCTAAATCCAGGATCCAGGCTCCGAGCGGGGAAACAAACATCCAGAAAGACCGCGAGGAGGTTCGAAAATATCTTCGTTTGATTCCCACCGTGGCGGAACCTAATCTGGGGCGTGTCCGCGAAATCAAAGAAGAAATCAAAAAAGGCACCTACCTGACGCGCGAGATGATCGAGGAGGCTGCCATGCAGCTCGCAATCAGGCTGCTAAGGAAAGAAAAGGACTAGTTTAAGTCGTTGAGGCGGATCGTCATCCGAGACCCGTAAGCTCGGTCCGCTAATATCCCGCGAGTTTCTTCCACGTGGTTTTGCTGTTCAGATAATCCTCCTGTATGGGTAGCCATGGCCCATGAGACGATACCGGGGTGTTCACTGGCCTACCAACCTTTGTCCGGGTTAAAAGCATCCTTAAACCTAAAATTCCCATAGAGTTTTTTTGATAACCAAAGCAGAGACCGGTTCCTTTTATTGAAAAGGAAATGTAAGTGCCCCGGAACATGGTATCCACCCGCCGGAGAAGTTGTTGTTTTTCTCACCGAAGGTATTCCGAAGAATTTTAAGGATAAGTCAGAGGGGGTTATTCTGGCTGAGGGGGAGAGAGAAGA
>JBAZER010000047.1:0-13852 GCA_041653795.1 Candidatus Omnitrophota bacterium
GTGGAGCTGATTCATATTCCGTTCTCCTTTTTTGAGGTTAGGAGACACAGAATAAGGACGAAATCAGGAGTTCACTTTTGATTCGTAAATCTTACTAAAACGGTTCACTTTTGATTCGTAGATGACAATTTTTTTTAAATGGTTGACAAGGATTGCCCCAATTTCCGCCCAAACTTTTCATTTCTTTTCCAAAATGGTAGTTTGGACGGCCCCAATCTCAGCTTCCGCTTCGATTGATTGGTATTGGGACCGATTTTCTGAAATTGATAAGAATTGGGACTATTTGACACTCCCTTCGCCTTCGGGCAGAATGTCCCTGTTTTTAACTTTCGATTGAGGACTTCATGGAATTCGATATCAATAAAGTTGCGGATCTCGCCAGGCTGAATCTAAAGCTGGATGAAAAACAAAAACTCGAAAAAGACCTCGGGGCGATCCTGGATTATGTCAAAAAGCTGGACGCCCTGGACACGAAGCAGGTTGAACCCACAAGCCATGTCCTTAATATGGAGAACGTGTTCCGCGCCGATGAGGTCAAACCCTCGAACGCCGCCCGGAAGGCCCTTGAACACGCCCCGAAGACAGAAGGCCGTTTCTTCAAAGTTCCCAAGATCGTGCAGCGATGACCGACTACAAACCAGCCTGTCATTGCGACCTCGCTGCTGTCTTGCGACAGCAAGACGCGAGGGAAGCAATCGCAGAGATCGCCACGCCCCTGTGGGGCTCGCGATGACGGAGCCATGTTCATGACAGACCTCTGTTCCCTCACTCTCAAGGAAGCGATCGAGGTCGCGAAAAAGGACGGCGCGAAGTCTATCCTGGAAGCTTTTTCCAAGAGGGCTGCGGTGCTGAATCCCAAGATCAACGCCTTTTTGCGGTTTGAAAAGGGGACAGGCACCGTTTTCCCGGGGACTGACTCCTTTTCCGAAGGAAAAGGTGCCTGTCCCCCTCAAAGAAAAACGGAGCCAGTCCCCCTTTACGGCGTTCCGGTTTCGATCAAAGACAACATCTGTATTGAAGACAGGGAAGTGACCTGCGCGTCCAGGATCCTCGCAAAGCATGTGCCGCCTTACAATGCCACCGTGATCGAAAAATTGAAGAACGCGGGCGCGACGATCTTCAGCCAGTGCAACATGGACGAATTCGCATTCGGATCCTCCTGCGAAACCTCCGCCTTTGGTCCGTGCCGGAATCCCTGGGACCTTGAGCGTGTGCCGGGTGGTTCCAGCGGCGGCTCAGCGGCCTCGGTCGCGGCAGACATGACGCTCGCGGCGCTTGGGTCAGACACCGGCGGTTCGATCCGCCAGCCCGCGGCGCTTTGCGGCGTGGTCGGTGTGAAGCCCACTTACGGGCGAGTGTCGCGCTACGGTCTTATTGCATTCGGCTCCAGTTTCGACCAGATCGGTCCTCTCACCAAGACCGTGGAAGATGCCGCTATTCTTACGAATATCATTAGCGGTCATGATCCGAAGGACTCCACTTCGTCGCCGGAAAAAGTCCCGGATTTCACGCAGGCACTTACGCGGGACGTGAAAGGCCTTAAAGTAGGCCTTCCGAAGGAATATTTCATTGAAGGAATCGATCCCGAGATTGAGAAAAACGTTCGCCAGGCCGCGGACATATATAGGAAGCTCGGCGCCGAAATCAAAACCATCAGTTTGCCGCACACCGAATATTCGGTTGCTGTTTACTATATTGTTGCCGTGGCCGAAGCGAGCTCGAACCTCGGCCGTTTTGACGGTGTCGAATACGGACTCCGTGTACCGACAAAAGATCTTCGCGAAATGTATTTTGAAACACGCGACCAGGGATTTGGTCAGGAAGCCAAGCGGCGAATCCTCCTGGGAACGTTCGTCCTCTCAGCCGGCTATTATGAAGCCTATTATTTAAAAGGTCAGAAGGTCCGTACGCTCATTCGTCAGGATTTCGAAAAGGCTTTCAAGGAAGTGGATGTGATCCTCTCGCCGACGTCGCCGACCGCGGCGTTCAAAATCGGCGAAAAGGCCGCGGACCCGATCGCCATGTACCTTTCCGATATTTTCACGATCCCGGCGAACTTGGCCGGCATTCCCGCAATGTCGGTCCCGTGCGGCTTCACCTCGGGTGGTCTTCCGATTGGTCTTCAGCTTATGGCGAGGCCCTTTGACGAAGCCACCATGTTCCGCGCGGCGTACGCCTTTGAGCAGGAAACTGGGATCTATAAAAAGAAACCGAAATTATGAGTGAACTTGAGAATAATAACGAGATGAAAAGCGGAGAGGTCATTCTCTACAAGGACCGGCTCGAGGTTCGTCTGGACAAAGATACCGTTTGGCTTACGCAAAAACAAATGTCCGAGCTTTTTGAGACAGAACGCAGCGTTGTTACAAAACATGTTCATAACATATTCAATACGAAAGAATTGGAGGAAAAAAGCAATGTGCAAAAAATGCACATTGCTGGCTCTGACAAACCCGTAACACTTTATAGCCTCGATATGATCATTTCCGTCGGTTATCGGGTCAATTCCAAAAGAGGAACGCAATTCCGAATCTGGGCCACACAACTACTCAAGAAGCATTTGATAGAAGGGTATACCCTTAACGAAAAAAGATTGCAGGCGGCTCAAGGCAAATATCGGGAACTTCAAAAGGCGATAGCGCTTATCGGGAATATTACGGCCATTGAAGGATTGGCCCCGGAAGCGGCAGGGATCGCCCAGGTGATCGCAGAATATTCCCGCGCGCTGGACATTCTTGACGATTTTGACCATGAGAAACTCTCAAAGCCAAAAGGAACGAAAAAGGCCAGATTCGAGCTGACCTGCGAGGAAGCTCACAAGATCATCGAGACCATGAAAAAGAAGTTCCATGATTCGGCGCTTGTGGGACGGGAAAAGGATTCGGGTTTCAAAAGTTCGATCGGCGCTGTTTACCAGACATTTGGCGGAAAAGACGTTTATCCCACCGTCGAAGAAAAGGCCGCGCATCTCCTCTATTTTGTGACCAAGAACCACAGCTTTGTGGACGGAAACAAGCGAATTGCGGCAGCTCTGTTCGTCTGTTTTCTCCAGAGGAATTGTATTTTAATGCGTAAGGACGGTGTCAAGCGCATTGACGATAACGCACTAGTGGCGCTGACCCTCATGGTCGCTGCGAGCAAAGCATCCGAAAAAGAAGTTATGGTCAAAGTGATCCTGAATTTGTTGGGGTGACCGGATAGCAAAGATTTCCCGGGCGCCCGGGAAATTGGAAGTGAATTCGTCCGGCGCCGGACGAATTGGGGCACTGAATCTCAACAATTCAGTGCGGCAGGAGCTTGACCCCACAGGGGCTGCTTTAGAACGCTGTGTTCCTGTTCGATCCGTGAATTTTTCAGCGGGCTGAAAAATTGGGATGGGCAAGGCGGTTCAGGCAGCTCGGGACTTTATAGCCTATAAGCTATACGGCAAAAACAGTCGGCGCCGACTGTTTTGACTGATAAAAAGCTGAACGCGTCTGGTTAATATAAAACAAAAGAGGATTTATGAGTTTTTCTAAAAGACAGGGGATAGAACCGGCCTCCAAAGCTTTGCAGCTTGGGAGCATGGACGATGAATTGAGAACTTGTCTATGGAATGCGTTGACAGAGCGTTGTTGGGACCGATTTATCACCGATCAAGATATGGGATATTGCGGAGTTTTCAGTTCTCTTTGTGGGGAGCTCTGGAAGCATTACTTTAAATGGCCAATGGATAGCATTCCGGATTGCACTGACCGAGCTCTCGAGAAACTGCGGGGCTATTTTTTTAAAGCTCCGTGGAATAAAGTGTACGATTTTATTGAGTTCATGGCGAGCGTAGTAAAAGACGAGCAGTTTATTGAACAGTGCAATTTTTACTTAGAACGAGAATGTGCAGGATATAGGTTTGTTGATAAAAAAATAACGCCTATTACTGACCCTGTTGAGTTGGGTGAAATTGACGCGGCCATGCAATTGTCGGATGAGTGGAAGCCGATAAAACAACACATGCAAACGGCTTTGGAAATGCTGTCCGATCGAAAAAATCCAGACTATCGCAACTCAATCAAGGAATCGATCTCAGCGGTAGAGGCGGTTTGTGGAAAAATAGCCGGAAAGCCCGGGGCAACATTGGGTGATGCTCTAAAAATTTTAGAAAAAAAGGGAAACGTTGAAATGCATGCTGCGTTTCGTCAAGCCTTTGACAAATTATATGGATATACAAGTGATGCGGAAGGTATCCGTCATGCCTTACTAGAAGAATCGAATCTTGGCTTTGAGGATGCGAAGTTTATGTTGGTTGTTTGTTCAGCTTTTATTAATTTTGTAATCGCTAAGATGAAATGATATGAACTACGAGCCGGTTATTGGACTTGAGGTCCACGTACAGCTGAAGACGAAGAGCAAGCTGTTCTGCCCATGCTCGACGGAGTTTGGAGCCGAGGGGAACAGCCATACGTGTCCCGTGTGTCTCGGGTGGCCGGGATCGTTGCCAGTCTTGAACGAGGCGGCGCTGAAGCTTGGGATCCGGGTGGGGCTCGCGCTCAATTGCAAGGTGGCGGAGCGGCTCAAGTTCGACCGGAAGAATTATTTTTATCCGGATCTTCCCAAGGCCTATCAAATTTCCCAATACGACATGCCGGTGAACGGCAAAGGCTGGCTGGATATTGAAACAAAAAAGGGACTCGGGACTCGGGACTCGGGACTCGAAACAAAGCGGATCGGAATTACCCGCGCGCATCTCGAAGAGGACGCAGGGAAACTCCTTCATGAGGGCATTACGGACGGAAGCCTCGTGGATTACAATCGCGGCGGCATTCCGCTCCTTGAGATTGTTTCCGAGCCGGACATTCGCTCGCCCCAGGAAGCCCACGATTATCTCACCGCGATCAAAGCGATACTCCAGTATATTGAAGTGAGCGATTGCGACATGGAAAAGGGAAGCCTCCGCTGCGACGCGAATGTGTCGGTGCGGCCCGTGAGCCAGGAAAAATTCGGCACCAAAGTCGAGATCAAGAACCTGAACTCCTTCAAAATGGTGCACAAAGCGATCCAGTACGAGATCGAGAGACAGACTGAAGTGATCGAGGACGGCGGGACCATTGTCCAGGAAACACGGCTTTGGAGTGATGCCGAGGGCGCGACGTTTTCCATGCGTTCCAAGGAAGAAGCCCACGATTACCGCTATTTTCCTGAGCCGGACCTTGTGCCGTTCACGCTCTCACGCGAAACCGTCGAAGAGATCCGCAAGACTTTGCCCGAACTTCCGCTGGAGCGCGCGAAGCGGTTCATAAAAGAATACAGTATTTCCGAGTACGACGCTTCCGTGCTTGTTCAGGATAAAAGAATCGCGGAGTATTTTGAAAAGTGCGTGAAACAAGGAGTTGGAGCAAAACTTGTAAGCAACTGGATTATCAACGAGTTTTTGGCGCGACTCAATAGCAAAGAACTCGAAATGAAGACATTCCCTGTGGAAGCGCAGAAACTAGCAAGGCTGCTCCGCTTGGTTGAAAACGGAACCCTCAATCTGAAAACGGCCAAGGATGTTTATGCGGAAATGTATGAAACAGGGGACGAACCCGATGCCATTGTTAAAAAGAAAGGTCTTGCCCAGGTCTCGGACACGGGACTGATCGAGAAGGCGGTCGAGAAAGCCATCGCCGCGAATCCTACGGCCGTCGCGGAATTCAAAGCCGGCAAGCAAAAGGCCATTGGCGCCATTGTCGGTATGGTCATGAAAGAAACGGGCGGCAAGGCAAATCCGAAGATCGTTAATGAAATCCTCCAGAAAAAACTCTCCTAAAAAGGCCACAATGCCGCAACGCCACAAAGCCATACGTGTGGCATGTGCCGTGCGACGCGCGGCTCCGAGGGTTATGCTCACCCTCGGAATAGAGACTTCCTGCGACGAAACATCGTGTTCGGTCCTAAGAGGCAAGGACACGATCCTTTCCAATGTTGTTTCCTCCAGTCTTTTCCGGCACAAGAAATTCGGCGGCGTGGTGCCCGAGATCGCGTCGCGGCACTGCATGGAACAGATCCAGTGCGTGTTCGAAGAGGCGCTCTGCGAAGCCGGGGTCAAACCCAAAGACCTCGATCTTGTTGCCGTGACAAAAGGTCCGGGGCTCATCGGGTCACTTCTCGTCGGTGTCTCGTTCGCGAAAGCGCTTGCCTATCAACTGAATATTCCCCTGGTCGGCGTCAATCATATGGAAGCTCATCTCGTCGCTAATTTTTTCGGGGCCAAAGAGCCCAGGCATTTCATTGGTCTTCTGGTTTCGGGCGGGCACACGATGCTTACGTATTGCAAAAAAGGGAAGATCCATATCCTGGGGGAGACCGTGGACGACGCGGTTGGCGAAGCCTACGACAAGGTCGCGAAGATCATGGGTTTGAGTTATCCGGGCGGGCCTATTCTTGATAAGCTCGCGAAACGGGGAAACCCGCGGGCCTTTCATTTTACGAGGCCGAAACAGGACGATCGCTTTGCTTTCAGTTTCAGCGGCGTGAAAACAGCCGTGCTTTATCAATTCCAGGACCCGAAAACCGGGAAGCCGAACCCCGCGGCGCCTTCCAAAAAAGATATGGCCGCAAGTTTTCAGCATGCGGTGATCGGATGGCTGGTGGAAAAGGCACTCGACGCCTGCAAATTCAAAGACGTGTCCGATGTCGTGGTCGGCGGAGGCGTAAGCGCAAATTCCTATTTGCGTGAAAAACTCACGCGCGACGCCGGGGCTTTGGGGATCAAGGTGTGGTTCCCGCCGTTTGCGCTAAGTACGGACAATGCGGCCATGATTGCTAGGCGGGGCTTTGAACTTCATAAAAACGGAATTCGGTCGTCACTTAATATGACAGGCGATCCGGCGCTTCAAATAAAATAAGTATCCAAGTATCAAAGTATCCGAGTTTCAAAGTAAAGATCCTAACAACACTCTGACACATTGATAATGCGTTGCTCCAGTTATTCCCTCCTGTAGGGCACATTTAAATGTGCCCTACGGAAGAGAGGATAGAGCGAATATCTCTCAGGAAACCGGAACAATGCATTGATACTTTGACACGTATTTGGTTGACAGGAGGCTCTATGTGTTATTTTTCGCAGATGTTCACACCCCATGACATTGATATTGTCGCGCGGCTGTTGGCAGCCACTTTCTTGGGGGCGGTTGTCGGGCTGGAGCGCGGGGTCCACGGCAAGGACGCGGGTTTTAAGACCTACGCGCTGGTGTGCCTCGGTTCCGCGCTCATGATGATCATTTCCGTGGACATTTATACGATCTATAAGGGCATGGCGGTCGTTGATCCCTCGCGCATTGCGGCGCAGGTTGTGACGGGCATCGGTTTTCTTGGCGCCGGTGCGATCATCCGTTCCAAGGAGGGAAGCATCAAAGGGCTCACTACCGCGGCGGGAATCTGGGCGATTTGCGGCGTGGGACTTGCCTGCGGACTCGGTCTTTTTAAAGAAGCGATCGTAGCAACTCTTCTGGTCCTGATCATTCTGGTTCTTTTTTCGAAAGTGGAACAGCGGACGATCCGCTCCAAAAAAGAAGACGAAGCGTAATCTGCCGACCATTTCCAAGATTGACACTCCGGGAGCAAAAAGCTAGAATCCGCCCTCTATGACATCTGCCAACAAGCTCAAGATCGCATTACCCAAGGGTAGTCTCGAAGAAGCGACCTATAATCTCTTCAAACGGGCCGGTTTCAAGACTAACGTCAATCCCCGTTCCTACATTGTCTCTATCGATGATCCCGAGATCGAAGTCGTACTGTTCCGTCCCCAGGAAATGTCCCGTTATGTTGAAGAGGGTATTGTGGACTGTGGCCTGACCGGCCATGACTGGATCGTGGAGAACAACTCCGATGTCGTGGAGCTTTGCGAGCTTCAATACTCCAAGCGTACTTCCAACCCTGTTCGCTGGGTCCTGGCGGTGCACGAGTCTTCGCCTTTTAAAAGCGTCAAGGACCTGAACGGAAAAAAGGTTGTGACCGAACTCGTGGGCGTTACGAAGCGTTATCTCAAAAAGAACAAGGTGACCGCGGAAGTGGAATTTTCGTGGGGCGCCACGGAAGCTAAACCGCCTCGCCTCGCGGATGCCATCGTGGAGGCGACCGAGACCGGGTCCAGTCTTCGCGCGAACAAACTCAAGATCATCGATACCGTGATCGTTTCCATCCCGAAGTTCATCGCGAACAAGCAGAGCGTGAAAAATTCCTGGAAGAAGCACAAGATGGACAATCTGATCATGCTCCTCGAAGGCGCGATGCGCGCCCAGGAAAAAGTCGGTCTCAAGATGAACGTCGAGAAAAAGAACCTGCAAAAAATCCTGAGCCTTCTTCCGGCCATGAAGAAGCCGACCATTGCAAACCTTACGGACAAGAACTGGCTGGATGTCGAGACCATCATCGACGAGTCCGTAGTCCGGGAGTTGATCCCGGCGCTCAAAAAATCCGGTGCCTCAGGTATCATCGAATATCCGCTCAATAAAGTCATTCCCTAACCCCATCATCACCTAAAGGAGTTCCATTCATGCCTTGGGCTCGTAAACAGCGCAAGAAGAAGATGAACAAGCATAAGCGCAAGAAAAAGTTGCGCCGGAACCGTCACAAGAAAAAAGACTGGTCGTAGCTTTTTAGTACGGTGTGCGGCGTCTCGCGTACGGAGTATTTGAAACGCGGCACGCCGTACTCCGTACGCCGTACCACCATGAGGTCTCTTACCCTCCAAAGTCCCGCCAAGCTCAACCTCCATCTGCGTATCCTTGGAAAACGGACGGACGGATATCATGAGCTTTTGACGCTTTTCCACCGCGTCTCGCTCGCAGACGCGATCATCATACGCAAAAACTCCGGGGGCTTTAAGCTCACCACGAACATTTCCTCTCTTGAGACCGGGGAAGGTAATCTCATCACCAAGGCCTACCGGGCGCTCCAAAAGAAATTCCCTAAGCTGGGCGGGGTCTCCGTGCGGCTCGCCAAGCGTATTCCTCCGGGCGCCGGTCTTGGAGGCGGCTCCAGCAACGCGGCGTTTTTCCTGCTCGGTATGAAAAAACTCTTCGGGCTCAAGATTTCTTCCAAGGAGCTTTTTGCTATGGGGAAAAAACTTGGCGCGGATGTACCGTTTTTCCTTTTGAATGTGCGACAAGCCATAGCTTGGGGCATCGGGGAGAAACTTCAAAAAGTGCCGTGCACCAGTCGTCTCGGGTTCCTTTTACTCGTGACGGATCGGGGTCTGAATACGAAAAAAGTCTATCAAAAGCTCTCCTGGAGCGGGCGGCCCCTTTCCTTGACAAAGGAAAAGCGTATTGCTAGAATCCTGCGCTCTTTTCTCGCAAGCAAGAGGGTTCGGGAGGCTTCGGAGTTCGCGCGAAATGATTTGGAAATCCCGGCGTTTCGCTTGATGCCATCCATCCCCAAAGCGATCACAGCTCTTAAAGACCTGGGCGCTCCATTTGTCCGCATGAGCGGGAGCGGGGCTACGGTTTTCGCAGCGTTCTCCAGCCGGGAAGAAGCTTTAGACCTGTCGAAGAGATTGAAAGAAGTTCCCTTTCCTTTTCGCAAGGTGATTTGTCACTCATTCTAACAGAGCGTCAACATGAGATTTTTTTTGACTGGGACGGAAGACGCCTGTCGTGCCGTTTTCCCGTCAAAACAAAATTGAAACGGCGTTCATACATAAAATCTTGAGGTTTAAAAGTGAAGATCACGGAAATTCGCGTTTTTCCCCAAGCGAATAAAGAAAACAAATTATGCGCCTTCGCCAATATCACGTTCGACGGTTGTTTTGTGGTGCGCGGGTTGAAGGTGCTCGAAGGATCCAAGGGCCTCTTCGTGGTGATGCCGTCCCGCAAGGTCAAAGGCGACGATTACCGGGACGTGGCGCATCCCATTACAACGGAGTTCAAGGATTATATTCAAAAAGAGGTCTTGAAGGCCTACGAGCTTTTTATTGAGCACCAGCCCCAGGCGCAAGATCTCAGTGACGACGATCCGTTCGAGCGGTGAAATGTCTTTTTTTGTATATGCTCTCAAAAGCAAAAAAGACGGAAGCCGCTACATTGGCAGTGGTGAGAATGCCGAAGGGAGACTGCAGCGGCACAATGCGGGCGATTATCGCTATACTAAAGGGCATCGTCCCTGGGTTTTGATTTATAAGGAATCCTTTCGGAATCGTTCTGAAGCCGTAAAACGGGAGCGGTTCTTAAAATCAGGGGTTGGACGTAAACAGCTAAAAGAATTGTTAGAGAAACAAGGATCGAGTTGATTGCCCCGTGGTGAAATGGTATCACACTGCCCTTTTCCGCCTGAGGCGGATTCGTCCACGAGGCGAATCCACCGATGGACGGATTCGCCTCAGGCGAAGGAGGCAAGGTTTTTGGAAAAGTTTTGGGTTTATATTTTAGAGAGTCAAAAAGACGGCCGTCATTACGTTGGTAGCGGTGAAAATGTTGAAGAAAGATTACGACGGCACAATTTAGGCGATTATCGTTATACTAAAGGCCATCGTCCATGGATTGCAATTTACAGGGAATCCTGCAAGTCTCGCTCGGAAGCTGTAAAGCGAGAACGATTTCTAAAGTCGGGTGTCGGCCGGAAGTTTTTAAAGGAAATTATTAACTCGAGGTAGCAAAGTATTGCCCCGTGGTGAAATGGTATCACACTGCCCTTTTCCGCCTGAGGCGGATTCGTCCGCGAGGCGAATCCACCGATAGACGGATTCGCCTCTGGCGAAGGAGGCAAAGTTTTTGGAAAAGTTCTGGGTTTATGTTTTAGAGAGTCAAAAAGATGGCCGCCATTACGTTGGTAACGGTGAAAATGTTGAAGAAAGATTACGACGGCACAATTTAGGTGATTATCGTTATACTAAAGGCTATCGGCCTTGGATTACGATTTACAGGGAATCATGTTAGTCTCGCTCGGATGCTATAAAGCGAGAACGATTTTTAAAGTCGGGCGTCAGCCGAAAGTATCTGAAGACGATTTTGCAATAGTTTAATCAGTTATTGCCCGGTGGTGAAATGGTATCACACTGCCCTTTGGAGGCAAGATTCCTGGTTCGAGCCCAGGCCGGGCAGTTTTGATTTTTAAACGTTCTGCAATTAAATATGTTACAGAGGAAAATATGAATCTGTGGTTTGTGATAGAGGTTGTATTATTTATAGCTTCCTTGATTCTTTATTTTTTGCCTCCAACGCGCCTTCTCGGTATATGCATTTTCATCGTGACAGTAATATTAGGGGTTGTTTTATTAGTGCATGGCCTGTCCGAAAAGAATGACGACGTTAAATTTAAAAAAACCACCGCAGAACAAATAGATCAATTGCTTAAAGCACAAAAAAAATACATGAAAGAACAATTTGAAATACAACAGACAGCAGGCAGATTAATATCCGCAAATTTGGGGCCAGATGAAGGCCCCTATCAATTAATATTTGGGTCTAATAGTTTTATCGGTCTTCCAAATATTTTAGTGGTAGGGGGCATCCCTTTGGTGACGATGAAAGTTGTAAATGGGGCATTATTGGTAAGTACTGTTATATATGATGAAGAGGGGCGAGTATTGGCTTTGATAAAAGATAACGAGTGGATTTTTGAGCGTTCAGAAAATTTGAAAAAGGAAGTTAGAATTAATTCAGTAAAGATATGGGACAATAAGAATAGATTGCTTTTGGATTGCGAAATGTTATCGAACAGAAGAATTGCGCTCAACGGTATTTTTAGAAAAGATGGCGCTGAAATTATTGCCACTAATGAAGGAATGACGATAAAGTCTTCCGGTAAGAGTAGCGTTGAATTGGGTTAAAAAATTATTTTTATAGAATATAATCAGTTGCAAATCTCATCCAATGAAGGCAATAGTGAAATGGAGCAAGTCAACCCGGTTTGATTCTCAATTGAGAATACCATGAAAAACGGGTGAAGGGATAAAACCGAGAAAGAGATCGCTGGATGATCCTGTACGAAGATATTTTTCGGGCATTTCAAAAAGCAAAAGTGAAATATGTAATCGTGGGCGGTATTGCATTCAATCTGCTCGGGGGTTATCGCAATACGCTCGATTTGGATGTCCTTGTATCGATGACCGACGAAAATCTTTTGAAAGTAGTCACCATTTTAAAAAAAGCAGGTTATCACGTAAAACAGCCCGTGAATCCCTTGTTGATTGCGGACAAAAAAACGCGTGCCGACTGGATCAAAAACAAAAATATGAAGGCGTTTAACTTTTACAAGGGCGAACGATCTTATGAGGAAGTGGATATTGTGATTGATTCGCCCGTCACTTTTGAGGATGCCGCTAAGGATGCCCTTAAGATCAGGGTCTGTGGTCTGGTTCTTCATGTGATTTCTCCTCAAAAATTTATTCAAATGAAAAAATGTTCCGGGAGAGACAAAGATTTGACCGATATTGAGCAAATAAAGATCGTGGGGAAACGGAAATGATTTTCAAGTGGACAACGGAACGGGAAAAAATTTTAAGGGGTGCAAAAATTTCCCCCGCGAAAAAACTGGAAGGCATCCGTTTAATGAATGAGTTCGCGGACCGGGTATTGACGAGACGCCAAAAATGGGTTCGGCAAAAGTTGAAACAAAGCAACAAATCCGGACAAAGGAGCCATGAAGAACGGATTAAGGGATAAAACAAAGGAGGCGATTGCGGCGTACGGGTTCCTCATGCCGAACCTGGTCGGATTTCTTCTGTTCACATCGATCCCGGTGCTGGCGTCGCTCGGACTGAGTTTTGTGAAGTGGGACCTTTTATCCAGTGGCCCGCAATTCGTGGGATTGAAGAACTTTATCGAGTTAACGAAGGACCCATTCTTCGGGAAGTACTGCTGGAACACGATCGTCCTGATGGCGGCAATTCCGATCAGCATGGCAGGTTCGCTGTTCCTGGCGATCGCTCTCAACCAGAAACTCCGGGGGACGGTCATTTTCAGGACGGTCTATTTTCTCCCGACGATCTGTTCGGGGGTTGCGATCTTTATGCTTTGGCGGTTGATCTACAATCCGAATTTTGGGCTCCTGAATTCCATGATCGCACAATTCGGGGATACGCTGGGTCTCCGGTTGACCGGGCCGAACTGGTTGACGGACGAAGCGTGGGCGAAGCCGGCTTTTATTATCATGAGCGTGTGGCAATCGATCGGCGGCTACAACATGATTCTTTATCTTGCAGCGCTGCAGGGAGTTCCGCGCGATCTTTATGACGCCGCGGAAGTGGACGGTGCGAACAGCTGGCAGAAGTTCTGGAACGTCACCTGGCCGCAGATCTCGCCGACGACCTTCTTCATCGCAACCATGAGCCTGATCGGCGGGTTCCAGGCGGGATTCGATCAGGCGTATATCATGACGGGCGGCGGGCCGAACGGGTCCACCACAACGATCATCTATTATATTTTCAATAACGCATTCGAATGGTATCGCATGGGATACGCGGCCGCTATTTCGTGGGTCCTGTTCCTGATCATCTTTGCTGCCACGGTCGTGAAGTGGCGTTTCTTCGGCAAAACAGTTCACTACACTTAAGAGAAACCATGGGCAACCCTGACTTTTATTTTCTTTTATTGAAAGGCAGTCAGGATAGTCCCAATTCCTATCAATTGAAGCATAGCGGAAATTGGGGCAATCCTTGTCAACCCTTTAAAAATAAAACCTTGGACAAGGATAGTCCCAATTCCTATCAATTGAAGCATAGCGGAAATTGGGGCAATCCTTGTCAACCCTTTAAAAATAAAACCTTGGACAAGGATAGTCCCAATTCCTATCAATTGAAGCATAGCGGAAATTGGGGCAATCCTTGTCAACCCTTTAAAAATAAAACCTTGGACAAGGATAGTCCCAATTCCTATCAATTGAAGCATAGCGGAAATTG
>JBAZER010000048.1:0-12691 GCA_041653795.1 Candidatus Omnitrophota bacterium
CCGACAGCTGCCTCCGCCAAGGCCTCATGGGCGAGCAAAGCCGAACGCGCGAGTGAATCCCGCCTCGCTGGCGGCGGGATGAATGTCGGCGAGGAATCTCTGAAAAATTTTGCGGACTTTGCTATAGAAAAAATGGAAGTTTCCAGAAAACTGGGGTACGGCCGGCGCGCTGCGGCAAAAGACTGCTTTATGCGGATTTACCGATCAGCCTCAAGCTGACAACAAGCTGTTGTGCGAGTTGAACAAGATGCTCCACTGAAAACACATTCGCCCTCCGTGACACAAGTCCCGGGAATTCCTGCGGAATGCTCTTAAGGAGGGCCGCCTGGACCTCCGGCGACGCATCGGCCAATTGGTCGGCTTTCTGTTTGAGAAGGACCGCGATCGCCGTCACCAACAACTCATCCTCCGAGGCAAGTTCTTTTCCAAATACGACATGCATGCCGCCCTGAATCCCTTCGGTTTCTTTCTCATCTGCCAATAACGTCACCACACCCCCGCGGCGCGCAGCAATGAAACCGTTTAATTGAGAAGGTTCTATAGTCTTCAAAAATCTTGAAACTTTCATTTTTTTTAATTCATTCCGTTCTGACGGCGTCAGTCCGGAATTCTTGTTCGTCAGCGTCCGGATCAAACCATCCACGTCGACTTGTCCGGCAACGATCAATACAGGCTCGTCTTTATCTCCCTGTAAGGCCTCTGCAGCTTTCCATAAATCAAATAGTGCCCGCAGGCTTGACACAGTCTGTTCAAACCGTTGTTGGCTAAAAACCACGGCCCCGCCTGCCTCTTTTACTTTGTCCTGGGGTTTAATTTCATAGGCCTTTGCAGAAAGAGAAAGGGATACTTCGGGACCAAAAAACTTTTGCAGGATGCTTTCGGCCGGCTGCCCCCTAAGCTCTTGCAGGGCAGGAGTACCGGTTATTCTCTCCACGATCGCGGACAGCACCACATGCGCGGCCCGTACATTCCCCCCGACACGGCCAACAACTTCTTGAACCTTATGCCAGGGAATAATGTCAAAATAAAGCCCTTCGATAAGCCGCTGGTCGTCCTCGCTCAACTCGACCCGCACAGGTTTTAAGGCTTCGGGGGTCTTGGATTTCAGGCCGCCCGCACGCACCTCGGACCGGGTACGAAGTGACTTGTCGATTTCCCGCAGTCCTTGCAGGAAACTGTCGGCACCGACCTTATCCTTGGGAAAAACACTCATGGTATCCGTTACGTTGATGCGCGATAGAGTATTTTTCTGCAGGGTACTGGTATTTTCCGGACGAACAGCGTCCGCCATGAAAAAGAGCTGTGTGTCTTTCAGTCCCAAAACCTTCAGATCTTCCACGAGCCTTGAAACACCTTCGATCTGGAACTGGAGCGCGTTTGCATCCATATCATACCCGAGAGCTTCCCCAACGATTGCGTGAACCGTGGGACCTTCTTTTGCAACGATCTTTCTGGCATCAGCGGTACTTAGATTTCCTTTTACTTTAGCGTCCGGAAACTCTTTTTGGATCTTTTCTATAAAAGTATCCCGCGCGCCTTTCAACACAAGAACCGTCTGCAGTCCCCGGACTTCGGATCTTGAAATAGCTTCTTCTGTTCGCACCTCGGCGCGATTTGCGCGAGTACTCAGTTGAGTTTCAAAATCGTCTATCATTATTTTCAGTTTTCGGGCGTTCTGGAAAAGAGTTGCCTCTTCCAAAGGACTGGTTACAAGCGACGCTGTCAGCCGACGGATAAAATATGCTTCACCGAGACGTTTTTTGCTAACAAGGTCTTCGTACATTTTAAAAGCCGCATTAACATCATTATTTCGAAGTGTACTTAAGATATTTGCCATTACAGACTTGGTGATATGGAGCCAATGCCCTTCCTCGAGGGTCAGATCCAGCGTCAATCCCTTTACGCCGGTCAAACGGACATTGTCGTCAATACGTATATTGTTGCGTCCCCGCACGTGGAAACGAACCGGATTCTCGACCACAAAGCCGTTGCCGATAAATATGGTAATGCTGGAGTTAAATTCGTCCGGATCGATCGAGATTTCACCACCGTCTTTGAACTTGATCTCCGGAAAACCGCTGATATTCAATCCCCGGGCCGCCAGATCGGCAAACGCGGCCACTGACGCTTCGGTTGAACGGATCCTTACGGCGCCCGATTCGTCATGCACAGCCCGGATAGGAAGAACTGAAAGGGAACCGTCGTCTGCAATGTTGATCCGCACATTCTCAAGCAACAGGTGGTCGCCGGCCCAATATCCCATTGATTTCAATTGGTTGAGGTAATCACCGTCGCTAAGGACAACTCTCTTGGCCGGTTTCGTTCTGTCTGTTTGTCCAAACTTGTTGATAATGACCACCTCGCCAACATATTCGGCATTACGGATAGTCACACGCCCCTCAATGGTCAGGGAAATCATTTTCCGGACACGGGAGAAACCTAAAGAATCAAGCCAATGTTGGGACTCGTTCCAGAATTTGGTGTCGGATTTTTTCCCATCCTTTATGACCGAATCCGTGGCATTAAAGCCAGGAGGAGTTAACCCCGGCTCTGCGTCTGTGAAATTCTTTATCTTTTCATTAAACGGGCTGTAATAGTCAGTTGCTTCCTGCAGATATTGATCGGAAGACGCTTTCTTGGGTGCAAAGATCTCGCGGTCATAAACCATAAAATAAAGGATCTGGGAACCATATTTTTTTCTCAATTCTTCAAGCCGCGGATCTGTGCTGTAAAAAGTATTAAGGTTATGAACGACATACCCGATCGCCGCGTCCATGGACACGTATTTTTTTCCACCAATGGTCATGGCCTTTTCGCTCTTGTCGAACAAAGTCGGCATGATGGCATCCAGAAAGTCGTTTTGCCCGACAATTTTACGCATTTCCGTCAGGATCGAATGTAGAAGATCAATATTGAAATAGAACAAGTTCGTGTTAAAAAGCTGTTTTCCTTCCTGGCCAAACCCATTTCGTTGTCCGGCCGCATAGAAAAGATCGGCCTGTCCGGCCATTTTCGCATCGATCTCTTCGAACATCTCGAGAACATTAATAACCCTTCCGTTATTCTTAATGACACGGACCCCTTCTTTACCGCCTTTTTTATCGATCGCTGTTGCCGGGGTGGTGATCTTCAGAATGGGTATCTTTTCGACTCCTACAAAACCGGTCACGACCGGTTCAGGGTTCCCTTTCCGGTTATCGCCATTGCCAAAGAACAGCGCATGAAAAAATCCGTCTTGGGGTGGAGCGTTTTCCGTGAAGTTGATCATGTAATAAACGCCCCATTGTCCATGCCCGCCAGGCTGACCTTTGGCCCTGACAGAGCTGTCCAACGTCGGAAGACCATGAGTCTCTCCAGGATTGATCTCGAATTTCGGAAGATCTTTCTGATCCAAGGGATCCAGAACTTCAGCTCCTGCATCTTTCAATGCCTGTTCATAGGTGCGGGGATTTACCCGTCCCTCAATAATGTCCCAAAGGCAGGGTCTCTTCATGAGTTCTTCGTAAGATAAACGGGATTGATAATTGACGAAAGGTTGGAATGTAAATTTTCCGAATTTCCTGCTAGCTGCAAGATCCGCGATAAGAAGCAGCCGGACTTCCGCATCCTGCACGAAATATTTGTTTTCTCGAATTTTCTCGTTGCGTCCAAGATCCGTTGCTTTGGCACCCATCTTGACAGTCAAAGGCTCAAATCCAGCCAGTTTTTCGATTTCTCGGAGTGCGGCAATGATCTCGTCCGTTTCCCCTTTTTCTTCTCCCGTCGCTAAAGTTGCCAAAGAGAGCTGATATTTCGTGTCCGCTTTTTCGGGTTGCAACAAAATGTTGCTCAATCTGGCACGGAGCCCCCGATTTAACAGCCACTTCTCGCGCATGACGCTCTCACCAATACCACCGTCAAGCGAATTCCAGGTTTCGTGTGTTTTAGAGGCATAATCCAAATATTGCGCGACTTTTGCAGGATCATTTTCGATGTCCCTGCGCCAAAAGACACCTTTCCCGCGCAATTCATCTTCCGCTAGCACTGCGGTCAAAACCATGTTCCCTTGATCCGAGACTTCCGTCAGAGAGCCTTTTTCTTCGCGAACACGGATCGGCGCTTTAGGCCCGTTCAAGTCAGGCTTTTCCGGTTTAGTGCCCATAGCTAGATGCCGGATTGTCATTCCTGCGACATAAAGCCGGTCTGCTAAGTTCTTGATTCTTTCCGTTATACTCTTACCTTCGGCGCTCTTTTCATCGATCCCCCAGGCTTCGTAAACTTTTCCCAAATGCTCCGTAAGGCCTGGAAATATCCGCATTTCGGAGCGAAGGTCCTGCTCAAAATCCGCCAATTTTGCGGTTTTTCGTGGAAGTAAGGTAATTTCAATTTCCCGGAGCTGTCCGGCTAGTTTCAGGTCTCCGGCCTTATATGCATCCGCCCTAAGCCCGCCGATCATGCCGAGTGCTTTTGCCAGATCGACGGGATCAAATTTTTTCTCTTTCAGGGTTGTACGCACGGTCTCCGGAAGACCTTCGATCATTTTGGCCAAGGGGTCCCCTGTTGGCTTCGACAGCCAAAACCCCTGGTTTACCGGACTAGTCTGAGCTGGCGATTGAGTCACTGCTGGCTTCGACAGCCGAAACCCCTGGTTTACCGGATTAGTCTGAACTGGCGGTTGAGTCACTGCTGGCTTCGACAGCCAAAACCCCTGGTTTACCGGATTAGTCTGAGCTGGTGGTTGAGTCACGGTTGGCTTCGACAGCCAAAACCCCTGGTTCACCGGTTTTGAGTCCCGCAATTCCGAACGAACCCGAGAGACCGCTTTAAATTGTTCTTCGGCAAAGATACGGGCCTCGGACGTATCTTCAACCCCGAGCTCCCTAAGATCCGCGACATTCTGGGCCGTGGGGAAAATAACGTACAGGATCGTTTTGGCATTATCAAAAAAGAGTTTTACTTCCGGGCTTTGTTCGGATTTCATAACAGCCGCTTCCGCCCCCAGGATCCATTGATTATGGGCCCCAAACCACCTCATGCTGAACAACGTGTTAACATCGTACCGCTCCACATCTATCTTCTTCCAGAGCTGGATCCCAAAGCTTCCGTGCTCCTTGCCCGAATAGATCCGGAGCACATTGTCCCCCAGGATCTTTTCACGGATGATATACGTTTCTTTAGGGCTACGGATCGGATTAACCTCATCAGGAACTTCAGTCCAGTTCGTCCATGTCCTGACAGCCTCTTCGATCGAAACGCTGTTGGGGCGGGGTTTTAATTCAGCGAGAATGGCCTCCTTATTGTCATTAAAAATCTTCTCGACATCCACATCCTCCGGATCTTTCCCTATATTTCTAAGAGCCTCTTCAAAATATCCCCGGTACGACGACGGAAGCTCCTCAAATGAGTCGCTCGAAGTAAACTCCTCAATCCATTCTCCTGCCTCAAAATAGACCTCTGAAAGCTCCAAAAGTTCACGTACAAAGCGCTGGACATCGATGGTCCGCGTTTCCGAGCGGGATTTGGCACCAGTGACCTCTTGAAAAGCTATCCTCGAAGCCATGGTATTTACCTTTGCTGTTATCGCGCCGATCTGCTCGTTCCAGATAATTCTGTCTCCTAATCCCAACTGCATGATCAACGGCTTGATCACTGCATTAAAATCTTTTTGTGAAAGCACATCAGCACCTGCTGTTGAAACGATGGCGCGGGCCACTTTTTCAAGCGCCTCGCCACGCTGATCGGGCATGGAAGTGTCTAGATAGTGTTGGAACGCCTGCTGAACAACGGCGCTTGATGCCAGATGATCCACCAGAGGCTGATCCGCACCCGCATCGGTCCTTTTCAGCACAGATTTGACGGCCCTTGTAACCGATCCCATGGCGAGATAACCCCCGAAAACAATCCCGTAAAGTGCAAAACCTGCCATAATTCCGGCGATGATCCCGATTGCCGTCGTCGCAGCAAAGGTTGTATTAAATCCAAGGGTCTCAACATTAGCCTTCGCGAATTCATAGGTTGCAACATTAAAAAAAGTAAGACCGCCTAACCCGGCGCTTACCATTATTGCGGCCGGCCTCAGCACACTCTCCTGCCACGAACTCCTCACCTCGGAACGGCTACGGAACACACCCGAAGTCTTCCGCAAGAGCCGATTCTGCGGGGTTAACGGCAGTCCTAACACGGATTTAACGGATCTCACAACCGAGTCACTGGCAAGATAACCCCCCAGAATAATTCCGTAAGATGCAAAACCTGCTATAACTCCTCCGATGAGCCCGATCGTCACCGTCCCGGCGAAAGCCATACTAAATCCCAGTACATCCGTATTAGCTTTCGCAAACTCATTGGCCGCAACCTGAACAAAGGTAAGACTGCCTAACCCGAAACTCCCAACCATGGCAAGCGGCCTTACCAAACTTTCCTGCCACGAACTCCTCACCTCGGCACGTACGGTGGCGGGTTTGTCGCCACTCTCAGTGCGAAGTTCGCTTCGCTCCTTCGAGCGGGCAGCACGCTGAAGGTCTTTTTTGAAAGCTATGATCCTTTGCTCAATCGGGGTTGGGGACTTTGAAAGCTTGGGATTCGCCTTGATCTGTTCCAGTGTCCAATCGATCAGTTCCAAAAGCGAACTCGTCCGCCACCTTCTCTCATAGCCTTGCCACATCACTCCGTAATCCTCTGCCTGTGTCACGAGACGCTCGAAAAGGGCGCGGTATCTTGTCCCGAGAGCTCCGAAGGCGAGAGGCCGGCCCGTTATTGATGCAATAGTCTCTTTGTCACTGGATGACATTAACTCATCGATCCCGGGGGCTTTTTGAACAAGTTCCCAAATTAATTCTTTTGCTTTTTTCAAATCAATTTCGTTTCTTTGTAATCTTGTCTGGATCTCCAGAACCTCCTTGTGAAGGAGTTGCATGGCCGGGATGCCCTGCAGACGAGCCCAAAAACCAGGCCCCGAAAAACTATCCCTCTTCCTCAATACTGCGGTGTTTTTTGCCTCTCCGAAAGTTTCCTTCTCCGGTTCGCTTAGATCATAAAAAATCGGTTCGAACACCATGGCAGTGACTAGGAATGCCACGAAATACGTAAAATATAGCGGTAAGAGCGCCATAAGAATTACGGAAAGAACGGCCACAGATAGATACTGCATGGCGGATGCGAATATCTTGCTGCCTGTCTGGGGCCATATGCGGCGCGATACCCTTTCCCATGTCGAATAGGTCATCAGGCCATACAGCGTATTGGCCCTTAAAAGTGTTTTGATACCCTCGTACTTAACGGCCGTTGGATCATAACCGGGCTGGATGAACCATTTTGTCCCCAAATTGGTGATAAAGTGTGCCCCTGTCAATGCCATCGCTACGTATACACCAGCCATTATCGGGTTATCAAGACGACCCGTAGTCATGGCTGTTTCGATAGTATCCGCGGTTATGAGAAACGCTACCGCTCCGTAAAATACCGGCATCCCTACCGCCAGCAAGCCGGCAGACACAATCTCGGCCACTCTCCCACCCCTTACCTCGGAACGGCCAGAAGGCGGACGCTCACGGGCCCAATCTCCATAAGGAAGCGGAACAGATTTTTCCGGAAGGATTTCCTGAGGAATAAAGTCCAGATTCGAACGAAGAAGCGTGAACGCCTGAGTTCTTTGATTTTCTGTAAAATGACCGTTTTGATTGAACGCGCCGGCAAGCTTTGAAAATTCCTGGTCGATCTTGCCGTTGTTACGGTTTGCCTTCGATGCCATGACGGAGACAAGCGCATCCTGAAGCTTCTGATCATCCGTCAACCCGTCCAGCCATTCCCGCACCTCAGAGCGGGGTGATTTTAATTCGGTAAGAATGGCTTCTTTATTGTCATCAAAAATCCCTTCGAGTTCTTCATCTTCTGTCTCTCTTCCCATGGCTGTAAGAGCTTCCTTGAAATAATTCCGCTGAGACGACTCAAGCTCCTCAAACGAGTCGCTCGACTCCAATGTTTGGATCCATGTCGCTTTGTCAAAATAGACCTCTGAAAGCTCCAAAAGTTGCCTCACAAAGGAACGGATATTGCTGATCCGCATTTCCGAACGGCCTGAGAAGGGTAATGTGGGGGCCGGGGTCTTGTTGATTGTGACAACCAACTTTGCCTCTTGATCAACAAAAGGTTCCTGGCTGGCGAACTTTACAAAAAATCCATAACCCGGCGCTATCATTTTGACAGGTTCTGTGTGTTCCTGCTCGGGGATCTTTTCATAAGAAGCTTCAACGATCGCGCCGCGATTTAGTTGCTCGACGATAAAATTAATATCCTCTTCACTTAGCAGATCGTAATCACTGGATCGTGCAACCACCCAATCGAAATACCGTTTCAATTGTGCCAGCCCTTGCGGACTGATCGTATTAAGCGCCTTACGGGCAGATTTCCGGACCTCCGGGGTCCAATCCTCCAAAGCATCTATGAGCGCCGGAACAGCCCGGGTATCTTTCAGCTCGCCAAGAGTTTTGGCAGCCACCGCTCTGCGCGATGCTCCGAACCCGATAAAACCGAACAAGGAAATATCATCCGCCCAGCGAGGCTGCAGATCCTTCATCGCCTTCTGGAATTGCTTTTCCTGTGCGGGCGTCAGCCGGACTTCGGAGCGGGATGAGGGCTTGTCAAGTGGTTGGGAAATGGCGCCTTGAGAGGTAATTTCCTTAGGTTTCTTCTCCGGTTCACGCAGGTCATAACCAAGCGGTTCGATTACCATGAGTACAATCGCGCCTATCACGAAAAATGTGAAATAGACCGGTGAGATCCCCATGAGAGCTACAGAAAAAACGGTCACATATAGATACTGCATGGCGGATGCGAATATCTTGCTGCCTGTCTGGGGCCATATGCGGCGCGATACCCTTTCCCATATCGAATAGGTCATCAGGCCATACAGCGTATTAATAATACCCTGATACTCACCGGCCGTCGGACCATAAGCCCATCTCGTCCCCAACTTGGTGATAAAGCGTGCCCCTGTCAATGCTGTCGCCGCGTATATACCAGCCATTATCGGGTTATCAAGATGACCCATGGCCCGGGCTGTTTCGATAAAATCCGAGGTTATGAGAAGCGCTGTCGTTGTTATGAGAAACGCTGTCGTTCCGGACAATGCCAGCGTCCCTACCACAAGCAACCCGGCGAACAGAGTCTTGAATATTCTCGCAACTGCCGTGAGAAACACTTCTTCACGCATGCCATAAAAAAGCGGTTCGATCACCATGGCAGTGACTAGGGATACCACGAAATAGGGGGCATAGAGCGGCGAGAGCCCCATAAGACCGATAGAGAGACTTGTCAAAAACAAATACTGTCCAGCATACGCCAATATTTTGTTTGCACTTGCTGCTTGCCGTATTTTATGGGTAACAAAACCATACAGGGTATTGGCCCGCAAAAGTGTTTTGATACCTTGGTACTGAGCGGCCGCCGGGTCATAGTCCTCTTGGACAAGCCACCTCGCCCCTAAATTGGTGACAAAGTGCACCCCGGTCAATATTGCCGCCGCGTAGAACCCGTTTACTACCATACTGCTCATTGCACCGGTGGCATCTACGGTCGCGGCAACGGCCCCTGCGGTGACAAACACCGCCAGCGGCGCAAGCAAAGGTTTAAAAAACCTCTTAACTGCCGCAAAAAACACCGCCAGCGAGTTGCGCAAAATCTTGATTATCCTCACGGCTGTCTGAATCATAGGATATTTGCTCAATTGCCTTCCGCTAAAAAGATAAACATTCTTGAAGGGCGTCCGCATTTCGGAACGTACGCCCTCGGGAAAACTGACTTCCAATTTTGCCGGGACGTCTTCTACTTCAACACCGGACAAATTACCGTTTTTGTGAGAAACTGCCGGGATTTCATGGTATTCGATTTTGATCTCCTTCCCTTCCCGCCATTGAGATTTGATATATAAAATTTCCTCTTCGTCTAGAGGGCGGCATTCTTTCTCTGGCACAGCAGTCCATTCCAGATACAGCTTTAGTGAAGTTAATTTTTTATCGTTAAAACCAAGCAACGTTTTTGCCGCCATTTGCCTCATTGGCTTATTTCTGCTCTCTAATAATTCGAGGGTCGCAGAAATCATTCGGAATGTTTTTGGAAGATCCAAAAACTGCTGACTTAACGGAGCTAACTCCTGCTGCACCCAGACAGAAGCCTTATACAAATTGGAGTCTGGCGCTTCCGTGCGGACCCATTGATCCACCCAGTTCTTGAGAGTAAGTGCACGGTTATCATTTGCTTCCAAATAGGCACGAATCGTATCCCGAACCTCCTTAGCCTGATCACCAATGGCAAGCATGTGCTGAATTGTGTTTTTCTGGCGGATCTCGGCACGTGCGGCGGCTTCTTTGCCGCTTTCGGTGCGGAATAACGCTTCAGAACGATTTTTAAGTTGAAGCGCGAATTTCTGTGCATCCGAGGGATTTTCAATGACGTGACTGGCGGCACGAAGTTCGGCACGGGCAAACGCGACTGGATTAACTCCCATGTCTTTTAATTCGGTAAAGGAGGATGCGGCAGACACGCTTTCACGGGTTGAACTTTTTACCGGGCGAAGTGTCTGATCGAGAATATTACGAACGTACTCGTTGTAGCCCTGCTTGTCCGCCCCGGTGATCTTGGGCGAAATAAGGGCGTAGGTGTAATCCTTGGAGCCGAAGTAATTCTGGAAGGGTTCGGAGTGAAATCCTCCGGTAATGACCGCGACTTTGTCGGCGCCGGTTTCCTTGAGACGCTTTTCGATCATCTCTTCCATTGCGCCGTCGCGGGCCTTGACTCCTTCGTAAAATTTCATGGCGGAATCGAACAATTGGTTGAGATCGGATATATGCGTGAACTCAACGGCTCTAGTGCGGCGTATGGTGTGCGGCATATCGAACTTTTTTTCTGTATTCCGTTCTTCGTACCCCGTGCCATTCAAGCTGTTGAATTTGCCAACGATCCTTGATGGCTGCAATTCCCTCTTGTGTGCAAGAAGAGTGTCATAATCCTGCGGCACCAGCTCGAGCGCGAATAATTTCTGAAGCAACCGGTAATCCTTAAGAAGGCCGATCAAATCTTTCTCGGTTTTGCTCCTGGCAAGTCTGTCCGTGATCCGGTCCGTGAGTCTCCGGACCTCACCCATGAGCAGCGATGCCTTGAGTTCGCTTTGAAGAAGCAGCGTTCCGATAAAATACCGGACGTTCGGGAACGCGCCATAGTTAAAATCCTTCGGCAGATGCTTGACCATGTCTTCGAAAAGCAGGCCTGTTTCGGGGTCCGGGAGTTGCTGACTTTGTTGCTCCGATCGAAGCAAATGTTCGATCTCCGCAAAAAGAGACTCGGATCTCGGGACTCGTTTTGGTTCCTCGTCGAGGTACGAGTCCCGAACGCCAGATTGGGGAATGAACTGCTTTAGCACCTTTAGGAATTCATTTCTCTCCATCAGAAATGCTTTCTGGTCCAATTTGGAGGACAGCTCCCGGATTTTAAAAATACGGACCAGCATCGGCCATTCGACTTGGGAAACAACATTGGCGAGATCAAGTTTGAGATTCTTTTGCGCCTGTTCCTTCAGATAGGAAAGCCAGGCATCCATCGGCATAAGATTTTTTTCAAAAGCTTCTTCGCGTTTCAGGAAGGTGCGGAGTGTGTCATTGAGATATGGGGCCGAAAGGCGCTCGATCCCTTCATTCATATTAGCAAGAAAGTCCTGTGTTTTTTCTTTCTGGTTCAGGACATCGACAAAGGCATATCCGTTTTCGCGATAAAGATCAACTTGTTCAATGCCGTACGCAGAAATCGGGGTCACACCCCCATTTTTTTTCTGGGGTGTGACCCCGATTTCATCGAGCAGAAAAAGCTCCGGCCCTTTCACAAGTGCGTGCTTCGTAAGCTCATCATTAACCTTCATTGTGAGCTTGTGATCTTTCGGGAAAAAATTCAGGATCTCGGGTTTGAGCTTGAAAGCGCTGCCCTCGACAAGGATTGTTCTGATACCGTAATTTTTTGAAAGGTGATGAAGTATCCGGCGGATTTGTTGCTGGGCCTCATAATGACCGTGAGCAGTCTGGATATGAAAGATGGCCGGACCCTGCCCCATTTTGAAATGCTCAAGCTTGCCCAATTCCCGCGGGATGGCCATGTGGAGATTCTCGCCCAGCTTGACCTGGAACGGCAGAGTCACTTCAGGCGTGACGGCCGCAGCAAGAGCTTCGGGATTGATCCCAAGGCTTGTGACAAAAAAAACAAAAACAGTAAGGGAAGCAATAAATGTTTTGAATGGCTTACGTTGGTTCATTAAGCAGCTTGTCCTTTGTGAAAACGGATTTTTATTTCGATGATTTTGAAACGGATTTAATCTTTTTTTACTATCTCTACAAAGTCAGCCAAAATATAACTGATGGCTCCAGGAAATGCAAGGGGCGAAAGCGGGAAATCCTGAGTTTTTTACGCAACATGTCAATTTGTAACGAGTTAGGAAATTTTTTCACTACTGACGCATATTGTATAATATAGCAATTTTTATCAATAAATAGCATTAGTCTGATGTAGTGCAGGGTGTATAATGCGTTGCTCCAGTTATTCCCTCCTGTAGGGCACATTTAAATGCAATACCGTTCAGTTAAGGACATGTACGGCCTCTTGGAAATGAATTTTTTGAGCTGGAGATTGATAATGTTTGGAACGCTTGCAAGGGAATTTGCTCATTTTTCGT
>JBAZER010000049.1:0-12440 GCA_041653795.1 Candidatus Omnitrophota bacterium
CAAATTCCCCTTAAGATCAGGGGAAACCGTGCTTTGCGGGACTCCGACAGCTGCCTCCGCCAAGGCCTCATGGGCGAGCAAAGCCGAACGCGCGAGTGAATCCCGCCTCGCTGGCGGCGGGATGAACGTCGGCGAGGAATCTCTGAGAAATTTTGCGGACTTTGCTATAGAAAAAATGGAAATTGCCAGATAAATGATGTATTGTTCCGGTTTCCTGAGAGATATTCGCTCTATCCTCTCTTCCGTAGGGCACATTTAAATGTGCCCTACAGGAGGGAATAACTGGAGCAACGCATAAATGATTTACTTATTGAAGAAGGCGCAAATATGCTTAGAATTGGTTCTTTGGTCTTTCCGAGGGATGTCAAAAAATGAAGACACTGGGGAATAAGAAAATCGGCGTTGTCGGCGTGGGAAATATGGGCGCTTCGATCCTGGAAGGCGTGCTCACCAGGAATCTTGCAACTCCTTCCCGCATATGGGTTTATGATAAGGCTGTGAACAAGGCCCGGTCTTTTGCCCGCCAGCATCATGTGCAGGAGGCGTCTTCGGTTGCGGAATTACTGAAAAAAACGGATGTCGTGTTGCTGGCCATGAAGCCTCAGGATTTCGCGAGTTTTGCGCTGGAGCACCGGTTTTCATTCAGGCCGGGATCTTGTGATCCCGGCACGCTTGCGAAACCTTGTGGGTTTCGTCTTCGCAGACCGGGGCAAATTGTGATATCAATCCTTGCCGGGATGACGACGGAAAAGATCACGAAGGCCCTCGGAAAAAACGTCACAGTCGTGCGGGCGATGCCGAACCTGGGAGCGAAGGTGGGTCAGTCCATGACCGTGATCTGCGGAAAAAGCAGAACGGGACTTTCTTTTGCCGAAACGCTTTTTGCCGGATGCGGGGAGGTTATAATACTTCCGGAAAAAATGCTGGATCTTGTGACCGCGATAAGCGGCAGCGGTCCGGCCTATTTTTTTCATCTGATGGAACTCTTGACGGATTTTGGTGTGAAGCAGGGGCTTCCGCCCAAGATCGCGGGGGTTTTGGCCGTTCAAACGGGATTGGGGGCCGCGCTTTTGGCGAAGAGCTCCAGGGAGTCCTGTGCGGATCTGCGGCAGCGGGTGACCTCGAAAAAGGGGACAACGGAGGCCGCGCTGAAAACTTTACAACACGGGAAATTCGGAAAGATCTTTCAGCGGGCGCTCGCAGCGGCCATGAACCGGAGCCGGCAGTTAAGGAAATAAATTCAAAAGGGGACTTGTACCTCGGGACTAGGGACTCGGCAAACAAGGAACCAAAACGAATGCCGTCCGCCACAAAGCGCTGGACGGATCCGTCCTTTGGCGGAAGGAACGAATCCCGAGTCCCGGTTGTTTGATCGGAGGAATAACGATGTTCATTTTCGGGGTTGTTTTTCAAGGACTTGCGATGCTGGTGAACGGGATCTGCACGATCTTTTATTGGCTGCTCTTTGCGAGGATCATTGTTTCGTGGTTCCCGGTGGATCCTTTCTCCGGGCCGATGCAATTTCTGATGCAGGTAACAGACCCGATCCTGGAGCCTTTACGAAGGCTGCCGCTTCGCATCGGGATGATGGACTTTTCACCGCTTCTCGCTTTTTTCATGCTCTATCTTACGAACAAGATCCTTGTCACCCTTCTTTTGAGGGTCGCTTATCAATTCCAGTAGGAGGAGGATAGCAATGCCGATGAAATTTTTTTGCAAGAAAGAAACTTCCGTGATGAAACATATTGAAAAATGTTTGACTTATATCCGCCGAAGAACTTCTTTTGAACCCGAGATAGCGCTGATCCTCGGGACCGGGCTCGGGAATCTCGCGAAGTGCATCAAAGCCGAAAAGGTCTTCGAATATGAGGAACTTCCTTTTTTCCCAAGGACCACGGTCCAGTCTCATAGCGGTAAACTGATCCTCGGCGAATTAGGAGGCAAGAAAGTCGCGGCCATGGAGGGCCGGTTCCATTTTTATGAAGGTTATTCGCTCGAGGAAGTGACGTTCCCGGTCCGGGTACTCCGGCAATTGGGGGCGAAGATCCTGGTGGTTTCGAACGCTGCGGGGGGTCTGAACCTGGGTTACAAAAAAGGCGAGATCGTGGCCATTACGGATCATATTAATTTTATGGGTGTGAACCCGCTGGTGGGACCGAATGAGGACAAACTCGGGCCCCGGTTCCCGGACATGTGTGAGCCGTATTCGAAGCGGCTGCTTGAACTGACGGGGCTTGCGGCGAAAGAAACGCAGGTTCTGATCAGCCGGGGTATTTATATCGGGGTGACGGGCCCCTGTCTTGAGACGCGTGCCGAATATCGCATGATGCGCCAATGGGGTGCGGACCTTGTCGGGATGTCCACAGTGCCGGAAGTGATCGTGGCCGCGCACATGGGGATGGAAGTGCTGGGGGTGAGCGTGGTAACCGACACCTGCGACCCGGACCATCTGGAACCCTGTGACATTAAAGAGATCATCAAGACCGCAAACGAGGCCGGCCCAAAGCTGGATAAATTGATCACGGTGGCCATTGCAAAATTCTGATCAAAGGGACCCGTAAAAACGAAGAACTCAAACGAATCCCAAATCCCGGTTTTTAAAAATTATGACTCAAGAAAAAAACTATAAAGACACACTCAACCTGCCGCAGACAAGCTTTCCCATGAAAGCAAATCTGGCTCAGCGTGAGCCGGAAATGCTCAAAAGCTGGGAAACGGAAGGGGTGTATTCTGCGATCCGCGCGAAGTCCGCGGGCAGGCCCAGGTACGTTCTCCATGACGGCCCGCCTTACGCGAACGGCCACATTCATATCGGTCACGCACTTAATAAAGTCCTGAAAGACCTCATCGTGAAGTACCAGACCATGCGCGGCCATGACGCGCTCTACGTGCCGGGCTGGGACTGCCACGGTCTGCCGATCGAGCATGCCTGCCTGAAAGAAATGGGCAAGCGCAAGGAGGAGGTGGACCGGGTCGAGTTCCGCAAGCAGGCGCGCAAATACGCGGAAAAATTCATCGCAATCCAGCGCGAGGAATTCAAACGTCTCGGCATCTTCGGGGAATGGGAAAAACCGTACCTCACGATGAATTATGAATATCAGACCTCGATCGCGGCGTCTTTCCTCAAGCTTTATGAAGAGGGTTTTATCGAGCAGCGCCTGAAACCCGTTCCGTGGTGCTATGACTGCGATACGGCTCTTGCCGAAGCCGAGCTTGAATACGAAGACAAAGTCTCCAAGTCAGTATATGTGAAATTTCTATTGGATAAAACGAGCTTAAGCCCCAACAACCAACTTCCAATTAGAAACGAAAAAAAACCGGTTTATTTTCTAGTTTGGACAACAACCCCATGGACATTACCAGCTAATGTTGGGATTGCTCTTAGCTCTAACCATGATCATGAATATGCTTGGTTGGAATTTGAAAACGAATCTTGGATTGTCATGCAACCGCTTTGGGAACCATTATTGAAAAAAATTCAACCAGAACTCCCTGGAGAACTTCTGGAACATGCATTGATTTCGGTCGAAAACTTTATTACTGCGGAATATTTTCATCCTTTTCTGAAGCGAAAAGGAAAAGTGATCCTGGCGGATTACGTTTCTGCGGAAGACGGCACGGGGATCGTTCATATTGCGCCGGGACACGGGGAAGACGACTACAAATACGGGCATCTGGAGAACGATCTGCCGATCCTCTCGCCCGTGGACGCGCGAGGAAAATTCACCGAGGAATTCCGCCATTGCCACGGGGAACATGTCTTTAAATCCAACCCGAAGATCGCGGCGCTTTTGGCCGAAAAAGGATTGCTTCTTAAAGAAGAGGATCACACCCATAGTTATCCGCATTGCTGGCGCTGCAAAAAGCCGATCATTTTTCGCGCGACGACGCAGTGGTTCATGAAGATCGACCACAAGGAACTTCGCAAGCGTATGCAGCATGCGATCAGTAAGGATATCCGTTTCATTCCCGACTGGGGAAAGAACCGTATTGGGGCTATGGTGGAGACGCGCCCGGAGTGGTGTCTGTCCCGCCAACGTCTCTGGGGTGTGCCGATCCCGGTCATTCGCTGCAAAAATTGCACGGGCGTTCATTTCGTGAAGGAATCCAGGGCAAAAATCCTGGAATTTTTCAAAAAAGAAGGCGCGGACGCGTGGTTTACGCGTCCGGCCTCGGATTTTGTACCGGCCGGGACAAAATGTCCGAAGTGCGGGAAAAACGAATTTGAGAAGGAAACCGATATCATTGACGTCTGGTTCGATTCCGGGGTGAGCCATCAGGCTGTGCTCAAGCAATATCCCGGGCTTCAATATCCCGCGGACCTTTATCTCGAGGGTTCCGACCAGCACCGGGGATGGTTCCAAAGCGCGCTCACCACGGCGATGGCTCTGGAAAACAAAAGTCCGTTCAAAAGCGTTCTGACGCACGGGTTCGTGATGGACGGACAGGGGAAGAAGATGTCAAAATCCGCGGGCAACGTCGTGACCCCTCAGCATGTCATGAAGGAGTTCGGCGCGGACGTACTCCGCCTCTGGGTGACCTCCTGCGACTACCAGTTCGATGTCCGGCTTTCCAACGAGATCTTAAAGCAATTGGTGGACACCTATCGCAAGATCCGCAATACGTTCCGTTATTTTCTCTCGAATCTTTATGACTTCGATCCCGCAAAACACCAGATTTCCTATGAAAAGATGCATCCGCTCGACCGCTGGGCCATGACCAAGACCGATCATTTGGTCGGGGCAGTGACAGATCTCTACGAACGCTTTGAATTTCATGAGATCTATCGCGAGGTCTACGATTTCTGCGTGGTGGACTTGAGCGCTTATTACCTGGATGCTTTGAAGGACACGCTTTACACCGCGGCGCCGGACTCCTGGCTCCGCCGCTCGGCCCAGACGGCGTTTTTTTATATCCTCTCACGCCTGGTGAAGATCGTAGCGCCCATTTTGCCGTTCACGGCGGACGAGGTTTGGAAATCGTACAAGCTCGAAGAGAACGTAACGACAGTGCATGCGAGTGCGTGGCCTGTCTCCTCCGGCGTTAAAACGGGGAATGATTTCCGGGATTGGGAACATCTCCGCGAGGTCCGTAACGCGATCACGCCATTCCTTGAAAAAAAGCGCGAGACCAAGGAGATCGGCGCAGGGCTTGAGGCGAAGGTGATCTTTACTGCAGAAGATCCGGAATCGGCCGAAATACTGCATAGATATGAAAAAGAACTCGCTCGCATTTTGGTCGTGTCCCAGGTCGCTCTGGAAACAAAGACCGTGGAGGGTATGGAGGCCGCAGAAGGTCTTTCCCCGGTGCTCCAGAAAAAATTCGGACTGAAAGTCCTCGTGACCAAAGCGGAAGGCGCGAAATGCGTCCGCTGCTGGAATTACTCATCCCTCCTCGGCCGGGACCCCGGGCATGTGTCCCTCTGTCCCAAATGTGTGGAGGCAGTCAGAGGAACGAAGCCGTGAAAGAAAGGGGATTGCCCCGTTTTTCAAAAAGGTGTATTTTCCCGTGTAAGAACCCCGGGGGCGTTCCTGAAAAAGGTCCTGAAATACTCTTGGTCAATGCCGGGTCACACTCACGCAAGGAGGCATGTGATGGTGAATAAATTGTTGGTCGTGGATGACGACGTCGAGATCTGTGAATTCTTGAAATCCTTCTTTGAGGATCGCGATTTCAAAGTTGCGGTTGCGGGTAACGGGACCCAGGCCCTTGAGCAGGTGGCCCTTTTTCATCCGGAGATTGTGCTTCTGGATATTCAGATGCCGGGGATGAGCGGTCTTCAGGTCCTGAAGAAGATCAAAGAAACGTATCCCAGAGTGAAGGTCATCATGGTCACCGCCGTGGAGACACAGGAGAAGATCGAGGAAGCCATGCGGTTTGGAGCGGATAATTACATCACCAAGCCCCTGAGTCTTGAATATCTCGAAAAAGATGTTCAGGACAAGATCAATTCTCTTGCCGGGAATTCGTAACATTCAACGGATCAAAACGGACGACGTTTCGATCGCTTTTGTCATTCACAAGCTCCGGGAGAAAAAGGCGGGATTCAAGGTCCTTTGGTCGAGTGCGTCGCAGATTGCCCTGTTCCATTTATATGGACTTTATCGCTTGCGTCTCCGGGGGGGCATCAGTATAATGTCGCCTCAATTTCAAGGAAAGCGGGTTAAAATTTTATGGTAAAAGCCAAGAAAACTTCCAAACAGTCTTCAAAAAAACCTGTGAAAAAATCCTCCAGGGAACCGGCCAAAGCGTTGAAAGTGAGGCGGCTTCCCAAGAGCGAGCTGGATATTTACAAGAAGATACTTCTTCAACTGCGCACAAAGATCGCCGGAGACCTCCAACAGATCGAAGGGGACACGCTGAGCGGGAATCAACCCAGCAATTCCGGGGAACTCTCGGACGTGGCAGACATGGCGACCGATAATTATGACCGGGAGCTTAACATCGGGTTGGCGTCCAACGAGCAGCAGCTCCTGAACGATATCGACGTTGCCCTCAAAAAGATCGAGGACGGCACCTACGGTACCTGCGAAATTTACGGAACGCCGATCCCTCAGAAACGTCTTTTGGCCATGCCTTATACCCGTCTTTCTGTGAGGGCCCAGGAAGAAGAGGAGAAGAACAAACGTCATCAGTAATTTTCTTCTACGCCCTTGTAGGGTCCGTAGTCCTCATTGACCAGTTCTCAAAATTTCTCGCCCTTCGATATCTTTCTCCCCAGGTGCCGGTCTCCCTTATTCCGCAGGTTCTGGACCTGACACTCGTCAGGAATCCCGGCGTCGCGTTCGGACTTTTCAGCGACTGTGCGCCGGTGCTTTTTACGGTGATCACGATCAGTCTCGTTTTCCTGTTCCTGGTCGCGAACCGTTCCCACAGTACTGCGTCTCACGGAGCCTCGACCGCGGACCGTTGGGCGCTTAGCCTGATCCTGGGCGGTGCGATCGGGAACTGGATCGATCGCCTGCGTTTCAAGGCCGTGATTGATTTCATCGACTTCCGGATCTGGCCCGTCTTTAACCTTGCCGACACTGCGATCACGATCGGTGTCTGTCTCTATTTCATTCACGTCCTCATGTCCAAAGAACAAAAATGAAACCGATCCTGTTTTCTTTTGGAACGTTCCACCTCTACTCATACGGTCTCAGCATCGCCGTCGGCGTCCTGCTCTCCCTTTTCCTGATGAAACACCGCGCCCTGAAAGAAGGGTTTCCCGCTCCTGACGAAGTGTTCGATATGGCTTTTGCGGTCCTGGTGTGGGGATTCCTCGGGGCCCGGTTTTTTTACGTGATCCAGAACTTTTCCTATTACGCGGCTGAGCCGCTCAAGATCTTCGCGATCTGGGAAGGCGGGCTGATCTTCTATGGCGGGGCGATCGCGGCCTTTCTGGGTTTGTGGCTGACGGGCCGGAAGAAAAAGCGGCCCTTCTGGAAGACCCTGGATTTTCTCGTGCCGTACGGCGCGTTGACCCACGCTTTCGGCCGGCTCGGATGTTTTCTGAACGGATGCTGTTTCGGCAAAGCCTGCGGATTGCCCTGGGCCGTCCGGTTTCCGGGACTTTCGTATGCCGTGCACCCGGCCCAGCTTTATGAGGCATTTTATGACATCGTGCTTTTCGTGTTCCTCATTAAACGCCGGAAACAGACCCGGTTCGAAGGCGAGATCGCACTTCTTTATTTCCTTTTGTACGGGATGGGCCGTTACATTATCGAGTTCGTCCGCGAGCCGGGTTGGATGTGGATGGGGCTTACCTCGAACCAGTGGTTGAGCGTCGCGATCATGGTGGCTGCCTTCATTATCTTTCAATTCCGTCAGCGCAAAACCGTATAACATGCCCAAGAACCGTTTCACGGAGTTTGTGGTGGAGCCCAGGGAGGCCGAACAGCGTCTCGATGTGTTCCTTGCCCGAAAGATGTCCAGCCAGCACTCCCGGGCGCATCTTCAAAAGATGGTCAAGAACGGCGGCGTGCTTGTGAACGGTAGGGCGGTGACACCTCATTATCCGGTCAAGGCGGGCGAGCAAATCCGCGTCGAAAAGTTTGATGCCCCCGTCGAAGATCTTCCCGCAGAAGCGATCCCTCTTGATATTGTCTACGAGGATGACGATTGTCTGGTCGTGAACAAGGCAGCGGGTATGGTCGTCCACCCGGCACACGGAAATCCCAACCATACTCTTGTGAACGCGCTTCTCTTTCATGTTCAAAACCTCGGGAAATCCGAGGACAAGATCAGACCCGGGATCGTGCACCGCCTCGACAAGGACACCTCGGGCCTCCTGGTGGTCGCCAAGAACGACTATGCGCACGACAAGCTCGCACGTCAGTTCAAGGACCACACGATCGATCGTGTCTACAACGCCGTTGTCCGCGGGGTAGTCCAGCATGACGAAGGGTTTTGTGAGGAACCCGTGGGCCGGGCCTTTCTCAACCGTAAAAAAGTGGTCGTCCGTCCGTCGGGCGGCAAAGATGCCGTCACTTTTTTTCGCGTGCTGAAACGGTTCCGTAACGCGACCTTCGTGGAGATTCGTCCGAAAACCGGCCGCACTCACCAGATCCGCGTGCATTTCGCGCACATGGGCCATCCGGTGCTGGGGGATGCTCTCTACGGGGTCCAGTTCCCGCCGATCAAGCGGCAGGCGCTCCACGCCCTGACACTCGGGTTTGAGCAGCCCCGTACGAAGAAATGGATCAGTCTCACGAGCGAGTTGCCCGAGGACATGCAGGGCCTCCTGCGCTTCCTTGAATCGAATCCGTAATTCACATACCCGAGAGAATGCTTCGGGATTGAGCCTCGTCACCACTCAGGAATCCCCGGCGTGGATTCCCTCGTTCGCCCTCCAGTCCTCGCTCCTTCTCTTTGAGAAGTCCCTGCCCGCTCGTCCTTCCAGCGTGCCTCGGCTCAGCCCTTCGCCTTCTCTTGATCTGTGGAGGCGGGAAGTGTGTTAAGCCATGCTAAGGAGGCCGAGAGCCACGGTTTTACATCGAGGCCGACGCTCGCGAGTGAAGCCATGCCACGGTGGGGCATGGCGAGCGCTGGCGAAACACACTTCCCGACGGAACACTCGACTAAGGGAAAAATGACAAGCTGAAGTGAGATATGCCCGGATTGCCGGCTTCCTTGAATCGAATCCGTAGTTGCCTTATAATCAAAAGCCGTGAATCTTGTCCATTGGCTTTTCTTCATCGGGACCGTCGTTGTCTCTCTGTGTTTTGCGTTCCACGGGCAATGGGTGCTCTGGAAATATAAAACGTCTTCCTACAGGACGACCGTGACCGGCTGCGAGATCGCCCGTTTCGTCCTGGACCAGGCAGGGTTTATCCAGGTTGCCGTTACCCCGATCGAGCCCTCGGAAGAATACCCCTCAAATGAAGGTCTTTTCCTCGAACCCGGGGTCTATGAGGGGCGCGATTTTCTTTCTATCCTTCAGGCGGCACGTCAGGCGTTCCTTAAAAGCCAGCTCTCCAACATGACCTTTTGGGTACGCCTCAAAAAACGCATGGCCTTTGTGATCCGCTTCACGGTTTTGGCCGGGTGGGTCCTGCTGGTTCTCGGGAATTTTTTTCCCGCGCTCCGGTTCCTGGTCAGTCTCGGGCTCGGGTGTTTTACCGTGGTCATGGTTCTCGTGATCTTTGACCTGCCGTTCGAGCTGGAGGTCGAGGAAAAAACGTCCAGGCTTCTCAGTCAGTCCGGGCATTTTCAACTGAATGAAATGGTCCATCTGAAGAAACTGAGCCAGGCCATCGCGCTTCGGGGGCTGGCGGCCGTGGTCCGCGCTCCCTTCGATAAATGTCTTTGTCTTATGGGAAAAAAGGGGACAGCCTATGGGCTTTAAGAATCTCGGGGAATTCCTGAAGGTCCTTCGCGAAGAGGGCGAGTTTGTGGAGGTAAAGGCGTCCGTCGACCCGGTGCTGGAGGTAACGGAAATCTATGACCGTGTTGTGAAAAAAGAAGGACCGGCGCTCTTTTTCCGGAACGTAAGAGGGTCGGAAATACCGCTTGTAATCAATCTTTTTGGATCTGAAAAGCGGATGTCCCGGGCGCTCGGCGTGGAAAAACTGGCTCACATCGCGGAGCGCATCGAAACACTGCTGGATTCCAAGGTCCCGCAGAACCTTTGGGAAAAACTCTGGATACTTCCGAAACTTCTGGAACTGAATGCGATCATGCCCAGGACCGTGGGACGCGCGCCGTGCCAGGAAGTCGTGGTCCGTCCCGGAGAAGGGCCGATGCTTGACAAACTCCCGGTTGTCCAATGCTGGCCGAAGGACGGCGGGAAATTCGTGACCCTGCCGCTCGTCTTTACCCGTGACCCAAAAACCGGGAAGCGCAATGTCGGGATGTACAGGATGCACGTCTATGACGACACAACGACCGGCATGCACTGGCAGGTCCACAAGGACGGGGCGGAACATTTCAGGAAACTTGATAAAGGGGCGAAGGGCCGGCTTCCTGTTGCCTGTGTCATCGGCGCGGACCCGGCCACGATGTTTTCGGCGGCGTGTCCTTTGCCGCACGGAATGGATGAACTGATGCTTGCGGGATTTCTTCGCAAAAGCCCGGTAGAACTGGTGCGCTGCAAAACGATCGATCTTGAAGTGCCGGCGGAAGCGGAGATCGTGCTTGAGGGGTACGTGGAAGAAGGCGAGACGCGCCTCGAGGGGCCGTTCGGGGATCACACTGGTTTTTATTCCCGGGCGAAAGAATTTCCGGTTTTTCACGTTACCTGCATGACCCACCGGAAAAATCCGGTTTACGCCACGACCGCGGTCGGAAAGCCGCCGATGGAAGACTGCTACATGGGCCGCGCGATCGAAAGGATCTTCCTTCCGCTCATCCAGAAACAATTTCCCGAGATCACGGACATCCACCTGCCGTGGGAGGGAAGCTTCCATAATTGCGCAATCGTTGCGATCCGGAAAAGCTACCCGGAACAGGGGAAGAAGATCATTCACGGGCTTTGGGGGTTCGGCCAACTGATGTTCTCGAAGATAGTCGTGGTACTTGATCATGATGTGAACATCAGGGACATGCGCGAAGTTTCCTGGCGCGCCCTGAATAATCTTGATCCGAAACGCGACGTCGTGTTCGGAGAAGGGCCTCTGGATGAACTGGACCACGCCGCGTCGCAGGACCTTTCCGGTTCCAAGATCGGGATCGACGCCACGCGCAAAACTGAGGCGGAGGGGATGAAAAGACCCTGGCCCGACGATATTGTAATGGCAGAGGAGATCCGCCAAAGGGTCGACGCCCGGTGGAAAGAATACGGACTGGATGAAAAATATCTTCGCTAAGCCGGGTGTTTTCCTCGAAATGATCAAGTTCGAGCATTCGATCTTCGCCCTGCCGTTCGCCTACGTCGGGCTTTTTATGGCTGAGAAAAAGGTCCCGGGCTTCTTCGTTTTTGCCTGGGTCACGATCGCCATGGTGAGCTTCCGGACCACAGCCATGAGCCTGAACCGCATTCTGGACGCTGCGATCGACGCCAGAAACCCGAGGACCCGGTTGCGGGCGCTTCCGTCCGGGAAACTTAACAAAGCGACGGTCTGGGCTGTTGCAATAGTTTCGTTCCTCGTTTTTGAAACGAGCGCCTACCAGCTTGGGATGCTCTGCCTTCTGCTTACGCCTGTTCCGGTCATTCTGGCTTTTATCTACCCGCTCATGAAAAAGGTCTCATGGCTTTCGCATTTTGTGCTGGGCGCTGTGCTTGGGATCGCCCCGTACGGCGCTTGGATCGCGTGCCGGGGGACTTTTGATCTTGTCCCGGCATTGCTTTCGCTCGGGGTGCTCTTCTGGGTCGCGGGATTTGACATGATCTACGCGCTCCAGGACGTCGAGTTCGACCGGGCCGAAAAACTTCACTCGTTTCCTGCGGCATTCGGACAGGACCTGACATTGGCGGCAAGCAAGATACTCCATCTTCTGAGCGTCATTCTCTGGGCACTCGCCGGTTATTTCAACGGTAGCGGCACCGCGTTCTTCGTCGGTGTTCTTCTTGCCGCCCTTTTCCTGAACCGGGAATACCGGCTCGTCCGCTCTTTTGGCGTCGCAAAACTCAACGAAGCCTTTTTTTTCATGAACGCCGTCGTTAGCATTATGCTTTTCCTCGCAACTGTGTTTGACATCACCCTGAAAGGAAGTGTCCTATGAAAACCCTAAGCGTTTTTCTTGTCCTGGTTCTTATGGCCCCGGTAATGCTCCGGGCGGAAGCCCCCAACGAACAGGCACGGCGCAGTGACGATTTGGAACAGTCGTCTACAGCACTCGTGAAGCAAGTTGGAACTTATGATCAATTGCTTTCGGCAGTTCGAGAAATGAGGTCCGAAAGCCGCGTCCGTGTCGAAAAAGCCGTGGAGCAGGAGCGCGTGCGCGAGGCATGGGAGATCGGCAGGCTCATCGACGCGCATGTCCTGCAACACAAGGAGCGAGCGGATTATGCAAAACAG
>JBAZER010000050.1:0-11781 GCA_041653795.1 Candidatus Omnitrophota bacterium
ACGCATTGCCAAGGAAAACAAAAATCACCGGATACAATATCCGCGTCGGTGTCGCGGGGGTGAAGCATGAATAAAAAGCGTCATCATGAATTGAAGATGTGGCCGGAATACTTCCGGCTGTTAGTGGATGATGTAAAACTGAGCGATATTCGGGTGGATGACAGGGACATTCAAGACGGTGATACGGTTTGCTTTCGTGAATTCTTCCAGGTTGGGGGCGGATTCACCGGGAATGAGGTCATGACATTTGCAACCAGAGTTTTGCGAGGTGGAGCGATCCCGAAAGGATATGTTTTTATTTGCCTCAGAAAACTTTCGTCTAGTATCGACGAAAGTTATTTTAAAACATGAGCTTCGATCAATTTCCGCCGTTCATTTGTATTCCCGGCCGTCCTGAATACATCGCGTTTCAGGATGGCCGGATTTATTCCGTTCCACGCTCCAGGACGCGGGGCGGTTTCCTGAAACCAATCAAAAACAAAAGCAAGGTTAATACCTACCTTTGCGTGAATTTTTGGGGAAGATTTAAACGGCAGTATATACACAGATTAATACTTATGACGTTTCTCGGACCGCCCCCGTCATTTGCGGCCGGTTGTCACGTAGACGACAACCCGGAGAATAATCACTTTTCAAACCTAGTGTGGGGATCGCAGGCCGATAATGAACTTTTTAAATCGGGTTGGGGCGAAGGCGCATGGAACCCATCGATCGATGACGTCCCGGATACAGCTGGGGGCGACATTGATTAAACAACGTCGTCGGTCCACCAGCGACAATTGTTTGTGGTGTGGGAAAAAAACGAATAGCGTTCGGTCGAAATGGTGTTCGAAGCGCTGCCGACAAACCGCATTCAGATTTAGAAAAAACGGGAATTTTAAACCGTCGTTAGCCGCGGAAAACGACACAAAAAAAATAGCTTATGCCGATCCGCCTTATCCAGGTTTGTCTAAAAAGTATTACAAAAACGAAAGTTCTTATGATGGGGAGGTGAATCACATAGAGTTAATAAATAAATTACAGACTTATGACGGTTGGGCACTTTCCACGTCGCGCAAGGCCCTGCGCGACATTCTTCCGTTATGTCCTAGAGAAGCAATTATATGTCCGTGGGTAAAAACCCATCATCAGCCTATTTCAATAGGCCCCGGAAATATTCATGAATACGTCATTGTCGTTCCGGCCAGGTACCGGAAACCAGGGCCCGCCGACGCCTTTGTAGGATCGGTTGCAAGGGGCGGGGATAGTAAATTAATGGGCAGAAAACCGCTAAAATTCATTAACTGGCTTTTTGAAATACTCGGGGCTGCCCCGGGCGACATGTTTGACGATTTATTTCCAGGGTCCGGGGTTGTTTCGCGGGCTTGGGGCGAATTCAAAAGATCGTCGTTGTTCCCTGGCGGGCGATGTGTCGTTCCTGCAGGGACGACGTTCCGTCGGTCGGATCCCGGCGACATGTCGTCGGGGGATCCCACAGCGACGCGTCGTTGTGTCCGGCCAGGGCGACGCGACGCGTCGTTTCCGGCCGGTCCAGGGCGACGCGACGCGTCGTTCCCAGCTCGAGCGTCGCGGATGGCCACCGGCGACAGGGGGGTCTAGGTGTATGGGATACCCGCCTAAACGTTCAAAGGATCGAATCCTAATGCAAAAAAAGGAGAGAAAAACAATGAAGGCTTTCGATTACAACGAGGTTCCGATTGTAGGCCCCGGGGCAAGGATCCATGAAATCCCAGTCCCGAGGGACTATAAGGGATATTTCAAAGACGACCTAGAAGTTCCCTTGACGTCATCCTGGGCGAAGTCCAATCATTTAATGGAACGCGATTTTGTCCGTCTTGTTTTCACGCATGACAGCAATAGGACATCCGATGATAAGTGGTATAGGATTATTACGGTGGAATGGCTCGGGGATCTTTGTCGGATCCATGCGGTGAAGCTCCCGCCGGAAACCGTCATCCTGTGAAGGTTCATTGCCCGCGTTCGTTCCCCGATAGAATAACAATTCGGCTTTCAGCAACCGAAAAACAGTTTTTAATGAAGCCGTTCCCGTGGAAGGATTCTATTTCCCATAAAAACATGAACATGTCTACATGGCTGAAATATCTCGCTTTTAAATATCTCGCTTCGTCCGGATCAATACCAGAAATACGCATTCAAAAAGGCAAGGCTTTCACGCCCGAAAAATAAAAACCCCGCCCGGGAATGGGACCAGGCGGGGGGGATCCGTTGATCCCTAGGTCCCCGTGCGAAGGGAACTTTTCAGCCAGGGAACTGCGGGGTTTTTCCTGTTTCGACAGGCAGCGCCGGAAGCGGGGCGTCCGAGTTGATCGGAGCGGGCATCGCCGGAATGTTCAATGGCGGGGCCTTGGCGATCTCCACGGGATTCAATGGGACCGCAACAAGCTTTTTCTCCGTCTTACGGTTCGATAACCATTTCAAAAGCCAGTCCGCGAACTGGGAAAGGCTTTTTTTCAGGTTGAACGCTCCCACGGCAGCCCCGCCCCCAAGGACCGCCATAATATAGGTCGCGGTATCCGTGAAAAGAAGTTCGATCGGCTTCCCGAGGGCTAGGCCGTCGATGAATGCCCCGACAACGCCGCCGACGTAGGGTATCCACGGGGCAAGCCATTTCGGGGGGTGTAGCTTTTTGTAGACCTCCGTTAAGGCCCACGCGATGACGGGGATCAGCAGGTGTTGCATGACCGACGCGATCGGCAGTTGTTTCAAAACGAGGGCCAGGAGATCCCCCGGAATGTTCGACAGGAATGATAAATCCATTTCGTTACCCCTTTCCATTCAATTTTTCCGGGCCGTTCCCGTTCGGGACAACCTGGATTTTCGATTTCTCGAAGAAACGAGAGACAAGTTGATAGTAAATCGGGGCCACGATGAAAAGGAGGATTGAAAATATCCACGTGAGTTTTGATTCGATGACACTTACGCGTATATCCATCGCGCTAATAGCTTTCAAAACGTCCAGGGTTTGAACCGGATCCATCAGCTACCCCCGCGCATGATCGCGATCATCGTTTGTTGGTATTGAACTCCTTCGGCAACCTTGGTCGCTATTTGCTGCAACAAACCGTCGGTTATCGTCGTTTCGGTTGGCGTCGGTGTCGCGGTGATAGTCGTTGTCGGTGTCACGGTAGGCGTATCGGTCGGCGTTTCCGTCGGTGTTTCAGTCGTTGTTGCCGTCGGGGTGGCCGTGGGCGTTTCGGTCGGCGTTGCCGTCGGGGTATCCGTGGGCGTTTCGGTCGGTGTTTCAGTTGTTGTTGCGGTCGGGGTATCCGTGGGCGTTTCTGTCGGCGTTGTCGTCGGGGTGTCCGTCGGCGTTTCCGTCGGTGAATCGGTTGTCGTCGCCGTGACCGTAGGCGTCAATGTTTCCGTATCGGTCCATGTTACAGTTGGCGTGCAAGGTTCAACCCATTCCGTCAAAATGGATTGTTCCAATGTCGGTTGCGGACCGGGGTTTCCTTTTGTTTCTTCAACGAATCCGAAAACGACAGGCGTTGTCGCTGCGTCTAACAAATTATTTTCAACAAACGACATCATAGGAACGTCCATTCCGGCCGCGCTTCCCGTATATTCAAGGTCGAATCCAGCGATGACGTCGCCCATGACCGAAACAGAATCGAAAACGGTTGTCAATGCCGTTTGAATTTCGCCTTCGGTCGCGTTCCAAGCAATCGCCGTTAAAGTCGTTACGGGATCCCCCGTCGGATAAGACAAGGCGACTTTTACATTTCCGCTTGCGGGTTCTTGTGTCGGGTAACATGACTGCGATTCGTTCGTCGCGGGGCCGTTATAGACGAAGTTATTAAAAACGGGCGGCGTCGGCGGCGTTGACAAATGGGGTTCCCCATTGAAAACGACGGTATAGCCGGAATTCACGGACGGATCCCCCGGATTGACGGCGTAGGCGGTAACGCCGCCGCCCGAATAATACGCTTCGACAACCTGAACGACACGCGCGGGCGATGCGTTCCACTCCATGTCAATGCCGCCACCATTGACGCGAACCGAACCACGATAGCCGGGCGTCGACGTCGCGTCGGTTTTGAAGAACATTGAAAGCATTTCGCCACAATAGGTCGGCGTTTCCGTAATCGTTTCTGTGACGGTTGCCGTTTCTGTGATCGTCGGCGTTTTTGTTTCTGTCATGGTATCCGTCGGCGTCCCGGTCGGTGTATCCGTCGGCGTGTCCGTGGTGGTATCGGTCGGGGTCGCGGTCGGGGTATCCGTCGGCGTGTTCGTGGTGGTATCCGTCGCGGTCGCGGTCGGGGTATTCGTCGGCGTATTCGTCCCGGTATTCGTCGGCGTGTTCGTTGTCGTATTCGTCCCGGTATTCGTCGGGGTATTCGTCGGCGTGTTCGTCGGGGTATTCGTCGGCGTGTTCGTCGGGGTATTCGTCGGCGTGTTCGTCGGCGTGTTCGTCGGCGTGTTCGTCGGGGTATTCGTCGGCGTATGTGTCGCGGTATGTGTCGGCGTCGTTGACCCATTCGCCAAAACCAAGGGGGTTGATTGATAATAATAGCTCGGGGGCGATGCGCCGTTATATCCTCCGGCGGTCCAACAATACGAACCAACCGTGACCGGGAAAGCAATCGTGTGATTGTAATCGTAGACCGAATCCGTTTTGTAATACCACAAGGCCGCGCATGATCCATTGACGCCCGAATACGTCAGACGACCGTATCCGCGAACGTTCCCGCGAAAGTAAACAACCGCATTCGATCCGGAAACCGTGACCGTGGGCGGGATCGCAAAGCCCCACGTCGCGGTTGGGACGGGCGTCCTGGTCGGCGTCCTGGTCGGCGTCCTGGTCGGCGTCGGAGCTGCAAACGACACGACGGATGTCAGGATGAAAAGCATCGATGCAATCGCGATTGAAATTATTTTTTTCATGTCGTCGTCCCTTCCTGGTCGGCCAGCGAGTAAACGGGTTCAAGTCTCATGACGTCCGGGATGTATACCTGTTTAGTGTGGTCCGGGGCGTTTGCGTATGACTTGCCGCTATTGTAGCGGGAAAGCACGTCCGGGACATAGCCCTTTGCGCCGTTGTACAGGTTGACAAAGTGTTTCGCCCCATATTTTATGTTCGTGTCCGGGTCATACAGGTCGAAGTTGTATCCGGAGAAACCGACACCGGCCGCCGTTTTTTGCAGGATTTGACAAAGCCCATATGATGCATCGTTCCCCGTCGTCCCGTCCGGGAGCGTTCCCCACTTCGAAGCGTATTCCGCTCGAAAACTGTTTGGATCCCAATCGCTTTCGCGGTCGATGAGGGAATAGAACGTCGGCCATACATGGCGGGGCAATCCGTATGTTTTCAACCACTTATCGACAAGCGGTTTGAACTTCGCGAAGTTGGCCGGTATTTTGTATGTCATGATCCTTGAAACCTCGATCAAAACTAATGCGAAAAACGTCATGAACACTAAAACGGCCGGATTCACTCGAATTCAAGCACGAGAGAAAAACGGGCGCTGCCGGTCGGCGAATACGCAGCAAAAGAAAATTCGCCACGGCAATTGATCCCGATAATCCACTCCCTGCCGCTCCCTTCTGTGATCCCGGGCGCTCCAACCGGAAGCGAGATTTCTAATCCGGTTGGGGCCGTTTCTTTTGTGAATCCGTATTCTGAGTATTTTCCCGATAAAAGGTTCGGGAACGCGACCGGCGGTTCAAGCTCATTGATCGCGCCGCCGTTGTTGAAATTCATCAGGAGATAGGCGCCCGCCGTCGGGGCCAGGAGGAAAACCCGGATCCGGGACAGCGTGTTCCCGCATTCCGGTATTTCCTGCCAGGCCGCGATCGGGTTTGTGTCACTCAGTTCGACGATGTAAACGGATTGCCCGCGTCCTTTGCTGATTCGGTGAATCATGCAAGCGCCCCCCGAATTGAATTTATGATCCCGATCGCGACGGCAAGGATTAGAATCGCCGCAACGATCTTAAACCAAAACACGAGCGTTTCCCACCATTGTTTTGTAGCGGGGGACGGCGGGGGCGGATTGACAATCGGGTCGATCGCTGTTTCGTGTATTTTTTTCAGCGTAGCGGAAACCCAATCGGCCGTGGTTTTTGTTTTTTCCAGGATTGAAGCTTCTCCCCATTTCACGAGCCGGATATTCAATCGCGAATAGTTGTCGGTGATCTCCGTTGATTCGATCGCGCGGGCAATATCTTCATTGACGTCGATATAGAAACCACCCATCGACGGATGAAATATCGCTTCGATCGGATTCCAGACGACTTTCCCGTATGTGGAAGCGAGCCCGTTGATCGTGTCCTGGGCGTCGTTCTGTCTTTGCTCCATCGTCTTACCCGAGGCGAAAACATAGAACAGGGAAATAACGTCCCTGGGTGAAAATTCTCGTCTTGTATCGACGGGGACAAGAACGGGCATGTTACCCCCTGAACATCATGAACATCAGGAACAGGATGATGAGCAGGGCCACGATCCCCGCGATGATGACCGGCGTCATGGACGTCGCGGGGACGCCGGACGCGGACGTCCCGTTCGACGGGGCCGCCGGGGCCGTTGTGGATCCGGAGGGCGAAGAATATCCCCCGGTCGAATACGCCGGAGGATGGATGGTCCCCCAGACGGAAACGAAGGTTTGTCCCGCTCCCGCGACGACGTCGATGATGTCCTTGGTAAGATCCGACATTTTGTCCCCCTTCACTCTTTCGTTATTTCTTCAAAAGCTTTTTTCCTCCAACGTAGGCAGCTAAAACACCGAGGGCAAGCAACGGACCCGCAAACATCAGCGATGCCACGGCCCCGCCGGACGCGATGAGATCGGCGGTTCCGGTTCCCGTTTTTTCTGTCGGTAGTTCGACCGGGGGAATGTATTCTGGTTCGACAATCGCCTTGCTTAATGAAGCGTTCAATTCTACTTGATCGACGGCCGGACGGTCTAGGACTTGATCGATTGTCGCGCCGTGATCCAATTCCGTTTTTACCGACGAATATGATAAACCATTCCAAGCAACGTCGGGCGGTTCATAGGGCCAGACGGTTGGATAGGTCGAATGAAAATCGACCATTGCTGCTGCGACGACGCTAAAATATGCACTCGTTTTGATGTAATGTTCCTGGTCCAGGTTGCTGAATCCGTCCGGGGGAATGGTTATCATGTACAACGCTGGATGAATTTTCGCATGTTGAACGATGAACGGTTTTAATTCAGCCGGTATTGTTCGAACCCATTGCAAATACTTATTTAAAATCGAGGTCCATTCCGGGCGCACATTGGAAACAAGCGGTTCAACCCCGAAGACGATCGGCTTTGTCGCCGACATTCCGAGGGAGAAGAGCTTCGCCCCGATGCTGATTGCCGTTACCGGATCCACGGACCCCCCTTAAAACTTGGCCCCGGTTGCGGGATGTCCGCTGCTACCCGGGGCCGTTCTCCTTTTTGTTGACTATCCACGGGGCTACCCCGTCGCCGTTACCTGGGAAGGTATCGGAGCGTCATGACGGAATAGACCTCCTTGTAACCGGCCGTCGGCGCGACCAAGTTCGTGAACTCCATGTCGAGTTGGGCTTGCGCCGGAAGATCGGACCACGAAGGCAACCCATAGAAGGATTGCCCGCGCATGAAATCGATGATGATCGGCGACAGCTCGTTGTGGTGGGTCGTTGTTTCGAGGGGGGTGACGATCCCATTTCGATGCGCCCCGACGCAAAGAAGGTTTTCCTTCCGGATCGAGATTGAATTCGCGAAAAGCTCCCAATCGCGAAGGGTGAGCGGGATACCGGTCGCCCCATATCCCTGGATCCCTTCCGCGTTTTCGATCCCGGCGGCCGTGGTCAGGCGTTCCGCGTTGAACATGACGGCCCTGAACTTCCCGTCGCGTGACCAGTTGTTCAACGTCTGTTTCGCGTCGGCCCCGGCTTCCAGGACAAGCCGCTTTGATTCGACGACCGGGTAAAAGCCGCCGATGTCCTTTCCGGACGTTGCGTTGATGATTTGGTCCGGGTAGATGTGGAGATACGGCGAACCCACGCCGCCGTAACCGGAAACCGTGTACTTGACATCGCCGCCGGGGGCGGGGTGATCGATGGCGACGGAAACCGACGGCGTTGTCGCGCAGAACGCCGGATGCGGGGTGATCGTCAATGTCATTCCCAAGTCCGAAGCCTTGGGGATGAACGCCGCGATATCCATTTCCCACGAATCCCCGCCAGGGATGGCGAAGGGGATGTAAAACGGGATCACGACATCGTAGTCGGTCCCCGGGGCCGAGCTGGAGACGAGCGTCGTCAACGATGACCACGGGTAACGACCGAACGAATTGAAGTTGACGCCAGGGGCGCCCGTCCCTCGTCCGGCTTGCAGGCCGTAATCGGCCAAAAGCCGCTGCATGTTCGACACGTATTCGTAAAACCGTGTCGAGGAAGGGATCAAGACGCGTTCCCCTTCCTGGGTGTTGAGCTTCAATTCGATGAACTGAAAGGCCTTGAGAAGCGCCGCGACCTGGGCGGCCGGGGCCGTCGGCCCGACACCATCCAAGGCGTTCATCCGGAACATGAGGGTACAGTACAGGCCGCGCATGGCGATCGTCGTGTCGATCGATGCGGTGATCGCGGACGGTGGCGCGATCGTGATGGGGGATTTCCCGTCGTTGCCTTTGCCCTTCATCGCCTGCACGCGCTGGATATTCGGATTCATGGTATTGACCTCCCGGTCGTTTGTTGTGTCACGGAAAAACAGTACTCGACGCTATCGCGCCGCTTAATGCCCGATGTCAGGCCGGGAGAAGCTTGAGCTTCGTCTTGCTCAGGTTGTAAATGACGATCGTGACCAGGGCGATTCCGAACATCACGAGATATTTCATCATGTGAACACCCCCAAAAAAAATGACCGGGCTTTCGCACCGGTCTTACCCCCCATTGAGTATGTGCAAAATATACTCGCAGGCGGCATCCCTGTCAATGCCGAAGTTTGTCCAAGGATCCGAGTCGAATTCGCGACCGTTGAAAACCCTGATATTGTGGAACGAATCGGCTTCCGGAACGCTTCCGTTCGTGAGTTTTTCCAGGTATTCAACGTCGGCCGGTTCCCGGAACGGTCCGACAACGGCAACGAATGCAGCGGACTGGGTGGCGTCCCTCGGGATCCGAAAGGGTCTTTGGGAAACAATCAAAACGTCGGTTTGATAGTGTCGATGGGTCCGACAGAACTTGATAAATTCGTCCTGGTTTGAATAATAAGACGATTCGTCGGCGTAAATAATCGCATCGCGCAATTTTTGAACGTATCGAATCAGCCCGGGAAGATCGTTGACGTTTTCCAGATAATAGGCGACGCGTGCGCGGTCGGTGTCTTTGAATGATTTCAAAACTTCATGCAGGCTGAATAGATCTCGGACGATGTGCGGAAAGTTTGATTCGATTGATTCCGAGATCGGATCGATCCATATACCGAAGGGCCTGTTTCGATCGATGAATAGTTTTTCCGCAAGGTAGCTTTTTCCGCTACCTTGCGGACCGAAGATGCATCCGATCATTCCCCGCCGGTCGTTTGCCGGTTCAACCACTCCTGAAGCTTGGCGAGGTTTTCTTCGCGAAGATGCGCCGGGAATGCGACGGAATAATCGCACATGAAGCCGGAGCATTTCAATTGCCCCGATTTGCTGTCAAGCTTCAACCCGCCCCCGCAATGCGGGCAATTCAATTTCATGACAGGCGCTTTCGGAACCTTCTTGTCATCAGCCATTACCGGCCCCCATTCTCTCCGGGCGGGATGTATTCAATCCCGGTTCCCGGCTTTTTTTCCGGCGGCAGCGCCGGTTGTTTCACAATCAAAGACCCCCACCCCCCCACGAATAAAATCATCGGGAGATACTTCATCCAGTAGGGGGCAAATTGCCGAACGACCGGGAAAAGGAATTGACCGCTTTTTTTGTCCTGGTCGGATGTGAAATTCTGTTTTTTCAAAAGCGATAGGACGATTGAATTAATCAAAGACATGAACGCCGTCAATGCTTCGATTATGTTTTCGCGTCCGACATCGTCTAAAAGTCTGTCGGTTTTTTCAGCTTCGGCGATCGGCGAAGTGAATGTTTTGATTTTCCCGGGTTGCGGGTTTGATTTCGCGTCGCCTCCCCCTGGTGTCGCCGCTTTATTCTCCGTAACCGGATTAGGCTTTCGTCCCGCTCCGGGGCGACGCCCGCCCTTCGTTGATTTTCCTTCGTTTGAATTCGCCGTTTCGGTGTGGACGGCTTCTTCCGCTTCGGAGAGTCCCATACTAGGCCACGGATCCCGGTTGATTGTTTCCGTCGGGTGTGGGTGTCGCCCCTGGTTTGTTCTGACGCATGAATTCGGTCATCATCGACATGGCATCGCCACCGATCCCCGCCGGTCCAGTACCAGGGACCTGCGACATCATTGATTGTTGGAATAGTAGCGAGATATTACGCTCCCACTCGACGAGTTTGGATTCGATCCTGAAATTCGATTCAAGGATCGCGTTGATACCTTTGATTATTTCGGCTTCGTTCCCGGGGTTGGAGCTTTTACCGGACATGATTTGAATCCCTTTCCTGCCATTCTTTCCGCAGTTGGATTTTACGGGCATTCACAAAAACATAGGCCGAAAAAACAACCCCGAGGAATAGACCGCACAGAAAAACAATCAAAGCGCCAGTAATCAAAGCGCCCGGATTTGATACGAGGTCCATTCAATCAACCTAATCAAAGGGATCGGGGCCGATTCCGAAGCAAAGAAAAAAAGGGTGGGTTTCGGCCCCGTCGCAACGGTTAGCCGCCGTCACGAATGAGATTCAATCTTACATCGTAGGCCGTTTTTGTTCAAGTATAGTATACATATGTATGCCCTTTTTCCATTCAAACGGAATTATCCATTGAGAGGGCGGCCGGGCCGTCCCCTGCTGTTTTCATCGCTTGCGGTTTACTGCATCAACAGCCGCCGTTTGAAAGGATCCTAGATAGGCGATCCGGTATGAGGTAGGGCATCGCGAGAGTATCGAGCGATGCGGACCTATACTTCCCCCTTTTAAGGGGGTCCGCCGTAGGCGGGGGGGTGGGGGGGTCTGGGGGGGAGAATACTACCGATTATTTTCATTGTCAGACAATGGCATGAAAAACATTTTCGGGGTCGTTATTTTACGGCTTATTGTGCCTATGGTATACAAACGTTGCCTTTGACTCATTGTCAGACAATGGTATGATTCTAGCAAGGCCGACGAATGGCCGGGGGATTTAGCCCATTCCTAAAAATAGTCGAAGGAATGCCCTTCCAGATGCATAAAACACACATCACGGAAGCCATTATATACAGCATTCCTTCGGTCCATCCAAAGACCGGCGAAAAGTGCAGCCTAAAATTTATGGGTTCATTCTCTCCCCTGGGGATCTCCCGCCTTGTCGTCGTGCGATCGAGCGACGACGCTACGATCGCCGAATACTCCGGCGACCGAATGTACAAGATCCTGGAACGCGTAATATCCCGGGACGTCGAGCCCTGGGACAAAACACTTTTGGAGGGTTGAACATGTCAAGAATGGTCGCCGTTCAGCTACGGTTAGAAATCCCCGAGGGCAATATTCATCAATTCATCCGGGCGATAAGGGAAGCTCGCGAAGCAACGAGCACGCCCGCGCTTTTCAAGCTGTCCGACGCATTGCCAAGGAAAACAAAAATCACCGGATACAATATCCGCGTCGGTGTCGCGGGGGTGAAGCATGAATAAAAAGCGTCATCATGAATTGAAGATGTGGCCGGAATACTTCCGGCTGTTAGTGCTGGCGG
>JBAZER010000051.1:0-11144 GCA_041653795.1 Candidatus Omnitrophota bacterium
GACTTCGGTCGGTTTTTCCGCTCAGGCGGCTAACGGGACTGCGCTCTCCTTAATGTCGTGCTCGCCAAAAACCTCCCTCGGTCGCTGTCGCTCCCCACGGGTTCACCCACGGACGGGTTAAACAGTGTTAGGACCATGTCCTTTACACTGGTTTTACGGGTACGGGGAACCCGCTGACGCGGGACAAATTGTCACAAGACTTGCCAAGTTTATCGCTTCAAAAAAAGTACACTTTCAGCTCAAAACTTGCAAGACTTGTGACACAGAATTCGCCAGAAAGCGGACTTGAACTTCCCCTACGGGGAAGCTCAAGTCCGCCAACTCATACGGGTTTTCCAAGATGACGCAGGCGTCATCTTGGAAACTGAAATATGTTCTGACGGGTTGAAGACCCGCTTACGCGGGACGAGTTGGCCCAAAGACTTGAAACTTTTATCGGTTCAAGGTTCACCGCTCAAAATTCCAAGACTTTGGGCATGGAATTCGCACGCGAGCCATCACAAGCATCCCCAAAGCGGTAAGCTCGTATTCGCTCGCTTTTTGCTCATACGGATTTTACGGGTGACGCACCGCGTCACCTTGGCAGGACGAATTTCGGCCTTTGGCCGATACGGGTTACACCCCAAAAAGAATTTTGTATAAATACAACTAACAGGACAGAAGACATTCTAGTTCTACTCAAATTATTTTGACTTAAAATGATTATGGGTATATACTCATAACTAAAGGTCGGTTTATTAACCAATCACAATCAAATAAATATATGCCTAGAATGGATGGGACGGGTCCACGAGGACAAGGTCCAAGGACAGGGCGAGGGCTTGGTAATTGCCAGGGAACTGGTCGGGGTATGGGAAGGGGTTTAGGGCAAGACCGAGGACGTTTTTCTCGTTTTGCAGGTAAGGCTTTAACTAAAGAGGAACAAAAGAAAACGTTAGAGGAGGAGAAAAAAGCCATTGAACAAAAAATCGCCGATTTGGATGCTTAGTTTCTAGAACAAAGTCACCCAAACAATAGAGGTGGCTTTGTTTTGAAAATTATTTATAATAAACGTTATGCCAAGACCAAGATTATGTCGCCGAATAAATTTTAATCCAAATGTGAGGTATTTTAAGCCCCAAGGCATTCCTTTGAGATTTCTGGATGAAGTGGAATTAACCTTGGAAGAGTTGGAAGCTGTTCGTTTGAAAAACATAGAAGGTCTGGAACAAACGGAAGCATCTAAAAAAATGAAAACTTCCCAAAGCACTTTTCAAAGAATTTTAGCTTCTGCTTATAAGAAGATAGCTAAAGCCTTGATTGAAGGAAGAGCAATAAAAATTAATGAATAATTTATAAATTTAACAAATAGAGACTGTTGCCCGGTTGGAATGTAGATTGTGGCATCATTATTTTGCTCAAACACGGTTCTTAACATCCTCTCTACTATTACACCCGTTGCCGCCTAAAGGCGGCATTCGTCAGATAAATCGTGCAAAACATCGAGAAAAATGCTACGAATTCAATCATGCGCAAGCCATTAGGCAACGATATCAATCTCGGACACCTTGCGGGCAGAAATGCCATGCTGGGCTTTCCGAGCACAGCCCGCGACAAGCACCTTTACATTTGCGGCGGAACCGGAACGGGCAAGTCGAAATTCTTGGAATACCTGATTCGTCAGGACATCAAAGCTTGGCGCAAGAGCCGATGCGGTATGTTAATTCTCGATCCCCACGGCTCGCTCTATGACAGTCTCATGAGTTGGCTTGCGTGGCATAAAATCGAGCGGCCTATCATTCCGATAGACCTTCGCCGTGACGACTGGATTGTTTCATACAACTTGCTACGCCAGCGCAAAATGGCCGACCCTGCCGTCTTGGTGGACAACATCACTGACGCGATGGCATACGTCTGGGGTCAGGGCGGAACAGATCAGACCCCACTTTTCGCACGCTGGGCGGGAAACGTCCTTCGCGCCTTGTATGAAAACAAGTTGACTCTTGTCGAAGCCGAATACCTTGTTGACCGTGTCTCGAAGCAAATCCGCCACGCCCTGACTGCCGACATGCAGGACAAAACATCCCGCCAAGACTGGCAGTTCATCGACACGTTAAGCCCAAAGGATTTTGAAGCGCAGATCGGGAGCACCGTCAATCGTCTTCAACGCTTCATCAGGAATCAAACTATGCGGAGCATGTTCGGACAGGCGGACGTGTCGCTTGATTTTGGCAAGGCGCTCGAAGAAGGCTCCATTATTCTGGTAAGCCTTGCCACGGAACGGGCGAAAGTTTCCAAAGAAAATGCCGAGCTTTTTGCGACTTTGCTTTTAAGCGACCTCTGGACAGCCGCGCAGGAACGGGGGAAGCATGATCGCAACAAACCGTTCTATGTCTATCTCGACGAATTTCAGCGGTTCGTTACGCCCACCATTTCCGACAACCTTGACGAGGCACGCGGCTTTGGGCTTCATCTTACGATGGCCCATCAGTTTCCCAATCAGTTGCTTGATCGCGGCGATAACGGACGGCGGGTCTATAATTCGATCATGGAAAATGCGTCGAGCAAGCTCGTGTTCCGTTTGTCACACGAGGACAATCTTCGCGCCATGGCGCAATGGCTATTTATGGGCACCATGAACCCCGATGAGATCAAACACGAGTTGTATTCGACAAAAGTCATGGAATATCGCGAGGAGTTTAAAACAATTTACAGCGAGGGCAAATCGTCTAGCAAAAGCCACGGACGACAAGAAGGACATGCTTCCGGCACGGGGCATGGCGGCACTCAAGTTTTTCCGTTTGACGGAACGTTGACAGACCCGATAAACACAAGTGAGTCAGACAGCGAATTTTTTTCTGAATCCGGCAGTGAAAGCGAATCTATGTCGGAAAGCACATCATCTTCAAAAACAATTATGCCGACGCTTGTCCCCATTCTTGGAAAGGAATTGGCACATGTCCAATTCCGTACCCTTGAAGAACAACTTTTTCGGTCAATGGCGGCCTTATTCGATCAAAAGGAGAGGCAGAGTGTCGCCCGATTGGTTGGCATGAGCGCGCCGGTGTCGCTCTATACCCCGGAGGTCAACAAATTGCCGACATCCGAAAAGCTCATGACGGACTATGTCGAAACACTTTATAAAAATATGCCGTTCGCCTTGCCTTGCGACAAGGCTCTGCAAAAACTCAAAGAACGTGCGGAAGGATTTGCGAAGACATTTGTTAATGATGCGGCGGATGCGCCGACTACGGCAAAGCGGCGGATTCGATAGAGCCCTTGGTCGAGTGTTTAGCTCGGTAGTATACATAACCTGTCAGACCCAGATATTGCGCTAGTTATTGTGGTAGAATTGATCTATGTTTACTGACATAAAAACTAAATTACCCACGGCAGGTCCAGAAAGGGTTCGAGTGGATGTGACTCTAATCCCAGCTGAGCCACTTTACTCCGCCGTTATTAACGCCAGTCAGGCAATCTCCCGACAATTCACCAATCAAAACATTATTGATAACGACACGTTCCCACCTCATGCGAGTCTGCATATCTGCACCATCCCCAAAGATCAGCTTTCAATCTTCTTGGATATGATTGATCATATTGTTGAGAAATCTCTACCTGAACTTGTGCCGGTCGAAGTTATTAAAGGATCAGCTGGCTACATTTCTCTCGGATTGACCATTACTCCGGCCATTCGCTCTCTACATGAACGCATTTTGTCAGCGGCAGCTACCGTCCGCGGTGCTGATTATCAAGAAGACCCAGTTCGGCTGGCCCGCCTACCTCCTCCAGACCGCCAGATTTTCCAAAAATATGGAAGTTCTTTTGTGCTGGAGCGGTTTGATTTGCACATTTCCATTGCGAAAGTCGTGCCGGAACATCAGGCTCGCGCGTGGAAAATAGCGACCCAAGTTTTGGGCACTATCACCTCAATCCCAACTTCATCCGTCCAGGTTTGTGACATTGGGATGCGCAGTGAGAAGTGGGTAGTGCTTCACAACATTGAAAAGCAGTAAATATTAAGAAGGGATCCATGGCCAAGTTATTTATCTCACATGCGTCTGGTGACAAAAAGTTCGCGGTCCGTCTGGCCGAGGATTTGCGCCAGCTTCATCATAAGGTGTGGCTAGATGAGTGGGAACTCCGGGTCGGCGATTCCATTATCAGCGAAATATCGCACGGGATAGAGGATGCCGATTCGGTTGTTCTCATTCTCTCAAAACGAAGCGTCCAGTCCAAATGGGTGGAACGCGAATGGCAAACAAAATACTGGCAGGAGATCACGGAGAAACATATCCGAGTGTTGCCGGTCCTTTTGGAGACCTGCAACACCCCTATTTTGTTGAACCATAAAATGTATGCCGACTTTCGGGGACCATCCAAGTATCCCACTGGCTTGGTGCATCTGGCTGACGCCCTGCGACCAGTGGCTGATGCGTCAGGACTGAGCCATCTCTATAGCGATTTTGTGGACATTGATCGTTGGCCGGATTTTTTTCAAGCTTCGGCTTCGCTTGACCTCCTAGTCATGTATGCCGCCTCCTGGCGCAACACCTATCTCAAACATATTCGGGCTCTCCTCAAAAAACCCAAGGCGCGATTACGAGTTATTCTGCCTGATGTCACATCGTCATCATTGCTTGAAGTCTATGCGCCCCGGCTACGTTTGGAACCGCGTGAATTGCGGAATCGAATCGAACAAGCGATCGAAGATTTTTCTGGCTTGGCGAAATATGGAATAGTTGAGGTGTATTCCTCGCCGAAGTATTTCAATCACGCTATGTATTTGTTCGACACGAGATGCGTCTTCGCCTTGTATTCATTTTCACCGAACCGAAATGCCACACCCGCTTTCGTCACTGACGACGGTTGGTTTACCACTTTTATGCGAGAGGATTTTGACTATTTGGTAAGTACCGATGCTGATACCCGAACACTTTTTCGAACAAAGAATCGGAAGCTGTAAAGAGGAGAATCCACCAGACTACGGCAAAGCGGCAGATTCGATAGCCGGGCATTCAATCACAAGTTCGAGCGGTCGCCTCGCAACTGGTGTGGCGGAAACTACCTAATTATTTTGATTGCATTCCGGCAGGAAAAAGCTCTATTATTTCAATCAGCTGGCACGATGCCGTTAATAACAATGAGGTGACCAACTCAAATATCTGACAAAATAATTTTGCGTTAACGCACAGAATCGCTTCTTCCGAAAACCGCTAATTTTCATCTTGGGAAGTGACACTGACGAGAACGCGCCACATATGGGGCGCGGCTTCTTGTTTTGTGTTTCCCAAGAGGGCTTAGCGGTCCCCGGAAGAGGCACGAACTTGGAGTTCGCGCCCTTTTTTATTTCTATGGGAAACCGCCATGTGCCTGCCAGAACAATATAAGGCTGGGTATGTTAGAAGTTCATTTTCCGGGCTTTTCCGGTCTTGGCGGTCTCAAAACGGCAAACCCTTGAAAAGGGTGGCCCAGGAATTAGGCGTCGGGATCACGACCGTCAGTCAGTGGGAACTTGGCCTGCGTTTTCCGACAGCCGAAAATCTGGAAGCCATTGCTCAATACACCGGCATTCCCCCCTGCCGGTTCTTTTGTCCCGGTCAGGAAGCATGCATGCGTCTTGCCCACATGAATGGACGTGCTCTTTAAGAGAAAAAGCCAGACTTGTGCGGCACATGAGGAGGGGTTTAAGGTGATGCAGTTCTTAACTTAAGCGAACAAAAACAAAAGTAAAATAAAATTCATGCGAATAATTATTTCACGGGATAATGCAAACAAAAACAAATAGAGGAGGAGAACAAAGATGAGGTCAGGCAAAAATTGGTTGTGTAAAGTAATGATCGGCGCGTTCGCACTTGCCATGGTGAGTGTTGCGGCCAATGCGGGTGTCATCTCGGCCGGTTATCAAGACAGTTTCGGCGTCAAAGCCGATAATAGTTTGTGGGGCTGGGGTTATGACGGCGGCTCTGCCAATAATTACATTGATCCTGCGTCCCAGACGGTTTTAATTGCCAAGGCACAGTTGGGATTAGGAACCACCAATACCATGGTCAATGGAACCTGTGTGGCGTCTCCCGCTCAATCGGGAACGGCCAAGACCTGGGTTGACGTCGAGGGTGGTGCAGATCGCGGATTCGGCATTAAGTCCGACGGCTCACTGTGGGGTTGGGGCTATGACGGTGCCCCCGCGGGTAGTTTTCTGGATGGTCTGGGGTATAGCCCGAATTCTTATGGTGAGCCCTGGCCAGAAGTCTCCCTGTATCATTATGAACAAGGAGGGGCGTTGGGCATGGGAGCAGCAATGTGCCAGGTCATTACCCGCGTTTATACCAATAATATTACGGCGGTATGGACAAATGATTCCGGCGGTTTTTTAGGCACGGGCACGATCAATAGAGATGTCTATACAGAAATCGAGCATGGAATTTACACCAACTCCGTTATGAATGGCTTGACAACCAACCAACCGACGCAAGTAGGAACGAGTACCAGTTGGCGACAGGTTGCGGTGGGGGGTAGCTTTGGTTTGGGTCTGCAAGCCGACGGTTCAATCTGGTCCTGGGGTTCCGATGGTGACGGTGGTCAGCTGGGTCAGGGCGATAGGGTCGTTTCTGCAACCAATTACGGTGGCGGAGATAGTTACAGTCTGATCATTCAACATTATACCAACGACGGTGCCGGAGGATCAACCTATTACCCGACGTCAACCGAAACCAATGATTATACCAACGCTGTGACGACTAACGTCGTTCGGTATGCGCGCTCTCTCAATACGGCGACCAGGATCACGGCACCGACCTCCATGGTTTGTGTCGCGGCTGGTTCCGTCCATAGCGCGGCTGTCGGCTCGGATGGCTCGCTCTGGACTTGGGGTAAAAATCAAGGCGGCACTTATCCCGTTTCTGTTTATGTGACGAACTATCCTTCGTTGTTTACCGGCTACTACGAGCATCACCTGGTGGCGAATTATAACACAAACATCATTCTGGGTTTGGGCGATCCTGCGCTTTTCGCCACGAATGTGCCTGCGCGGGTGGGTTCGGAAACGACCTGGACCAGCGTGTCAGCCGGGCTGAATGCGGAATTTACCCTGGCGATAAAGCAGGACGGCTCACTGTGGGGCTGGGGCAACAATGGCGCGCAGGCAAGTTATTTCTGGAGGATGCAGGTCCCCTCTCCTTTTGGCGCTGCTACTGGATATGGCGACACAAACCCGGTCGCCACCAACACGTATAGCTTTCGGTCTTGGGCGGAAGGTTGGTTGGGGTTGGGCTCCAACGTGCTGACTGCCGCTACGCCCGCGCGGGTCGGGATGGATAACGATTGGGCCATGGTGTCCGCCGGCAGTGCGCACTGCCTGGGCCTGAAATCGGATGGCTCGCTCTATGCCTGGGGCAATAACGGTTCCGGTCGTCTGGGACTCGGCAGAGGCGATGATTATATAGCTGTGCCTACACGAGTTGGCGACGAGAATGATTGGGTGGCTATTTCGGCCGGTTATGACCACAGCTTGGGCCTGAAATCGGATGGCTCGCTCTGGGGTTGGGGGGCCAACACCTTTGCGCAATTGGGCGATCAGGAAGGCGATGCTTATGAACCGGTCTTGATCAGTTCCGGCTGGGGCTATTCAGGTCCCGTCATTGCGGCAACGGAAAACGGCAGCGGAGATTACGACGGAGACGGCAAGACCGATTTTGTGGTCTATGACGCCTCAACCGGCAACTGGCTGGTCCGCTTATCATTGGCCGGATACGCATTGTATTCTCTGCCTGGCATGCTGGGCGGTCCGGGATATCGACTGGTTACGGCCGACTTTGACGGCGACGGGGTGACTGATCCCGCAGTTTACCAGGAATCTACGGGGACTTGGAAGATTCTGCTGTCGGACTATGGCTGGGCATCGGTAAGTCTGGCAGGCTGGTTGGGTGGAACCGGATATACGGCTGTACCGGCCGATTACGATGGCGATGGCAAGGCCGATCCCGCAGTCTATAATAAATCCACGGGTGAATTGCTCATTCGCCAATCCAGCAGTAGCTATAGTCCGATCATCCAGAAAACACTGGGGGCCGGGTGCATTCCAGTGCCGATGGATTACGATGGGGATTGCAAAGCTGACCCAGCAGTCTATGAGTCGGCAACGGGAAATTGGCAGGTGATGTTGTCCCGCTACGGGGATGTAGTCATCCCGTTTTCGTTCGGCGGCAACAACTATCTGGCGGTGCCAATGGATTATGATGGCGACCGCAAGGCCGACTTTGCAATCTATGAGGAATCCACCGGTGTTTGGAAAATAAAACTGTCCAGCGCTGATTACTGGACATTTGATTCCTCCGTGTATGGGTGGGCATTGGGCGGAACGGGCTATATTCCGACACCGGCCGATTACGATGGCGACGGCAAGGCCGATTTAGCGGGCTATGGTTTAACCACCGGCCAGTACACCATCATGTTGTCAAATTATAATTATTATCGCTATACCACGACATGGTAAAGACAGGAAGAATATTTACCCGCCCGGCGGCGGGAATAATTGAATAACCCAGCAGGGGGCTCTGAATCTTTGGAGCCCCCTGCTGTTTTTTTCCTGACATAAAACACGGTTTTTTTTGGTTCATGAAATTCCTGCATGGCAATAGTTGTGGAAAAATACTGAAAAAGTTATTCGCCTCATGTAGGATTTAATTTTTTCTTCCCCCTCTCCGCAGGTTTTAATCTTCTCTTTCCTGAATTTTAAAATGCCCAAGAAGATTTTTTAATAAGTTTTCAGAATATCTGATACACTTATGCCGTGACCAAATTACGAAAACTTGCGCTGTCCGTTAATTTTCAAGATCGTGATCTTGTGATTCTCCGGGGACTTTTTGAATCCCGCGTTATGACTTCCGCACATGTTGCGGCGCTTTATTTTGACGGCAGAAAAGAAGCCGCCAAAAAACGTCTGCAAAAGCTAAAAATGGCGGAACTCATCGGAGAGCGAACGCGGCGCGTCTATGAACCATCCGTTTTGTACCTGACGCAGAAAGCCCTTGTGTTTCTTCGTGAACAAGGCGTTCTTTCCGAATATCCGCAGCTTGGCCCCTTCTCGCTTGAGAAACGTGCGCGCGTGAGCAACATCACGATTCGCCATGAGCTTGAAATTATGGACGTGAAGACGGCCTTCCATTCGGTAATCTCAAAAGCACCAGCTTTCACTATCGCGGAATTCAGCACTTGGCCGCTCTTGTATCAGTTTGAAGCATACCGTCCCGGCTACAATGGGGCGGAAGTAGCCGTCAAACCGGATGGCTTCATTCGTATTCACGAGAAGGAGCCGGACGGCGGCCTATCCGAACATACATATTTTCTTGAGGTTGATCGTTCAAGCGAGACGCAGGAAACTCTTGTCGCCCGCGCCGGTTGCTATCTCGATTATTACAAATCGGGAGGCTTTGCCGAGCGGAACGGCGCACCGCGATCCGCTTACAAAGATTATCCATTCCGCGTCCTGATGGTTTTCAGGAACGCCGAACGCAGAAACAATACCGCAGAGTGTCTGCTTCAAAGCAATCCCCCTATCCTAACGCAGGCATGCCTTACGACCATCGAAGAAGTGAAGACCAATCCGCTTGGCGCAATCTGGATTTGTCCCGTTGATTACCGCGATGCGACAAAGGGCACGTCTTTTGATTCGGGACGGCGGCGAGAGGCTTGGGGATATAAGCGACAGACGGCACGAGAGGTATTTGTCGAAAAGAAAATCCGAAAGTTCTCGATTCTTGCCGGCCCGGCCACGGCATAATTTCCATAAAAAAGCGACCCTCACGGGTCGCCGCTTCATCATTTGAAGCATTTTTTCAACTGTTCTGCGGACAGAACAGTTGCCGAGTTAACATCATGCAGTTGCACCCATCGCACAGGCCGATGGGTTGCGAGCTTGAGTATTACGCAAGCCGCATATTGTTCGCTCATTTTGTCATCGCCGGTCATAATCCAAACACGACCGGCAGACTTCACGCGCGCAACAATTAGTTCCGCTTGTTTTTCTGAACATTCCGGCCCCATTGTGGATACCACGTGCGGCAGACCGCATTGAGAAAGCCACCATACCGTGGTGAAGCCTTTGACAACAATGCAATCACGCACGCGTGCCGTGATCCGAAAGCCGTTGTATAAGAACAGCGACTTTTGGAATTCATAGACAGTGCCTTCGTGTTCACGCTTTGCGGGAAACCAGTATTTCGGATTGCTTCCGCTGATTTCCTTTTCGTCAACAATGCGCCCGGCATAACCGATGAGTTTTCCCGCCTGATCGTGAAGCGGAATTGCAATCCGCCCCTTGAGCGTTCCACGCGAAGCGACTCCAAGTCCGAACTGCTCAACAATTTCCTGCGTGAACCCGCGACCCTGAAAATACGGATGCTTGTTGTCCAAGCCCTTCAATTCAAAGTCAAGCGGTGCGTTGACCATTGTTGACGGATTTTGCAACGGCAATTCGTTCTGTTTTTTGTCAGGAAGCGCCGGAGCTTTCGCTTTAGGCTCTGCCTTTGTCGAACAAAATTGCTGATGCAATTTCATGGCAACTATGCGGAACGCTTTGCCGTCCGAAGGATCAGCTTTTTCCATGAGGGCCGCAAATTCCAAAACATTGCCTTTGGCCCCGCAACTGAAACACTGGAAAATGCCCCGCGTGAGATTTGCCGAAAAAGATGCCGATTGCTTGTCACCATTGTGACCGGGCAACGGACAAATGCCATGATGCTGGTCGCCTTTGCGCTTGATCTCGACATTATAATGTCGAAGAACCTGCTCAAAGTCGAGTTTCTGACGAAGCTCTTTGAAATTTATCCATGCTGTCATTTTGCAACTCCTTTCTGTGTTTTAAGGTGCATCCGCGTGTTATTGTATCATATTGCTATGCAACTGCTTGTGATTGACAAAACAACGCGGTTATGCTAAGCTTGACCCGGACAGGAGGGATGATTTATTACTCAGTTATCCACACCCCCATTGCAAAATTAAAATTGTATCAGTGATATAATTGAGCGTGTAGTAAACAAAAAACTTTTATTAATTAATATAAAAACACATGTATGACAAAATCAGATATCGGGGGGGGGGGGGTCGAGGTAACCAATAAACCATCCTTCCTACATCTAAATAAAAAAAGTCTTCTCCTAGCAACA
>JBAZER010000052.1:0-11088 GCA_041653795.1 Candidatus Omnitrophota bacterium
GGGATGAATGAGCAGGTTTTTAATTTCCCTCCCATCCGATTGGAGCGTGTGTTATCCTCCGTGCCGCCGGGTGGATACCATGTGCCCGCGGCGGTCAGAAAAAAATGGGGTGGGGATTGACAGAGGGGGGCTCGGGAGTATAATACTTGTATGCGAGACTTACGGGTCTCGACTCACCTGCAGAGGTTCGTGGCCACCAGATCCCCACTCGGTCACGAACCTCTTTTTTTTCAGAGGTTGTAGTGGTTCACGGAGGGGCTTATGGAGCCGGACAAAGACATACGTTTTACAGAAAAGAAGGTGGATGAAAGTTGGAAGGAACAGGCGGAAAATATCAAGGTTAAAGCAGCTTCTTCCAAGCCTGCCGTCAAATCCAAACCCATCGAGACATCAAAGACTTTCCTGAGTCTCGTGCAATCGCTTGGGTATCAAGCTCTCATGAACCTCGGAGAGATTCCTAATCCTATGACCCAGCAGACCGAGCTCAACCCCGAAGGGGCAAAAGAAGCTATCGATCTTTTGATCGCGCTCCGTGACAAGACGCAGGGGAATTTGAGTGACGACGAAAAGAAAATGCTCGAGACGCTTCTCACACAACTTCAGATCAAATTTTCCCAGAGTGTATGAACTGCGCTAAAAGCAAGCTCCTCCGTTTTGCTATCAGCTTTGCTGCGATAGGGCTCATTGTTTTTTTCATGCGCGACAAGCTTCATGAATCCATGGTTATTCTCCGCCACGAGGTCGTGTGGGGGTGGCTCGTTGCCGCGATCGCCGGTTATTTTCTCGGTCTTGCCATTCTCGCTATTCGTCTGCAGTGGGTTTTCAGGGTCCAGGACATTCGCATGACCTTCCGGGAGTGTTATCACCTCGGTTTCGTGGGGCTCTTTTATAATCTGATGCTGCCTTCCTCTGTGGGGGGGGACGTGGCCAAGGTTTTTTACGCTTACAAGCATTCCGGCAAAAAGATTGAGTCGGCGACTTCAATCCTGCTGGACCGCCTGCTCGGCTTTGTGGCGCTCATTATTATGGCTTGGATCGGACTGATGTGCTTTAGCAAGGAGGCCGAGAGCTCCTACATCGATTTTGCGGTTTACGGTGCATGCGGGGTGCTTGTGTTCGCCGTCGCTTTTTTTGCAAGCCGGCGTTTTGCCCGTCTTTTTAAAGGTCTCGCATGGCTCATTCCGAGCCCAAAATGGAAGATGCAACTTGCCGAAGTTTATCATGCAATCTATGGTTATCGGCATCATCACGGTCCCGTTCTGATGGCGGTTCTGCTTTCTTTCGTGGGACAGGCTGTTTTTGTCTCCGCGAATTACTGGATATCTCTCTCCATCGGTGCCGATGTCAACTTCTGGAAGTTTTTTATCTTGATACCCGTTATTTCCATCGTTAGTATGGCACCTTCAATCGGCGGCCTCGGCGTAAGAGAAGCGAGTGTGCTGTATCTTTTCAGTCGTTATCTTTCGCCGGAGCGTGCCCTTGCGCTGACGCTTTTGATGGATATCGTGATCTATTCGTTCAGCATCGGTTCGGGGGTCTGGTACGCCTTCCGGGGAGGCCTGAAAAAACAGGCTGTCGATGAAATGAAAACGATGCAATCCTCGAAAGAATAGTTTAGGATCACCCAAAGGCGAAGCATTAAATCCATATTTTTCATCAAAACTAGGCTTTGATAAAATTCAAAAGGATGTTTTTATGAAAAGAATTCTTGTGATCCATGGTCCAAATTTGCAGCTTTTGGGGGAACGGGAAGTTTCGGTCTATGGCAAAACTACGCTAAAGCAGATCAATGAAGCGCTTGCAAGGGAAGCTACGGCGCTCGGCGTTGAGCTTGAGATTTTTCAGAGCAATCACGAAGGCGAGATCGTGGACCGAATTGGCGATGCACGCCGGGAATTCGCCGGGGTTTTAATCAACCCAGCCGCTTACACCCACACAAGCGTTGCGATCCGCGATGCCTTGGCCGCTTGCGGCCTTCCGGCCGTGGAGGTTCATTTGAGTCACATCTATAAGCGTGAGGACTTCCGGCAACATTCCATGACCGCCCCTGCATGTGTTGCCCAAGTGACGGGGTTTGGCAAAAATAGTTATCTTTTGGGCCTGCGGGGCCTCGTAGTCTATGCTTCCAAAGCAAATCCCGTTCATTCTTCCAAAAAACCCGTGAAAAAGGCACTTGCTGCGAGGAAAAGAAAATGAATATCAAGGAGATCAAGGAACTTTTAGAGTTAATGGCTGAGCATAATCTCGGCGAGATCGAGATCGAGAAGGACAACGCGAAAATCAAGCTTCGAAAGATGTCGAATGGCGGGATCATGATGCAGGGCACACCACAGATGACGGCGCCAATCGGAGCAGTCATGCACGCTCCGGTCCCAGCCAACGCTCCCGTAGCTGTTGCGCAACCTGTGGCTGAGGAAGGTGTGACGATCGTGCGCTCGCCGATGGTCGGGACATTTTATGCGGCCCCGGCTCCGGACCAGCCCGCTTATGTGAGTGTCGGTAAAGTGGTTAAAGATGGCGATGTGCTTTGCATTATTGAAGCCATGAAGCTCATGAACGAGATCAAGTCGGAACTGGGCGGTACGGTGATCGAGATCCTGGTGCAGAACGGTCAGACCGTAGAATACGATCAGCCGATCTTGAAAATTAAAAAGGGTTGATCCCAAAATCTTCTCCAACAGCAACCCTTCATACGGGGAAAAATCATGTTCTCGAAAATCCTTATAGCAAATCGTGGTGAGATCGCAGTGCGTATTATTCGCGCCTGCCATGAAATGGGCATTCAAACTGTGGCGGTTTTTTCCAAGGCGGACCGGGAATCCTTGCACGTGAAACTGGCCGATGATGCTATTTGCGTCGGCGAGGCCCCGAGCTCCGAAAGTTATCTCAATATTCCTGCCCTTATTTCCGCAGCCGAGATCGCGGATGTCGAGGCCATCCACCCGGGTTATGGGTTCCTGGCTGAGAATGCGCATTTCGCAGAGATCTGTGAATCCTGTCAGATCAAGTTCATTGGTCCGAAACCCGAAAGCATCCGCATGGCTGGCGACAAATCGGTTGCGAGACTTGAGATGAAAAAAGCCGGGGTTCCGATCATTCCCGGAAGCAAGGGGACGGTCAAAGCACAGGAAGAAGCCCTGCGCCTGGCGAAAAAACTGGGCTATCCCGTAATCGTCAAGGCATCCGCGGGCGGTGGTGGCAAAGGCATAAAAATTGCGCACAATGACGGAAAACTTATCAGTGCGTTTCTTACGGCCCAGACCGAAGCTGAAGCTGCCTTCGGCAACGGCGAGGTCTATATCGAGAAATTCATTGAAGAGCCGCGCCACATCGAAGTGCAGATCATGGCCGACAGTTTCGGCAATGTGGTGCACCTGGGCGAACGCGACTGTTCGGTTCAGCGCCGCCACCAAAAACTCATCGAAGAATCTCCCGCGCCGGGCATGAACGCCAAACTTCGCAAGAAGATCGGCGATATGGCCATCCGGGCGGCAAAGGCATTTAAATATGAGAATGCCGGAACGATCGAGTTTCTGCTCGACAAGAATGAAGATTTCTATTTTATGGAAATGAATACGCGTCTTCAGGTCGAGCATCCTGTTACAGAAATGGTGACAGGGCTTGATCTCGTGAAAGAACAATTGCGTGTTGCGGCCGGAGAAAAACTAAGTTTTACACAGGAACAGGTCGTGATCTCGGGACATGCGATCGAATGTCGCATCAACGCCGAAGATCCGGACAATAATTTCATGCCGTCTCCCGGGCAGATCGAAGTTTGGCGTATGCCGGGCGGTCCGGGCGTGCGTCTGGACAGCCATGTTTACACGGGGTATTCGATCCCGCCGTTTTACGATTCCATGATCGCGAAATTGATCGCCCATGGCAAGAACCGCCAGGACGCGATCACGATTATGCTTCGGGCACTTCGCGAGATCGATGTAAAACCGATCAAGACGACCGCGTCGCTCCACACGCGTATCCTGAGCCATCCGCGGTTTCGACAGGGGTCGGTGAACACGAAATTCATCGAATCGACAATCTTTGGCGCAGGAGAAACGGACGGCTCAGAAGCGAGCAACGAAAAGAAATGAAGGTTGCCAACGCTTTTGCCCAACTCTTTGTGATCTTCGCGTTTCTAACATTGGGCAGTCTGATGATCATCGTTTCACTGCATCTTTTAGCATTTGATGATGCGATCCTGAAAGTTCAGGAGATCTATCAAAGTTCCTGGCGGTCTGTTCAGGTGGGGGTGGTCGGATTAGTATTTATTGTTCTCGGCCTTGCATTTGCGAAGATGCTTGTGAAGGCGGGACGCCCGAACGAAGCGGTTTTTTTTCAAAGCGAAATTGGTCCGATGATGGTCTCAGCCAGCACGCTCGGGAACACAGCAGAGAAGGCGGTAAAGCGTTTCCCGCTTGTCAAAAGTGTAAAAGCGAAGGTCCATATCACCGGTAAGAACGTTGAAATAAAGCTTCGATTGGTGCTTTGGGCGGGCGGGCATGTACCGGTGGTTCTGTCGGAATTGCAGCAGGAGGTTCAACAACGTGTGAAGCGGCTTCTGGGACTCGAGAACCCGTTGATCGTGATCTGTGATGTGAAGGGGATTGATGACGCTGGGTTGGGTCTTGAGGATCTTGAAGCTTCAAAAAAATAGTCCGGAATTTTTAACTTTTTCCCCGGCCCGCAGGCCGGGGACTTCAATCGAACATTTAAAGGAGTCAATCGATGAAACGTATCGGAATGCTTACGGGTGGCGGGGATTGTCCGGGTCTTAATGCGGTGATTCGCGGGGTTGTGCAATCGGCGAAAGCTAAGGGTTGGGACGTGATCGGATTTAGGCAAGGCTGGAAGGGCATCATTCAGAATATTTTTGTGGAGTTGGACGAGAAGTCGGTCGCAGAGATTCTTCCGCGTGGCGGTACCATCCTTGGAACCTCCCGCACGAATCCCTATAAAAAAGAGGGAGATTCGGAGAAGGTTCGCGAGACGATCAGAAAAAACAAGCTGGATGCCGTGATTGCGATCGGCGGCGAGGATACGCTCGGTGCCGGCAACAAGCTTTTCAAAGACGGGGTGCCGATCATCGGTGTTCCAAAAACGATCGACAACGACCTGAATGCAACCGATTACACGTTTGGTTATGACACGGCTTTGAACATCGCGACCGAATGTCTGGACCGGATCCGCACGACGGCAGAATCACATGATCGCGTGATGGTGGTTGAGATCATGGGCCGGCATGCCGGCTGGATCGCGCTTGAGTCCGGAATTGCCGGCGGCGCGGACGTGGTTCTCATTCCGGAAGTTTCTATGACGATCGACGAGATATGTGGTTACATCGCGAAACAGCGCGCGCGCGGAAAGAACTTCAGCGTTATCGCCGTGTCTGAAGGATTTGCAATCAAAGGTGAAGAGCTTGTAACAACAAATAAAGAGCTCGATGCATTCGGGCACGTCCTTCTCGGCGGTGTGGGTGACCGTCTTGCGAAACTCATTGAGAAAAAAACGGGATATGAGACTCGGTCGACCGTGCTCGGTCACATTCAACGCGGCGGAACACCGACGGCTTTTGACCGTGTGCTCGGTACCCGGTTTGGTGTGAAAGCTGTTCAGCTTGTCAATGAAGGCAAGTTCGGCCATATGGTTAGTCTTTGCGGCCGCGATATCGTGGCCGTGCCGCTTCAGGAAGCGGTTGGCGAGCTGAAAACGGTGCCAGCGGATATGTACGAACTGGCCAAAGTTTTTTTCGGCTAATCCATGAAGACCCTTTTTGAGGTAATCGTTCAGGGGCACCAGGAAGCTTTTCAGAAAACATTTGGTCCGGCCCAGTATGAAGTGCTGGACAAGATGGCGCACGCCATCATCCAGGCCCTTAAGACCGGGCACAAACTGTTTTTGTGCGGGAACGGAGGATCAGCTTCGGATTCTCAGCATGTCGCCGCCGAATTTGTCGGTCGATTTGAGAAGAACCGCATGAGTTTACCGGCCATTGCGCTTACGGCCGACGTCGCTGCGCTTACTGCGATCGGCAATGACTTTGGCTTTGAAAAGGTCTTTTCACGCCAGATCGAAGGGCTCGGGAAAAAGGGGGATATTCTCGTCGTGCTTTCCACGAGCGGCAGGTCACCCAATATCCTTGATGTGATCGCCCAGGCCAGGCAGCAAGGGATCCTTACGCTTGGTTTTACCGGTAAAGACGGAGGCGTCATGAAGGATGCCGTGGATATCTGCTTTATAGCCAAATCCCACAAGACTTCCCATATTCAGGAAGTGTATATGTCGGCACTTCACGCGATTTGCGAGGTTGTAGAAACGATTCTTTTCGGATAACCAAAAGCTTTGCTCTCATTATGGCCTCCAAAATCCTGACAAAAAACAAGCTGTCCGCGGTAGTTCGGCGTCTCAAGGCGCAGGGAAAACGTGTTGCCTTTACGAACGGGACTTTTGACATTCTCCATCTTGGCCATGTGACCTATCTTCAAAAGGCCCGGATGTTTGCTGATGCATTGATCGTTGGCGTGAACACGGATCGCTCGGTCAGGATCTATAAAGATCCGGACCGGCCGATAAATCCCCAGCAGGACCGTATCAAAGTTCTCACCGCCCTCGCCTGTGTCGACTATGCTATTTTTTTTAATGACCCGACGCCGATTAAACTGATTAAGGAGATCAAGCCGGACGTGCTCGTGAAGGGCGCGGACTGGGCAATCGAAGATATTGCAGGTGCTCGGGAAGTGCTCTCTTGGGGCGGAAAAGTGAAACGCATCCCGCTCGTCAAGGGCCGTTCCTCGACGCGGGTCATCAAGATCCTGAAACTGGCCAGTCCTTGTCTGAAACCTCATTTCCGAAATGGTTGACAAGGACAGCCCCAATTTCAACTTCGTTGGAATTGATAGGTATTGGGACTGAAGCTATGGATTGGAAAAAAAAACTTTTTGATGATTTCCGTCTTTATGCCGTAACGGATCTTAAAATCGAAAATCCTGATGTTTTTAAAGAGATTGAAGCAGCGTATCGGGGTGGAGCCGATATCGTTCAACTTCGCTCGAAGGTGCTGGCTGATGCCGCTTTGATGCGGTTAGGACTCAGGATCAAAAAGATCGCGGAAAAAAATCATAAACTTTTTTTCGTGAATGACCGCGTGGATCTCGCGCTTGCGATCGGCGCGGATGGGGTCCATCTGGGGCAAAGGGATATGCCAATCCGTGTGGTGCGCACGCTGGCGAAGCAGGCGGGCAGGAAGATTTGGATTGGGAAATCGACGCACAGTTTGAAGCAAGCGTTGATGGCCGTGAGTGAAGGGGCGGATTATATCGGCGTCGGTCCGGTGTTCATGACGCCTACCAAACCGCATGTAAAATCCGTGGGATTGCGATTTGTGAAGCAGGCCGCTATAAAGATACGGATTCCCTGGGTCGCGATCGGGGGCATTGATCTCGGGAATATCCGGGACGTGGCCGCGGCAGGTGCGGCAAGGGTTGCAGTGATCCGTGCAATCTTCGCGGCACAGAATCCTGAAAGTGCAGCGCGTAAACTCAAACGTCAACTGGAAGGGATATGAAATGTCAAAACCGCCTTATCTGATCGTGATCGGCACTGTTGCTATTGACGAGCTTTCGACGCCCTTCGGCGCTCTCCAAACGGTTTTTGGAGGCTCTGCTTCCTATTTCTCGTATGCCGCCAGCTTTTTTACCAAGGTGGGGGTTGTGGCGGTGGTGGGGCAGGATTTTCCTGAAGAATACCGCGATGTTCTTGCTGAAAAAGAGATCGACCTGAGCCACCTGGTGACCCTTCCGGGTAAGACATTCCATTGGAAGGGCAAGTATGAATCGGATATGAACTCGGCCATCACACTTCGAACGGATCTTAATGTTCTTTTGGATTTTAAGCCCGAACTTAAATACATGGCCGTACCGGAATTCGTTTTTCTGGCGAACATTGATCCGGACCTGCAACTCAGTGTGCTCGATCAGGTACACGGAGCTTCGCTCAAGTTCGTGGCCTGCGACACGATGAATTTTTGGATCCAGAACAAACGTGCGTCCGTGGAAAAGGTCTTACGCCGTGTTCATGCGGTCTTTATGAACGATGGCGAGGCGCGCCAGATTACAGAAGAGGTCAATCTTATCAAGGCTGCGCAGAAAATCCACAATATGGGGCCGGAATACGTGATCATCAAAAAGGGCGAACACGGGGCTCTTCTTTACAGCCATGAGGGTGTTTTTATTTATCCGGCATACCCCCTCGAGAACGTATACGATCCCACGGGGGCTGGAGACAGTTTCGCAGGCGGTGTGATGGGGTACCTCGCTGCGGCACGAAAAGTGAACTTGAAGACTATGAAGACTGCAATCGCCTATGGGACAATTGTGGCGTCCTTTACGGTCGAAAAGTTCGGACTCGAGCGCCTCCGAGAAGTGAAACGCGAACATTTTGACAAACGCTTGGAAGTTTTGAAAAAAATCTGTAGAATTTAGTCCGAGGATCAGGGCGGGATTAGCATAGTGGTAATGTCCCAGCTTCCCAAGCTGGTTAGACGGGTTCGATTCCCGTATCCCGCTCCATCTCTTTTTCTGAAATCCCAATCCCATCAATAACTTACGCCAAACCAGGCGTAACCCATTTGTTTTACGCCTTTTGCATTCCAAGCCAATCCAAGCTATTCCAAGTCAACACAAGTTGTAAATCTCCGTTCGTGGGGAGTTTAAGTGGCAGAAAAGTGGCAGGAATTAAGCGGGATCTTCAGCCGAGCAAAAACTGCTCTTGGAAACTTTTGTGTTTTAGAATTGCGAGTATCGCTTTGGAATGGAAAAACATCACTGGTGGAATATTGGATGTCGTAATTCCCATATTTTGCGACATTCGAAAATTCCGTTTCTCGCTAGGGCTTATGGTGCGGAAAATTGCTTTGGGCTGAAATTTTGAAGAGTTAGCGGAGTTTGAAATGCTCGGTGATGCGGGTGATCAGAGGGTGGGGGATCTTTCTTTCGCGATTGATCAGGTAGATCGTGTCATTGATCTTAAAATCCGACCTGTCTTTCAGGATGACAAGCTCTTTTCGTTCCGGACAGTTCAAGACGGCGTAGGAGTTGAGGAGCCCGATCCCTTTGCCCATGGCGACGAACATTCTTCCCAGTTCCAGGTCCTGGATCTCCGCGATGATCTTCGGCTTGATCTTGTGAGCATGAATGTAATTTTGCATCGCATGGTAAGTGCGGTCCGGTGCGGTCGGAAGGATCAAAGGAGCCACGTTCAGATCCTTGGGAATATGCCGGAATTTTCTTGCCAAGTCTTTGCTTGCGCAAAACACCATCGGGATCGTTCCTACTAAATGATTCTGAATGCCCTGTTCAAGATGGCCTTCATAAGAGAAGTCATTGAGGATCAGGTCAAGCTTGTGCACCATGAGGTCCTCGATCATGGTATCCAGTCTGTCCTGTCGCAAGATTAGATTTGCGGTCGGCTGGCAATCATAAATAAACCGCACCAGCGCTTCGACGATAGCCTTGGGGACGGCGCTGGAGGTGCCCAACTGGATCTTAAGGTTTTCGGTGTGTTTGCGGTTGATCACGGTGTCTGCGAGTTCCTGCCCCAGATCAAAAATGCCCTTTGCGTAGTTGAAGATCATATCGCCCTCTTCGGTTAGCGTCACATGTCTCGGATAGCGGTTGAAGAGTTTGAGATCCCAATAGTTCTCGAATTGCTTGAGCTGGGAGCTCAAGGCAGGCTGAGAGATATGGAGGATTCGGGCCGCTTTGGAGAATGAGTGCTCCTTGGCGGTCATGTAAAAATAATAGAGATGATGGTAGTTGAACGGGATCATAGTTTAAGTTATAGCAACGATAGAAATTATATATTTTTGTTATGAGCGAGTCCAGGGCATACTTTTGTTTAGAAAGCTGGATCGTTTCAGATCGGAGGCGGAATATGCTGAAAGCTTTGGACAAAAGATTGAAGCGTTTGTCAAAAGATCCGAGTGATGATTTTCATTACCAAATTCGCAACCGGATCGGTAAAAAAGCCACGCCCCTTTTTGAGCAGCGGTTAAAAAATCTGATTTGTCTTATGCCGCAGCTTTTATCAAAGAGTTTGGTTTATTGCAATCGCAAGAAAGTGCCGACTGAGCTCAAAAGATCGATCGGATTCACGTTGACCTGTCTTTATCGCCCCAGGGATTTTCTTCCTGAAGATGGTGAGAAATTATTCGGCTATTTGGATGACGCTTATTGTATCGGTCTTGTTTATGAGAAGGTTCTCCGGGATCTTCAAAAAGCTCGCGTAAAACTGGCAGTTTTTGATAAGGGCTTTCTCAGACAGTTTGCCTTGATGAAAAGGAGTGTCAAAGCGGTGATCCCGGAAGAGGGCGAAGTAATATCGGAGATGATCGCCGGTGTGTTTAAAGGAAACTACGAGTCATTTTATGACGTTTTCAAATAGCTCCGAACCATTCACCTAATCATAAGGGCATTTATATGGAAGAAAGAAAAATATTTATTACCACGACTGATGCAGAGAGACTTCGTGATCTCATCCGGGATATGAAAAATCCTAACGATCATGAGCGCATTTATTTGAAATTATTAACCGAAGAACTTCTCAGAGCGGAGGTCGTTGAGCCTTTGAATATCCCGCGAGACGTTGTGACCATGAATTCCCTGGTCAAGTTCAGGGATATGGAAACTCGCGAGGTTTACATGTACAGCATTGTCTACCCGGCAAACTCGGATTTTGAAAAAGGAAGGATCTCTGTTTTGGCCCCGATCGGGATGGCCTTGCTGGGCTATCGTGTGGGAGATGTTGTGGAATGGCCGGTTCCGGCGGGGATGAGACGGCTCAAGGTCGAAGAAATTTTATATCAGCCGGAAGCAGCCGGCCAGTATGAACTTTAACTCCTAAACAAGATTTTTAGTCCGAAAAAACCCGTTTCTTGAAAAATCTAACGGAGGATGATCATGATAAAGTTTAACTTGAGTTCTGCGTTTTTCATAGGTTTAGGTGCTGTGCGTTGATGCTCGGAGCATTTTCTGGAACGAACCGGAGTCTCTGAAATGACTGATTTTTTGGCGAAACCCCTTGAGGCGTTTTCGA
>JBAZER010000053.1:0-10197 GCA_041653795.1 Candidatus Omnitrophota bacterium
CCGACATTCTCCGCATGATGCTCCGGATGCGTCGCGCATGGGATCGGATCGAGAAGCTAACAGAGCAGGAATTGTTTTGATATGCTTCATCCTAACGTCAAAGATCAATGCGTAGTTTGCGGGAAAAAGATTGTTAATCCGAACGGGAATTACGTGCAATGCGGGAATTACTGACAACCGTGCGACGCAAGATGTGGAAAAGAAGCGCACAAGAAGGCAAGAATCAGAGGAGGGAGAGGAAAGGAAAGATACACCATCGCTGATTTTCGAGCAGAAATCCTTGGACGATATGACGAAGAAAGCGAAGTGGGATAGGTACCGTCAGACGCTCGAAAAATTAGAGCGGTTAGGGATATCGTACGAGGTTCTTGATACGATCGGAGGACATGTACGAATCTATGGGGAGTGGGATATTTGGCCGACGAGTGGAACGTGGATCAACATCAAAACAGGAAGAAGGGGGAGAGGTTTAGAGAGTCTTATTCAAGAATTGTAAATATATGACACGAGAAGAATTGAAAGCGAAGATTCGCGAGTCAGTAAATGGTGAATATCGAGAAGGCGGGATCGTCTTCTACATCTCCGAAGACAAACCAAATGATATTGAGGCACACGATGAATCAATAGGGCGGAATGGCGAAAATGCGCTAAAGGCTTGTCTACTTGATTATAGCGAAGTCAATGAAAGGTGGTTTCTCTACGGTATCTCTTCAACGGAAGCCTATGCAAGGCAACGTGACTTCCTTGTTCGACTTTCTCGCATTGCTGGATTTAATCTCGGCATCTCCGACCCGGTGACGATTATGCAAACGCCGGAGCGAGTGATCGAGAAGGCCGTTCAGGAGGTCATTCCTGAAGAAACCAAGGTGCGCGTCCGGGAAGCGGACAAGCTCGAAGGCAAGGTCGAAGCCTACGAGAAGTTGTTTATCGGGCGGACGGTGCACGTCGAAGGCATGGGGTATGGGGGAAATTGCTGATGCGATGATTTCGGGGGAGGCGTGCGAATGTTGCGGCGCCGATCTTGATTGCGATGAGTGCGCGGAGACTGGAATACCCGCATATTGTTCCAATGAGTGCGCGAAAGATAGGGGTGCGCCACGTAGTCAAGTTTGCCACCATGCACAAAACGCCTAAGCATATTTTTGAGGAGATCGTACGAGAGCGGCCGGAATGCGAACGATCCGCTCTCCTACGGGATCATGTCTGCTCCGGGCGTTCCACGATGGAGCACGCATGGATCTACGGAGGCCGTCAGATCCCGGACAAGTGGGCGGTGATTCGATTGTGTGCGTGGGCGCATCTCGGGCCGGGACTCAATAAAGAGATCAATCACTGGATCTCGCTACGCCATGCGACCGACGAGGATTTGAAAAAATACCCTCGGAAAGATTGGGCGCAGGAGCGTAGATATCTCAATGCGAAGTATGGCGAATAAAACGATCAAGAAAAAGAAATGCACCGCGTGCAGGGAGGTGAAACCGGATACAATGTTCGCGGTGGATGAGAACGTTTGTGTAGCGTGCAAGCGTAAAAAGAGAAAGGTATGAGCAGGAAGATTGAATTGCTGGCAACAGCTAAAGAAGGCAAGCTGATATTCCTTGATTCAGCCGTGGCGAACGCGATCATCTGGACGATTAAGGAGGGAGAGAATGTCGTGGTCACGATCAAGCGAAGATACAAAAATCGCACCTTGAATCAGAACGCGTATTATTGGGGCGTGGTACTCCCGCCCATTGCGGAGCATACCGGGCATACGGCGGAAGAATGTCACGAAGCATATAAACGCATGTTTCTGCCTCCGCGCATTGTGGAGTTTGGCAAGATGAGTTTCAAGATGCCGGGGAGTTCAGCCGATCTCTCTACGGTCGAGATGACGGAGTTTATCGAGAAGATACGCGCGCATGCGGCGGTGGAGTTTGGCATGAATATCCCGGATGCCTATACTGAATGAGGTATGTACGAGAAGATCATCAATGAGCAGATCGTCAGAGCACAGAATCGGATCGGGTGTGATGTATTCATCTCCGCGAATCAGAAGTTCGTGGATGCCAAGTTTACGGATGAAGAATTGTTTTGCATCATGACCGAGCTCAACAAGTGGCTCATTGAGCATGACAGGATGGTGACGTTGGCAAATCTGGCCAAGTGGAAAAAGCTTCGGCCCGCAATTATCCAGCAATTTAAGTCATTCAAAAACAAGAATCTATGAATGGGAGAGTAGCGAAGAAGCTCCGACGAGAGGCGCGGAGAGAGATTGACAAAGAGTATCGTGATCGGGTGAGAGAGATCGCGGACATGCACCATCGTTTTTTGAAACCGAGACCGCGATGGGTGCCAGAGTGGTTGTGGATGAAGGGTCTCGGCATCTTTATTCACATCAAGAAGTAAGCTATACTGTTCTATATGAACCACAGACTCAACGCAGTGATTTTGGCCATCGTTATTATCGTTTTGGCCATTGGATGCACGATGAAGAAGGCCGAGGCGGCCGAGATCACGGGGTACGAGCGTCAGATCATGACGAAGTACAGCCGGTACACCGAAGCCTATGCCTTGGCGATTGACGGGCTTCAGAACCAAATCAAGGAAATGGACAAGGAAATGGATGCAAGAATCACGTCCTTGAGCGGAGAAAATGCAACGCTGAAAGTTCGGATCGCACAGCTTGAAGCAGGAAAAACGCAGACCGTGACTTCATACGTACCGGTAGCGAGCGGGAATCAGAGCTATGCCGATTTAGAGCATCGCGTTCATGTTTTGGAGCGAGTGATTTCGATGATGGAGGTCAAGATCGGATCGTTTCATTCATACATCAACGAATTGGTGGCGCCGATCAAAAAGGCGTTGAATATCAAGTAGGGGTATGATTACGTGGAAACCCGAAAAACGAAAGATCGCAGACTTGGTACACTGGGAAGAAAATCCCCGGAAGATTAGCGATAAAGGGGCGCAGAAATTGCGCGAGCGCATCGAGGCCCGTGGGTTCCACGATGTCATCAAGATAGATACGGACAACACGATCCTTTCCGGGAACATGCGAAAGGATGTTTTGGAGAGCATGGGAATCGAAGAAGTCAACGTTCTCGTCCCCGAGAGGGAGTTGACAGTCGAGGAGCGCGTGCTCGTAGGGTTGGAGTCGAACATGAATGATGGGGAGTGGGACTGGGAGGAGATGGGGGATTTGGATAAAGACCTGCTTCTTGATGCGGGTTTTTCTGATGATGAGTTGAGGGTCAATATGGGGCTATCGGATGCGGATATGCAGGAGGTGGAAGAAAGCCGTTTTGATGTGCTGACTATCCAGCCTCCAGAGTCTCCGAAGCTGAAAGAGCGTGTGGCGATCTCTTTTAAGACGTTCGAGGATTACGAGCGAGTGAAGAAGGCGGTATCTTCCGGGAAGATCACGGCCGAGGAAATCTTGAAATTGGTATGAAGCCATTACGGTATTTTTCCACATTCACCGGTATAGGGGGTTTGGATTTCGGGCTTGAAAAGATGGGCGCCGAGTGCGTGGGGTTTTCAGAGATCAAGGAATCATCCATCGGGATCTACAAGGGGCATTATCCGGACCATGTGAATTATGGAGATCTGACCAAGATTGACCCGAAGGCATTACCGGATTTCGATGTCTTTACGGGAGGGTTCCCATGTCAGAGCTTCAGCCTATCCGGGAAGCAAAAGGGATTCTCCGATCGTAGAGGCCAGATGATTTTCTATATTTACGATATTTTGATGGCGAAGAAGCCGGAGTATGTCGTGCTCGAAAATGTGAAGGGGATCAAGATACACGATGGAGGACGGACGATTCGAAGTGTGTTCAAGTTGCTTCAGTCGGCCGGGTATTTTGTGCGTATCGTTTTGTTGAGCTCTATCCATTACGGATCAGCGCAAGCGCGCGAGCGGGTGATATTCCTATGCCGGCGCAGCGCAGATTTTCCGGTGAAGTTCCCGGAGTCCGTTGATTCGGAAAAGCGTTTTCGGGATATACGCGATCACAAGGGTCCGTTCAAGTACCTTTCCGAGACAGCCATGCGAAGGCTGGATGAGGACGGTGGGAAAGGATTTATCGTCTTGGGCGGGTATGATAGAGTGAACACATTGACAACGAGCATATCGAGTAGCGGAAGGGACCGGATCATCACGCAGGAGCCAAACGGATTATTCCGGTATTTGACCGATCTGGAAGGGGAGCGCCTGCAGTGCTTCCCTGACGGGTGGACGAAGAGCGCGCGCCTATCGGCGGAAAAGTGGTTTGCGATCGGCAATGCGGTGAATTGCGCGGTGAGTGAGTACCTGTTTACAAATTATCTCAAAGGGCTTTGGTGGGAATAAATCTATGCTAGAATACAAGGACAAGGATGGGGTGCCGATCAAGCCGGGAGATAACGTCATCATTGATCCGGTGGTCATTGGAAAGGACGATGGGACGAGCGGCCGGATTGAGAGGATCGAAGCAATGGCGACAGGGATGACCCTTGTGTATGTCTGGCACAGGAAGAAGGGCGGAAAAATGGAGCTCACCCCATTCAACGCAAAGCATCTCTCAAAGCTATGACGGATCAGGAATTGTACGAGATTCGTACGGTTTGCAGATTGTGTGGGAGGAGGTTTAAGCACTTAGGTTCTCATTTGGCGCAAAAGCACAAAATAACCGCGAACGATTACAAAAAGGACTTGGGCATCAATCTGAACATCTCTCTTTGCGATGATTCCGTTGTTGAGAAGCAGAGACAGCATGCGTTGGAGCACATTGACACCATCAAAGAGACTTTTGAGAAAAATGGCGCAAAGCATCGCATAAAAAAGGGGCAGAAGATCGAGGGAAGGTATTTGAGCGATCAGAAAAGGAGGGACATGGCCGTCATTTATCTGAAGCGTGAGAAGGTGGAAAAAATCTGTAAACAGTGCGGAAAGGTTTGTCACATGGTACGATTGAGGAAGTATTGCGACGATTGCCAGCCAGCTATCAAGTTCAACAATAGGCACAAAGAGGAGCGATTGGAGTGGTATCGGCAATATCACAGGAAGCGAATGGAAGATCCGGAGTATCGGAAGGCTAACGCAAAGAGGCATAGGGATTGGGTGGCAAAAAATCGCGAGCGCGTAAACGAATATCAGAGACTATGGACACGGAAAAAAATCTCGGCATAAAAGAGGGGACAGACCAGTCCCCTTTATTGCCGACCCAAGAAGAAAGACAGACAGAGGAAGAGAGACAGGAGGAGACAGGGACCGAGGCAGAGGGAGGGGGAGAGGCGGGAAAAGAGACAACCAAGGTTGACGAAATGGCGGGGAATGAAGAAAACAAAGGGGATTCTGAAAAAGAGAAAAAGGAGCTTGAGAAAACGAGAATCAACAAACAGCTTTTTTTACAGGCGTGGAAAAAGTCGCTCGGGTGCGTTGCCGATGCGTGCGCGCTCACGCATATTTCAGAGTCGGGATTCTATTTGTGGAAGCGAACCGATCCTGATTTCGTGAGGGACTTGGCGGCGACGCAGTTGGAGATTGACGAGATGGTAGAAGGGAAGCTCATGCGCCTGATCCGGCGCGAGCACCCGCCGTCAATCAGGTACTACCTTGACCGGAGAGTCGGGAAGTTCAAACCGAAGTCACAGACGCAGATTATTCCATTGGACGGGAACGAAGTGGAGTTTGTAGATTTTTCGACAGACGAGGAGCCAAATCAACCACAACAAGATGAGACAGAGAGTCAATAAAGCGTATCAGCCTCTTTTTTCGAGTCAGTCTCGGTATTTTATTTTGATGGGAGGGCGCGGTGCCGGGCGTTCGATGGTGGCGAGTCAGTACGCCGTATCCAAGCTCTTCGGCAAGAGGTATTTTCGTTGCGCGATTATGCGCTACATCGCCGGGGACATTCGGCACTCGATCTATCAGGACATCCATGACCGGCTGGAGGAGACCGAGCGGATCGGCAGTGTGGAGGTGAAAGAAAACCTGCTCACGTTTCTATGGGGAGAGAACAAGATCAACGGGTTGGGATTCAAGAAGTCGTCCGGGGATCAGACGGCGAAGCTGAAATCCTTGGCCGGGTATAATTGCATCGTGATCGAAGAAGCGGACGAAATCAGCGAGGAGGATTTTATGCAGTTGGACGATTCCTTGCGAACGATGAAGGGGGACATTAAGATCATTTTGCTTTTGAACCCACCATCGAAGAATCACTGGATCATCAAGCGATGGTTCAATCTCTCGCCTTCGGAGGTGGAAGGGTTTTACCGACCGACATTGAAAGAGAGCCGGACGGATACGACGTTCATTCACTCGACGTATTTGGATAACCTGCGAAACATCTCGCTCTCAACGCGGGAGAATTACGAGGGGTACAAGAAGACGAAGCCGGATCACTATTACAACATGATCCGGGGGTTGGTGAGTGAGGGCGCGCGCGGTCGCATTTTCAAAAACTGGACGACGATGAGGCCGGAGGATTTTGACAAGATTCCGTATCCGTCCACGTTCGGCCTCGACTTCGGATTCACGAATGACCCGACGGCCTTGGTTGAGGTCAAGAAGCATCGAAACAAGGCATGGGTGCGCCAGTTGATCTATGAGACCGGGATGACGAACCCGGGGATCTCACGCAGGCTCCGTGAGCTCGAGATTTCCAAGTCGGCGCCGATCTATGCGGACAGCGCCGAGCCGAAGTCTATCCGGGAGCTTTCCGATGATGGCTGGAATGTCTTGCCGGCCGAGAAGGGACCGGACTCGATCAATGCGGGGATAGACATGCTCCTCGATATGGAGATCGTGTACACGGAGGACAGCGTGGATATTGCCAAGGAGTCGCAGGAGTATAAGTGGGCGCTCGATAAGAACAAGGAGCCGACGAATAAGCCGATTGATAAATGGAATCACGGGATGGATGCGATCAGGTACGATATTTATACGGAAAAAGTTATGCCCGTAGCGGACGCCTTCTAAATCATGCTACACTCAAAAAAGATATGAAGATTTTTCACGCCTTGGGAGCGGCACTCGATGCGTTCCGCGGAAAGAGCATTGTCACGACAGGAGGATTCGAGCTTCTTGCGAGACTCACGTCGGGATCAAAATTGACTCCGACGCAGTTGCTCGAACGATATGGAAAGAGCATGTACGTCTTCGCATGCGTGAACAAGATCGCGGAGAAGGTGGCGAGTATTCCGCTCGGGTTGGAGAAGGTACTCAATTCCAAGGGGGACGTGAGAGAGATTGACGTGCATCCGCTCCTCGATCTTCTCTACAAGCCGAACGCGTTTCAAACGAAGTCGGAGTTTTGGAAGCTCACCATCATCAACCTCAAATGCTCGGGGGAAGCGTTTTTGTACAAGGTACGAAACAAGGGAGGCCGAGTCATGGAGATGTGGAACCTCCGTCCGGACTTGATGACGGTGGTGACTGATCCCACGCTGTTCGTGAAAGAATACCGGTTGCGGAAGAATGACGGCTCGCAGGTGGTTTTTGATCCGGATGATATCGTGCACATCAAGTCCCCGGACCCATTGAACCCGTACGGCGGGATTTCCCCGCTCTTTGCATCGGCGGCTCGAGTAGAAACAGAAGGATTTGCGACGACCTTCCAAAAGGACTTCTTTTTGAATAGCGCGCGGCCGGATGCAATTTTGAAGAGCCCGAACAAGATGGACAAGGATACGGCAGATGCGACGGTGCGCCGATGGGAAAAGCGGCACCGTGGCAAGAACCGGTCAGGGAAGGTTGGTATCCTGACCGGAGGCATGGAGTACATGGTCATCTCTCCGACGCAAAAGGACATGGATTATATCGAAGGGTTGAAGCTCACGCGCGACGATATCCTGATCGCGTTCGGTGTCCCGAAGTCGGTTTTGGGAATTACCGAAGACGTGAACCGGGCGAACGCAGAAACGGGCATGGGCATTTTCCTTTCGGAAACGGTGAAGCCGTGTCTCGTTGAAATTGTCGAGAAGCTGAACGAGGAGATGACGTATCAGGATTTTGGGGATGATCTCGAAATTGTTTTTGACGATCCCACCCCGGCAAACAAGGAGCTCATGCTCGAAGAACATACCCGGCTCGTTTCCGGGAATGTCATGCTCATCAACGAAGCGCGCGCGGAGCGCGGGTTGCCTCCGGTCAAAGGCGGGTGGAGTCTCTATATGTCTATCGCGAATACTCCGGTTGGCGGGCTTCCGCAGGGAGTGAAGATCGGCGGAGATACCAAGGCGGATGCGTATATCGGAGAGGCCAAGCCCAAGCGTTTCAATTTCCGCGGCAAAGGCATGCTGAAGATGAAGCTGGAAATGCGCGAGGAAACGGAGCGAGCGTTAAAGGCCATGAAAGACGAAGCATCCGGCGCTATCTCAAAAGGGATCGTTGAGATGAAGGGCAACCGGTCCATGATCGCGGACGATGCCAAGGAAGCGTATGCGGGATTTGTGCTAAAAGCCATTGACCACAATTCGGAAAGGATGAAGACGAATGTCGAGGGTTTTTTCAAGGAGCAAAAGGGACGCGTGCTCGATCGTCTGGGATCGGAAAAGGATGTGAAGGTGAGTGCGAAGAAGCTCTTGCCGAAAAGCGAGGTCAAGTCCACGATCAAGTTCATTACCCCGGAGATTCTGGCGATCTTGAAGCAGGCCGGGGAAGACGCGGTTGATACCGTTTCACCAGCGCAAAACTTCGAAATCACGCCAAGCGTCAAGCGGTTTTTGGAGAAGCGAGCACAGGAGTTTGCCGAGTCGGCTACCGGGACCACGCTTGAAAAATTGTCACGTACCTTATCGGAAGGGATTGATGCGGGAGAAGGGATCGTGGCATTGCGCGAGCGCGTGGAGGATGTCTATGCCGAGTTTCCGCTGTACCGAGCGGAGCTTATCGCCCGGACGGAAACGACTGCAGCGAATAACGCAGGGTTTGTCGAAGGTTGGAAGCAGTCGGACGTGGTGAATGGCAAGGAATGGATCACGGCCGGGGACGGACGCGTGCGCGATGAGCACGTCGAGCTTGATGGGGAAATTGTGCCGGTTGATAAAAACTTCTCGAATGGATTGCCGTACCCAAGCGAGCCAAACTGCCGATGCGTTCTCGCTCCGGCTTTCATTGAAGAATAGAAACCTGCTATACTCCACTTATGAAAAAGAAACTGATCTCTAGCAATCGCGTCGTCAAACATTTCACGTTTGAGGCGAAAGCGGTCAATGAGGACGAGCACGTCGTCGAGGGTATTTTTTCAACCCCCGCTGTGGACCGGCACGAGGAAGTCGTGATTCAGGAAGGCTGGAAGTTGGACGACTATTTGCGGAACCCGGTTGTCTTGTGGTCGCATGACAACTACCAGTTCCCACTCGCGCAGATGACGGCGCTGGGATTCGAGAACGGAAATCTTACCGGAAAGATGAAGTTTGCGGTTGAGGAGTACGATGTCGCGGCGACGGCGTTCCGGTTGATGAAGGGCAAGTACCTCCGGGCGTTCTCGGTCGGGTTCATCAACAATGTGTACGAGGTGGACAATGGCAAGGAGATCGTGCGTCTTACGGAGAATACATTGCTGGAAGTTTCGGTGGTCAATGTCCCGGCGAATCAGGAAGCTCTGGCGAAGATGAAGACGATCAACCTCATGGAGGATTTGGAAAAAAAGACGGAACCAAAAGAACCGGGAGAAAAGGAAAAAGTCGCCGAAGCGGTCAAGACGATCGTGGGCGCAACGGATTCAAAGATTAAGCGGGAAGCCATCGAGGCGTTGACTGACGCACTGAAGGCTCTCGAAGAACCCGATACACAAGATAATCTCAAAGGTCGAACACCCCATCGGAAGGTGGGCGGGAAACAAAAAATCCCAGTCAAAGTTTTCAACCGTGCTATTCGTGCGATGTTGAAGGCGAAGAAGATTCACTAATCAGCACATACCAAAACGTATGAAAAAGAAGCTGAAAGCAATCCTTGCGAAAGACCCCGCATCCTTGACGGATGAGGAAAAGTCTTATCTTGAGGAACACGCCGACGATCTCACGGAAGATCAGCGCGTGAAGTTCGCCGTCGAAGGCGAAGAAGATGAGGACGATGACGAGGACGAAGACGAAGATGCGGCCGACGCGCCGGAGGTGAAGGGCATGGACATCAAGTCCGTTCGCGCTCTCATCAACGGATCGCTTGACCAAGCGTCGAAGAAGTACGAGAAGCGGATGGAAAAGTTTGCCTCCGATCTCGCCAGCAAGTTCC
>JBAZER010000054.1:0-10155 GCA_041653795.1 Candidatus Omnitrophota bacterium
GCCACCGCATCGCCCATGTCGAGAGGCCCATCGCCATCCATGAGCTCAAAGGCACCGCCTCACTTATCCCCACGATCCATGCGGCCCTGAAACAGGATGAGGGGGTGAGCTCGCCTGCCAATAATATTTTTGATAACTTCATAGCCCAGGTTGTTTTGGAATATGGCCAGGGCGGTGAGTCTTCCCCCATCGTCACCGTCACCGGCCGTTGCTACACCATTCCGTTCCCGTTCCCGGACATGATGCGTAACCGCGGGGTCAATCAGGCGGAATGGCTCGAGTCTTATGTCTTGGCCGGAGTCCTTCTGAGACTGCGTCAGGACAATAGCCAGCTTATCAGCGTCAACGACATCTCAGCCAAGGCAGAGAAGGCCTTTGCCGACCACATGCTGCCGTTTACGGCGGGACGTTTCGTTGAACTCCTGGAAGGTTTGCGCCGCAGGGGCCTGATTCGTAATGCCACGAACGGAGCTTTCGATATCGAGACCGCGTCAACAGAGAGCGTCGTTTTTGACCTGGATCCGCGCCTGGTCGCCAGCTGGGCCGACGACACCGATTACATCCAGCACGATCTGAAGAAGGTCCTTAAGGCCGGACGCAATGAATTCCTGCGTGTCATAGACCTCTACGCGCAATATGCACAGCAGTGGAACATGTATCCCGTTGAAGCCAAATATCCTGTTCTGCGCGCCGTGACGCTCATGAACAAAAAAGAACATGAGCAGATGGTCTCCTACCTGTTGAGCCGTAGCCAGTGGGAGAGGCTGCCTCTGGTCGATGCGGTGCTCCTGATGCTTGACCCTGAGAAGGCCCAGGTCGATTGGCTGGCCTCGCAGGCGCCGCAACTCCTGCATCGCAGCATCTATTTTGTCGCCGCGGAGATCTCATTGCTCGCCGGCGGCCTGGGCCGCGTCATGCAGTACCACGGCACAGGCATGCACCAGTTGGGCGCAGACATCATCTGTGTCGAGCCCTATTACCGCAAACATCGCGACAAAACGGGCGCCGTGCATCCTCTGGATTACACCGACGCGAAGGCTGTCCCGCTTCCCGTCAAGGACGTCCAGAAGCTCAACAATACCTTCAGCACCTTTGTGCAGGGCAAGTATGTGACCTTCGAGGTCTATACGGCGATTAACGGCATCGGTGTTTTGACGTATCTCATCCGCGACCTGGACGGCAAGTTCGTCAACATTCTTTATGAATACGGCACGGATGAGTCGCCGGCCTCTAACTATGAGTTCACCGAGTTCTTCACCAAGGCCGCGCTCGAACTTATGCGTTACCTGGAATTGGAGAAGAAGCACAGGCTGGGCTCTGACTACAAGGCGCCTCTGGTGGACTGCAATGACGGCCAGGTTCTGCCGTTGGCCGCCTGGAGGAAGATCTTCTACAGCGACGCCAGCAATATCATCCATGAAGGCGTTGACGACAAGAACCTTCTCGAAACTTATGAGATTTTTAAAGACGCCATCTTCTGCGGCACGACGCATACCTACCGCAACCGCGTCATGATCCAGGACTTCGAATACGGCAAGCGTTTCTTGAAGGCCGCCGGCGTGCCGGACGAATGGCTCTGGGTCTTCCTGCGCGATGAATTCGGCACGAAGATCTGGGACTTCACCTCGGCGGGCGTGCGCTGCGCGGACGTGGCCAAGGCCGTCAGCGCCGTCCATGGTTATGAGATGAACATGCGCGACCCCGCTGTCCAGCTCTTCGGTGTCACTAACGGCGACAATCGTCCGTATTCTTCCGAGTTTTTCCGCGCGGCCTTAAAGAAGCATGACATCGATGAATACGAATACGTGACGCCCGAGCAGGTTGCCATCGGCAAGCGTCAGGCCAAGGAAGATTCCGGCTTCGGCCTCAATCCCGACCAGATGGTCATCTCTTATTCCGGCAGGCTCGTGCCTGAGAAAGCGGGCCGCCTCAGGGCCTTCACGGACGCCAATATCGAGGCATGGGTCAAGGCCGGCATCCAGGTCGTGATCTTCGGTAATGTCCAGCCGTATGAAGATTCGCGCAAGATCGGCCAGGACCTGGAGCGTCTCCAGGAAAGACTATCGCAGGCGGGTTATGCGGGCAAATTTATCTTCAGAGGAAAGTTCAATATCGACGACCAGAGACGCCTGCTTGCCGCCTCCGACATCCAGATCCAGGATTCAGACCGCTACACCGGCGCATCCGAATACACCGAAGCTGATGTCTCTGCCAACGCAGGCCTGCAGATGGGCGCGCCCTTCTGGGAGGGCATTATCCAGCGCCAGGGCCTTGCCATCAATAAGCGAGCGCAGTCCGGAAACACCCTGATCCCGGCAACGACGAGTGACAAAGATTACCGCAATATCGTCTTCTGGGCCAATGAAGAATTTCAGAAAGGCGCATTGAGTATTTATCAGGCGCAGTCGGTCCGTCTGAGCCGCTATCTGGGCGCCCTGGTCACGGCCGCCGAATACCTGCGCCTGTGGAACAGCGCGATCTTTAATCACCAGGTAAGCCCCGCCAAGCCGCGCGTCTGCGGCGAGGTGGCGGTTGAGGACGTCTCGCTTGTGGCTTACACCGCCGAAGGCGCCAAAGACGTGGCGCGCAATAACGGCGACATCTTTGTTCTTGACGGAGACCAGAAGAGCGAACTGGAATTGACGGTCAAGATCGATTTGAAAGGGTGGGATGCCGTCAGCTATGGCAAGAATGGCATTATCCCGTTTGACATGGTCCGCGCAGACCTGGTCAATGACTTCGGCATCCGCCTTCCGCTTTGCATCAAACGCCGCATCGACAACCACGTGGAATTCTATACCAAAATTCCCGCAGATCTGCCCTTGCCCATGGAAGGGGAGATGGAAGTGACCTCCGGCGTCTGGAAAATGGCCAGGGCCGTCAAATTCCTTGTGAATACCGCTGCGGCAACGGATGCTCAACCGTCTTATCCGGATGACGTCTCGTCTGCCGCACGGAATCTTACGGACAAAGACCTGCAAAAGCTCGCTGGCATCGGTAACGTTAACCAGACACGTGCGGCGCCAAGCAAGGCATCCGTTCCTTCCGTCTCGTCGCCCATCACAGATGTGCCTCGTAGAGCAAAGATTTCTATTTTTGGTTCTTTTGTCCGTGGTTTAATTATAGCAGCGCTCATATTTGGAGCAGCTATTTGTCTGCCGGGTTGCAAGAAAGAGCTTCCTCCAAAACAGACGGTCGAACATATATTGGAGAGAATGAATGATCCAGTCTTTAATTCTCGTCTGAATCAAGAAAATGCAGCAAAACAACTCGTTTCAATTAAAAAAGAGGCTATACGGGTACTTGTTGAGAAGATAAGAAACCCCGATGAGTCTGCGCGCCGCCGCGCCCTTGAAGCCCTTGCTTTGATGGGACGGGATGCACAAGATGCTGTTCCAGCTCTTATGGGGGTATTTACAGATTCATCTTTAGGGGGGACGGATATTGAAGTTGTTCAGATCCTTGGGAAAATTGGCCCTTCCGCTAGAGCTGCATTGCCTCTCTTGCTCGAAGCATTGAAGTCTAACAGATATAATCCAGAGCTTGGGCCGGTGTTGGTTAAGGCAATTATGTCTATGGATCCCGATATGGAAATAGTTGTACCACTCTTCGTTGATATTTTGAAGTATGACGGGGTGAAGTCTCCGTTTGGAGAGTTCTTGTCGGGGTTCCATCTGTGTACCGATATTGTTGATGCTCTAGATCGATTAGGATGGGAACCTCAGACGAAAGAGGAAAAGGAGGCTTACGAAGAGGTAAAAACTTACAGGAAGGTTTTGATCCTTCTTCAGCAGGAAGATTTTGACACATTGCAGGAAATGGGGGAAACTGCTTTTCCATTCCTGGTCATTGAGCTAGGCCATCACGATTATCGCACAGAAGAATATAGAAGGGTGGTGGAGCGGGCCATTATAAAGATTGGCCGTCCTATCGTGCCGCATCTCGCAAAGGTCATTGGTTTTAATTATTTCATCCGGGTGCAGGAGGATATTTACGAAGTTTTGAGGAAGATGGGGAAGGACGCCGAGGAAGCCGTTCCAACACTAATTAATATTTTGCAACATCGCGATGGGAGCGAAATCGAGCACGTGCGAGAAATTCTTGTTTCCATCGGAAAACCCGCCTTGCCCGCATTGAAATCTGTAGATCAGCATCGTGAAAGAGTCACCGATATTATTCAACAAATTGAGTCGGATGGAAGGAAGTCAGTTGTCAAGTTTACTATTTTTACTCTGGCTTTGTTTGTTGTCGTTGTGCTAAGCATTGCAAGAAAAGTAAGGAAGTCAAAGGAACTTGAAAGATTACGCAGAGCTGAAGAGCAATGTAAGAAGATGGAGGAACAGCGCAGGAAGATCGAAGAGCAACGCTGGCGGATAAGAGATGCCGAGATAAAAAGAGAGAGGGTGGAGTGCCAGAAAGCCAAGGCTGATCTTGAATCCCGAGTTGGAGAAAAGCTCGTTGTTGATCTATCTCTTGCGGAAATCAATCAGTTAAGGGCCATCCAAGATGAATCGGTTATAAAAGCAATTCCAGAGGTTCTGGCGAAGCTGAGATCGCTGGGAGTATCAGAATCTTATTTATTGTCTGCCTTGGGAATCCGCAGAGAAGGATATGATTTTGAAGTTAAAAGAATTCCTGGGCGCGGCCATTTCGAAGAGGAGGGGCATTGGGAGGATGAAGAAGATGATGTATATGGATATTGGGTAAACGACGACGGGAATATTATCGGATGGGGTGGTCCGGGGTCGTTTATGGTTGGATACGATTATTATCAGACACCCCCAGATGCTCATTTCGTTTCGAATAGAAAATGGATTGCAGAGAGTGTCTGGGTTGTTGATGAGCCTGAGCGTATTGAAATCGTCAAGACCACGCCGCTGAAGCAGGGCAAGGATTCAGATGATTCTATTTCTTCGCCGATTTCAAACAGCCAGGTGAGGGACGTATTGACGTTTTTTGGTATACGACAGGTCTATTCGATCAATGAACTCGAAGGGGGAATCGGGAGTAGATATCGCCCGCTTCTTATCAGAACTGATTCTGGGGAATTTGTTTTAAGGAGAATAAACAAGACAAGGGATCAAGCCAGGTTTATTATTTCCTTTATTAATCGGCTTAAATCAGCAGGATTGCCTGTTCCCGCTATGCATAAGAAAGCAGGCGTCTTTGGTGAAAGCGCAATGGATTATATTGTTGCGTCTGCTGACGCACAATATGTGCTTGAAGAATTTCTCATTCAAGGCAGGTCTGTTCGTACAAAAAACATAAATGAAAGGAATTATCGAAGTATGGCCGCGTTAGCCGCAAATATCAATAACGCTATGGAAAATTTTACGCCAGAAGGAGAAAAAACATACAAGTCTCGCTCTGAGATTATCGCTTTTATTATGCAGGAGATGGCTCGGTTTAAGGGGCAAGCGGAAAGATTTGAGCGAAACGATCCGGACGTAGAGTCATTTTTTTCTATTTATCCCTTTATTCTAATGCAGAATGAAATCTTTGTGCGAAGATTTGAAGCTGCCAGAGCCATGGGTTTGAGGAAGGCACCTGTTTATAATGATCTGCATGCTGGTAATGTTAAATTCAACGATCAGGATGTTGTTGTTGCGTTGTTTGATTTTGATTTTGCCATGACCGACGATCGCGTTATTGAGTTTAATAATCTTATTCTTGGAAGGGACGACTTAACTATCCCCTTGCCATATAACTATTCCAAGATGAAGGCTATCATCCGTACATATAACGAATTTGCACACATTCGTTTGAGTGAAGGTGAAATTCGGGCAATTATTGAGATCCTCAGACTTCGCTTTATGGAGGATCTTTATGGTCGCTTTGTCAGGCATAATGAATTTATTCCGATGAATGTCTTTGATAATCCCTGGCAGCTTGGATCGGCACGTCAGACAATTGAACTTTTCTATGCTTTTGCCGACGATTTTTCTAGCGAAGAAAAAATCAATAATTTTGTTTACGAGGAAGTTTTTGATAGATCGATGTACAAAGATCAATCTTCTTCTCCGAGTTTGGTTCAGAAACCAGGAGCCAGTAATCAGAGGATTGGTAATGTTTCTTCTCTTGTCCAAAAGGGTGAAGCAGGAATTAAGGGCCAGAAAATTGAAGGTATTTCTTGTCCAGCTTTCCATATTCGCAATGCGGTTAATGCGATTATGCCGGTTGAGGAACAAACAGCTCTTGAGACTAAACAACGAGATGTTGAAAGGTTCCTCGCGTTGCCCCCGCATCAATTTGATCAATCCTTGAGAGAAAATGCAAAAGGACAATATGAAGCCGTTTCCTGCTTGGTTATGATGTCTTCTCCGAGATTTATTGAGGAGATCCATAAAGTGCAAGAAATGATTCGGGAAGTTTTGGGAGAGAGTGCCGGCCGTTTTGTGCACTTTGCGCCTCTGGAGAAATTGCATTCTACTCTGACAGTGTTTGTGGTTAATTGGCGCTATCCACAAGAGAAAACATTTTTGACTGTTGAGGATGCGGTTGAAATGATCAAGGATGGTGCCGGATCTCTGCCCGCATTTCAGTATGAAAATATCGGACCGCGCCTGATGAGTGATTTGGTCGTGATTATGGCCTTAAAAACTGACAATGCAACTCCTTTTCGTCTGAGGGCGTTCATTGATAGCAAAGCAAAAGAGTTGATATATCCTGAGGGGCAGCAGATGCGGCAGAGGAATATACACTACGTTACAATTGCGCGTCTTTCTCCGCAAGCGGTGACGCAGGAGAAGTTAAGAATGCTCAATGCAAAATTTCTTGATTGGCACGCTGACCCGTCTCCGTTTTTAGTCGACCATATTGATGTAGCTCAGGTTTGTGAAGAATATCCGGTCTCGGGAACGATGAAAGCTATTCCATTGAAAACGACACCGGGAACCACAGTGGATGTTATTGTGTTGCCGGGCATTGAAGAATTTGTGAATACTACTCAAGTCGTTGGTTTGGATGCTGGCGAGCTCACAGTTATGAAACAGTTGGTCAAACGGAGCTCTTATCTGGCGCATGCTCCGCCGGTGGGTCTTGTTGTTACATCCCGTGTGATTGATACGTTGGGACGAATTTTTGCCATCTCAAAAGACAGAAGTACTCTTTACATTCTGCACGATGTTTTATCCATCGCGTCTCTCCTTAATGAAACCGATCAACAGACTTTCTTGATTTTTTTGGCCGGACTCGTCGATGGTCACGAAGTTCCGCATATCCGTGGCCTGGATGAGCGGGAAGCTCGATTGGAAACGATAAAATTTTATAAGGCCCATCCGCATATTTGGCAAGCAACGTGTCAGGTTCTAGCTTCTCCGGATACATTTAAGGTTGCGGCGGTGAATGATGAATTCTCCGCGTTTTCGAATGAACTCAATCGTGAGCTTTCCTGTAAGTTAGCTGGTACGACAGATACCAAGCCTTATGGTCTGATGTCGACTCGCAAATGGCTAGCTCATCCTAACTGTGTAGCTTGTGCGCTGGCTGGAAAATTCTATGACATGGTGCCGCCGACCGTTCAATATGCACCGTCTGTGATTTGTCAATATCGTTGTCCAACGTGTTCTTATGGCGGGCACAAGGATTCGATGCGCGGTCACAAGTTTAATCGCCCTGAGATGGTTGCTTCGTTGGAAGATATGAGGTGTATTATTCAACGTATCGCTGAGGCGGGCATCAAGGCGATTACGTTCACCGGAGGCGGGGAGCCGTTTACCAATGACCATACGATTGACGGAATTGAATACGCAAGACAACTCGGACTTCATGTGGGGCTTTTTTCGAACGGATTGCTTGTCAATAGGGCCTTGGCAGAGCGCATTTTCCGCACGGGGCTTAGCTTTTTCCGCATCAGCTTCAATGCCGGAACGCCTGAGACATACAAGCATTCCTTCGGTGCATCCAAACGGTCTTTTTTTGTTGTTCTTAAAAACCTGCGTTCCTGCCTTGCGGCTAAGCTCGCGGCGAATAGTCAGACAGTTTTTGGGCTTGGTGTGATCCTTTCACCGCTTAACGTTACTCATCTTATGGATATCGCTTGTATTGTTCGTTCGATCGCCGATGAGTTTCCTGGCGCACTCAACTATATCGCATTCCGGCCGACAGTTCGATATAAAGGCGGTTGTCAGTTTACTCGTGCGACGGCGGACTCTTTGCAGTATGTCAAAGAAACACCCGATCTGCAGAGATTCTACGAGATTTATCGTGCGTTTCTCTATGATGAGCAACAGTATCCGCGCACAATGTTCGAAGAAGCGCTTCAGGATTTAGAGACACGGGTTAAACCTTTTCTTGAGCAGTCTACTGCACCAGTTCAAGTTCTTCTGCCCCGTGGTCGCCTTGAAGGTGTTTACCAGACAACAAGGCCGGTGTCTGAGTGTCTCTCTTGTGGATTGACACCGTTCATCGGACCCGATGGAACGGTTTATCATTGTGTCGAATTGGCGTTAGACAGAGGATTGGCTTACGGTACTTTGCTTGAACAGCCTTTTATCAATATTTGGTCTGGCGAACAACGCCGCCGTATGATTCAGAAGGTGAATTCAGGGAAACTGAGTCATTGCCCCCCGGTTTGCATGCTTTACGAGTATAATTTGGCGTTTCATAGTCTCCGGGCGAGCTTGGCCGAAGATCCCATTGGTACCTCTTCGATGTTGAAAGATGAAGCTGACAAATTTATGAGAAATGAAAGCGTCTCTTTGGGCGAGATGGTTAATTTTATGGTGCCGTTTACCATTATCAGAGATGATGATCGATTCTCATCACCGGCCTCTATGGTTAAGAAATATGACTATAAGAAAGACGTGCCTGTTGCAACATTAGAGATAGACCCCAAGGTTTATCAGATACATATCCTTGTTGCGAGTGAATTAGAGGGCAAGATGTTCCCCGTTGATCGCCGGACAAATCGCATTAGATACAAGGATTCAGTAGCGGGTGAAGTAATAAACGTCGGTGAAGACATACGTCAGAAAGTTCCCACGGTTCGCGCATTGATTGATAGGTTTAAAACTGAGCATCCCGCCGTACAAATCTTTGCTGTAACAGGCAATGAGAATCTTTTTTATAACACGCCGATTATTACAGTGCAGGGTCGCAGGTTATATCATGCCACAGGGGTTGATATCATGGGTCGCGAATATCCGATGCTCGTGGCGTGGGAAGATGGAAGTGTTACTATTGAGAAACATGTAATTTTTGAATTTGAGGATTATGAAAAGAAAATCGTCAAAGTTTTAATTAACGGGAAAGAGGAGGTTGTTCGTTATGCGACGGCTATCCAGCTGATAAGACACGGAAACGGGTTCGTTAGTCCGGCGACTCAGGCGTATTTTTATGATGATGTCAAGCATCTCTTTTCTATGCCTCGATTTGATACTAATGATTTATCTGGCATGCCTACTGGGTTGATGAGCGAAGGCGTTTTCTTTATGGCTGATCAGCTCTTAGCTGATAACGGCAGGCACATAAAAGAATATTTCGATTCCCAGAAACCCCAGGAATTCAATCTGCAGATTCTTCTTTCAGGAAAGAATAACCAGGAGATTGTTAAGAAAGTTCCGGCAAGAATCCTGGAGGATAAATTGTTGAAGCTCAAGTATAAGTCGGATGATTTTTCGATCAACGAGTCCGCTGGCACAATAAATATTCGACTGCGGGAAAACCTATATCCTTTTCATATGATGGGCGTTACGGAGAATGGTCTTATTAAAGAGATTGCTATCAATGGAATTTCGGGCTTGGTGGGAGTCACTGTTCGTGAAGCGGCTGACATAGCAGAAAGAGAAGGACTTGTCAGCGCGGGCATCGTAGATCAGGGAAAGACGGTCAGATTGGATGTTTTGGAGGATGAAAATTTTGTCCCTTATGGTAATGCTATTGTTGATAGAAATGACAAAGAGGGCCAAAGGGCGAGTTCGTTGATTGTTTATGCGCGTGGCTCTGTCAGCTCTCCGGCTACAAATCTTAAAAGTCTGCTCAACGCTTCTGATGTTGCAAGAGACGCCTTGGACGCGCATGTTCTGATCATCCTCGGTAATGATAATCTTGAAACCTTTAGAGAGGCCTTGCATCTCTATCAGGAAGGCAAGACAAGAGAGATCCTTGCGACAGGTGGAAGAGGGCCTTTAACGGAGCCCATGATCAGAGTGGCCG
>JBAZER010000055.1:0-10069 GCA_041653795.1 Candidatus Omnitrophota bacterium
TCGTGACTCATACTTTTTGCGTTCTGTTAAATCTGAGACTTAATCGTGATCCTTTGCAACTGAAAGGGCTCGTGTGCTAAAACTCGCACACGGCGTTAACGATAAGGACAATCAGTTTTCAAATTATATTAATGGGCCGAAGCAATCTTTATTGGGGATGTAATAAAAAATGAAAATCCTATCGATACAGGATGTATATCAAAAAAAATTTGACCGGCAAAAAAGGATAAAAGAACTCAGCTATCATGCGGCTGGACATTGTGTTCATTTAGGGAAAATTTCTCCGGGCTGTTATGGGTGCTTTGTTCCGGACCGGTACAGAAAAAATATTTCTGTGGGAAATAAATGTAATCTGGATTGTGCTTATTGTACCCAGGAAAAAATCGCGGGGAAGAAAAGGGGCGCTTACGAGATCACGAATCTGCTGTTTAAGGATATAACGAAAAAGCTTTTGCTGGAATCAATTCAGCCGGACTACCAGCCTTTGTCCATTAGTTTTTCGGGAGGCGGGGAACCGCTAATGCATCTTAACGTTATTTCCGATTTTATGTGTTTTTTCCATGATTTGCATAAAAATCTTAAGAAAAAGCCGTGGTATTATCTTTATACGAATGGCACTTTGGCTGACGAAGATACCCTTCTGCGTTTAAAGGATCTAAACTTCGATGAAATCAGGTTCCATTTAGGAAGCACAAATTTTTCGGGAGAAGTGTATAAAAATATGCGCAATGCAGTTAAATATTTTAAAGCTATATCGGTCGAAACACCAGCGTGGCCATTTCACAGAAAGAAGCTCTTTGACATGCTTCCGAAAATCGAAGATATCGGAGTGAAACATCTGAATATCACAGAAGTTGAAATTAATAAGGACAATTTTAAAAGAATTTCAGCGCTTCTCGGCGAGGGAGAAATCTGCCAATGCGGAGAACTGCAACTGTACGACGGCGGGTTAGTCTATGACATTATTGAGGAGGTTATAAGAAAAAGATACTCTTATTCCGTTCTCGATTGCAATTGTTTTGTAAAAAGCATTCAACGCACCCTCGGGAAGTGGATATTTCATGAAGATGTAAAGGGATTGTGCGCTGAATATTAATCAAAAAATTTTTCGGCCGGGAAATGAACCCTCAGTCAATTCCATCTCAAAGCAAAAACTGTTTTCTAACCGATTAAGAAAGTGGATCTAGAGCAGGAACTTATGTGGAAGCCCAAGATTTCTATTTTTGTTTAAATGTTCCGTCTAACTTTTTTGCTGGAAGGAAGAAAGACGACTACGCGAGGGTTGCTTTCCCGGCAAGTATCAGCTTTTCCACTACGGGTCCCCAAAATGGTCACCATAAGTGACAGGCATCATTCATGTCATTGTCTGCCCAGACTTCTGTATTGAATCGTCTCGGGCGATATGCTCTGCTTGAATTTGTTCGCATCCCGCTGAATTGCTGATGGTCCTCGAAATTTCAAGGATATTGGATATGAGCGGGCATTCCCCTGGGGGTACATTTCCCTCGAATCAATTCGTATGCGTCCCCCTTGTAAATAAGTTTTTAAAGTGTATACTCCGCGTGGCCCCCACCGGGGGGAAATATTCCAAGAAAGGAGCAATACAAAGATGAAGAAGCTAAATTTAGGCGTGACTGTGGTTTTGGTTGCATTGATGGTCTTAGGTTTCGGGATTGTGGCCCATTCTGCTTTTGCTGCGGATAATGAGCTGATGATCGCGGATTTTGATACTGGAGACAAACCCAACAATGTCGGCGGTGATTTCGGGGCATGGGACAAGGACCCCAACGATGAAACCCAGGGGTGCAAAATGTCCTTTGAACAGGATGACGCAAAAGGCGTGGCCGGAGGTTATTCGGTCCGGTTGGATTATGGCGTCGATTCTCCGAATCCCGCGTACAACGGTTTTTGGATGAAGCTCAATGGCGAGGATGCGACTCCTTATAACACCCTGAATTTTTATGTTAAAGGGGATGCTAAGGCTGGTTATACCAAACGCTTCAAGATTGAGCTGAAGGATATGACCAACAAGCCTTCATCTTACATGGTGAGCGGCATCACGGATCAGTGGCAGAAGATTTCCATCCCGTTCGAGAAGTTCCGCAAGATCGAGAACTGGAACTCCCTCAATGAGTTCGTCATTGTGTTCGACGACATCAATTCGAGTCCCAAGAAAGGCGCCATTCTCATCGACGACATTTCGCTTTCCAAGCAATAAGTATTGCGTTTGTCGAATCGGGTTTTCAAAAAGCCCCGCCTTTTAGGCGGGGCTTTTTTTATGAATATGACCGGCACAAAACGGCGTGCGCCTAAAGTATTAGGAGCAAATATTTTCAGGACATCCTTTGACCGTAGCGGGTTTGATATAATCCACCGGTAATTCTTTTGGTTTGCAGTAGACTCGAGGTCTGTTAGTTGCTTGCGGATATGCTTTTTCATTGAAATTAATACATCGCCAATGTGAAATGTCCGAATAGCAAACCGCATTGGATTCCCGGCGCCCGTATTTTGGGATTTGCAAAATTAATAAGGAGATATGTGGGATGAAGATTAAAGCAGAAGCCATTATTAACGGGTTAATCGGAATCGCCGTGATTTCGGTGGTAATATCCTCTTTTATCGGGAGCGGAAAAACGCCGACCAGGGAGTATTATGCAAGCGGACAGCTAAAAATAGAAAAAGTTTTCAAAAACGGAAAACTTGAAGGGTCGTTTAAGACCTATTATGAAAACGGGCGATTGGAATCAGAGGGAGTTTTCAGAAACGGAAAGCTTGAAGGGCCGTTCAAAGATTATTACACGAACGGAAAATTAAAAAGGGAAGGCATTTACAAAAACGAAAAACTCGAAGGATTCGTTAAAGAATATAACAAGAACGGACAATTGGAAGTAGAAGGAGTTATCAAGAACGGGAAAAAAGAAGGCCCGGTCAGGGCGTATTACGCAGACGGACGGCTGGCATCGGAAGGGGTCTACAAAAACGGGAGGCTTGAAGGACTATTTAGAGATTACCACGCAAACGGAAAATTAAAGCGAGAGGGAACCTACCAGAACGAGAAGCCCGACGGGATGGTCAAAGAATATGACGAGAACGGGCAATTAAAAATAGAGATCGTTTACAAAGACGGAAAAAAAGAAGGGCCGGTGAGGGCGTATTATGCAGCCGGACGGCTGGAATCAGAAGGGTTTTACAGGAACGGGAAGCTTGAGGGGCCGTTCAAGGATTATTACGCAAACGGAAAATTAAAAAGAGAAGGCGTTTACAAAAACGAAAAGCTTGAAGGGACAGTCAGAGAATATGGCGAAAACGGGCAATTAGAGATGGAGGGAATAACCCGGGACGGAAAAAAGGAGGGGGTGGTTAAGACGTACTACCCAAACGGGCAGCTCAAAAGGGAGGGGATTTACAAAAACGAAAAACTTGAGGGATTGTCCAAAACATATTACGGGAACGGAAAACTGAAAATGGAAATGACCCTCAAGGGCGGAGAAAAAGAGGGGCCGGTTAAAGTGTATTACGCAAACGGCCAATTGGAATCGGAGGGGATTTTCAAGAACGGGAAGCTTGACGGACCGTTCAAGGCATATTACACAAACGGACGATTGAAAATAAAGTCAGTCCACAAGGACGGAAAAAAAGAAGGGACGTTTAAGACCTATTACGAGAACGGCCAATTGGAATCGGAGGGAGTTTTCAAGAACGGGAAGCTTAATAAGTCATTCAAGACACATTATGGAAACGGACAATTAAAAAAAATAACCGCATACAGAAATGGACAACGACACGGATCATCCAAGAATTACTACGAGAACGGGCAATTGAGCATGGAAGAATTTTTTGAAAATGGGGAGCCGAGGAAAGAAGGGCTGGTGAGAAGAAAATATTACGAAAATGGTCAATTAAGCGGCACAACAGTTTACAAGGACGGGAAACTTGACGGGACGATGAGAGAGTTTTACGAAAACGGGCAGTTAAAAATCGAAGAAATTTGGAGCCATGGGTCTCTTGTGAGACTGAAACAGTATGACGAAAACGGAAACTTGAAATCGTGAAGAAACAATGGCTAAGTAACCCAATAAAAATCTTTGTAGATTTTGTCATTCCCGCGTCCGCCACAAGGCGCTGGACAGATCCGTCCTCTGGCGGACAGGAGAATGGATCCCCGATCCTAAAGGGCCATTGTCATGATAAAAGCTTTCGGGAATGACATAATAAATATGCGTTGCTCCAGTTATTCCCTCCTGTAGGGCACATTTAAATGTGCCCTACGGAAGAGAGGATAGAGCGAATATCTCTCAGGAAACCGGAACAATGCATTAAATACACAAACTTAGGAAATCCTGCAAAAAAACTTTCCAAAACAAATGAAAACCCCCCTAAACTTTTCGCCTAAAATCTCCCCAAAATTTAACTTTGAAAGAATACAATCAAGAGAGTAGGATCATAGACAGTAAGCAACCCGCACATCGTGCGAGGGAGGGGATTGTGCATTTCCCGAAGCGACAGTTTTCGATGTTATTTTTAATTATGTGCGGCATGGTCGTGTTAACCGGCTGTCAAACGATCCGGGATAGTAATGCCAGATCCAAGGAGGAGATGCTTGCGGCCGCGGGTTTTCGGATGAAACAAGCCCGGACTCCGGAACAACTGGCGAATGTCCGGAGCATGACGCAGCGTAAGCTGATCCCGCATACTAAAGATGGACGGGTTATGTATGTTTATGCGGATGCCGGGGTTTGCCGGTGCGTTTATGTGGGCACCGAGAAAAACTATCAGGAATATCAAAAGATGGTTTATCAAACAGAGCTGGCCAACCAACAAGAATTGACGGCGGAAGCAAACAGAGAAACCATGTTCGATTGGGGAGCTTGGGGACCGTGGGGGCCTGGGGTTATTAAACGGGTAAACAGGTAACAAAAAAGATACTACCCCTGAAAATTACACAATTCGATTTTGAAGTGGCGCAACGACAAATAATATAGAGGAGATGGCATATGGCAACCTTTATGGGAATCATATTGATAATCCTTGGTGTCTGTATCCTGGCCGCGCCTATCGTCGCCGGCACCGTCACCGTCATGATCGTCGGCACCCTCATGGCCATCGCAGGTCTTGTCGAGGGCGTTCACGCGTTCCGGACGACGGTACCGCTCTCGCGCGTTATTTGGCTCCTGGTGGGGCTTGCCACCTTGCTCTGCGGCGTGCTTGTGATGGCCCACCCGATCCTCGGTCTCAGTTTTTTGACGATTCTTCTTGTCATTTATTTCTTTGTCGACGGCCTCGTGAAGATCGCCGCCGCGTTTTATTTTGCCGCTTACCGCGGCTGGTTTATCATTAACGGTTTTCTATCGTTCTTGCTGGCGTATCTCATCGGGTCGAATTGGCCGCTCTCAGGCGGGTGGGCCATCGGTGTTCTGGTAGGTATCAACTTCGTCTTCACAGGGATCATGGCACTTGCGGTGGGGGAAGAGCGTTTGTAGCATAACGTGCGGTTTCCCATTAAGCTAAGATTCACGGTTTTCAACTTTAAGTGGATAAAGTCAAAAAGATAAGATTCGCGGGAAAAACATGACCAAACCTTCTGAAAAAGAAATTTGCATGCTCAAGGCGGCCAAGTTAAGCCTCTTCTGCAATGTCCTGCTATTTATCCTGAAAGGCTCCGCGATCTTCCTGGTAAATTCACTGGCCATTGCTGCGGACCTCGGGATTACGGTCGTCGGGTTGACCGTATCCGTAATCCTCTATTACTCCATCAAATTATCCAATCGTCCGGCCGACTATCTTTGTAACTACGGCTATACCAAGATCGAACACGTTTGCGAAGCCATGGAAGGGATTGTCCTGATCGGAATTGCTTTGGCGATGTCCTTCCAGGCGTTTATGAACCTCTTCCGTCCGGAAGTCGTTCCCTACCCCTGGATAGGTTTTGGATGCAGCGTCATCAGTGCTTCCCTTAATTTTATCGGCGCCCGGTTCATCTTCAAAATGGCGAAAAAAAGTTCCTCTCCCGCGATCCAGGCTGAGGGCGTGCATTATCAACTGGAAGGTTTCATTTCCGGGACGATCGCCCTGGCGTTCACGGTGTCCATTGCGCTGAAATATTTTGGGTTTGAAGCTTTTGAGTCCTACGTCGACCCTCTTGCCACACTGCTCGTAAGCGTCATGATCACTGTGCCGTCGATCACGCTGGCCCGGCACGCTTTTTTCAATCTCCTGGATGCATCGATCGAGGAAGGCGGCAAACTGGAACTTATGAAACTTTTAGGACAATACATGCACCGTTGTTGCGAGTTCAAAGGCATAAAGACGCGCATTTCAGGCCGGAAAAAATTCATCGAAATAAACGTCGTCCTGCCTCACAATATTTCACTCAAGCAGGGACATAAGGTCGTACATTCTCTCCGGCAAGACATTTCCTCGCACATTGCCGAGAGTGAGGTCCTGATACAGACAGAACCCTGTGACGGGAATTGCGTGTTTTCCCAAAAGAACCAACGTTGCCCTTATTTACCCGAGAACGAATAGGATTCCTGCGACCGGTGCGGAGCAGCTTTGTGAGATTCGCCAATAAAAATTTGACAGGTGATTGGGAACAGGCGGGAATTTCTGGCAAATGAATTTTTATAACGGGATCAGTTTTTTGGGTTTATGGGTGTTGGTCGGCGTGGCGTGGCTCTTTTCCGAGGACCGGAGAAATTTTAATTGGCGGGTGGTGATCTTCGGGGTCCTGCTCCAGATACTTATCGCGCTTTTTATTTTCGCAGTGCCGGCCGGCGCCAAGGTGTTCCTTGCGGTTAACGACGCGGTGATCCATGTGATGGATTCAGCCTCCGCGGGCGCGCGGTTCATGTTCGGGCGACTCGCGATCTCGCCGGGACAAAGCTCCGGGGACGGCGAAACGTCGCTGGGTTTTATCCTCGCGTTCCAGGCCTTTCCTACCATTATCTTTTTTTCAAGTCTGATGTCGGTTCTTTATTTCTTCCGGATCCTTCCCTGGATCGTACGGGCCTTCGCGTATGTTTTTACGAAGCTCATGAAGGTCTCAGGCGCGGAATCACTTGTGACTGCTTCCAATATTTTTGTCGGTGTGGAATCCGCACTTACGATCAAACCCTATCTGAACACCATGACGCGCTCGGAACTTTGTGTCGTGCTGACCGCGGGGATGGCTACGGTGGCGTCCAATATTCTGGCGCTTTACATTTTCAGTCTTAAAACCTATTTCCCGGCCATTGCCGGTCATTTGATCTCCGCCTCACTCCTTTCGGCGCCCGCGGCCCTGATCATGGCCAAGGTCATGGTGCCGGAAGCGGGAGTTCCGGAGACCCTGGGCGTTCATGTCAAGCCGCCGGCCTCCGAAGACAAAAGTGTTTTCGAAGCAGTCATCAATGGCGCCAACGCGGGGCTCAAAATGATCGCCGGCATTTCGGCGCTCCTGATTGCGATACTGGGACTTTTGGCGCTTTGTGACATGGTCCTTGTTTTTCTTGGAACGCAGATTCACGCCTTGTCGGGCGCGGCGATAAATTTGTCTCTCAAAAATATCTGTGGCTACGTGTTTTATCCCTTCACGCTAATCATGGGAGTTCCTCCTCAGGATGCCTGGACCGTGGCCCGTATCGTAGGTGAACGGCTGATCGTGACGGAGGTGGTGTCCTATCAGGACCTCGCGGCGGCGCTTGCCAGGGGCGAGTTTCATGATCCGCGCTCCGTGGTGATCGCGACCTACGCCCTTTGTGGATTCGCGCATCTGGCGTCCATGGCGATCTTTGTCGGAGGTGCTGCGGCTCTGGCGCCCACCCGCACACAGGATCTCACCCGTGTTGCTTTCAAAGCTTTGGTCGCGGCAACACTTGCGTGCATGATGACCGCATGCGTGGCCGGGACTTTTTTTACAGGGCAGTCAATACTTTTCGGGAAGTGAAATCCTATGCAGTGGATTTTCAAGACAAATAGGGAAATAATGCAATAGAGGAGGAAAAATGTTCGATCTTAGCAAGCTTGGCGATATGGCAAAGATAGCCGGTGAGGCTAAAAATATGCAGGAAAAGCAGGAAAGGATGTCGAGAGAACAGCTGGATATACTTCAAAAAATATCCTCTCAGATGGATACTGTTATTTCTCTTCTGAGAGATTGCAAAAAATAAGAGGCAAACTCTCCCGTTCTTGCTAAAGAGCTTTAAACGTTATTGGATGGAATACAAACCAGCTCCGGAGTTTACGGATGAAGATAAAAGCAGCTTTTGTGTTAGGGTTGGTTTTTGTCTCTCAAGTCATCCTGTCGCTTGACCTCTGCCAAGCCTCCGATTCCTTTACCGTTACCGGTGTGATTGACGGCGAAACCATCCGACTCTTCGATGGCGAAAAAGTCCGTCTGATCGGGATCGATGTCCCTGCATCTTTCCAAAACGTCAAACTTTGCGAGGATATCAGGAACACCGGAAAAGACGCCCTGACGCTCATGACGGTTGGGAAAAACGCGGGGCAGTTCCTTCGCGAATTGATCGGGAATGAAACGGTCGTACTGGAGTATGACGCTGTGGAAAAAGAAAAGTCCGGCCGGCAATGGGCCTATGTTTATTTTTATCTGGACCCCCATCTCAATATGGAAATACCCGAAAAATGGTATACGGAGCTCAGTCCGGGGACTGGGGAAAGACAGCTTCGGGTGTTCCTGAATGCCACGATGATAAGAGCAGGCTATGCTCAAATGAAGATCATTCCGCCTAACGTAAAGTATCAGGAATTGTTTTCAAAGCTGCAAGAGGAAGCAAAAGAGCAGAAACGGGGATTGTGGGGACCCTCGGCGCCGAGCGCCGATCCCCAATGAAAGGCAGGAACCGTGAACGTCGAGCAGAGCAAGTCTCTCAAATCTCTTAACACGTTTGGTATCGATGTCCGGGCGAAATACTTCACGGAGATCCGTTCGGTCGAGGAGTTTAAGGAACTTGCCGGCGACAGAAGGTTTTCCGGCGAAAAGAAACTGGTCCTTGGCGGTGGCAGCAACGTTCTTTTGACGGGGAATTTTGACGGGTGGGTCGTGAAGAATGCGATTCCCGGCGTTGCGGTTGTGAGTGAAACAGGGACGGAAGTGATCGTGAGTGCCGGAGCCGGGGAGGTTTGGCATGATCTGGTAATGGTGTGCATCGAAAAGAACTACGGGGGGCTTGAGAATCTCTCGCTAATTCCGGGGCTTACGGGTGCTGCGCCTATTCAAAACATCGGGGCTTACGGTGCTGAACTTAAAGATACATTCCACGAACTGGAAGCGATCGAGATCCGTTCCGGCGCTCCGGTAAAATTCAGCGCCCGGGATTGCGCCTTTGGGTACCGGGACAGCGTTTTTAAACATAAATTCCAGGGGCAATTCCTTATCACTTCGGTTTCGTTCAAACTTACTAAACTTTCAGCCCCCGAGGTTCATTACCGCTTCCGGACCGAATACGGGGCCGTCCGCGCAACCCTGGATGAAATGAAAGTTCAAAATCTCTCTCTTAAAGCGGTAAGTGATGCAATTTGCCGGATAAGGCGTGCCAAACTTCCGGACCCGAAGGAGCTTGGAAATGCCGGAAGTTTTTTCAAGAATCCCTCTATTTCTCAAGAGCAGTTCAAAATACTTGTCTCCCGATATCCCAGGATGCCACACTACCCGCAGCAAAATGGTACTGTGAAGGTCCCGGCAGGCTGGCTTGTCGAACAATGTGGATGGAAGGGGAGGATGGCCGGGCATGCAGGCTCGCACAAAACCCAGGCGCTGGTGCTTGTTAATTACGGCGGCGCGACCGGCCGGGAGATCCTGGATCTTTCGGGAGCCATTTCCCGGTCTGTGAAAGAGAAATTCGGGATCGAGCTGTTTCCCGAAGTGAATATTGTTTAACGTTCGCTCTTGAATTAAGAGCTGTAGTTTTTTCTGGTAATTCCCGGTATTTGTAGAGAGAACAAAGTAAAATTTCTCAAGATTCTGAGACGCGCTCGAGAGGCGAAGCGGGCATGGTGCCCATGAGGCCTTGGTCCGGCACCGACGGTGCTCGGGTCCAGCGACTCTCGCCCGTCTGCGGTCTCGTCCCGC
>JBAZER010000056.1:0-9940 GCA_041653795.1 Candidatus Omnitrophota bacterium
AAATAATCAGCTCCTCGATGTTCATAAAATTAAAACCGGCGATCTCCAGATGTCCACTTTTGATCTGTAATACGGTTCACTTTTGAAAAATCGGTAACACCATTTAAAAAAAATCTTAGACAAGGATAGAAGGCCGGACACGGTATTTTTTGAGGATCTGGTCGGGATCGTAAGAAGACTTTGCGATCCGGAGGGCAAGTTTTCCAAGATCTTGTTCAAAATTCAGAAAAGTATATTATGCGTTGCTCCAGTTATTCCCTCCTGTAGGGCACATTTAAATGTGCCCTACGGAAGAGAGAATAGAGCGAATATCTCTCAGGAAACCGGAACAATGCATTATATTGTTTTGGAAGGATTTTCGCGGTGTTTGCCTTATGATTGAGGCCCGTATCAGGATTTCACTCCGAATTTCTTCAGGATTTTTTCAGCAAGGCACCAGCCGGTAAAAGCGGATTGGATAAGATTCACGCCGACGAGCGTGGTCCAGACGAGCCACCACGGGCTTACCCACACCGCCAGCGCAACGCTTATCAGAATAAAAACCCCCGCAATGATACGAACGTATTTTTCCATGGTCATGATTTTCTCCTTGAATAAAGGGGACAGGCAGATTTTTGAGGACTGGCTTTCTCCGCCAACAGCGGGGATGCCTGTTACCTTACAAAAATCAGCCTGTCCCCTTTTTTGCCATCATATAGTAAAAGACAGGAACGGCTGTGCGGGAAAGAACCGTTGAAGCGACCTCCCCGGCCATCAAAGACACGGCAAGGCCCTGAAAGATCGGATCAAATAAAATGACAGAAGCGCCGACCACGACCGCCGCGGCCGTAAGAAGCATGGGGCGAAACCGCTTCACGCCCGCGTCGATCACCGCCTCTTCAAGCGGCATCCCTTCCGAGCGTCTCAGCTCAATAAAATCCACAAGAATGATGGAATTGCGCACCACGATCCCGGCGCCCGCGATCATTCCTATCATGGAAGTCGCAGTGAAGAACACCCCTCCGAGCCAGTGGGCGGGCAGTATTCCCACAAGCGTGAGCGGGATCGGCAGCATAATGATCCACGGTGTTTTGAAGGACTGGAACCACCCGACCACAAGCACATAGATCAGAAGGAGTACGAACGCGAACGCGATCCCGAGATCGCGGAACACTTCATACGTGATCTGCCACTCCCCGTCCCACTTCAGCGTCCAGCGGTCCGTGGTGCCGGGCTGACCGTTAAAAAGCTGGTCGATTTTTTTCTGTCCCTCATGGTTCTCCGGGACCGGCATTTTCGCGATATCTTTTTTAAGCTTCAGGATTGCGTACGCCGGACTTTCGAATTTTCCTGCCACGTCCGCGATCACATACGAGACCCGCATCAGGTTCTTGTGGTAGATCGCTTGAGCCTTCGTGTCTTTTTCGATGTCCACCAGTTCCCGGACCGGGATCGGGTTCCCGTACCGCGAGAGGAGCGTCATATTGAGCACACTGTCGAGTGTCGCGCGTTTTTCCCTGGGAAGGCGCAAGAGGATCTCGACGGGTTCGTATTCCTCTGATAAGTGTGCAAGGTCTATAATCTTCCCGCCCACCGCGGTCGTGATGGCTTCCGCGATCTGCACGACCGGGATACCGTTCAGGGACGCTTTTTCCGTATTCACCTGGAGACGCGCGAGCTTTTCCGGCGACTGCACGTAAGTATCGATATCTGTCACGCCCTCGCTTGAGGCGAGCAATCCCTCTATCTTTTGCGCGAGGTCCCTCTGTGCTTCGAGCGTGGATCCGTAGATCTCAAGCACCAGGGTCGAGAGCACCGGCGGGCCGGGCGGGACTTCCGCAACCTGGACATGACCGTCATATTTTTTCACAATCTCATGGATCCTTGGATGGACCGCTTTCGCGATGTCGTGGCTTTGGCGCTTCCTCTGATGCTTCCCAGCGAGGTTCACCTGAAGATCTGCCTGGTACGGCTTCGAACGCAGAAAGTAATGCCGCACAAGGCCGTTAAAATTGTAGGGCGCCGCCGAGCCCACATACATCTCAATGTCTTTCACTTCCGGCACTGTCACGAGATAATCCGCGATTTCGGTAATTACTTGCTGTGTCTTCGCGGCCGGGGTCCCGTCGGGCATATTGAGCACCACCTGGAATTCGTTCTTGTTGTCAAACGGCAGCATCTTCATCCGCACAAGCTTGAGCGGCACGAGCAGCACCGCGAGCACGAGCAAACTCCCGAGACCGATCAGGAACCATTTCCGGATCTTGGCGTTGTAAATCAGTGGATTCATGTACGAACGGTAGAGACGAGTCAGGAAGTCTTCTTTTTCACCTTCGTGACGGATCTTCAACTTTCCCTGCGCAAACGCTTTCCCGAGAATCTGGTAGGCCGCCCAGGGCGTCGCAACAAAGGCAACGAACATCGAGAACACCATCGCCGCGCTCGCGCCGATCGGGATTGGTCTCATGTAAGGGCCCATGAGCCCGCGGACAAATGCCATCGGGAGGATCGCCGCGATCACGGTGAGCGTCGCGAGAATCAAGGGACTGCGGACTTCATTGACGGCTTCGATCGTGATATCGAGAACGGATTTTCCTTTGTTATTCGGAAGCCGCAAGTGGCGGACGATATTCTCCACGTCCACGATCGGGTCATCGACCAGGATCCCGATGGAAAATATAAGGGCAAAAAGCGTGATCCGGTTCAAAGTAAACCCAAGAAAATAGAACGTCGCAAGCGTCAACGCCAAGGTCATCGGGATCGCGATCGCCACCACACCGGACTCCCGCCGTCCGAGCGCCCAGGCGATCAGAAGGCTTACACCGAATATTGCGATCGCCATATGGAAAAGCAATTCATCGGATTTTTCTTTCGCGGTCTCTCCGTAATCGCGCGTCACCGTCATTTCGATGTCTTTCGGAAGTGTTGCCTCCGGAAGTTCCCGGACCGCGCGCAGAATCGTCTCGGAAAGATGTACCGCATTCGCACCCTTGCGCTTCGAGATCGCGAGCGTCACGGCCTCAAACGGGCCTTTGTCTGTCGCCTTCGATGCGGGCCCGAAGAAAATTTCCGCCGCTCGTTCCTCTTCATCCGGGCCGTCTACAACCTTTGCGATATCTTTCAGCATGACAACGCTCCCCGCACTCGCGCCGGCCACGAGGTTCTCAAGATCGGATTTCGTGCGGAAGAACGAATTCGCCTCGACCGATTCAAGCTGCGGTACACTTTCAAGATGTCCTGCGTTTTGTTTCACGTTTGCGGAGCGGATGATCTGGGCGATCTCGACCGGGTTCAGAAGCCTGGCCTTGAGCTTTTCTTCATCAAAGAAGACCTGGAACTGGCGCTTGCGGCCGCCCGTAATGTGGGTCTCCGAAACATCGGGGATCGCATTCACGATATTCTGGACATTCGCCACGGTCTTGCGGAGGGCGACAGGATCTTTATCCTTGCTATGGAAGGTGAGCGTCAGGATCGGCACATCATCGATCGAACGGACCTTGATCAGGGGTTGCGTCGCGGCAAGAGGCAGAAAATCGAGATTGGAATAAACCTTCGTGTAGAGCTTGATCAGACTCTTTTCGACGTCTTCCCCGACCTTGAAACGAACAACGATCAGCGCGCCTTCAGGCTCGATCGTGGAATAAATGTATTCCACGCCCGGGATCTCCCAAAGTTTGCGCTCCCCGAGGGTCACGATCCGCTGTTCGACCTCTTTGGAATCCGCGCCCGGATAGGAGACAAAAATATCGAACATCGGCACCGAGATCTGCGGCTCCTCCTCGCGCGGGAGATTGATGACCGCGAAGACCCCAAGGATGAGTGACGCCGCGATAATGAGCGGCGTGATCTTCGATTTCGCGAAGTAACTGACGATCCCGCTGATGATATCCGAATGATGCGTGGCCATGTGTTCCTCTTTTATGTCATCCCCGAATGCTTAAATCGGCACTGGCTCTCATTAAAACTTTTATTGAAAGCGAGTGCCGCACTAAGCTTCCTATGCGTTGCTCCAGTTATTCCCTCCTGTAGGGCACATTTAAATGTGCCCTACGGAAGAGAGGATAGAGCGAATATCTCTCAGGAAACCGGAACAATGCATTTCCTATTAATCTTTATCGGTCGCTCAGTGCGGGGATCCATTTGTGGACTCCTGTTTTCGCGAGAATGACAAAGCGATAAGACTAACTTTTTAGTCTTGTATTTACTTCACGGATACCGTCTTCCGTAAGCTGGCCGGAAAGGAAAAGAAGCTTTGCGTATTCAAGTTCAAGTGCGAAGAGAAGGTTCTCAAACCCGGCCGCGGTCTCAAAATAACTTCGGCGCATTTCGAGGAGGTCGGCGATGGATTTGCGGCCTTCCTGGTAAAGCTTCGCCGTAAGTTCACTCGCCTGCTTTGCGTCCGCGAAAGCCGACTTCATCAAGGGGGTATCGAGTGTCACGGTCTCATAATGTGTGAGTTCCTGAATAAGACCCTTGGCGATTTCGTCACGGAGCGCGTCGCGCTCGGCCTTGAGCTCCTTATATTTTGCCCCGGCTTCTTTCACACGGCCCGGGTATGTCGGATCAAAAAAATCCATCGTCCCCTTGAACCCGACCGAAAAATTTTGCCCTCCCGTGTGCCAATCGTGGCTGTCCTCATCCAGACTGCCGAACCCGTAGAATTTCGGCAGAAAAGATGTCTTTTGCCGGAGCGATTCGATGCGCTGGGCATCCAGCATCTGGTCCATGGCTGCAAGATCCAGACGTTTTTGATACGCCTGCGCGAGCCATTTCTGAAGCGCGCCCTTGTCCTGGACAGCGTCCGGGAATTTCCCGGAGGCGTCCCAGACAAGCTCCGGGTCCTCCCCCATCAGAATATTCATCAGCATGCGGGAACTTTTGAGAAGACCTTTAAGACGGTTCACTTCGCGTTCGATCCCGGCCGCGGTCACTTTCGCGGCGTAGAAATCCGCACCAAGGATCATGCCCTTGTCGTTCAGGTCCTTCGCCTGCTGGAGATCTTTGTCTGAAGCGTTCTTTACCTCAGCCGCAACGTTATAGAGCTCTTTGGCCAGAAGAATACCGAGATAACTTTCAAGCGCCACGATCGCGGCCTCCATTTCCGTGAAGTCCGTCTCAAGGTCCGCGGACTTTACAAGCCGGCGCGCGGAACGGATCTTGGAGATCGTATTGAAGGAATCGAAAAGGAGCATGTCCCCCTCGATCCCGAAATGGTAATTGGTCCGGTGACGGGGAGTGTTCAAAGAGTTAAGTGCAAAATTCTGCTGTGTGAAAGATTTTTGGCGGAGAAGACTTCCGAACACGAATACCGGGTCGTCCGAGGTCTCCATCCCGAAAACACCGCGCACTTTGGGAAAAAGATCCGCAATTGCAAGATTCCGTTCCGCTTTTGCCTGATCAAGCTGTTCGTACCGTTTGCGCAATGCCGGATAATGCATGAGAACCTTCCGGTAGCAATCAAGAAAAGTCATTTCGGAAGGTGCGGCCGGAGGCCCTGAAACCGTTTCTGCCGCCAGGGCACAAGAGTTCATGCTCATGAAAGCAAGCACGAGAATGGGGAAAAAGAGTTCTTTACCCATAGCAGGATATATTTTATCGGTTTTCTCTCCGGGAGGAAACGCTTTCTTCCGGAGTTTTTTTATGGTGAACGCCGCCTCAAAAATCCCCGCGGGAAACTGGTTTAGATTTTTATCGGGATCAGGTGAGGAAAGCAATGCTGAAAATGCCGGAGGTGGTCTGGACCTTGTTGCTTCCGAAAATATCCTGTTGGACGCCCACCTCACCGCGCACGTGATCCCCGAAAGGCATAATGAAGCCAAAGACCACGCTCGCAAGGTTCGCGGTATTTCCGTGTCCCCCGAAATCATGCGAATAGATCAGCTCCACCTCGGGCTGAAGCCATGACAGGACCTGGTACCCGACCGCGAAATTCGAGTGGAGCGTTCCGTAATAACGGTCCGTGCGTTTCCAGTGCGCAAGCGGCGAGTTATACCCCACATTCACGGTCCCGTTCCAGAGGCCGATGTCCTTGGTGAACGCGATGGCATTGTCGAAACTGGTATAACCCTGGCTCGCGCCGATGTGATCGAGATTGCTGCGCCGGCCGGTCGGCACATAGATCGTGGGGATGTAGGAGATCTCGAGCATTTTTTCCGCGGAATCATAGAACCGCCAGTGACCCGTCACGCCAAGATCTCCCCAACCGAACCCGTGCGTGGGCCCCTCAGTCTCATCTTCCATGGGTCCCCTCGTATCCGGATTCATCATGTCCCTGAACTCGTTGTAATTATTCGTCTTGTCCAAAGTATGCTGGAACCAGGTAATGATCCCGACATCGATATTTTTATAGACCCCGACCGTCAACTGGGTTTGAAAAAGCTGGTTCTGATAGACCCCTCCGTTCTTTTCCCTTTTTCCATCCGAGTTCCACGCGAACTTGCCTCCCTGGATCGAATACGAACTCCACAGTTCCACCTGTCCGGGGTCGTTGGGCGTCGCGTCTGTCGTCACGACCTTGGAATGTTCCTCCATGGCCAGATTTTCATCGGCATGCGTGGCATAAAGCGAGCATTGCCAGGAACACAGCAAAAGCCCCAAAAGAACCGCTGCCCTGGAACAGGCCATAAGAGATGCCACCCTTTCTTTGTAAGTCATGGGCGATGCTATCATTTTTTTGAAGAAAAATCCTTGGGTTTGAAACAGTCCCCGGAGCCGCAGCCGCTTCTTTTACGTTTGCAGAAATAGCGGACGGCAAGCAATGCCGCGATTGTAACAATCAAGAGCGCAATAATCTCGTTAGTGTCCATAAAACCTCCGTCACTCGGGACTCGCACCTCGGGACTCGAAAAAAAATCCGTTCGAGGAACGAGTCCCTAGTCCCGAGTCCCTGTTTTTAATTAAACCCCAACAACTTTCCGCCTTGATAGACCACAAAGGACGCCGACCACGCAAGCCCGGTCATATAGAAGATCGTAAACAAAGTCCATCCCCACGAACCCGTCTCGCGCTTGAGGACCGCAAAGGTCGAAAAACACTGACACGCGAACACATAGAAGACCATGAGTCCTATGGCGACCAGCGGGGTATAAAGCGGCTTGCCGGTATCAGGAGCCTTCGCGGACTGCAGGGCCTCGATCAACCCTGCGGTCACTCCCTCGCCTTCACTTCGCACATGATGGACGATCGCAAGCGTGCTGATCAGAAGTTCACGCGCTGCGAAGGATGACACGATGCCGATGCCGATCTCCCAATTGAACCCCAGAGGGCGTATTGCCGGCTCAATGGCCCTGCCGAGGGATCCGGCAAAGCTTGTACGGATCTGGAACTCCCTCTGATCCTGTTCGATAACTTCGAGACGCTCTTTTAAAATCGCTCCTTTCAACGTCGCAGTCGCCTCTTCTCTTGCCGCTTCAAAACGGGCCCCGGCCGCGGAATCTTTCGGATAACTCACGCAGAACCAGAGCACGATCGAAAGCAGAAAGATGATGCTTCCCGCGCGGACGAGGAATTCCCTCGAACGGTCCCACATCGCCGAGAGGACATTGCGCATATGCGGCATCCTGTAAGGAGGGAGCTCGAACACGAACGGCATCCGGTTCCCTTTGAGAAATGTTTTCCGGAAGATCGCCGCCATCCCGAGCCCGGTCCCGATACTGAGAAGATACATCGCGAGGAGCGTCAGTCCCTGCATTGAAAAGATCCCGAAAAAGAATTCCGGAGGAATGAACGCGGCCGCGAGCAGCGTGTAAATGGGAAGGCGCGCGCTGCAACTCATGAGCGGGGCCACGAGGATCGTCGCGAGCCGCTCGTTCCGGTCTTCGATCGTACGTGTCGCGAGCACCCCCGGGACTGTGCATGCAAACGAACTTAAAAGCGGCAAAAACGCTTTGCCGTTCAGCCCCACGGCCTTCATGATCCGGTCGAGCACGAACACCGCGCGGGCCATATAACCTGTGTCCTCGAAGAACGCGATGAAAAAGAAAAGAAGCATGATCTGCGGCAGGAACACGAGCACATTCCCGACGCCCGAGATCACTCCGTCCACGACGAGACTTTCAAGCACGCCGTCAGGCAGCACCGCTTTCGCGAAAACAGCCAAGTGTTCGATCCCGTGCGAGATCCATCCCATCGGGACCTGGGCCCAGCTGAAAATAGACTGAAACACGAACGCCATGACACTGACAAATGCAAGAAGTCCCCAAACGCGGTGGGTCAACACCCGGTCCAGGGTTTCAGAGACGCTGGGCGCTCTCTTTTCTATTCGCCGGACGGAAGCCCGGACGATATTTTCGATCACTCCGTAACGGACCTCCGGCCGGACGGCCGGGTCGAACGTGCGGGGACGCGCGGAATTTTTCCCGAGCTCCTCGCCGATGACCTGCTTCAGCTTCCCGAGATATCCGCTTTGCATCCCGGCTGAGGGAACACAGCGGACACCCGTCATCGCCTCAAGTTTGTCCAGGTCGATCACGATCCCGGTCTCACAGGCGATGTCCCACATGTTGATGACAAAAACCGTCCTGAGGCCCAATTCAGCCGCCTGGGTGGCAAGATAAAGGTTCCGCTCAAGATTATTCGCGGCAAGAACGACGAGGACGAGATCGGGAGGCGGCATTCCTTTTTGTGTGCCGAGAAGCACGTCATGCACAACTTGTTCATCCGGCGACCTGGGCAGGAGGCTGTAGGCACCCGGGAGATCGATAACGGAAACTTCTTCCCCGCCCCCAAGCTTCATGTTCCCGGCGCGCCTTTCGACGGTCACACCCGGATAATTCGCGGTCGTGTGACGAAGCCCGGTCAGCACATTAAAGATCGTGGTTTTTCCGGTATTTGGATTCCCCACCAGAACGATCTCCCGGGTCTTCCGCTCTGTCATTTGCCACCCCGATGACGGTGCCTTCCGGGACCCCCACACTGACCGGAGCCGCAGGCCCTCTCATCTTTTTCCACAAGAATACTTCCGGCATCCTGCTTCCGGATGGACAGATGATAGCCCCGGATCGAAAGTTCCATCGGGTCCCCGAGCGGGGCACAGCGCCTCACCCTGACCCGGGTCCCGGCCACCAGCCCGAGCTCCCGAAGGCGGTGATGCAGGTCCTGGGCCTCGGAATATCCCCGGACGATTCCGCTTTCTCCCGGCAAAAGACGGTCAAGTGTGACAGTGTTTATTTCCGGCATTTTTTACAAACTCCGATGAGCTGATGGCAGTGATATTCCAGTTTGAATGCATATTTTTCCGCGACCCTCTGCTGGGCTTTTTCGATCGCCGCGTCCTTGAACTCCACGATCTTCCTGCATTCGCGGCAGACGAGGTGGTCGTGATGCGTTTGGGGTTTTGCAGATTCATAATAGGTGTCGCGGCTTGTCTTGAAACTCTGCTCAATCAGGCCTGCCTCCAGAAGGATCGGAAGGTTCCGGTAAATCGTGTCACGCGAGACCCTAAGCCCCTCCTTCTTGAGAGAGGAAAGCAGGAGATCCACATTGAAGTGTCCGCGCTGACGTTTGATCCCCTCGACCAGTCTCAGCCTTTCCCCCGTCAGGCGGCACCCCTTGCCGTGGATTAAACCTTAACTCTTTTTGATTTTTAATCATGGCGAAAGGATTCCCTTATTAAGATTAAATCTGAATAAAAAGAAGTGTAGCGAAAAGGCCGAAGAATGTCAAACGGGATCTAGATCTGGCAATTCCCGGTATTTGTAGAGAAAACAAAGTAAAATTTCTCAAGATTCTGAGACGCGCTCGTGAGGCGGAGCGGGCATGGTGCCCATGAGGCCTTGGTCCGGCACCGACGGTGCTCGGATACAGCGACTCTCGCCCGTCTGCGGTCTCGTCCCGCAAATTCCCCTTAAGATCAGGGGAAACCGTGCTTTGCGGGACTCCGACAGCTGCCTCCGCCAAGGCCTCATGGGCGAGCAAAGCCGAACGCGCGAGTGAATCCCGCCTCGCTGGCGGCGGGATGAAC
>JBAZER010000057.1:0-9572 GCA_041653795.1 Candidatus Omnitrophota bacterium
AGTCGAGGCGTACATTGAGGGAGAGACCGGGCGTGTTTTTATCGCGGACGTTGCACCGACGCGTCGCGCATACGATGGCGATGGGGAAACGGATGTGCTGATTGATGACTGCGTGGAAGTCACGAAATTGGAAACGGGCACGGATGTTCTCGATCTCACGGAAGTAGAGGCTACGGAGTATTTTACCGGGCCAAAAAATGCACGGGAGCGCGGAAAGCCGATTACGAGTATCGAGCTTTGGGATACGGTATTTTCTGGTGCGCGCCGGAGTGTGCACGTCACGGCGCGGTGGGGGTATTCGGAAGTCGTACCGGAGGATATCAAGCTCGCGGCAACCATTTTGATCGCCGGGATCATCAACTTCTCGAATAAGGTTGACGGAGAGATTAAACAGATGACCGTCGGCCGATACTCGGTCACGTACAAGGATGCGAAGGGATGGGAGGATTTGGAGAATGTGAAGACCATTCTCGATCGTTACCGCGTCGAATAGTATGGATATCAGCATCAACTACGATCGCACCGTGGACGTCACAAGGCTTGTGGACGGCGATGGAGATACCACGGAATATGCGGCGCATCTCTCGGATGTGTCATGCCACATTCAACCGCTCGATGACGCATTTTCGGAAACGCAAAACGGGCAATTTGGAAAAGAGTGGCTGATGTTCTGCGATGCGGTGGATATTTTGGAGGGCGATCATGTCACGGATGGGAGTACGGTGTACGTGGTCACAGGGGTTGAGAGTTTTGCATTTTTGGGGAGACCTCGGCACATGGAAATACGAATCAGAAAGCACGCATGAACGTATCAATTCACATAGAGGGCATGGAAGAATTGAAAAAGCTGGTGGCCAAGGTTCCCGGCGTGACGGCGCGTGAGCTCACGGTGGCCGTGGGGAAATCAGTTGCAACCATTGAATCACATGCGAAGCGCGAAGCCCCGGTGAATAAATCCTATGGAGGCGGGAATCTTCGGCAGATGATTAAGAGCTACATGCTCGGCCGGTTCTCCGGGGCGATTGAATCGAACGCAAAGTATTCCGTGTTCGTGCAGGAGGGAACGAGACCGCACGTCATTCTACCGAAGGCAAAGAGAGCGTTGGCAAACCGGAGGACGGATGAGATGTTTGGCAAGCGAGTGAATCATCCGGGAACGCGGGCAAACCCGTATATGACACGAGCGATTGAAAAATCAAAGGATGCCATTAACGGATTTTTTCACAAAGCCATTCTCAATATCACAAAAATCTTATGAAAACGATTGCAGGAATCAGTGAGCTCATCGTCACGAAACTGGAAGGTCTTGTGGATGGAAGCTCAAACCGGATTATCCCGGAAGTTCTTGGGTATCCGAGCGGGACAAAAACGATGTATCCAAGCGCGGAAGTTTTGCCCACGGCGGCAATCTCAACCCGTAAGCTGGAAACGACCGGGGGCGTAGGGGCGCGGTTAGAGCGCGTCATCAATTTTCAGATCAAGCTGTATCAGGAAGCGGCAGAGGCGAGCATGGGCGCGGAATCACTGGGGCGCGTGAGTGCGGCGGTTGATGCTATTCTTTCGTCATTCGATACCGACCCGGATCTTTCGGATGAGGTGGCTGGAATCGTGGCGGATGATGTCATTATTGACTACGCCGTTCGATTTCCGAACGCTGTAGCGACAATCAATTTGCGATGTGTTATTATCGTTCCATAAGCCTATGAGGTACAAAAACATCAGTGACCAAGACCTTACCGTGATCGGCGTCGGCATTGTTAAAGCCGGAGCTGATGTTGAGGTTGCGGAGCCCATCAATAATCAAAACTTCGCGCTGGTCAAACAGCCGGCAAAGCCTGAACCCAAAAAGGAAAAGGCCGAAGATAACGCCTAATTATGTCAAACTACCTTGGAGACAAAAGCTATCTTGCGTTGAAACCGCAGGTTGATGCCGGGACGCCGATCATCCCGACAATTCACTTTCCGCTGGTCGGAGAGAATATCCGGGTGTCCCCAAATATCGCGGCGGACCGGCGAATGAAGGGACTTGATTGGAAGTCCGATGACGTCACGAAGGGAGCCCGTTCGATTGAAGGGGATTTTACGGTGTTTGGCGATCCGTCTGTGCTCGGTCACATTCTGAACATGATTCAGGCAAAGGGAGCGACAACGGGGAGCGCGGGAGATGGATATACGCACCCACTCACGCCGGGTGAAGGTAAGCATTATACGCTCGAAGTCCCGCGCGGGAGTTATGCTGAGCGGTATTTCGGAGTGCGCGGAGATTCCGTTGAGCTTTCTTTCGATGAAGGGCGTCTGCTCGCTAAGCTCATGATTAAGGCTACCGGTGTATGGAACGGCGGATCGCTTGCGGCGGCGCTTACCGGTGCAGGAATGACCGAGGCCGTTCTCTCTACGGCATACGAAGTCAACCCGAACAAGGGTCTTTGTGTGGGAGATACCATTATCATCGGATCTGTGGAAGTTGCTCTCACATCCGTTGATGCCGATGGCATCACGGTCGGATTCGCTTCGACGGCGATCACGGCAAGCGCTGGCGATGCGGTCTATCTGAAGGCGCAAACGCCGTCATTCGGTACGCAGTTGGAACCGTTCTATCTGCCGAATGTCCGGGTTGGGTTCGGTGCGGATGAAACGGCGGCAACGACCGCGGCCGGGGCCGAAGCGACCGCGACACCGCTCAATGAAATCTCGATTGAGATCAAGAACAACTTACTCTCCGCAAATCAGACCGGAAAGCGCGGGACAGGTGCGCTCTTGAATCAGGTCATGGAAGCGCAGATCAAGGTCAAGCGATTGTTCGAGAACCCGGATGAGTGGCGCCAGTGGATCGAAGGGCTTGGAAAGGCCATCACGATCATCGCTTCCGGGAAGCCGATCAACTCGGACTTTACGACGCGCGAGCTTTTGACGCTGAAGTTCTACATGACGAAGAAGATCGACTCTCCGAATGTCTTGGCTGTTGGAGGGTATGTGATGACGGAGCAAGTGATCGAGTCACTGTATGACACGGCCACAGCGAAGTCCTTGGAAATTACTCTCGTAAACCGCTCCGCGGGAACCGTGTACTAATATGGAACGCCCTACCATTGAAATCGAGTTGCCGGTTACGAAAGACAAGGTCGTTTTGAAATCTTGGTTGACGAAGGCAGAGGCAGACAAGACCAAGGAGCCGGTTCGCACGTACTATTCACTCAAGCATGAAAATCCATCCGAGGCGGCAAAGGTTCTTCTTGGCGAGGTGTTGGAACAGGTAGAATCCAATGTCGTTGAAACGGCCGTCGTAAGCATTGACGGAGTGAGTACGGGGATCAAGGAAATCGTGGCCGATTTACCGGAGGCTGATTATGACGCGATCATTCGAGAGATTGATCGTACGGTCCGACCCCCAAAAGAACCATCGCAGAAGTCGGAGGCTTCGTAGAGGCTTACGTCGTCTGCAAAGAAATGGGATGGGATTGGTGGACGTACCAAACACAACCGGAACCGTTTATCGAAATCGTGAAAGACATGATCCGAAACAAGAACCGCTGATATGGCAAAAGAAGCCACAATGAAATACGTCATTGAAGCGGAAGACCGCACAAAGACCGCCCTGTCATCAGCAGAGGGCGGTCTTACGGGATTTAACGCGAAGGTATCCGACATGGCAAAGGGTGTAGCCCTTGGAGGGATTGCATTGGCTGGAGTAAGTACGGCTTTTTCTTTTTTATCGTCTACCGTTCGAGATTCAATTCAGCAATTTACGGAGGCGGAGGCGGCACAAAATAGGCTTACGCAGATTTTGAAAACTTCACGCAACGCTTCAGATTTCCATATTCAGGGACTCATCAATCAGGCGGAGGCGCTTGAAAAGGTTGGCGTGGTTTCAAAAGATACGATCATTGCCATGCAGTCGCAGCTTGCTACGTTTGATTTATCCACAAGTGCGATTGAAAAATTGACTCCGGCTATTCTCGATTACGTTGTGGCCGAAAAGGGAGCAGGAGCGAGCACGGAAGACGCGCGAGCTCTTACGAATGGACTCGCACAAGCTATCAATGGAAACTTTGCGGCGCTCACGAATACAGGATTCATTCTTGATGAGCATACAAAGAAGTTAATCTCAACGGGAAATGAGGAAGAACGATTGACGGCGATCACAGACGTCCTCAATTCAACGTATGCAGGATTCAATGCACAAGCAAGGAATACATCAGAGGGTGGTCTTGCTGTTTTTAGGAATGAAATAAATAATTTGCAGGAAGCCATTGGAAAAGGAGCCATGCCGGTCATCATCGAGATGACAAACGCACTCACGCCTCTCGTCCAATGGCTCACGAAGGCTGCAAATGAAGCGGGAAGATTTGCACTGCAGATGGTAAATGCGAAGAAAGCACGGGTTGCCGATCTCAAGGATTTTATTCTCGAAAACGCAGGTGATGACATCGTTACCATTGAAGAAAACATTGGTGAGAATCTGGTGTCTAATTTGAATTATGCAGTTCCTAAGATTGATACTTCGGTAAGTAAAATAAAATCATCGTTTCAATCTTTGAATAACAGTTTGGAAGGGGCGCAAAATAAGATTTCGGATTTGATGGAATCATACGGCGATTCTATCGAGCGAAATCTTACGGGGCACCTCGATCGTATCGATTCATTGAACGAGTCAATCACTGATTCCGCGAGGTCGTATCAGCAGAGTACGCTGGAAAAAGAGAATAAATATCAAGATGACAAACTTGGTATTTACATGAAGCATCAGGATAATTTGCAGTCATTGACCGAAACATCACAACGACTGCGCGAGCAGTTGTCCGAAGAGAAGGATGAGAAAGAACGTAAGAAGATTCAAGCGCAGATCAGTAAAACAAAATCAGCCATTCAAGAGGAGCAAGATCTCTTGGATGAGTACGGAGAGCTCGCGTCCGCGGCCAAAGAAAGAAGGGGCATGAGCGACTTCGAGCTCCTTGAGGCCAAGCATGCACGGGAGATGGAGGCGGATGAGAAAGCCTATAAGGAAAAGCTGGAAAAGATCAACGTTCAGATTGTGCGCGAAAATGAGGCATATCAAAAACAGACGGATGGTCTTGTAGAGGAAACGAAAAAACGGTTTGATAAAATCGTTGAAGAATATACCAAGGGTTACGGGAAAATCATCGAGGCCGGAAAGGATGACAAGTTTTCTAAAAAAGTCCTAGATCAGTTGCAGTCAACGGGAAAAGCGGGATTAGCTGGATTATCGGCATCATCGGGATCTTTCGATCTCGTTTCAGGCGCTACGGCAAAGGCAAGTACCAATAACCCATCCGTTAGCAATCAGTGGGTATTCACATTTAATGGAGATATTACGGATAAACAGAAGTTGATTGAGCAGGTCATGGATGCCGTCAATAGAGCGGCCGAGCTTTCGTGGGCAAAGTCTGCAAATTAAATATGAACGATATCGTTACATTCGATTCAGAGAGCATCATCGGAGCCCCGTATATTACGAGGATCGTTCAGCATGAGTCCAGCCCGGACCGGAGGATCATATCTCACGAGCTCACGCGAGAAGATGGGAGCGTTTTCGTTTCTTCCCGGTATCGGGAAAAGCGCATTTTGATCGAGGGGATTTTGACGGAGGATGATGCGGGAGATCTGGAAGAACAGATTGACGCCATGAAAGAGCTTTTGAGCCGGGAGGAAAAGAACCTAGATATTTCGTGGAATGGGGAAACGCGCCGGTACGTTGCGACATGCTCGCGCCATACGTTCGATCGGGATCATTTTCATCTTCGGCACGTTCCTTTTTCGGCAGAGTTCGTCGCATCGGCCGGGTTCGGAATTGACACGGTGACGACGACGGCGATTGATGACACGTATGACACGACGACCGATGTGAGCGTGGAGCCTACAATTTTAGGGACTGCGCCACCGAAACCGATCATTACCCTTACCGGAAACAACTGGCCGAGCGGATGTCGCGGGATCTCGATCGTGAACGAGGACACGGGCGAGCGGTTTCTCTTTTCTCGAAATGTAGACTGGGGTACGGATTCCATTGTCGAGATAAACTGCGCGCTCAAAAAGATCACGCATACGATCTCCGGAGTGCCGACGGTGTGTGATTTTGCCGGGCTTATCCCGCAGTTCAAAGTAGGCGCGAATAATTTTACGCTGAAGGCGGGAGCCGTGGTCAATCAAGCTACAAGGGAAGCTTCTATTGCGGATGTAGAAGAAGGCGCGATGGTTGTCAATTCAACGAGTTACGGAAAGTGTCGTACGGCACAAAAGTTCTCGTTGCCGTATACGGATGCAACGGTGCAAGGGATTCGTATTGCTGTTCTTAAATTAGGATCCCCGCTTTCTTTTAACGTTCGTATCGAAACGGATGCTGATGGCGTTCCGTCAGGATCATTGGTTCACGCTGATGCCACACAGGGAATGAGTCAGGCGAGCATTGGTACATCAATGGGTTATTGGTCCGTATTTTTTCCGAACCCGATTTCACTTCAAGCGAATATAACGTACTGGATCGTATGCGAGCCGGGGAATACCCCTGTTGATAGCAGCATGAATTATTTTTTGGTCGGTATCGTGAATGGAGCTGATGAGATTTATACGGATGGAGGGTATATGGCAGATATCGGAAATCCTATCGTGTGGGGGACGCCGTCAACGATCGTCTCGCAAGCCTTCCAGCTTCTCTCGGGTGGACGTGGCGGAGCGTCGAGTGTAGATGTTTTGATTCAGTACGAGAAGACGTACTTATAGTATGCCCACCACAGTCATCCCGAGTGGATATCGAGTGACAGCTATTCCGCGCCTTTCAATCAGAAAGCGCGTTTTGGTGAAGGCGTATACGCGCGATCGGGTATTCTTGGACGTGATTCAAAAAGTGGACGTATCAGGATTTACCAAACAGATTGATTCGGGGCTTGGAGAGTGCGTGCTCGAAGTGGGTACGCCGTTCGATTCATCGAACGTTCTCTTTTTGGAGGGCAACCATTTTGAGATTTGGATTTCGGATGTGGATACGGTGACGAATCCGGATACGTTCAAAAAGATTTATCAAGGCTTCGTGTCTTCGATAGAACCCACGGCCGGGGCGGAAGAAGAAAAGATCACGATCACGCTCATGGGGTATCAGACGCTCTTGGGTCTTGATGTCTTGGGGACATTACCGGTTACGACTATGATGACGGAAGATCCCGATGGAGTGGTGACGGGGTATGATCCAGATACCAGTCCGCCGACGGTGTGCGATATCGGTCTCGTGGTCCGCGGGATTTTAACGCGGTATCAAGTCGAGTCGGGATCTTCGGCTATTCAATACACCGCCGAGAGCGTGCCGGTGTTCTCGCAAAACATGATCTACCTGTTTGTGCAGAAAACGTACGCGGAAGCGTTGAGCGAGGTCCGCGCCATTGCGCCATACGGGACATATTCATACCTTGACGAGCGCGGGATTTTTCACTTCCGACAGGCGGGGAACGTCACGCATCATTTCGTATTCGGAAAAGATATCGGGAACGTGAAGATTCGGAGAGAGATCGAGCAGGTGCGAAATGTTATTTTGATTTGGGACGGGTTGGCTGATGGCAAAAGCGTTGTCTATAAGTCGTATGAGCACGCCGTGTCGGTCGCAAAATACGGACGTCGCATCGAGCGCTTTACCAATTCCGCGATTCAGGATGAAGATACCGCGGACCTTATCGCTACGAAGTTTTTGGAGGAGAGCGCGGAGCCGATCGTTTCGATTACGTTCGATGTTTTCGATAATGCGGGAAGCGAGCTCGGATACGATATCGAGACCATCAACCCGGGAGACACGGCGACATTCCACAACCTCGGGCCGGTGATCGCATCGCTTTTGGAAGAAGGGATGATCGTGACGAGCGTCCGCTACGGGTTCGATAAGGCCACGGTTACGGTCAAGCCGATCCGGTCCGGGATTCTTGATATTCAGGCCAGATTGAAAACCGATATCACGAACCTCAAAAACGTGTCCACGATGCCACTTTCCTATACGAGCTAGAGGGCAGAATTGGAGCTTTTAGGCGATTCGAGGCTGGATGTGGGTATTGGGACGTCTGAAACCGTACAGAGGCAAATAGAGGGTTATGAACAGGGTACGGGACTGGGAACAAAAAATGCGGTATGATGGTGAAACAGCTCTTGCCGTAGAACCGCAAAGAGGACGTTGCCACCACTTGCAAGGATGACAACAAAAACCCCCGCATACGGTTCTACTATGCGGGGGTTTGTCATCCTATCCACATGAAATACGCCGAGGAGTTCTGGGCAATTCCCAAGTCCATCATGGACATGACGCACGTTTCGCTTGAAGCGCGCGTCATCTACGGGATTTTGTTTACGATGAAGAATGGAAAAAATAGCGCATGGCCGAGTCAGAAAACCATCGCCGAAGATGTCGGGATTGGGGAGCGATCCGTCCGGAGAAAACTTGATGAGCTCGTAGGTGCTGGATTGATCGAGGTTGAGCAAAGAGGACTGAATCAATCGAACAAGTATCGGTTCCCGGATCGAGCAAATGTCAAGTCCGCTGGAGTGGCCAAAATGGCCGGTCAGGATAGGACACCCGTGGCCGGTCCGGATAGGACAGCGGTGTCCGGTCCTATTCATTATAAGAAAAGAACAAGTAGAAAAGAACACAATATAGCAACGCGTGGCGTTGCGGATGTTTCAACCGAGGTTTCGGAGCCGGTACCGATTAACCGGGTGATGGAGGCTTTTCAAATGAGCTTGAACCCGGGAATCGAGTACGGGAATAAGACGCAGCGAAAAGCGATTGAGGATTTGCTGAAGGCATGGGGAGTCGAGCGGGTGATCGGCGCCGTGAAGTTCATCGAGGCGTCGCGCGAAGACATCTATGCGCCGGTCATCACAACGCCGTACCAGTTAAAAGCGAAGTTTGCGCAACTTATTCTTTACGCCCGGAAAAAAGGAAGCCGGGAAGCGAAGTCAATTACGATATGAACGAAATAACTACGAGTTTGATGTGTATTCAGATGCGGTCCGGTGTTGAAATATGGCTGGATCGTGAAGCGATCGAACGGTATCGGATTGCGACAACGGATGCCAAGGAGTCAAAGCTGATCTGGTTTGACGCGAAGGGTGATGGGGTGATGGAGCAGTTTAATACCGCGGATGTTGTCGGGACGTTCCGGGCCGATCGAATAGCGGATATGACGCGGCGAAAAAACGGAGGCTGGCAATGTACCCGGATGAATTGGCACGACAAGGGGCAGAAGTGCGATTGCATTTCCACGGAGGAAAAAGCTACAATAGCCAAGCGCGAGGAGGCGATCAAGAATTGCGGGAAGTGCGAGGCGGGATTCGTGACGGAACAAAATGAAAATGGGGAATGGGTTGCGAGGACCTGTGACTGTCAAAAAACGGTATGACCACAATTGAAAAAGCAGAAAAAAAGCTGTCAGTCTCGATCATGGCGCATCCAAGCCGAGAAGATTTTTTTCCGTATTTGCGGGAACGTCTTGGCGATGTTCCGATGGCCATTGATCGAGGGGTTGGTATTTGGGAGAATTGCAAAAACGCATGGAGACTTCATACGGATGCCGAGTGGC
>JBAZER010000058.1:0-9321 GCA_041653795.1 Candidatus Omnitrophota bacterium
GCTCGGTAGTCCCGCACCTTGATCCCTTCTCTTTTTGGCGCTTCGCCTGTCTTGTCCTCCGCGGTCAGAAAATAATATTCCATCTCCGGCGGCTCTGTTTTCCCAGGAGTGCACGGATACCTTTGCGGATCTGCTTTTCCCGAATAGTACCGATACTTTTCTGGATTGCGGCTCAAATAGGCAAGCATCATTTGGGGGGAGTAGCCGGGTAGGGTCAAGTCGTCATCAATGTATAAAGCCGAGGTGGCCGGAATACATTTCAAAGCCTCGAAGAGTCGAATGAGTTCATGTGTGTAATTCAATCGCCCATCAGAATGCATCGCATTGAATCGCTGGAAAGAGACTATGGAACACAATGCAACCACCCCAAGAGCAATCATGCCGTAGCTCCTCCGGTGCCCCAATCTTACAAAAAGAGCCCGCACACACTCCAGCCCTACCGGTAACGCAATCAGAGCTAGTAGAAAAAAATAGCCTTCGCTAAAATCAAGAGACGCCGTTTTTATTTTATAAATCAGAAGCAACTCTAAAGGCAGCATCCCTAAAAACAGCCACAGCGCTCTCAGTCTGTACCGCATGATCATCACAACCATACCTGCCGCCGCTGCCCCCCACAACCATGGGGTTAACAACCTTAACAGCAATTGCCCCACTATTTCAAACGCCTCGGTCATCCGGACCGGCACGGAGTGAACAAGATGAACTGTTGCCGCGCTCTGCATCCGTATCATGTGAAAAGGATCCCCATTAAAACAAGTGTAATTGCAAAAAAGAATATAGAAACTGCTGCTGGCGCAGAGAAGTCCGTACACAATAATATTAGAAAAAGTTTTCCTCTCTTTGTCGAATAGGCACTGATACCCCACAAAGGCCGGCACGAGAATCGCATTTTCATACCGACAAAAAACACTCATGCTTATCAAACACCCCGATAAATAGAGGTATCCCAGGCCACCTCTTTGATAAAACCTGACCGCGGCCAGCAGCGCCCCCACAATAAAAAGTATTCCGGGAATGATCGCGGTTAGCGCCATGCTTTGCCAAATGTAGTTACTCATCCACAAGAGGATCAAAGAAGAAGCCAGTGCCACTTCAACATTGATCATCGCGCTTATCAACAGAAAGTAAAGGGGGGCCAACAGGCTACCGACAATGATCCCCATGGTCCACCACACCTGTGGCTGATACCCGAACAATTTGAACGTGAGGATATAAAGCAGCATGGTAAAGAAAGGTCTCGCATGACCTAAAGTGTAGTTACATTCAAGAAAAATTTGATGTAGCAGCGTTTTGATGCCGTATGACTCCGAAAGATTATAGGCTCCAACTAATTCATCGGAAAAAACTACGTAATAATACTGCTGTGCCAAGTAATACCATTTGACCCCGCAAGCGGCCAAAAAAAGCACGCACACTATTGCCCATTGATATTTGCCTTTCAGCATTTTTCCCAACACTAACGAGCTCCTTATTCAGAGAAGGTTGCCACGAAAGTTCCCTTCCTTCAGCTTGCCAAAATCGATGCGTGATCCGGAACTTTCCCTCCAACTCAAGCTTCTGAAAAGTTAAGACCGGCGAAAATTATACATGCGTTGAAACGGATTGGCCAGGCGACTTTTGGCCCAATGGGGCTGGGCCCTAGATAAAAGATCTTTTAAAAGGGTCTCTTTGACAGAATCTGTAGACCGCTGATTTTCCGACATAAAATATCCGAAAAACCCTCTTCTTTTTGGGCATGTCAAAACGCTGCATCTGTCCCCTGGCTAGACCTCTAAATTCGGCTCTATTCGTTTCGTATCGCCCTTCTTGATTTTAAATGAACATTTCATTTGGGGTAAATTTTTAATGCGTTGCTGTAACACTGAAAGCGTCGTCATTACATCATACCGTTCGTCCTTATAAAAGACCCTTATGGAGAGTTCTAAAAGAACAAAAAAGATGCCTCTTATCAAAAAAATGACCGCTGCTTTCAAAAGCTAGGTTTATTCACAAAAAGAAAGCTCTGTAAAATCGAACGCTTTTCCCAAGAATGATAACGCGAGAGATCCGGGCTATCGAAAAATTAGGAAATTGTTAAGGACCAGGACATCGAGCTCGCATTCCCGGAAGGACTTCAGCGCGTCTTCCGGCGAACACACGATCGGCTCTTCATGCCGGTTAAAGCTTGTGTTCAAAATCGTGGCGATGCCTTTCTTCTTTTGATAGTGCTCGAGAATTCTGTAGAGCCTCGGATTGTCCTCTTTCAAAAGAAGCTGGGGGCGTGCCGTACCGTCAAGGTGCACGCCCGATGGACACACCCGCTTCATCTTCCCGGTACAGTCAACCGCCAATGTCATGAATCTTAGCGCACAGCGAATAGCGTCGATGCCTTGATAAAGACTGCCGGTTTCATGATCCAGGCTCACGGGCGCGAAAGGCATGAAGGACGACCGATCCATTTTTTCGTTCAACCATCCCATGACCGTAGTGTCGTCCGCCCGGTATAAAATGGAACGGTTCCCGAGCGCCCGAGGACCGAATTCCATTCTTCCGTTAAAATGACCTACGGTTTTTCCCTGTGCTAACAGGTCCGCGATCTTCTCGCACAAAAGCTCTTCCCCGAGGAGAGCATAGACTGTTCCTTTCCGTTCCAGAAGAGACTTAATGGAGGCATCATCATATTGCGGGCCCAGATAAATATGCTTCAGGTAAAACGGCTTCGGCTTCGCATAGGCCAGCGCGGCCCCCACTGCCAGGCCGCCATCCCCCATATGGGGAAATATGTAAACGCTCTGAACGCCTTCGATATCTTTAATGCGCTGGTTTAAACTCACGTTGGCGAAGATGCCACCGGCCAACGCGATGCGATAGATCTTTAGTTTCACCACCCACCAAGTAATGAATTTCGTAATCTCGTCTTCAAAGTTCTTTTGGAAATTGAACGCGATATCTTCCCTAGAATAATCCCGCAATTGTTTGTACGGAGGGCTATGGGAGCTCTCCGGCAGGAGATAATTCTTATACTCGAATCCTTCGATTTTTTCGGAAAACCGAAGATTGCTTTGCGCCAAAGCTAGGATCTTTTCATTGAATCGGCCGTAAGCCGCAAGGCTGGTGATCTTACCCTCATGGCGCAACGGGGCAAATCCCAAGAATTCCGTCAGCCTCTGATAATAAGTGCTGATGGCGCTGAAACCCGATTGTTCATAGACGCGTTCGATGCTGTTCCCGCATCCTATATTTATCGTCACGCTTACCCCGTCCCCCATGGCATCAAGCGTAATGACGAGCGTCTTCTCATCGCTGTTGCCGGAATAGTACGCGGTGGCGGCGTGGGCTTCATGATGCCCGATGCAATAAACGGGCGCGTGGATCCCGAAACGCTCCATGCGGGAAGCGATGATCTTGCCGGAAAAAAAACCATCGATAAATTCTGGAAATTTTAAGAAGTGAAAAATCACCTGATAAATAATGTAGATGTTCAAAAAGTAACTAAAGGAGGAACTTTTGTGTCTCAAGGAGTCATGCCAGGAGAATAAAAGCCGTAACGCCGCCGTCGGTGTCATGCGGGATGCGAAGACAACGGCATCGATCGCGGAGGGCTCGCTCCCCGTCTGCCGCAGGCACTCTTCGATGGATAAGCGCGGAAATCCTCCCTGAAGTTTCTTCCGACTGAGGCGCTCTTCGTTCACCGCAAAGAGAAGCTCGCCGTCCTTCAGGATACAGGCGCCGCTATCGTGATTGTCACAAAGACTTAAGAGGATCATCGTTGCTCCTGGTACAAGGTGATCTTACTGTCCGGAAGCCGGTACCGAAGGTCCAGCCTCTTCCTGGGAACATCCCCCGCTACTTCCGGGGTCGTTTTCAACGGCATATTGCTCCATATTGGATAATAGATACAAATAATCCCTCTCCTTGAATTCACCGATTTTCGCTTGTTTTTGCTCTCTCAATAATGCCCGCTTATGAATCATGGGCTTTTTTGATCAATGATTGAATAGACTTGGTTTGAAATATTTGTGAAAAGCTCCGGAAAATCTCCGGGGAAAAGCCTGGGGATCCGCTGCGCTCCATAACCTTTTCATAGAGGCAGTTCTTCTTTTCTATACCACGACTGGAACATGATATAGGTTCCAAGCTTTTTTCGATGATCTTTTCTTCGTTCGGTTTGTTCGCGAAGCATTTGTTTTATGGTGCTTGCGTTAAACAGACCCTGTTTGTTAATGAAACCTTCGGTGAAAAAATCCTCGACGAGCGGAAAGAAGTCTTTTGTCTCGAACCATTTGGCAAATGGCATCGCGAAACCTTTCTTTTTTCTTTGCATGATCTCATGGGGTAAATATTTTCCAATGACGGACCTGAATAAGCGTTTCTGAAAAATAATGTCCGCGGGTAGCCCCCAAACAAACTCCATCAGCTCATGGTCAAGATACGGGACCCTGAGCTCCAAAGAAGCCGCCATAGAGGCCCTGTCCGCCTTCACCAGCAGATCTTCTGCCAAATAGCCGTAGATATCGAGATATTGGATCTTCTTTAATACTTCTTTGATCTCCGTTTTTGCTAAAAGCCTCTGATCCGGATCCTCCGACAATGCGGTGATAATCCTGTTTCTAAGGTCTGGACTGTAAAGATCTGCTTTTTCCGAGGATAAGAAAGAACCCATCCAGCATAAATGGCGCGCGGACGGATCCCGCAGACAGTTTTCTCCGCGCAAAAACTGTCTTATTTTGAAACCGAAGGTAAAATATTCGGAGCTTACCGGAAGCGCTTTTTCAAGGACGCGGAATAAACCGGCGATCAATCCGGCGGGCACCTGCTTATGGTCCTCCAGGAACTTGTGCGCAAGATAGGTGGGATAACCCATGAACAATTCATCCCCGCCTTCCCCGGATAAAGCTGTTTTGACGTGTTGACGGGCAAAGCGGCTGAGAAAATAAGTGGGGAAAACAGAGAGATCTCCCAGCGGTTCATCAAGATGGCCGGTCACGAACGGAAAGATCCCGATAAAATCTTCTAAAGTAAAAATATGATGATGGTGCCGCGTGCCTAAAAAATGCGCTACTTTTTGAGCATATTTTGTTTCATCGAATGTCTTTTCAGCAAATCCGATGGAAAAAGTGTTGCAGCTTCCGGCAACGTCGCGTCCTGCTAAAGCCACCAGCGCGCTGGAATCTAACCCACCGCTTAGGAGTACGCCGACCGGAACGTCCGCAAGCAGGTGTTCCTTGACCGATGTTTTTAAAAGATGTTCCAAACGCTCCGCCGTTTCCAGAAAGTTTAGATCCTTTCCGCTTTTATAATTTCCTAAATTCCAATAAGGCCGCACCTTGACTCCGGAATCTTGATAGACCAGAAAATGACCAGGTTTTAATTTCCGGATGCCTTTGTAAATGGAGAATGGAGAAGGAACATATTCCAGCGAAAAATAGAGGTCGAGGGCTCTAACATCGACTTCCTTTTTTATAAAAGGCAGTTTCAAAAGAGTTTTTATTTCGGAAGCAAAAGCAAATTTCCCGTTTTCTGCATAATAATAAAGCGGCTTGATCCCCAGACGATCCCTGGCGATAAACAACGACCCCTTTTTCTTATCCCAAAGCGCAAAGGCGAACATGCCTTTCAGTTTGTCGAGACAGCGCTCCCCCATCTCCTCGTAAAGGTGAACAATGATCTCAGTGTCCGTCCTAGAATAAAAGTGGTGATGCCTCTGGAACAATTCTTCCCTTAAGACGGGGGCATTATAAATTTCGCCGTTGCAGACCAAGACAAGGGTCTTATCTTCATTGAAGAGCGGCTGGGACCCCGTCGGCGTCAGATCTATAATGCTCAGCCTTGTTGCGCCCAGAAATAGGTCCGCTTCCGGATCGCGGAACTGTCCCTTCTCATCCGGGCCCCGATGGTCTAAAGAGACGAGCATGGCACGATGCTCTTCTCTAAAACTATCTGGCGCTATTCCCTTCGTTCCGCAGATCCCGCACATAGGCTTTTAGTTCTTGCAGCAGCGCATGCAAACTTTCGGACAGGTTTTTTTAATGGTTCTTCTCAGTTTTTGATAAAGCTTGGAACGCCACACATCCTTCAAAGAATCTTTCTTAATATTTCCCAAAACGCAACGCGTTAGGAATTGGCATGGAATAATGTCTCCGTTGTAATTAATAAACAACGAGTGCGTGATAAACCGGCACTCGTGATCGCGCTGAGGAAGACTGAGATACCAGTCCTGTATCTGCCGATCGCTCAGGTAGGGCTTCATATGGACAGGTATGGCGAGCCCGGAGATCTCTTTCCTTAAGCGAACCAGCTCTCGGACGAAACTTCCCTGAAAGTTTTGATCATCAACAAACATGGCGGGTGTCAGATCAAACTCGCTTCCTCCGGAAACGGCGGTCGCGGCATATTCCTTGCTTGTCAGAAAGTTAAGATGCTCTATCTTTACGGCATTGACGCCCAGTGATTGTAAATAGGCCAGGAAGGACGGGAAAGATCCGAGGCTTTCGGGCAGCGCAATGCAGCTGACCATGATTTTCTCATTTTTGAGTTTATTTTTGATGAGAAACTTCAAATGATCCACCGTTTTATCGAACGCTCCTTCTACCCCCACGATCTTGTCATGGATCTCCCGCGGCCCGTACAGCGAAATGATCAATACGTCAACCAATCCCTTCAAGCTCTTCAGAACCTGCTCCTCCATCAAAAAACCATTGGTGGTCATAACGCATTTAAGACCATTCTGCTTGATGAAGGATGCAATCTCCAACAGATCTTTGCGCATGAATGGTTCTCCGCCGCCGATATGGAATACCGGTTGATGCCGGCGGACGGCAAGAATAAATTCCTTGATCGCCGGCAGATCCATGTCCTGCTTCCGCTCGGCACCAGTCCTTTCGCGCTGGCTCGAAACGCACATTTGACAAACATAGTTGCACTTGTGGGTGATAAGCAGATTGATGGATATTGGAAAAACCGTCGGCCGTCGCAAAAGGGTGTTGAAGATCCCTGCTATGAAATTTTTGAGCGGAAGAATGTTCCCGTACAAACTAAGATTGGAAAAAGAAGCGTCGATAACTTGTTTCAAGTTGTCTCATTTCTGTTACAAGAATCCATTAGCCCCTAATAAGATATCCGATAGATCAAATATTTCCCGTACCCAAACACATCTTGTTCAAAGACGACTTCGAACGAAATATCACCTAGCCGTTGCTTTTTTTGATCCAATTTAAAGTTCAAAACCTTCTGCAAATCACTTTCCGAATTCAAAACGAGATATCTTGTCCGATGGGTTAAAATATAACGCTCAAATCCTTCCTTGTTTTCAAAAAAACTTTTTCCGCCAACAGGCATGGAGATAACCATACACCTTTTGGGAGAGAGTCTGCTCCGAAGCACTATGTTATTTTGCCAAACATTACAGGGATCCCCCTCGATTATAAGGAATTCGTCCGCGCGGACATGGTTCTTAAGCCACGTGGCAATGTTTATAATTTCGGGAGGAGTCATGCAAATCATCGCAGTTGTTTGAGAAACTGATTTCTGTGCCGTTTGCACGAAATCAACCGTCAGAAAAATCAGGCTTAATATAAAAAAAATTATTCTCCTGAGCCCCAGAAAAGCTAACGCCCGGTCTACAAAGAACCAGGCATAAGGGATCAAGAACAATCCCAAAATGATACTGTAGCGACTATTGTTCCACATTCTTGCCGACAACGTATTGACCGTAAACGCTGACAACAAAACCAGGAAGAAAATAGCCAGCTGGCGTTTTTGGCGCATCAAGAACGCTAGAACGATGCCTGAAAGACCCCCTATCACCCAACTCGGTCCGGAACTCCGCCACAAAACAGCTAACCAGTTCCACAGACTCAGATCGTAAAAAAATCTTCCGGCCTTGACTGACGCGTGGAGCGCCTTACTGGGGGCATTAAACGAGTATAAGAAATCATGATGGAAGATCTGATTTAGCGCAAGGAGTGCGCAAGGGAAAATTATGGAAAGAATCAAAAACAGAAAAGCCGCCTTTTTCCCCTTGGGCCAAAGGAGAAGAAATAAAATAGGGATAAAGATCCAGCATTCAAACCGTAGAAGGGAGGCGATATTAAATGAAAGAGCGGAAAGCAATAGGACTGAAAGCCGTTCCCGGTCGCTTTTATAACTGAAAAAATAACAAAAAGAGCTAAAAAGAAAAAAATAATAAACAGCGTCGGAGGTCGCTGTGCTGCTTTGAACTACGTGCAACGGGTAAAAAACAAGGGCAAGGCTCGAAAAAAAAGCGATCGTCCGGTCAAATAAGATCTTGAGAGTGACGTAATAAGGAACTACTAAAAGAATCCCGAATAGCGACGTGAAGATCCGGGGCGCTAAAACAGGATCGCGCCAAAAATACAAAAAGGAAGCTATGGCGTATTTATAGAGCGTCGAGCTATTGCCATCGAAGTTCAATGAAAGGCTCGGATCTTCAAGTGTAAGGAGAGCCCTCACAACGTGACCCGTGGCTTCCCCAGTTATATTATCGAATTTAAAAAGAAAGAAAATACGGATCGCCGCCGACAAGAGGACCAGCAAAGAAAGCAAAAGCTTCTCGTTATCGAACCCTTTCCACTTAAGCATCCTCACCGCTCCCTGAGGACTCCGGGTAGGATATCCTGTAAATAATGTATTTCCCGAACCCGGCCCCATTTTGTTCAAATGCAGCTTCGAACGAAACATCCCCTAGTCTCTGCTTTTTTTGATCCAATTTAAAGTTCAAAACCTTCTGCAAATCACTTTCCGAATTCAAAACGAGATATCTTGTCCGATGGGTTAAAATGTAACGCTCAAATCCTTCCTTGTTTTCAAAAAAACTTTTTCCGCCAACAGGCATGTAGGTAATTATGCACATTTTTGGAGAAATCCCGCTCTGAAGCACGATGCTATTTTGCAGAACATCATAACGATCGGCGCTAATAATAAGCGTTTCTTCCGCGCAGACATTGTTCTTGAGCCATAGCGCCACCGCTTTGATCTCCGGAGGGAGAACGAAAAGCACTTCGGACATTACAGTAAATGACTTCTGCGTTACTTGCCAAAAATTCACTGCCGGAAAGATCAAAAACAATATAAGAACTATTTTCCTCCGGCCCTTCAAAAAAACCAACGCCCGGTCTACAAAGAACCAGGCATAAGGGATCAAGAACAATCCCAAAATGATACTGTAACGCGTACCACTTACCATCTTCGCCGATAACGTATTGACCGTAAACGCTGACAACAAAACCAGGAAGAAAATAGCCAGCTGGCGTTTTTGGCGCATCAAGAACGCTAGAACGATGCCTGAAAGACCCCCTATCACCCAACTCGGTCCGGAACTCC
>JBAZER010000059.1:0-738 GCA_041653795.1 Candidatus Omnitrophota bacterium
TTTTCGGTGCTGTTAATATTCCGCCGCAGGTCATTGAATTCGGCATGAATGAAATCCAGCCCGGTGTTCAATATAATGTAGTTTCAGGTTTTTACGGCCGTGCGGAAAACCTGGAGGCCATAACCGATGCCGTGCCTTTTCTTTACTGGCTGACGCACGGAACCAAATTCCCCGAAAGCGCACATATCGAGTGGATTCAGAATATTTTTATCGGCAATCAAATATACGAAGGTAAATTTTGTCTGCCCTCAGCCAACTCGAAGTTTGACGGCCTGCCGGTAAATATGGACATGTTGAGAAAAGCCGGCGTTGCCATTTTTGAATATAAAGGATCACGGGACCCTATTGCCCCTCCCGGTTCCTGTGTTGCCGCGCAAGTCTGGGGCCAGGTGGACAGCGGCAATGCCGGTTTGGCCAGAAAACCATTGAACCGGAGTATTGAGAAAAACGTCGGTCATATCTTTGTGGGCAGCCGCAGACATTTGTCTGAATATCTGGCGGCGGTGAATGAATTTTACCGTGGTTGAGCAGGAGGGATCGCTACCGGTGTTTTTTGCCTTGCAGCAGTATAGATTCCGTTAATCCGACTGCAAAAGTTTGGGCCAGTCCAGAGTTTCGAAAATATTGTGCAGGGAATGGTCATCATTGACCAGATGATGTTCTAACTGGTGGAAGGCTTTCCCGGCAATGCGTTGGACAATATACGGATCAACGATATTGTCGTTTATTCCATGATAA
>JBAZER010000059.1:748-9103 GCA_041653795.1 Candidatus Omnitrophota bacterium
TTTTGATGAACTCGACAAAAGTCACCACTGTCACCCTGAGCCCGTCGAAGGGTGAATGTAAGTTCTTAATATCACGACATGCTTCGACGGGCTCAGCATGACAAAAGTGGGACATAACGACTTTTGTCGAGTAGTCTGATTTCTCCCGTTGCTGCAGATTGATATTAGTTTTCTCCGTTTCCGCCTGGTTTCCCGGCGGTGCCACAGCATTTCAATCATACAACAGTTGTCCTCAGACCCTCACAGAACCGTGCTTGCGCTATTTACGCACACGGCTCTTCACATGGTCAGTTCGCGACCTGCACAAACATGCTGACCGTGATTCTGGGTGCCGGTAGTGGAAACAGTTTCAACATCGCACCAAACTTCTGCCAATTTATACTACCCCGCTTACCTCGACGATTCAGCCACTTAAATAACAGTTTCTTTACTTCATATCCGAATCTGTTGATTCCTGGCGAATTGTCGGTTACTCCATAATATGAGTAGTGTCCTCGCAGTTTCGCTTTGGCTGTATCCCAAAGCTCTCTTGTCTTCATGGTTCTGGCTTTCTTCAGCCATGCCTTGAAGGTTTTCAGTTTGGCGGTAAACTTCTTGCGCGATGTTATCCGCTTCATCCGAAACCCTTTGCCGTTCTTTCTCGTGCCGCAGTAATGGGTAAAGCCCAGAAAATCAAATGTCCCCGCTCTTTCTCCTTTTCTCTTGGCATTTTGAACGGCGAATCTTCCAAACTCCACTACTCTGGTCTTCGTCGGTTCCAGTTCCAAGCCAAACTTGCCCAGTCGTGTGCTTATCTCTGCGCGAAATCGTTCCGCATCAGCTTTGTTCTGAAAGCAAACTACAAAATCATCCGCGTATCGTATTAGCCTTGCCGTGCCTGTGCAGCTTTTCTGAAATACTTTCTCGAACCAGAGGTCAAGGGCGTAGTGAAGATAGATGTTGGCCAGTAGCGGTGATATGACTCCGCCTTGCGGCGTGCCTTCGTCACTGATCTTGGTCTCTCCGTCTTCGCTTACCCCTGCCTTCAGGAATCGCTTTACCATCCGTTGTATCCGCTTGTCGCTTACCCGGTGCACCAGAAATTTCATCAGCCATTCCTGGTTTACATGGTCAAAGAAGCCTTTGATGTCTGCTTCGAATATGTGGTTGACCGGTTTGTTTTCCACGGTGTCGCTCAATGCTCTAAGCGCGTCGTGGCAGCTCCGTTCTGGACGAAATCCATGGGAATCTTCTATGAAATCCTGCTCATATATTGCTTCCAGTATCCGAACGAGGCCCGCTTGAACAAGTTTGTCTTCAACAACGGGGATGCCCAAAGGGCGTTGCTTGTTGCTGCCCGGCTTGGGTATGTATGTCCGCCGAACAGGTTGCGGTATGTATGACATCCGGTGCAGTCTTTCTATCAGTTCCGAAAGATTGTCGTCCAGATTTTCCGCATACTTACCTTTGGTCACTTTGTCTATGCCCGAGGCTGCATTGTTCCGCAGCTTCTTGAAGCATTCCCGTAATAGCTCTTCATTCATCAGGTGATATAAACTGCTGAATTTGAATTGTGGCTCTTTACGGGCTTTCTCCGCTATGCGGCGCAGTTTCGTTGTCACCGGTTCTCCGCTTCCGCGAACGGCCAGTGTTTCCTCACACCACTCTACCATGTGTGGTCTCCTTCCCTCCAACGGCATTACCCGTCTTCTTTGGTACTATTAAACCATCCGACTCCCTGCATCTTTTATCCGCCCTCCTCCCTCTTCGGTTGTCCGGCGCACTCTCCAGTTTTGCTTGTCCAGAAAGATTATGCAGGGTCTCCCGGGTTGCCGTGTAATCGCTATGTCAAACATGCCATGGTCTCAGACCCCGGGGAAGCAGGCGGGTGCTTGCCTTTTTTTTCTCTCGCTCTGCCTGTGTTGACTTCCACCCTCGTAAAAGTGTCGTCCTTCCCTCTTAGATGCTTACGTGGCTCGTTCCCTTCAACCTATCGGCTTACGGCCTGTCTGCTCGCTATCCTACGCATAAAACATGGTGTTGCCATCATGCCTCCAAGAACTCGCTATCCGGTGGCTGGCCTGCCTTCCGGTGCGGGCTTCGCTCCCGCTAGATTACACGACCTTGCCCGGCCGCAACTACGAAATCATCAATCATTGGGTCTACTCTCTGTGTCCTGCTGATTGATATTACGAAATTCAATCTGACAAATGGCCGTTGTTACGGTTAGTTTCCCCCATGATTGAGCGCACCTTGGCTAAAAAAAAGCATCGCTGGCCCAAAAGTTTCCCGTTGTAACCATGACGGGTCCACGCCAGTCCGGGAAAACTACGCCAGGATGGTTTTTATGAATCATGATTACGTCAGCCTGGAAGCGCCGCATGAACGGGACTTTGCACTGACAGATCCCAAAGGGTTCCTGAAAAGGTACAGCCAACGGGAAAATTTCTTGGTGATTCCCTGGTTTCAGGTAACGTCGTCATAAATTTCAAACCCGTCCCTGGTTAGTCCTGTCTTGACAAGAGTGCGTGGTTTTCTACTCTGTCTCTTGGCATCGAATACCACTCCCTTGCCTGTGTAAAATCCCCGATGGCCAGATTTGACAGGAAGGCGAGGCGCGCGGCCTCCGGGCTTTTTTTGAGCTGCCAGGATTTCTTTGCCTGATCAACGGCGGCGGCAGCATCGCCGATGGAAAGGCTTTTCTGGGCATCACGAAGCAGAGCGTCTGCGGCCTTAGTGATCCTTTGTAAAATGGCCAGCTCACACCTGCAGCGTTGGCACTCCGTGATCCCTTCGTTCGTTTTCCCGCAGGCAGGACAGAGTATGCTCATGGCCGTCAATCCTCAAGATAGAACAGCATGTCGGCGAGGGATTCATTCAGTTTCTCAACCGTTTCCCACTCCTGACCGGCGATGGCCTGCCGGCTCTGCTCCAGCAGGTGTGAGAGTTCCGCCGCATCCTCCTCATTGATTCCGGCCATCATCGCCTCCGCCCGTTTGCGGAGTCCCTTGGCTTTGCTGATCATGGCGTTCTTATCTGCCATATCCATTGGTTGATCCGGGGCTTCATCGTCCGGCGCTTCCGCCCCTTGCAGAAGGGCTGCGATATTCCGGCATTTTTCTTTCAGATTTCCGGCCATGGCCGTTTTTGTCGTATCCATGGTCACGGTCTTGGAAAGCCCGGTTATCTTTTCCTTTGCCGTAACCTTGAGGATGCCGTTTACGTCCAGCTCCAGGTTGAGAAGAATCGGGTTTCCCGCTTCGGCTTTGCTCAGCCCCTTAATCCAGAACTCACCGATAAAGATGTTGTCGGAGGCAAGAGGGGACTCTCCCTGGTATATCTCCACCAGAATCTCTTCCTGGTTGTCCACGTTCGTATAGAATATTTCTTCCTTGCTGATGGGCAGGGGTGAATTGCGCTTGATGACCGGAACAAAGCAATTGTCCGTCAACATCCCTTCATGTTCGGCAATGGCGCGCGTACCGAAGGTGTAGGGCGTAATATCCACCAGGATGGATTTCGTTTTCACGCCGCCGATCGCCGCTCCCTGAATGGCCGCGCCCATGGCGACAATGAGATCGGGGTTGATTTCATGGTGCGGCTCAATCCCCATCTCCTCTTCAAGCATTCGGCTGACCCGGGGGGTCCGTGTCGCGCCGCCGACGAGGATGATCTTGTTGATCGCCTTGGGAAGAAAAAGGGCGTCCGTCAGGCAGGCATGGACGGCGGCCATGGTCTTGCGCAGCAGCGGCCGGATCATTTCCTCGTAATCCTCCCGGGATATCTCCACGTCAAGGTGATAGTCCCCGAAGATGAATTCCTCCCTGATGACGGCAAAGGGCCGGTCGGAGAGGGTTCGCTTTGCCGCCTCCACGGCAACCCAGAGACGGTTGGTTGCCCGGAGGTCGCTCTTCAATAGATCGACACCGTGCTTCTCTTTGAAGATGCGGGCGACATAGTCGATCAGCAGCCGATCAAAATCGTCGCCCCCGAGGTGGGTATCGCCGTGGCTGGCCTTGACCTCCACCACCCCGTTTTCCACGACGACCAAGGAAACATCGAAGGTTCCTCCGCCCAGATCGTAAACGAGTATCCGCTGATTTTCCTCGTGTCCCGCCTCGTAGGCAAGGGCCGCGGCGGTCGGCTCATTGATGATCCGTATGACCTCAAGACCGGCGAGCGCCCCGGCGTCTTTAGTCGCCTTACGCTGGGCATCGTCGAAATAGGCGGGCACGGTAATGACGGCCTTTGTGATCGGCTGTCCCAGGTGCTTTTCCGCCGCGTCTTTGAGCTTGGCGAGGATGAACGAGGATATCTCCTCCGGACTCATGGATTTGTCTCCGAGGGCGACCGTGGTGTTTTCGCCCATCCGGCGTTTGATGGACAAGACGGTATTATCCGGATGGGAAACCATCTGATTTCTTGCCGTTCGGCCGACGATTAACCTGCCTGCAGGATCAAGGCCTACGCAGGAGGGCATGATCAACTCGCCTTCAACGGGGATGACTTCCGCTTTGCCGTCCTCCAGAAAAATGGCTATTTCCGAATTGGTGGTTCCCAGGTCAATGCCGACGATCGTTTCCATAAATTAAAGTTCCTTTCTTTTTGTGACGGTTACCTTGGCCAGCTTGAGGATGCGTTCTCCATAAAGATATCCGCCGGAAATCTCCTCATAGACGACGTCGGGCGGGACGTCATCCGTTTCCACCGTCCCGACGGCCACCATGATGGTTGGATCAAAGGACGCCCCCGCCGCTTGTATCCGGGAAACGCCTTCGCCGGCTAAAAATCCTTCGAAATGGGAAAGGAGAAGAGAAAATCCGTCCCGGAGGCTTCCGGAAATGCCGGTGGCAGGGGCTTGCCGCTTGCCGGCAAAGAACCTTCTGATCCTTTCACAGAGGGTTTCCCCTGTTGCCTCGGAAGTCCCGATTTCCTTAAGCTTCCGCTCAAGCCATCTCAGGCGTTCGTACAGCTCAACCATCTGCAGTAGCAGTCCCTGCCTGGCGAGGATTTCCGTGCCCTCCTGGTTTTGGGAAAGCCTGTCCATCCTTTGCATCAGAGAGTCCAGCACCCCCTGAAATTCCTCCAGATGCTCGCCGAACCGGCTGAACATCTCGTGGCTCCGGCGCGAGTTCTTTCTAAATTCGCTCTTCAGGACGCACAACTGTTCATAAAACGAATACAGGTCAGGCTCATTTTCTTTTTCTTCAAATCCGGAAACATCGGGCATCTCCTGGAGATTCGAAAGCCAGAGACGGCAGTTGTTGAGGATGTCCTGCTTCCACTGAAGGATTTCATCACCGACGTCGCCGGTATGTCCATCTTCTATTTTATCGCACATTTCCTTAAAAATTCCTTCAAGTGATCGAGACTCATGGGTTTCCTCTTCTCGACGGTTGAAACATGCCGAAGGAATGCATGGAATGGGGTATCCCCAGGAGTTTCCCTGTCAAAGAGGTAATATCGAAGGCGTGATTTTTCGTCTTTCAGCGCCTCGTATGCCGCACTGATCCTTTTGAACGCCTCGGGCTCCAGGTCCGGTGAATGCCTCCGGACAAGATCAAGATAGGCCTTCCGGATGTCCTCATCGTCGGCATACGGCAATACGCCTAATATTTCGTAAGGGTCCATGATATTTCCGTTTCCTTAATCGTTGTTTTCAGAAAGGGGTGTCATCAAAAAGAGATGGCTGCTTTATATCCGCCTTTCCCTTTTTCTTCCGGGATGAAGATCGCTGTCCGGGATTTAACTTTTTCGCAATTTCCTCAATGACATCCCTCAGTTCAACCTTCCCATTCTCAACCCCGTCCAAATCGTTCCCATCATCGTCGTCATCCCAATCGTAATCCAGGTTAGACAGGGACAAATAATCTTCGACTAAACGGATATGTTTGTTGAGGAGGTTGATCAGTATACGTTCGTTTCGTTCCACGGAGATCGCAAGAATATCCTTTAACTGCTGAAGGTCGAAGGTTGTGGGCGGGCGTGAGGGATCAGCCGTCTCGTTCAGGTATTGAAAGTGGAGGAAGAGGGGGTTCCTGGGGTCCTGATCAAGGATGATGCGGATGTACCTGTCGGCAAGCCTCTTCCCCGGAGAGCCTTGCGTGAACGCATAACGGACGATCTTTTCCGCTTCCAGCGGGATGCAGACCTTAACCGCCGCATCCATGGCATATTGATTCAGGCGGTTGAATTCCCTGCTGATCCAAAATTTCGGCAGGTCAATGCGGTTGACGTATTGAAGGATGTCGGTAAAAGCGGCGGCAACAGCAGGGGCGGGGTTTTCGAACACCTCCTTGACCTGTTTTTCCAAGCGGGACACATGCTGCGCTGGCGCCTCATAGATCCTGCCGATCAGATAAGCGAAGTACATCACCTGAGGTGCCCCGTCGTCGGTGCTTACGACATCCTCCAGCAAAAGACCGCCTTGCTGGTCGCAACCGCTGATCCATTCAAAAATAGCTAGGCGCACCTTCAAATAGGGCAGACCCAAATTGATATTGTCAAGACCTGCCTCGGCCAGCCCCATCGCCTCGCCCATGAATTCGCGATAGCGGCGGCCGGGTTCACCCTTTCCGGCAAAGTGGCGTGCCGTCTTGATATAGGCTATGCAGAGGCCCTCCTTGATTTGACGATCCAGGGGGTCCAGTGTTGCCGCCCTCTTGAGATACTCAATGCCCTTGATAAAGGACTTACGCTCAATGCAAAAATGGCCGTTTTTGACCAGGGTTTCCTTATCATCCGGAAAAAGCCGGCTGATTTCGTCAAGCTTCTTGTTTCTCTTGCTGACTTTTCCTGCCTTTTCGTAGAGGTGCAGCAGGGAGAGATGGACCTCTTTATCCGCGCTGTTCAGTTTAAGGCTGTTTTGGTAGGCCTGCTCCGCCCGCAGGAAACTTCTTATTTCCGCCTTCTGTCTTTTCCGTCCGAGAATGGACTGAAAGGGATCCCCTTCTTCCTCCCTGGAGAATTTATCTCCCAGATGGGCATAGACAAGGGCCCGTAGCTTTAGGTTTTCTCCATGGACGCGCTCATATAAGACGAGGAACTCCTCCCACAGTTCTATCGTCTCATGGTCGGGGATCGTTTCGTCCGCGTCAAGGCAGAGATTTCTGACCCGTGCAAAGAGCAGATTATCAAGAAGGTTTTTTTTCTTTTTGCCGGCAATGTAACAGATACTCTTGAAATACTTCTCCATCTGCCTGCCATCCATCTGGAACACGGCATTAAAATAGAACCGCGAAAGGGTGCGCAGCAACCCCGGTTCCTCTGAAGGAAAGCCGGTCAGCGTCCGGGCGATATGCTCGTACGAGTTATTATAGCGCCTGACGCGCCAGAGGTATTCGGCCCGCGGCAGGACATGCTCCAGATCCCTCCGGTTAAGGACGGCGCAGACCTGCATGAGAAGGGGTTCCTTGGGTTCGTCCTTGGACAGCGACGCGGTATGGTTGTCGAGAATGAAGAGAAAGGGACGCGCCGCCTTGGAAAGAAGCGGTTCGCTCCCGAGTCGCGAAAAGGCCTGACGCGCCCGTGAATCGTCTCCTGTGTAAAAAGCGCATAACCCCTTGATGAAGATTCGCCAGCAGGAAAAGAGAGAATGCAATCCGATCCGCTTCAGTTCGCTTAGGGCATCGGCAAAACGTTCAGCACAGACATATTCCAACGCCCTGCCGACGGCCATTAACTCTCCGTGCAGCTCCGGGTTTCCCTCTTTAAGATCGGGGTGGTCTGCAAAAGCGAGCACCAGGGCATCGGCCATAACACGGGCATCGCCGGCATTGAACGGTTTTCCCTCCTGGCTGCGACGCTCGATGAATCCGGCAGCAGCATGACCGCCTGATTGAATTGCTAATTGCGCTTCCAACGATGGATCCGCCTTGTCCCCTATCAGAAACCTGATCTGATCGAAAACGGTTTTGGCCTCCGCGCGCTGGCCTTTTTCCAGCATCTGTTTTGCCAGTCCCTCATAGCATTGAACGAGCTGTGGAAGATATTGTTCGTTACTGCGTCTGCAGAGTTCTTTTAGCCATTCCTTAGCACGACGGTAGTTCTGCCGTGACAGATCGGCTTGCGCCCTTTGTTCAAGGGTTTCCGTCGGCAGCAACTTGGGGTTGTCAGCCCACCTTTTGGCTTTGTGTTTTGTGGCCTTGCTCATGGAAAGAGTTCGCTTACAAGATGAATAATATGCCGGTTACAGGCTGTAACTGTCTATCACAGATTATAATTGATAAGACATTGCTTCTGACGGTTCGGAGTATAGAAGCGCTGTTTTCTCGTGTCAAGGGGAATTTTTATCGTTGTAAGTGTTTATGTGCAACAAAAATCCGAAAAAAAATTCAATTTTAGGGTAACACATTTTCTCCGGTTTTCAGGTTAAAA
>JBAZER010000060.1:0-8956 GCA_041653795.1 Candidatus Omnitrophota bacterium
ACTGGAAAGCGTGGAGATATCCAGAGATGGACGCTGCTAAGGCGTTTGGGAATGTCGACGACTGGGAGTTCGTGGGTATGGCTAGTAATCGCATGCGATTTCTTGAGCAAGCCTTTCCATCGGCAACTGATTTACTGAGAAAAATAATTGATGTGGGACCGGATGAGACCAGAGAATGGATTATCTCGGAAATTCGAAAGGCCGTTGACCAATGATCCTGACAGACGGCCACCACCTGGTATCCGATGAGTCGGTTGACGAGCTCCACCAGTTTGCGCAGCATATCGGGCTCTCCCGTGGTTGGTTTCAGGATCACCCGGATCACCCGCATTACGATCTGTTCGGAAGAGCGCACTCGAGAGCGGTTCAGGCCGGTGCCCAGCATATGCCAAGTAAGCAACTTGTCAGGAGGTTGAAGAAAAGATGAAAACATACCGACTGGGCATCGATCCGGGCGTGTCCGGGGCGCTGGCTCTCCTCGAGTTCGCTGGTGCTTTCAGCTTCCCAAAGCTGGTGGAGCTTGCCGACATGCCGGTCATGCCCCTCGGGAAGAAGGGTAACAAGAAGCAAGTGAACTCATCGGAGCTTGTGAGCCTGCTCATCAAGTGGCACCGACCGGAACTCGTCGTCTACTTAGAACAGGTCCAGAGTATGCCGGGTCAAGGAGTAAGTTCGATGTTCAACTTCGGGATGGGGTATGGGATGATCCAGGGGGCGATCGCCGCGCTCCAGTTGCCGATGGCCCTTGTCCGACCATCTGCATGGAAGAAGAGGGCCGGACTCCTGCATTGCGAGAAGGGGGAATCGCGGACCCTCGCCCAGCAATTGTTCCCCGCCGCCGACCTCTCCCGGGTAAAAGATAACGGAAGGGCCGATGCCATTCTGATAGCGATTTACGGAAAGGAGTAAAATGCCGAAGAAGCAAGAGTTGAAGATCAATGATTCCGATTTTCGACGGAAGGCGCAGCAGATTGTTGAGTTTGCTATAGCGAACAATCTGACGATCAACCCGTCAATAGGCTACGGATATTCAGCCGAGAACTATTTAAGGTTCGGCAACTGCGCTTGTGCCCCGGAGCGAAAGATGTGCCCCTGCGAGCAGTGCATAGGCGATGTAACGGCAAAGGGTTGGTGCAAGTGCCACCTATTTTATCGGTCGCTCGAAGTGTTCTACGAGGACCGCGTGTCGAAAGCAGAATTCAAGAAGGGGGGAAAATAATGGAAGTCAATCTGGTAAGCCAAATTGGGCAGTGCGCGGAGTTCGTTGCCGAGGGCTCAAAGAAGAAGGAACCAGTGTCGATCGTCATCTATCCGCTGCGGATTGATGGCGGGAAGAAAGAGGGCGACTTGAACGTGATAACCGGATGCAACATGTTTGAGGGGTGCTTTAATGTCAAGTGCCGGTTCAGCGCCGCGGCGCGCAGTGTCCCTCGGGCGATCAAAAAATAAACAAATGTCCTGGAATAGCAAAGGGGGAGGGCCGAAATGGTCCTCCCCCTTTTTCATGCTCAATGCAGGAGAAGTCTGATTTTTGGGTGGGTTAGTCCTTGCATCCGCCGGTAGCGGCAGTAGTGAAGATTTTCCGAGCCTCACTAACGCTATGCACTTTAGCTCTCTTGACCGTGGTCCCCACGCATCGAGCGTGCGAGTTCACGTGGCCGGTGTGAGCGATGATCGGCACGCCCAAGACTCTCCGGGCGTCGTGTAAGGACATCCCCCCACCGAGATTATACTTTTTCGCAGTAGCCTTTGCCATTTTTTGATACTCCTTTTTCAAGATTTGTGCTTGATGCCTGATTTAATGCTTAATGCTTTTTTTTGGAGTTCTTCCCAGCTCATTTCCTGCTGTTTTGGCAACCCCAGTAGCCGATTGGCATCAGCCATTTTCATTGGCCTTCCCAGAACGTAGCGTTTAGCTGCTTGCCGGGTCGCCATCATCGCTCTCCTCAGTCTCCGCCATCTGCCCGATGCAGTTCAGGTTCTCGAGCTGTTGCCTTACGACTTCCCCTACATTTGCCTTTATCGTATCCATGGCCTCGGCTATTGTCAAGATGTCTCCACTCTCGTAGGCCTTGACTAGCTGTTCAGCGTGCCGTTCCTCCCCTTCGTCCTCGAGCACCCCCAGATACAACTCCGCCATCGGCCTCAGCCGGCACGGGCGGCACTCCCCCTTTGGCCCGTACTCCACCGAAAAATAATCCTTAAGCGACCCCACCTTACTCAACGTGCAAACAAATTGCTCGGATGATGGGTCTTGTGTTTCCCCTGGCATGCTTACGATCCCCCCTTCTTCTTTTTCCAAAGAGCGGCACATTCCTTCATCGACTTACCCGATTTCATGCACTCGGACGTGTGAGTTTGGTAAGCACTCGCCTTTCTCGTGCTCCCGCACACTTCGACTGCATCGGCGTACTCACAATCCGGGATCGAGTCGAGTTTCATCAGGGTGTCTGTGTCGCTCGAATGCTGACGAACCAGTTCTTTGATATCCTCTCCTAAACACGGTTTACATTTGCTCATGATAATCCGCAGGCCTCCAATTTTTTATAGTAATCCTCGTCCTCCCTGAAGTGGGCGAGGCTGATCAGCGCGCTGGCCAATATAGAGCCGCATGTCAGGTCATGGTGTTCAAGTTCGTGCTGCATTCCGCGAAGCAGGTCAGGGTATTTGTCGGCATCGACCCCCAACTGCGACGCAGCGATCTCCGCGTCTGACTCAGTATACCTGTAGTCACGATCCCTACACTGCCAAAGGGCGGGAATGATCCTCTTTGTCGGTTTCTGAAAGGCGCCGGGCGGTGTTCCTTTCAACATTTCACTCTCCTCTTCCTCGTAAAATAGAACCGAGATCCTCGGTCCCCATCACCTGCTTCCTGAAGTCCCGGACATCCGGGGTCAACTGTTGATAGTATGATGCGGGGGTCTTGGCGATCACCTTTGGATCAAAGCTGGGCGCGTGTTCATCGAGCCATGCAACGATCTGCCCGTACACCGGGCTGCGCTCGTAGGACATCAATTCCTCGGCAGTCGCCTCGATACCGAGCCTATGTTTTTTGGATAAGCAATCACACGGACGGCCCGCTATCCTCCCTCCGTTCTGTAAATCGAGCTCGATTCGGTACAGCTCTTTTCCGAGCCTATCTTTGAGCATGGCAATTGTCTCGGCCGTGGTCGGCATCTCGATCTCAGGCTCAGTTATCTGGATATCTGCAAAAGAAGCCCCTTGAGTAACCGGCGTGGGCGGAATACCAGCGCCCGGTATAGCGCAGTCCGGGAGCCTGCATTTTTCCATGATCGCCATCGGGTCTTTCCGGGTGGCTTCGGTGATCATCGCCTGGGCGGCGATCGCCGCTATCCTTGCTGCCGTTCCTGCCATAATTCCTCCTTGACCTGATATGCCACTACTTTATAGCGGATGGTATTGACTGTCAATCCTGGGGCGACTCGCCAGTATAGGTTTTGCCATAGACTGTCCATTGACGATCGAATGGACAAGTGCTATATTGAGTTCATGGCGGCGACAACTATTCAAGCGTGCAGGTTCTGCGGCGAGGAGATGCCGTCTAATAAAGTTTTTGCCCATGAGTGGGCAGCTCACAGAGTGGAGAGATTAGCAGAGCTGGACAATGCACGTAAGGCTAAGGCGGAGAAAAAGGCGGCCGCTGAGGGAGTCTCAGCGAAGGGCAACGGGCACCCTTCTTCCAGCGAAACGTCCACCGTAAAAGAATCTAAGTCCCCTATGAAGGTCACTGCCGACATCGGCGAAGCGGTAGCGGTGACTATTGCTCCGAAGCGCTTTGAAATGGAATCAACCCTACTGTGGCAAGCGCGGGAAGTGGCGATCAGGGAATGGGATTGGCCTACAGACATTAGCCCGGGAGACTTCCTGGACACCTATCTTTTTGAGAGCTTCAAGCAGCGCGGGGTAATGCTTGGTGCATACCAGATAATCGATCGAAACAGAGGGAGGAATCAGGAAGATGGCAATTAGAAACGTGAGAGGGGAAGGGGCTATAATCCCAGAACCCGATGATGAGGTAACGGAGAAGTCACTTAAAAGGCGCGAGAATGATCCGGTTGATGAAATCGAGCGGTCTTACTACCGTGGACGTAGGGTGGCCGCGTTTGCGTCCGGTGCCGGAATAGAGGGGGATAACAAGCCATCCGCCTCTGCTCCAAAGACCGAGGAGAAAACTCAACTGAACATAGGGGACATATTCAAGTCCCAGGGAGATACACTGAACACCGTGCTCACCCAACTCACACAGGTGATGGCCAACAACCAGAACTCCGCGCAGAACGTAGAGTTGTCGCGGGTAAGAGAGGAGCTGGTCGCCCTAAAGAATCAGTATCAGTCAAGTGATCCGATAGACTCCCTGATGAAGGCGATTACCCTCCAGGATACGATTACCGACAGGATAAAAAAGAGTATCCAGCCAGCAACCCAAAGCCCGTCCAGCGCCAGTCTTTCGCTTGAAGCTCAGGTCCATCTTAAGAAGCTGGAGATCGAACTAGAGACGATGCGTCAACAGCATCAGGAGCGCATGGATACCATGAGGGCGCAATGGGCGAGAGAGGAAAAGAACAACGATCGCCAATACAATCTAGAGTTGATGAAGTTTGATGCGGATGGAGGAAGGCGAACAGAACTCCTGGGAACAATAAGTCAGGCAGTATCCGCGTTCGTCGATGGGAAGATGGGACAGGTTGGAGCATCCGGGGTCTCTGCCAGGCCAAAACCGAAGCCTGGGGTAGCTGCTTCTCCTCCGCCAGAAGCTGTCAAGTCTATCGTCTGCGACAAAGAGGGCTGTGGAGCCGTGATCAAATTGATAGAAGGCGTGACGAGCGTTACCTGCCCGGAGTGCGGGGAAACCTACGATATGGTACCGGTCCCCGTATAGGAGATTCCACCCATGGGATTACTAGACACTATCGGAAAGACGATTGCCAAAGGGATTGGGAACTTTGACCAGCAGGTATTCAACGCTTCTCTCCTCTTGCGATTGGCGGGGGGAAAGGTTAAGGAGTTCCTTGATCCGATTGGCCCGGAGCGCCTCGGGTGGATGATCGAAAATAACGTATCGCTGGATACCTGTATCCCACCTGAGCAGCTTCAAAAACTTAGGGATGGGGCAAAGAATTACGCGGACATAGCCGCGAAACTGACCGACCAGCAGGTGGTTATGCTCTTACCTCAATGGGCGCTGGACGTAGTCGCCGACCATGAGCATCAAGGGAACGTATGGCTTAGGGGGCAACTGAAAACCATCCGCTCTTATTTTGGAGGGTAACATGGCGTCGCCTCCCGCGCGGAGGCGTGGATTGAAACGGAGGGTAACATGGCAAATCAGCCAATATCCGGGAAAGGATCATTTTCTATCGGCCCTTTCACTATTTCCTTCGACAATGCCACATTGATAAATCCTAATTCTCCGCTTATCGGTCCTGAAAACCAATCTAAAAAAGAAAAGTTGATGCAGGAGCGGGATTCCATCCTTGAGCGCCTCGCCAAGATTAAAACCGAACTTGACAGCCTCGGCTCCTAGATGCACAATACGCCCATCATGAAAACAGATGGGCGCGTGAATTCCTCTACCGTCCTCGTTGGTATCATTGCAGGGCTTGCCCTACTGACTCTCCGAAGATCATCCGTGTCCGGTCTCATCACATTCCCCGTCTCCGAATTCATCTTGCCGGAAGAAGTTGCCCCCCTCTATTCAACATTTCAGCAGGCCGACGAAACCGAGTTTGTTTATGCGGTATGGGATTATGTCGGCTCCAGTATCCCATATGAAGCAATTGGCTCCGAGCTTTACGTGAGAGGAGATTATTGTACTTGCGCAGACTGTTATCTTGGTCTGGATGCAGTGACTCGGAAGAAAGGGAACTGCGTAAGTAAAAGCTCATTATTGGCCTCGCTGCTCGTTAATCGTATTCCAGGCAATCGAGTGGCGCTGGTAATTGGAGAGGTTTACAACACTCAAGGGGTAAGCGGCGGAGGTCACTGCTGGGTAGAATACCAGTCACCTGATGGCGTGTGGTACGTACTCGAGTCGACGGTTCCCCCGGTTGGTTGGATACCGGTAGCCATGGTCTCAGAGCAATACATTCCCAACTTGATACTGATCGATGGATCGTATCAGTGTAACGATCACGATATTTGCGAGACTGTTACGAAGCTGACGATCGGATGCAGTTGCCAGCCAACGGTCAGGAAGATATCTGCTAGATTCAAGCCGAAAGGTTGTTGACAATAAAGGGGTCTTGATTTACAGTTAGCCTAATTCATCAGGCGACACAACCTAGATAGATAGAAGCGGTGTGTTAGATTTTATAGGAGGTCCGTATTATGGACATGGAAGGAACCCTGGTAGGACTGCTGACAGGTATCGCAGACCAGTACTTGGAGAACAAGGATGTTGGGGCCAGAAGAACCGAAACCATGAAACAGTATGCGACATATCTTGAAGGCGCGGCTGTTCTCGTCGGCAATTTCGGCGAAAAGATTCCTTTTATCCAGGGATACACCCGATACACGAAGAGCCTTGCCCCGGCGGGTGCCGCGATCGCCGGCAAGAAGATTTACCAGGCAATGAAGAGCACCGCGCCAACTGCTTCTCAGTCCATGGCGATGCGTCAGGCCAGCCAGGCGGCTGCTGCGCAATGGGCACGGAGAGGCGTTGCCACCCAGCCCGGTTTTGAAGGCAACCGGATGATATAGGCACTCCTGAGAAGCCCGAGAGGGTTTCCCGAGAGGGATCGGCGAGAGCCGCCGGCGAGAGCCGCTGGTGTAAAGCACCAGATGAAATTGAAGGAGGAATCAATAAATGTCGTACAATCTGAAGATCCTTATCCCGAAAGATGAAGCAATTCTGGTCCCCGGAAAGATCGAGCAATTCAAAAAGGACGCGATCAACAAGGCTGTAGCCCGCGCCGTGACCCTGAAGTTGGCCGCGAGCGGTGAAGAGCTGGATGTACGCCCGCTTCAGAACATCCGGGACTTCGCAACTGCCCTGGATCAGTGGAATACCGCGGCTCTGGCCGTTGTCGGAACCGCGTACAGCGTGTTCCAGGCCGTTGCCACCCCTGCCATTCCTGCAAACAAACTGATCGTGTTCTACGGCGTAGGTATCGAGACGATACCGCTACCGGCTTCTCTGTTGACCTTCCGCCGGGCGGCAGTTGCCGGAAACATCATGGCGCAATTCGACCTAGAGCAACTGGTGAACTGCCAGACACAGGAAGGCTACTTCAGTGAGCCGATTGTGATCGAGCCCCAGACCACATTTGCCTGCCAGGTGACCGCGAGAATCGCTGGTGGCGCAGCTCGTATTCAACTTATGGGATTCGCCGTCGAGAGAAAGGGTGAGACGATCACCGCTTAAGTGGTGAGCACTCGCGCTAAGTAATCGAAAGGAGAGAAAAATGAATAGACGATTGATCAAAGCAGTTCTCGGACTGAATACGACCTACTACCTGACCCCGGCGACAACCGGAGTACCTGCCGTCGGCACGGTGGTCACCACCGGTGCTGGCGCATGGGGTGCCTATGCAGACTTGGTAGCTGCCGGCGCAATCACTACCGAGTTCTGGCTGTGCGGATTCTACACGGATACCGCAGGTGCCGCTCAGGTATTTGAGGTACAGGTCCGCAACGCGACCCCCGCGACTCTGACCGAGTTCCGGATTGACCCAACGGCCGTGACCGTGAACCTTGGGTACTTACCTGTCGGGCCCTTCCCGATCAATATGGCCGGAAGCTCTCAAGTCCAGGCCCGAGCTGGCGGAGCCGCCGCCAAGGTGCTCGGAGTCAGTACCCTGATCAGCGTAACCATCTAAGTGTAAGCCTCAAACAACAGAAGAAGCCCCCGGGGGAAACCCCGGGGGCGCTTCACTACCCATTAGGAGAAGAGATTGGGAATGTTGAAGATAACCTCAAAAGACCCCATGATCGCCGCGTTCGGCGTTATCCGTCAGCTCCAGGAAGTATTCGCCCTGGCAGCAGAGGATATCGAGCAGACAATTGGTGTTCCCACGTGTATTCCTAATTGCGGAATATGTTGCCAGCATAATATACCGCCGGCGATGACTATCGAGGCGATAAATATTGTCAGCCATACGATGGGCAACACGACGTACAATCAGGTCATTGATCGATGCGAGGACTGGCTTCTTCAAAAGCATTCTTTTGCTACTATTTATAAAGGGAAACCTCACGGCTTATGTTCTCCTGAGCTTACCCAAGAATGGCAGGCCGTAAACTCCAGCCGGTGCCCATTGTTGACCGATGACCAAAAATGCCTTATTCATTCATCCCGCCCGATGGTCTGCCGCGCATACGGAATAACCCGGGACGCGGCGGATATCTGCCCGCGGCCGCTTGGAAGAGGGGAGAGTTACAATCGCCGGGCCGTGATCCCGGCTGACGGGCTTCGCCGAATGCTTAGGGAGTCACGGGATCATTGGAAGAAAGAGAACCCTGCATGGATAATCAGCGGATGTGTTCCGACGATGATCTACCGATGTGCGAAGCCCGATAAGTTCAATGCGATGGCCGAAGACAATAAGATAGCCAGCGCCAAGCTCGTCGGGGTTGAGTACGAAACCAATCTGATGTGGCAACCGCAGATGCTTGCATTGAGGAAGGGTTTGAGCCCCGATCTCGTGGCGGCGATGCGATGAACATATTCTTTTGGAAGAAGGAAAAAAAACAGGAGCCGTTGACCGAAGATCAGGCGATGGCCCTGAAATCCTATCTGGAGAAGGACATTTCGAAGAGACCTCTCACCAACACGGAGCGGTCGATAGCCATGAGCCGCAAGTGGAAAGCAACGTACCCGGACAACAACGATGTGTTCCTTGACCCAAAAAAGATTATTCCGTCGGGGCTTACCACGGAAGAGGAAGACAATTACCTTCGCGGGTCTCTTAGCGAGGCGATGAACCTTTATTTGAAG
>JBAZER010000061.1:0-8591 GCA_041653795.1 Candidatus Omnitrophota bacterium
AAAAGTGAAAAAAGATGTGGCCCTTCCGTGAGGGGAAAGGTCGATGAGGACCAGTCGTGGGTGTTGGGAATGCCATGCGAGAATCAGCGCCCCTCGTTAGAATGTACAGCTAAGGGCATTCAAAACAGCAGATAAATCCATTTGTTTATATGACTACCAATGTGAATAGAACGCTTAATCTTCTTGAACAGTGTCGGGAACGGGGTGTTAAGAAGTTTGTTCTCGCGTCAAGCTCCTCCTTGTATGCTGGGGAGAAGATGCCGTTTAAGGAAAGTATGGAAGTGAATACACCTAGTTCGCCATATGCAGCGAGTAAAAAAACGGCGGAAATAATAGCTTACGTTTATCATCACCTTTATAGTATCGACGTGACCGTTCTGCGATATTTTACCACTTATGGCCCCGCGGGACGTCTGGATATGAGCCCGTTTCGATTTATTAAGGCAATCGCCAATCGCCGAAGATAAGCCGATACAGCTTTTTGGGGATGGTTCCCAAAGCCGTAGCTTCGTCTATGTTGATGATATTGCCAGGAGGACGGTCGCAGCATTGAAGAAAGTCGGTTATAGGGTCATTAACCTGGGAGGGAACGGCTCGTATTCTATAAATCTGATGATTCGCCTGATCGAAAAATTTTTATGCAAAAAAGCCAAGATCGAACAACATGCTTTCTCCAAAATTGATATGAAAATTACTCAAGCTGATATCTCTGACGCTCAAAAGACGCTCCAATGGTCACCCAAGGTCAATTTTGAACAGGGGATTAAACGTACGGTGAATTGGTATCTCGCTAACAAATCTTGGTTGTCTAAGATAAAAGCGTAATACGCATTGATAAAGAGAAAATCATTGACATTCCAATGATGCCGATTCTTCAATTGTGGCGGAAAATACTTGTATCGGTATTTTTGAAAACAAATTAATCGAGGCAAAAGCAAAAAAAGACTTCTATGAAAGTCATATTTGTTACCCGGGAAGGATATGATTTATCGGGAGCTCGGGTCCGTTGCTATAACTTCTCCCGGGAGTTGGCCAAACAAGGCATAGAGGCCCGTGTTTTCTCGTTCGCCGATGATCTGGGCGCGAAGTACGGTGAAAAAGAATTGAAAATGTCCGGTTTGGAAAAAATCAGACTTAATATAAGAGCTTTTCTCTCGCTCATAAAAGAATCCTCCGAAACCATTTTTATTCTCCAAAGATTGAATTATCATACTTTGGCGCCTCTATTGGTTTCCGGACTGAAAAAAAATAAAGTCGTATTTGATTGCGATGACTGGAATATCCGGGAAAATCCTGTTTATTTCTTCGGATTTTATCCGAGTTCTAAAATGGAATATGCAACGCGTCAAATTACTAAACACGCTAGTGTGTGCATCGCTGCTAGCAAGTTCCTTGAAGATTACCTTCTCGATTTCAACCCTTCCGTGCATTATCTTCCGACCGGGGCGGATACGAATCTTTTTTGTCCCAGAGAGGGCTGTCCAAGGACGAGTGTTGTTTTTTCCTGGATCGGAACGGCTTACCATGAGGAAATGGGCGCTAATATCCGATTTCTATTGGATTGTTTTTCCAAAGTTGCAGATCGACATGAGAATATTTTATTAAACCTAGCCGGGAAAGGCAAATATTTTGAAGAAATGCGACAAACTCTCCCCGGATACAAGCATAGGAACAAAGTGGTGGCCCACGCCTGGATCCATCCGGACAGAATTCCTGATCATCTTTCCGGTACGGATGTCGGGTTGTTGCCATTGATTCAAGATACGAAATTCAATAAAGCAAAAAGTCCGACCAAATTATTTGAATATATGAGCATGGCCAAGCCTACAGTTGCCAATGACGTGGGAGAAGCAAGGAACATCCTCCGTGATCAGGAAACGGGTTTTTTAGCAAAAAATAAAAATGAATTCGTTTCTGCTATGTGCCGCTTAGCCGAAAATCCGCAGTTGTGCCGTGAAATGGGGCATAGGGCCAGACGGAATGCAGAGCGGTATTATTCACTCGAGGTGCTTGGCAAGCGGCTGGCTGATATTTTAAAGGGGATTTAAAGAGGAGAAAGAATGCTTTCAATCGTAATCCTGACTTACAACAGCCAAAAACAAATACAAGCGTGCCTGGATTCTGTTTTTCGCCAGGGCACCAAGGATATCAAAGTTGTGGTCATCGATAATGCTTCTTCGGATAAAACGCGGGAAATTATCAAGGAGTGTTATCCCCTGGTGAAATTGATCAAAAATCCGAAAAATCTTGGAGCCAGCAAAGCCAGAAATCAGGGCATCGAATGTTCGTTCGGAGAATGGGTTCTGGCACTGGATAGTGACGTTGTTCTAAAGGACGGCTTCATTGAAAAGTTTGAAACAATCAAAGATTTATTGGCTGATGACGTCGGAATGATCCAACCCAATGTGCTGTCGAGGAATGGCAAAATGATTTATTCTCAAGGGGTCCACTTGACAGCGCTTAGAAGATTTCATGATCTAAATCAGGGAAAGCCAAAGGACTTTACCGGCGGAAGTGTGGAACAAATTATCGGACCTTGTTCCGCGGCCGCCTTTTACAGGCGAAGTATGCTTGATAAACTCAAAGAAAAAACCGGCTACTTTGACGAGCGCTTTTTCTTCTTGGTGGAAGACGTGGATTTGGCTTGGAGGGCCAAACGGGCTGGGTGGAAGGTTCTATTTTATTCTCAGATGGTGTGCTGTCACACCGGCAATAGCTCGGGTACGAACGAAAAATTCCGACAGTATTTATGTTTTCGTAATCGTCATTGGATGATCACCAAAAATGAAAATTTTTGGGGGAAAGTAAAGGTCTATGCTTTTTCCATACCGTACGAATTTGTGCGAGGTATCTACTTGGCAATTTTTAATAAATACTTTTGGATGAAATCTTAGCCAGGGTTGTTCTCAGCTTTTGTACTTTGCTACAAAAACACAAAAAGTTGCTTTCTTTGTTATAATTACTCCCGTCAATTTTTTAAACGAAGATTTTATAAGTTATATTCTCAAAAAGAACCTTATGCCGGCATTCATACGTGATATTTTTCTCGAAACGAATAAACAATGACAGAGCGTGTTCTTATCACAGGCGGCTGCGGGTTTGTTGGGTCCAATTTGGCAGTGGATCTTATGATCCGAGGTTATGAAATAACCGTTCTCGACGATCTCAGCCGTCGCGGCACAGAGATCTTACTAGAAAAAAGGATCTTGTCCCATGGTGTTAAATTTGTACGGGGCGATATAAGGAATCCTGAAGATCTCAACAAACTTAAGGAGGTGTTTACTCTTCTGATCGAATGTAGCGCAGAAGCGTCTGTCCTGGCGGGGACCCAAGGCCAGGCCGCGCGTCGTCTCCTCAATATCAATCTCCAAGGCGCGATTAATTGTTTTGAATGGGCCCGTGAACGACGGGTTCCGGTTCTTTTTCTATCCAGTTCTCGCGTTTATCCCTACGATAAGTTAAATGCCTGTCGCTATCAGGAGACAGAGAAGCGTTTCGATTTCGTCGGAGGGTGTGAAGAAGTAAGCCCGCGTGGTGTTCAGGTGGGGATGCCTCTTCAAGGGATCCGGTCCCTCTATGGGGCGAGCAAATTGTGCGCGGAATTGATCCTTCGGGAATATGCCGCGCAATACGATCTCCCAGCCATTATCGACCGGTGTGGTGTCATCGCCGGTCCGTGGCAATTAGGCAAGGTAGATCAGGGTGTTTTTACGTTTTGGTTGGCCAACCACTATTTCAAGAAGCCGTTAAAATATATCGGATTCGGCGGAATGGGGAAGCAGGTGCGGGATCTGTTGCATGTGCATGATCTTGCCGAACTTGTGGCAAAGCAGGTGCAGTGCCTGATGGGGGACAAACCCGCTTATCGCGGGGAGATATTTAACGTCGGAGGGTCGAGTTATGCGAATTTATCTCTTCGGGAAGCCACAGACATTTGCGAACAGCTAACGGGGAATTCAACGACGATCGGAAGTGTTTTGGAACCACGGCCGGCGGACGTGATCTGGTATATAACCGACAACGGAAAAACAGAGCAGGTTTTCGGATGGAAGCCGCAGAGATCTTCGCGGAAGATCCTGGAGGACACGTTTCATTGGTTGAAGGACCACGAGCCGGATTTTAAAAAAATATTTCTTTGATTACAAGACCAAGAGGGAGAAATAGTAATGAAAATTGCATTGATCACGGGGACTGCAGGCCTTGTTGGTTCTGAATCGGCCCGGTTCTTTCATGCTCAAGGATTTCAGATTGTTGGTATCGAAAATGATATGCGAAAATATTTTTTTGGCGTGGAAGGTTCCACACAGGGGAATTTAAAAGAACTCCGGAATGAATGCTCGAAGTTCATAAATTATGATAAAGATGTCCGCGATGTTGGGGCTGTTTCCCGCATTTTTGCGGAGTATGGCCGGGATATTTCTGTGATTGTTCATAGCGCCGCTCAACCGAGCCATGACTGGGCTGCCCGGGAACCTCACACGGATTTTGATATTAATGCGGTCGGTACATTGAATCTTTTGGAAGCGGCACGTCAATATTGTCCTCAGACCGTTTTCATTTTTTTGTCCACCAATAAAGTTTATGGGGATAACCCAAACCGCCTTCCCCTTGTAGAACTGGAAACACGCTGGGAATTGGATCCTCAGCATTCTTATTTTAGAAACGGGATCAATGAAAGTATGTCCTTGGACCATTGCACCCATTCTGTTTTCGGTGCGTCTAAAGTTGCCGCAGATATCATGGTTCAGGAATATGGACGCTATTTCGGGATGAAAACGGGCATTTTCCGGTGTAGCTGTTTAACGGGTCCCCGCCATGCCGCGGCGGAACTGCACGGATATCTCGCTTATTTGATGAAATGCTCGATCCAAGGCCGGGAATACCGGATCTTTGGTTATAACGGCAAACAAGTACGGGATAATATTCATAGCTATGACCTGGTGAACTGTTTTTATCATTTTTTCCAGAACCCGCGATGTGGCGAGGTCTACAATATGGGGGGGGGGCGTTTCAGCCATACTTCCATGATGGAATCCATTCAGTTGTGCGAGAAGATTTCCGATCGCAAAATGAAAACGGTCTATGTCGAAAAGAATCGAGTCGGGGATCATATCTGGTGGGTCAGCGACATCTCTAAATTTTCCGGTCATTATCCCGGATGGTCGCTAACCAAGAATACGGAAGATATTCTCAGGGAAATCTACAAATGTAACAAGGAGCGTTGGATCGCAACCCTTTAGAGGCAGGAACATACGTAACCTTATATTGTGTCGAGCAAGCCGGTAAGAATCGGGCGTGTTGCGAAAAATCCCTCATCCTCCCGCCTTGACCAATCTTTAAGAAACACATAGACTTTATAACACTTCCATATTCTGGAAACGAAGAGCGCAAAGGCTTCCCCGTTTTTCGTTAAATTGTGGAGAGGTGGCAGAGTGGTCGAATGCGGCGGTCTCGAAAACCGTTATCCTCGCAAGGGGATCATAGGTTCGAATCCTATCCTCTCCGTTGTTTTATTTATCCTCCTTTTCTCGTCGTCTCTCCACGTCCGTGCCGAGATTATTCAACTCAAGAATGGTAATGCTGTCGAAACAAAAATTCTTAAAGAAAACGAAGAATTTGTGGTAATCGAAGCTCCGGGGGGCAAGGTCAAGATTCCCAAGAGTGATATCCAAATGATCTGGCGCGACAGCGAGGAGAGACTTCTTGAAGTCCGTGGCAAAGAGGTGTATTTCGCCAAAGGCGTGGAGCTGTATAAGGAGGGTCGTTTCAAGGAAGCTGCCGAAAATTTTGAACAAGCCCGTAGCCCGGGAGCTACAAATGCTATTCTCTATGCTAACCTTGGCAGCGCCTATGCTTCCGCGGGAGAAGCCCAAAAAGCAAAAGCCAATTTTCTTAAAGCTTTTGAACAAAAACCCAACGATCCGGACATCCTCTTGAATTTAGCCCGTTTTTACGAAGCTCAAAAAGATTTCGAGCCCGCCATTGACTATTATCAAAAATTAACAACCCTCAAGCCTGACGACTCGAACGTTAAACGAAATTTGGCGTATTGCGACTATATGACGGGCGATTTTTTGACAGCGGCAAAATTATTTGAAGAAATAGGCCAAAAAAACGATACGGTGGCTCTTTGTAACAGTACCGCGGCCTATATCCATGCAGGCGAATTAGATCATGCAGAAATGATCCTAAAAAACTTATTAAAGACTCCGTCTCCAGTTCCAAGAGTGTATCTTAATATGGCTACTATTCATCGGTTACGGAAGGACTATGCCCAGGCGGAGGATCAATACCAAAAAGCTTTGGCGCAGGACCCTAAGACTGTTGAAATTCATCGAGGTCTCGGGCAGCTGTATTTGGAAAAGAAAGATTGGGATAAGGCCGAAGCGAATTTCGGCCATGTTTTGGAAAAAGACCCACAAAACCCGGGTGCAATCTACGGGTTAGCACAAATCTCCGTGCAAAAAAAGGAATTCGCAAAAGCGAGCAATTTTTATGAGCAATTATTAAAAAAGGACCCGCGCAATCTTGCTATTCGTAATGACATGGGGCTTCTTTATCTCAAGATGAATGAGCCCAAGAAAGCCTTGGAGGTTTATCGCGAGCTTTTTGAGATTGATGATCATTATGCAAAAGGCCATGTGAATGCCGGCCTTGCTTATGCTTTTCTTGAGAATGCCGATAAGGCCCTTGAGGAGTGGACATGGGCATTAGAGTTGGATCCGAAATTGGAAGCGGCCGTCCAGAACAAAAAATTATTGGAAGATATCATGCGAGGAAATAGAAATGAAAAAACTACTCCGAAATAAGAAAAAAGGATTTACTCTTCTTGAGATTTTGGTCGCGGTTCTGATGACGGCGATTTTTGCCACTTTTGTATTCCCCAAGATGATTTATCAGATCGAAAAATCCAAGAAGACCGAGGCCATCAACAATCTCGGGGCCATCCGCTCCGCCGAACTTCTTCTCCATGGCATGACCGGAAAATTTGCAGCTGCGGCCGATGAAGCGAGAATCCAGACAGCTCTGGGTCTTGTCGTCGGAGGAGGTTTTTATAAGTACAGAATTATTGAAGCAAGTAAAGCGAATTTTCTAGCTCTTGCTACACCGATAGGTCCGCTATACAACTGGCTTGACGAATTCGGGATCAACAAGGATGGTTTTGTCGACTTCGACGATAGTTTCGGCGGTGGTTCGGGTGGTGGTTCTGGTGGTAGTTCCGGCGGTAGTTCCGGCGGTAGTTCCGGCGGTAGTTCCGGCGGCGGTTCTGGTGGTGGTTCCAGCGGCGGCAGCGGTAGTGGCACGAGCTCAGGAGGCGGAGGAGGTCGTTTAAATTCCCCAGACTCGACCACCGTCAGCAGCGATAGTAATAGCGACAGCGGTAGTGACAGCGGAGGTGAAAACGGTGGTGACAGCGGAGGCACTGAAGACCCTTGTGATAAATATAGTGTTGGATCTCCCACCAATTTAATTGTAACCCCTAATGATGAATGGTTGGTTGTGAGCCTTCAACCTAGTAGCACTAATGAGGGTTATTATTTCGAAAAAGCAGAAAGAATAAACAATACCCTCGGAGCGTGGCAGCCCTTGAAAGATTCCTCGGGACAGCCCTTGGAAGCGTCCTTAAAATCCAGTTGGGAAGATAATGTTGGCCAAAGCGGGAACGGGAAAGAATATTGCTATCGGGCGTATGCCTTGGCCACACCCCCGGGTTGTGTGCAGAAACAATCTGCTGCTTGCTCAATGGTTTGTGCGATAGCCGGAGCCAATGCGGAATATACAGCTGCAATTACGGCTGGCAAAGAGAAGCTTGCTACAGCTACTTATAATATCGATCCGGACGTTCCATCTGTTGGAGCTGACAGCGGCGCTGCGGAAGTAGCTTTCTTAAATGATCCCGACGGGAATCCTGCTACCAGTGATGCTGTTCCGATTCTTTTTGCGCCGCTCCCGGAGGACACTTTATGGTATTTTAATCCTGCCACGGGTGCGCTTGTTGTGGATGATGGCTATGTGACACAGCCACCCGAATTCATTGCAACTCTTCTGGCGCATGAGACACTCCACCGCATTTGGGATAAGGATTGGACGGATTATACGAGCGGCAAGATTTCAACACCTCAATATGGGAACAATCCAGAGGGGGCAATTAGACATCGAAACTCGTATTACCAGGAATATAGCGCTTTTGCCACCGCTGCGATGGCGTGGCAATTCTTTTTCGCGGACATGGATAGATTGGCGAAGGAAGCGTATTTCGAAAAACTCAATGAGTTCGGGAAACAGCTCTATGTATTTGAAGGGTGTTTGTTCCCCGTTTATTTCCTAGATCCCCAAGATAAAGAGGGTACACCCCTGTCATTTCCTTCCGGAAAACCCTCGGGCGTTGAAACGCCCGATTATCCCGACGGCATAACCGTCTTAGAAATCCTCCAAACGTTTTATGGTTACAACATTGCTAATGTTTAACGCCGTGTGCGAGTTTTAGCACACGAGCCCTTTCAGTTGCAAAGGATCACGATTAAGTCTCAGATTTAACAGCACGCAAAAAGTATGAGTCACGATCTTGCGAATAATGCGGACGATAAGAT
>JBAZER010000062.1:0-8475 GCA_041653795.1 Candidatus Omnitrophota bacterium
CATGATCGACAACATTGCGCGCCGACACAAGACCGCAGCGCTTGCAAGTATAACAGTCTCTTAGGAGTATACGGTCTCTTATGGTCTCTAAAGCCCTCCCCCTTATACGGGTAGTGGCAGGGCTCGCACCCTTGCGCGTGTCGATCGTCTCGACTCGAGGCTTGAGAGTTTTCAAACTCACTTCAGTTCGGCTCCGCACTTCTCGCAAATGTAAGTCTCCATCTTGATCAGCATATCCATGCCGGTTACGTTCTTGGGGGATAAAGATGGTAGCACCTTCATCCTGAAGGCACTCCTGAATAACTCCCCTCCACATTCACAGGGCTTCTCCATGGTGTCATCTGCACTGATGTTTACCATTTGTCCTGGATGTACGGTCCTTCGCATGTTGTTCATTTCACATCTCCTTTTGAATTGTTTTCGGGCTCTTGAACTCATCTCATCCTCCACACACAAGGGGGTCTATAGGGGTATTGCCTTTTTTGAATCCGTTTCCCGTGAAACAGGGGGAGTATAGGGGTACTCGTTTTTGGCGAGCTACGCGCATTTTCTTTTCCTTGTCCTGTCTGAGGTATTCAGCTAACATTAAAAGTTTACCCTTGGCCCCTTCCTGTTCGCCGGAAGGGTATTCCTGTATTCCGCCCGTACCCTGATTTGACAATCTCCAAAATTGGGCATAATCTCTTCCCGGCAACTCACCCTCACCCTGGAGGCTCCCATGAAACGCGCCCTGATGATCATCACCGCTTTTGCCATCCTTGGTTGCGCTACCGTGCAAGACCCACAGACAGGTGAAGTCCGGCCGCCTGAAACCACGGAAGAGATCTCCCCGCAAGCGAAGGAAAACATCAAAGCGGTTGCTGAATTCACATGGGATCGTTTTCTTGATTACCTGATTATCTTTCAACCCTGGTGATTTCTCCCGAAAAGCGGCGTCACTTTCGCCCTGAGTTCCAGCCGCTCGATGACCTCCTCAACCGACGTTGCGAAAAACCCGATCCCGCCGGCCATGGTCACTGTGTCGATGAAACTCTTCTGCTCCGCATAGTGCCGGTACGTTTGCGCTTTAGGGCCTGGCGGTCGCCACCCTGGGGTTTTTACCTCAATCGCAACTATGCGTCCGGTGATAGGCTGAACGGCGATGATGTCGCTCATGCCGCGGTACGATCCCAAAGTCTGGAATATTTTCCAGTTGGGGTATCGGCAGGCCTTAAGGACTGAGCGGATCTGCTTGGTCACGTCGGATTCTTTGAGTTTCATGCCGCCTCCGCCCCCTTCTTTGCTTCCCGTGGTCCCCACCCCATTTTGGCTATGAGATCCTTCCACCGCTGCCGCCTCTGCTCCCGGTTCAGTCCCGTGTAGCAATCCTCGCACTCATAGTTCGGGTGGTTCGTATCCTTCCGGCAATAAGCCCACTTCCCGCACTTGGAACAGTGAATCCTGGTCTCGTGGTATTCGTACATTTCCAACTGGGGAGACAGCGCCTTGATCCTGGATATGATCTCTGCCGGAATAGGAAATTTCATCACCTCATCAGCGCACGAAAAGACGGCTGGCCTCAATTGGTCGTCCGAGTACCGACTGAAGACGTGCATCCAAGAGTCAGTGATTTCCTCCAGTGGTCCCGGCATCCGATACCCGAGGTTGGTGAAAAAAGTTAACATGTCCTGGATCGTCTTTTTTGTGGCCATCGCTTACCTCATCCTCCCATTGTGTTCGGTTCAACCACGTTGCCGGGTTGGGAATGTACTTCCCGTTTTCCTTCACCCATTGCTCGCATCGTTTCTGTTTTTCGATAGCATCCAGCATCACCTGGATGAGAGAACCAGGAGAGCGAATTTTGACCCATGCTTTTCTTGCCGCGCCTTTCCCAATTTTCTTTGGATACGCTTCCCAAAACCGATCAAACCCTGCGGAGCACTGGATATGGGGATTCAGGGAAGGGGATTCAGGGAAGGGGAAAGGGGAAAGAGCCGGGCCGGTTCTGTGCTCGTCTGGTGCTTGCACTGTGCTTGCACTGTGCTCGTCTGGTGCAGGAATGGATGATTCCGGTTCTCGCATGTGCGGGTTCTGGTGCGAAAGAAAGTGCAGTATTTGAATGTAGTTACATCCGTTGACTGAGTACCGTAAAATGAAGGCTGGATTGCCCCCAGGATCGCGCTTTGATGCAAGCTCAGTCAGAAGCGTGTCGATGTCAGGTTTTGCATCATATGGCAACACTTCTGCTTTGATGCGCATCGGTCGATCTTCGAGACGTCCAGATCGATCAGCGAGACACCACAAACCCTCAAAAAGTATCCGCGCCAACGGATGACACTCTGCCAAGATCTCATTTTTAAAAAAGCCTGGCTTTACATTCCGAGCTCGCATTTATCCCTTCCCTTCCTCTTTAAAAAGCAATCCTGGCCACATTTTCATAGTTGTCAAAATCCTGTCATGCGTCAAAATGTGGGCGTTTGGTGGTGTCAAATGATTTACGCAAAATACTTCTTTTTTCCGTACGATTTCCGTTGACAAATGATTCCGCGAGCCGTATATTAAAATCATCAAAACAATGGAGGTGACGAGATTGGCAAGGAACTGTAACATGAAACTCCTCACCACCACCCAAGCCGCCGCCAGGCTGCAAATCTCAGAGCGCCGGGTTCTGCAGCTCATCAAGAAGGGCGATCTGCCCGCCACCAAGTTCGGTCGTGATTGGCAGATCAAGGAACGCGACCTTAACGCTTTCACCCCCCGCCGAAGGGGGAGACCACGAAAAACTTTTGAAAGTGCGGCACCTGTTGCCGTACAGAAAGGAAAAGGAGGTGCGTTATGACAACCGAACAGAGAAGAATTCAGCTCCCATGTTTCAGCGAGGATTGCGCCATCGGGCAACACCCGTACTCCCCGGTCGAGTGCCGGAAGTGCGGAGAAACCTCCTGTTGGGAGTGTAGCGGAGGCCCGCATGACGACTCCGGATCTTGGGAGGGCCAGACGTGCGCCCATTGTGGCGCGAGTCTCGCTTTTGTCGGTGGTTTCGCTTAACTCTCTCACCCCTTCACCCCCGCCCCACTTCGGTGGGGCTTTTCTTTTGGGAACAACCCAGGCCATCGCCTCTCGATATACTCCTCCCGATCCTCCATGACCTTCTTGAGCCGCTTCTCGGGGTCCGGAGGATCGGGGTTGTGTGACCCGTCGTAAGGAGGTGGTCCGAAGTCGGTGCGTGGTGTCGGTGTCGGCATAACTGCGTGGCCTAACTGTTCACCACGTGTTTGCATTCTGCGTAGGCGTCAACCTCTTTTAGAAGTGACCGGAAATCCGTGAACCACTCCACCATCTTCCTCATGAGTCCGGCTTGCTCTCCCTTGGCGTACAGTCCGAGTATCGGCCTTCCAACTGCCCAGGCCGCACCTACCTCTGCCCATGCGTCCGTTCCCGATGGACCGACATAAATGACCAAATCTGAGCGGGTTGCGCCGTATGTGTCGTACTCGAACATTTCCTGACCATCCGTGCTATTGATCCACTGTTCAAAGTCGAACTTGATGTTTGTGCGTCCTTCGTCACTCACTGCCCTCTCCACGAAGGAATGAACTTCAATTCCTCTTGCCCTGAGTAGATCGGTCAGCATCTCGACGGCATGTTGATTTTTCCAGCTTGAAGCGATGTAAATTTTCATAGCATCTCCTTATTCCTTAGTGCCCGTATTTACCCCACCAAACTCAGCGCTTCGATCTTGAAATCCACCCCATAAAGATCCCGGATGGTCATCATGGCGGTATGTATCCGCCGCGCCTCTCTGATCTTTTGTTCAAGTTCTTCTTGAAGGCGTGTCAGAACGTCCAGGCCGGCAGTCTTGGCGAGAAAGGTTTCGGTTGTACGATTCTCCCGTACAACTGAATCTTCGCTCCCACTCTGTAGGGGAATATTTTCATGAATATCCTGCCCCGGTTTTACAGACTCTTTCCCCTTCGCCGGTTCCCACTTCGGCCAATCCCCCGGCAACTTCCCCGCCTTCCACTTGTCATAATGCGGGTGACAAAAGCCCCTGGAAAAGTGGGATTCCTGGCAACCGGGGAACTTACATTTCGGCTTCTGGTAGGGCGGTTTAGTGGCTTCCTGCTCCTTCTTGATTTGCCGCATCTGATCGCTCAAACACTCCTTACAAATCTTCGGCTGCCCGTCTCCCCTGAGCCCTGGTGATGGTCTGCCGCAACCCTTTGGGCACATCGGTTTATCCATGGCTTTTTCCTCCTCCTTTTCCGTTTCAATCGGCGCCGTTTCAGCCTGTTCCGCTTCGGTTGGCCGGCGCGCATGCTTCGGCCGCGGCACTATGTCGTCGATCGCGTTTACCCAGGTGGAAGGGATTTCGTTCATGATGCCCCCTTTATGGCTTTGATGACTTCCGCCGCGACTGCCGGCACGATGCTATTTCCCAAAGCCGCAAGTACGCTGCGGTGTAGCCCATCAACCAAGCCGAAAGAGTCGCAAGGCGCACGACGAAGCTTTCCGTCCGCGCAAGGCACCCAGACGAAACGGGACCACAATAATCCTTCAGCCTCATGGCGTGCCCTTGTTCCTTTGCTGATAAAGGATTCTGAATCCCGCCTTCCATGCTGGATAAGTCCGGTGTCGGCCAAGTCGCCTTCACAATCCCGCCCATCAGCATCTCGTCTTTCCGGTCGTTCCCCCTGCTCGTCTGTCCGCCGTCTTGACCGGAGATTGTGGGCCATGCTGCCGATCGAGCCATCACTACTTCCAGATTGGGAAACTTGTCGTTCGCTCTCTCTGGGGTAGGGTCTCCGGTCATCATCTTTCGTGGAGTGGGCCATGTGGCCGTTGCAAGCGTCAGTTCCAATTTGCAGGCACCCGCTTCCGTCAATGACTCTTTCCCGTCCATAACCCTTTTCATCTGCGCCTTGCTCGGGGTCATATTGCAAGTTGTCACTCTCGTTGTGGGCCACGATCCACACCCTTTCCCTGAGCTGGGGAGAATCGACGCTGCAAGCCGCAATCTCAATCGGTGGGGCGAGCTCATATCCCATCGCTTCGAGTCTTTTATAGAAACCTCCGACAAACAGGCTTTCTTGTCGTGAATATAGACCACGGTACGAGTCCTGAACCTCCGTTCGTACCAGGGTTCTGCTTTCCACCTTAAACGGTACTCGGTCGAGTGCCACGTCCCAGATTCCAGGAGGGTTCTCACAAAGGATCCAATCGGGCCTTGATTCGGAAATAATGCGGATAACTTCCTCCCAGAGCCAACGATCATCCTCTGTTCCTCGTTGCTTTCCTGCTCGGGATGCCGGCTGACAAGGAGTCCCCGCGGTAAGCAGGAATCGCCCTGTCCACAGGGTTCCATCAAACTCTCGGATGTCGGGGAGAACAGGAATCCCTGGATAGGTACGCTCAAGGAATTTTCTACATCGTTCGTCTTTTTCACAGAAAACCTCTGTTTGAATTCCGTTCCACTGACAGGCAAGAGAGAACCCGCCAAGACCGCTGAAAAGGTCTATGTGGTTCAAACCGCCCTCCACACAACCGCCATCCTCCCCGTAATCCCGCACCCCCGCGCAAGCCCTTTCTCTACAAGGCCGGCACTTGCCATCTCCGAAAGCCTCCGCTGAATCTGGTAACGATCGAGATCACAAAACCGCGTCAGCTCAAACGCCGTAAGATCTTGTTTTGCAGAAATTCACGATACTCTTTCAATACGTATCCTCCATGCCAATGCGTATTTTCCTACCTGCAAAATGGGTTGAATCCTGAGCGATCAACGTGCCGCGATCCTTCTTGTTCATGCGAGAGACAACCATCTCAAAGAGGGGTCCAAGAGCTCCAGGCGCACGGAACGAATACGGCACCATACTGTTCCCGTCTTCTGCGTGTACCTGTCTCGTGAGATTCAGTTTCAACTGTGCTTCCATGTCCGTACCCGCTCAGAATTTGACAGTTCAGTGCGATTTCAGTATGGTGGCAAGGTCCGAACTGTTTGGGGCAGTCCGGACCCCGCTTTTACGCCTTCACCAGGTGGGCTGGTGTCAGCGCATGTCTGCTATTCATGCCCCAACTGGGGGAACATGCTCATGGTCAGATTCGTTCCGAACCCCGATTTCAGCATTAAGAAGGTCGTTGAGAGCGCAGAAATTGAGATCCCCTGCCTTAAGTGCGGGCAGAAGTTCAAGATATCTGGGCTTGGGAGTCCAGACGAAAAGCGACGGTTTACCTGTCCGAATTGCGGAGCACTTTACCAAAGAGGCCGCACGGATAAAGCGGTATAGCTCCTCGTTCGGCGTCTCAGGCGGTATGTGCTCGGCAATGTCGTCAAGTATTGTCATGAGGGAAGAACTGTCCAGCTCCACATCTATGGTTATCGGTTTCGGGCTCATGGTCTGTTCTCCTGTTGTTGGGGTTCAGGTTCTCCCTGAGGATATGTAGGTGCATGAAATGACAACGACTCCCCATAAAAAAGTTGATGTTTCCGCATACCCTGATCAAAACCTGATGGCGGTTGTGATGGCCGATAACGCGAGCCTATCGGACCGGGCCGCCTGTAGGTTAGAACTGGAAAAAAGAAAATGGCGCAAAGATTTCTGGTCAAAAGGAATCGTCGCATGGATCGCGCTTGTTCTATCGGTGGTTTCCATCATCTTGAACCTATTAAAATACCGATAATGCTTAAAATTATCGCACTAATGGCCGCGTGGGTCTGGTACTCGCAAAGGAACTTAAGGATTCTGATTTCCGTCTCGGCTTTCATTTGGCTCCTGTGGTTCTCCCTGAGGGAAAAGAAGCTCGCGCAGTTTCAAATACATTCTGGGGAGGTATTGTTATGAGACTCACTGTTGTCCTCGTACTGGTCCTCATCCTCTCCGGCTGTTCCGGTCTGATCACAAAATGGGAATGCGCCGGATCATCTCCCTGCATCGATCGAGACCGCGCCGTCAACAAGTGTCTCGCTCAGGCGAACACCGCCCTCTCCAGGAAGAAAAGCACCATTTGGGAGCAGTGCATGCGGGGAGAGGGGTTTGCAAAAATCCCCTGTGCGCCGGGGGAACACAGGACCAACAAGGATTGTCAGTTGCTTCATGTGTGGTGAACGAAAACCCCCATCCGCATTACTCACGGCATGGGGGTACGTATTTAAGATGAGTTTGATCCGTAGTGCCATCTCAATTCAATCCTGTATAACGCTATTCCAGACGAATGCCCCGGCACTCATGGGGGCGATTTTATTTACTTTGCAAGGCTACAGAGGTATTGTGAGGAAGCCGAATTCCCTTTTGGATAAAGCAACTGTAGGCGGGTTACCTCGCCATTGGTCGCCAGCTCGATAGCCTCTGCTGTCTTGGCCCGTGGTGTCTGCCTGCATTTAATGATTCGCCATAAAGTCGATTGCTCCAGGCCTGCACGTTTGGCGAAGGCGTTGGTGCTTTCCTTTTTGGCTCTCAAGTACTTTTCTAACGGATGCATGTTTCTATTATGCAAACTTGCATTATGAAAGTCAAGCCCGAATTCTTGGTTATGGAACGCACTATCATAGAAATTCTATTGGACATCGCAGCCAGGAGTGGTTACCATCCTACTAAACAAGGGCAAGCGGCAAATTTAAACAAACTTGCAAAAGACATAGGCGTAAGGCAATCCACATTGCAAAGAATGGCTAAAAATGACACTGGAACCAATTATATCACACTGATAAAACTAATGAAAAAGCTTGGACTGCCACTTGAGGAATTGTATGGAGACGATACCAATCTTGAAATCTTAAAGAAACTTCCAATGCTCACTCCCGACCAAAAAGAAAACATTCTCGCCCTGATTAAAAGCTTCCTTAAATCAAAATAAACCCACCTAATAAAAAAATCTCATACGAATTCTGTTGACATCCTCTATGCGAATCTGCATAATAGGAACCATCTCATCATTGAGGTGGTTGAATGGCGATATCGGATGTCTGTAAACATGAGGTCAAAGAAGAGACAGAACGGGCTGTTGCCAATGGGATGTCCTTTGATGAGGCGTTTGAGTGGCTGAAGGATATTTATGAAAACAGCGGCACAGCAGTAAAGAAATCCACCATAAAGTCCAAATACTATCGGGCAAAAAAGGAAGTTGCAAATGCAACTCAGCCTTTAACCCCCCCACCTTCCGACGAAATTCAGGAAAATCAAGATTCAGAGCCTTCCAAAACGGAAACCGTTCATGGTGGTCATCGGGAAGGAGCTGGTCGCCCCACAAAATATGAACAGGACACCGATGCTCTGTTCCAACTCAAGCGTTGGTGGAAACTGGCGTCTAAAAGGGATCAGAAGACTTTTATCAACTGGATTGGAACGGAGGAAAGTTAGACATGGAACAAAGTTCATGCAGCGCAAAGGTAGTAGAGATTACCCCGACACTGGCCCAGAAATGGCTTAACGAGAAGAACACCCACAATCGCCCGATGTATGAGTCCGTTGTGGAGACCTACGCCCGCGATATGAAGCGCGG
>JBAZER010000063.1:0-8240 GCA_041653795.1 Candidatus Omnitrophota bacterium
CCAGGTGATGATGTCCGAAAGAAATGGTCCGGCCAAAGATCGCCTGGAAGGACATAAAATTGAATCGCTGAGCGAAATTCGCCCCGATCTTTTCGAAACGGGCGTACCAGCTGCTGGCGTGAGCGATCTTGATGAACGCCTGAAAGATCGCGATGTCCTTGTTCTCCGGATGCTCGGCCTTTCTGAGAAGCTTGAGAAGCGTCCCCTTGGGAATCATCCCATCGGCATCGCAAACATAGAGATAGACGTATTCAGGATGCGATTCCAGAAACTCCGCGATATTTCCCTGTTTACGTTCAACGGGAGCTTCCCTTCGTCTGTAAAAAATACGATCCGGATGGCTCGCTTGAAGTCTTTGGACGATCTCCCGCTCATAAGGTTCAAAGTCGGCCGAAGAATCGGACAGGACCCAAAGATCAACATTCGAAAGCTTGTTCCCCGAAAAGGAGTACTCGATCCGTTCGAAGAGACCGTGGGATTCATTGCGAACGGGATAGACGATCGCGGTCTTCGGAAATTCTTTGATGTAGGCTCCCTTCAGTGCCGTTTGTTTAAGGAACGGCCGAAGAACGCTCAAAGAGAAAAGAAACGCCACGTCAAAGAATAAAAATCCGAAGCCCGCGACCCAGAGGATCCCGAACCAACGGGATTCCTCCGTCCATACGATCGCCGACGACACGAGCCACACCGCAAAGCATGTCAGGAGCGCGACCGCGCCAAGAAATAGCGCGGTCCGGGTCTCCGGACTTAGCGGAAAGCGGCCAGCCGGGATCGCTGGAAAGGATCTCACGATCTATCCTCCTCACCTTCCGCGAAAGTATTCGCCGAAGATGTTGCCATTTCCGTTGGTTTGAAAGCCTGGGTCCGTTCAAGACGCGCCATTTGTATCCGATATTCAGCTACCGCCTGAACGGCAGCTGATCGCGCCTCTTCTAATGCGATAAAGGAATCAAGAAGTTCCCCGGCGCCTTTACCACCCGTTACGAGACGTGTTTTCTCATTCTTGTAGTTTTCCTCATTTTCTTTGAGAAAAGCGTCCGTCATCCGGATCTTCTGGCGCAAAGCCCGCGCTTCATGAAAGAGCCGCCTGATCTCTTTTCCATGCTCCCGGATGCGGATATCCTCGGCCCATTTGGTTTCCTCGATCTCCTGCTCCTTCGCGCGGATCTTGGAACCGAGCCGGCCGAAATCCCAGATGTTCCATTTCCCTTCGATCCCTACGATCACGCGATTTGTATCCACATACACGTCCCGGACACTGTTCCATCGCGTTGAGAGGCTGATTTTCGGGAATCTTTCCGCTTGAAGAGAACGTTTCTCCTGCTGCTTCGCCAGGATCAGGAGAGACCCTTCTTTGTAAACCGGATCGGTTTCACGCGCCGCGCCAAGAAACGACTCAAGCCCGCTTTCAACTTCCTGAATACTGCCGTACGTCTGAAGATCGAGGCCTTCTCCTTCCCCAATCCCCACCGTTTCCCGCAGGACCGTGAGCAGGTAGTCGTAGGTCTCCTTGTGCTTCACCAGCGAATGCTTCACGTTTTCAAGATGAGATTCGAGCTTGAAGGCTTCAAGACGCGGAAGCACCTCTTTCCCGGAAAGCTTCTTGATCCGCTCACACTCCGCTGTAAGCTCCTTAACCTCTCCCTGGGCGATCCTCGTAAGCTCCTTTTCCGCCAGGACCTGCGCGTAAAGGACTCGCACCGCAAGTTCCAGATCGAGTTTTACTTCTTCGAGCCGGAGTTTCTCGACCTCGTAAACGGCGCTCTGTCTCTTTTTTTCCGCGACCGCTTTCCCGCCTTGAAAGATCGGCTGCTCGATCCCGGTATCCAGATAGGACAGGAACGTCCTCTCTCCCGTGGCAGCGCCCGCTTGGACATCCGCCTTGATCTTTGGGTAGAACTCGGCAAGCGCCCCCTTATACAGGGCTTCCTCCTTTCCAAGACGCGCGAGTGCGCGTTTTATCTCACTGGAGTCCTTAAGCGCGTTTGAGACCGCTTCGTCAATGCTAAGAAGCGTCCCCGACGGCCGCAGCACCGCCGATTCCGCCGCGTACGCGCTGAAGGATGCGGCCAGAACCGTTACCGCGAGTCCAAAGCAAGCAATTCTCCTCCAAATACTTTTTCCCTCTTTGAAACACTTCGTCATGAGTCTTCCTCCTTTACCTTACCTTTGAGAAAATCCCGCGCTTCTGATTTATTCCGGTTTCTTCTCGTTTTCCAATTTTGCTCCGAGTTCCGCGACCCCTTCCTGGAACGCCTTGAAATGCCTCGGAAGGATGCTGATCCCGCGCTTCGCGGCGAACACCTCGTCGTTCTCCTCGTTTTTCACGAAGAAACGGATGTCTCCCCGCAATTTTCCGTTCACTTCCACCACCGTGAAATGCAGCTCCTCTCCGCTCCGGGTCGGGACGACGCGCACTCTCTCTTTTTCAACAAAACCCTTGTTCTTTTTTTCTTTGTCCATTTTTTTCTCCTTTTTGTTTTGATTTACACGGCTTCAAGCAGAAAAACAAAGATCGGCTTTGAAGCCTCCGCTGTGACGGACTTTTCGACGTTCACACTTCTTAAATTCTTGCGCGCCTCATCCGAAAGGCCTTGCGCGACGTTAAGCTCCAGCTGGTCCTGCATGCTGAAAGGATCCTGTGAACGGCCTCCCAGAAATAGCGCACCCATGGAAAGGACGGACTCCCCGATCGCTTTCACCATTTTCATGTCCGTTTGTTTTTGCACCTTCCCTTTGATCCCCGCCGCTCCGTCTTCAGAAAGCGCAAGCGCGTTTACCCGGATCTCGCGTCCGTCCGGGAGCACCAGGAGATGGAACCGGACATTGATCCGGTCAAGGGACTTCAGGACGCTCGCATCCCCAAGGAATTTCGAGCCTCTGGGAATCACGACCTTGTCCCCGGCCATGAAGTCTTTGGAAAGGACCGCCACGACAGGCGCGTCCACGTTAAAACTGAAAACCCGATCTCCCAGGAGTGCGGGGATCTTGGTTCCGGACGCGAGCCCGAGCTTCACTTTCTCTGTTCTTTCGGTCCTCGTCTGGAGTTCCCGCTCCGGCTCCTTCTTGAAAAGGAAAACACCCATAGCACTGTCGAGTTTTCGCTTAGTCCCGGGCAACACTTTCAGGGGTTTTATGGATTCAACCGTTTGTTTCGATTTCGAATACGCGCCTATCGCGCGTTCCATGAAAGTCGTGGTCATCGCCACCCGGGTCTCTTCCGGGGCCTCAAGACTTTTGACCTTTGACTTCGGAGCTTTATGGTTCAGAAAAAAACCCGCGATAAGAAGGATCACTAACGCGGCGCCCAAGATCACCCATCCTTTCTCAGAAAAGTTCCTGAGCTTGAACCAGCTCTTTTCGAGACCTTTCAGAGGCGCTGAAAACCCCGGTTCCGGAGGAACGGGCGGAGTGTTTTTCTTTTTGAAGAGCTCGAAGAACTTTATCATTCGAACCACCGGAACCCTTTCAGCTCGATATCCCGGCCGGTGCCCGGCTCCAAAGCGTCCTCAAAAATACGGAAGACCGGTTTTTGTCCTTTCCCGAGATTCCGGGAATCAAAGACGATCACACCGTAGACGTAGCTGTCGGGCTGGATACATTTGGAAAGTTCCAGTTCGGAAGGAAACTCGATATTCCCGGATTCCTGGTTCTTTAGGAGAAGCTTTCGCTCGTATTCAATGGCTCCCACCGTGGCCTTAAGGGGCTTATACGGTGTCTTTGAGTAATTGAGGACCGAGAACCGCAGGTAACCTTTATCCGCCATCCGGGAAAGCGAGAGAAGATTTACCTGCACCTCGCCTTTCGTGGACGATCCTTTTATGGTAAAGGACTGGACGCCGGAGGCCACTTTCTCCTTAAGCTTGTCTTCGGAGAGCTTCTCCGCCTTTTCTTCCAGCTTCACTTCCTTCTGGTGGTAGTCCTCTTTAATGACCGCGGCCTTTTCTTCCACCTTCTTTTCAAAAGCGTTCTGGACAAGGGATTCGTCATCCTGAGGCAGCCTGTAGTCGAGAACGAAGTCCGCAGTCTCAGGCGCTCCCGTAGTCACATCGAACGCGAGCCTCCCGGACTCCGTGATAATAATGAGGTTCGTTCTGGCATCCGATTCATCCGTGACGGGTTTCACAAGGACCTGTCGTTCATAGACCTCCACCTTGAAAAGCTCCTGGTCCCCCACAAATACTTTGAGCGCGGGTTCAGGAAGATCGATCGTGGAGACATAACCGAGCGCCGTCTGCAGCCGGTACGCGACGCCCGAGCGCATGGTTACTTTGTAGATATTTTTAGTCGAACGGCGAAGCTTATTGAACGTTTGCCGCTCCTTTAGGTTCGCGTCAGCCGTCTCCACCGGTTTTTCAGGCGCCTCCGGCTTCACGTCTTCCGCTAGCGCACAGACAGGTGTTAAAAAAAGTGTCAGGATCGTTGTGTAAAGCAATGTTCGTTTCATCGTTTGTTATCCTCCAGTCGGTTTAAAAGAATTTCTTTGTAATCTTCCACGAGTAGCCCCGAAGGAGCCGTGAGGCTCCTCGGGATCTTTTTTAAGACCAGTTCTGATTTCAAAAGCGAGGCGTCGCGGTAATCGGAATCCTTGTAGCTTTTAAGCGTCCGCACCCAGACAAGCGAAACGAGGACATGCTCCGGGGTTTCGCGTTCGATCTTTTCTTCCTTAAACTCGAGTGCCGCGCAAAGCTTCGCCTCCTCGATCCTCGCGAGGATCCCGGACTCGATCAGATTGCGCTTGGCGGCGGACTGGAAACGCGCGCTCATCAAATTCCATGCCTCGGCCATGTCCCGGCTCACGGTGTAGGCGTTATATTCCGCGTAGCGTTTGACGAACGTCCTCGCGAAATAAAGGATCTCAGGGCCAGACGGAGCGTTATGGGCGGCAATGTCTGAAATCGCTTCGGCTTTCCCCACCTCATCCACCCGGATCACGACCGGCGGCCGCTTCGCGAGCACAAAAGCTCCGAAGATCGCGAAGAAAAGAAGGCAGAGCAGCACAAGGCTCGCGAGTTTCAGGAACTCAAGCTGTGACTCGAGATCCCCAAAAACTTCGTAGTAACGCCTCCCCAGGTTTTCGAGTTTTGTTTGGAATCGTGTTTTCATTTGTAGTTCGTCCCTCCTCCTGCCGGAGCAGGCTTGTTTTGCGGGGGTTTTGAGGGCATCGTGACGTATTTGGCGATGAACGCGGTCCCGATCCCCACCACCGCGGACCCGAGACCGCTGATACTCCCGCTTGAAGTAATCTGGTGCGAAATGAGCGGTACTGATATGAATAGAAGAATGAAAAGAACGTTCGCCGCGATCACCGCCGCGGCGTTCGTTTCCTCAGGAAGATAGATCGCGATCACATTCATGACGGAGATCACTTTCATGAGAATGGAAAGGACGACGGTCCAAAGAGACACGGCGACGAGGCTCCTGAGCCAAAAGACAAGGCCCTGACTCGTGGATTTGTAGACCCCGAACGCGACGAGGACGGGGCCAAACACGTAAAGAAGAGAGAGAAACACGAACCGGAGCCAGTTCAGGACCCCGAGCGCGATAAGCGCGACGATATAGGTCAAATAATTGAGAATGGTCAGAATGATCCGGGTATCGAATCCGCCGAGATCTTTTTTCTCCGTGATCTCCCGGAAGACCGTCTTCACCACTTCCTGGAACTCTTCATGCGGAAGGATCGCTTTGGCAAGCAGGTCTGTTCCATAAACGATCCACACGAAGAATCGCTCGTAAAGGATCATGAGCCCAACGACAAGAACGACCCGGATAAAAAGGCCCTTGAAATCCGATCGGTCTTTCATCACGAGGAAATTCTCATGCAGCACCGCCACGATGAACATAAGCGGAAAGATCACGGCCGCGGCGGAGGCCGTAACCCCGTAAGCGGAGGTGAAAAGATCCGGGATCTGAAGGACGTTCGTGAAAAGAAATCCCTGGTTCATCATCACCGCCCCCCGCCTGACGCGCCCAGGATGCCGTCCAGATAATCGTTTGTATCCTTGATAAAACGGAGTCGCTCCCGCTCGGCGTCCTTTTCGCGACGCGATACCTGTTCGATCTGGGTAGCCTCAAGCTCGAGAAGTTTCGCGATCGATTCTTGGGATTGCTGGCCAAGAACCATGAGCTCCCCGATCCCCTGAGCCTGAAGCCTGACAGCTCCTTTCGGGCTCGCGGTCTCCGCCTGTGTCTGGATCTGGCGAGCCGCGTCCCGGAGGTCTTTTCCTCCCTCGCGGATCTGATTAGCCAGCTGAAACGCCTCGACTACCTGCATCTCCTCGAAAGGAATGTAAGGCCTTTGGTTCCCTTCAGGGATCGCGCCTGTTACGGCCTCAAGCGAGGTCCGGAGATCTTCCGCACTTCCCCCCGTCTGAAGGATCTCGATCTGAGGCGTTGTAAAGAGTGAATCCGAGTAAACGTCCCTGATACGGGTTCTCAGGGAATCGATAAAATCCCGGACAGGATCGCCTTTGAAGAAATTCAGGATCTCATCCAACCCCGAATGGAACCGGAAGATCTCAAGCGTCTGTGTCTTCAGCTGGTTCAGCCGCTCCGCGGCAAGCATGAGGTCCTGCGCAAAACTACTGTTCAGGATGGAGTTCTGGAGCTCCTGAAGGGCCGCGTTTATGGCGTCAAAGGTCGGCATCGTGGCCTGGGCGGAGGGGACATGAACGGCCGCAAGAAGCAATAAAAGAAAAACAACCGCCATCCGCTTACGCACGTGAGTCCTCCCGGGGTTTTGACGCCCCGCCGGGAAACAAGCGGGCCAGTGTCTCAAAGATCTCAAAATCCGTTTTGCGGGGTTCTTGGGTCCGTAGCTTCGTTTCCTGGGCCAGGTCCGCAGGGTCTGTCGTAGCGATCCAGTATTCGAGAGGATTCGGTTCCACTTTCGCGATCACCCCGTGATCGTCGAACTTGATGAAGACCTCCGAATAATGCCCGGGCCTTACCTCAAGCTCCCGCGCGGCAAGGATCTCGTTCTCGTTAAGACTAAAGGCCGCGAGCTTTTCATGCCCTTTCTTCAGGCGCAGGATGTATTTAATAGGAGAGTTATTGACCATCACGCCCGAGATCTTTGACTCCAGAAAATCTTCCGGGTTCTGGCTGATGGAGAGAACGCCCGCATTCAGTTTCCGGGCGGTCCGGTAAAACACTTCCACAAGCTCCGTTCCTTGAGATTCCTTCAAGAGCTGCCAGCATTCATCGAGGACAAGGATCTTTTTAATGCCGAGATTCTCGAATTTCCGTTTCAGAGCGAAGGGAATGATAAAAAGCAGGATCTCCTGAAGCTCAGGGTAGCGCGAGATCTTCCGGAGATCGAAGACCGTGAAGCGCGCGTTAAAATCGAACGTGCCTTTCCGGTTCAGAATCTTTCCGTACTCACCCTGGGTAAAAAGAGAGAGCTCCTTAGAAAACTGGTAGGCCTTCCGCTTGTCCTCTTCGTCGCCTCCCGAAAACTCGCGGAGACCTTTTTCGATATCGCCCAAAAGCGGCGCCTCGTTTTCCGTAAGAGAGCTGTAAACGTCCCGAAGAACGCGTTCCAGGATCATTTTTTCACTTGCCGCCCACGGCTTCGTGGGAGCGATCATTCTCTGAAGAAGCTCCTTCAAAAACTGCAGGAACGTGGAATCAGCGTCCCCTGTCTTTGGGAAAAGCGCGGACTTTGAAGGAAACGGATTCAGAGCGTAGTTTTCCGAGCACTCCACTTCAAAATACGCGCCCCCAAGCGTCTGGGATAGCTTCCGGTAACTTCCTCCCAGGTCGATCACGATCACTTCGTGCTCTTTGGCGGCCATGAGGAAATGAAGCAGAAGATAGGATGTGAAAAATGATTTCCCGGCGCCGGTAGCGCCCAGCATCACGGCATGTTTCGCGGTGAGCTTCGGATCAAAAAGATCAAGCGTTAGGGGCTCGTCCCTCCAGGTTTTAAGTAAAATGCCCTGCCCTTCCGTTCCCTTCCAGCTGCCCTGAACCGGCAAAAGATGGGCGGCGGCACTGGACGGAACAGGAAACGCGAGAGGGTTCTCGTCCCCCTGGAGCGGAAGGCAGTTCAGAAAAAGACGGTCGTGGTTCATGTGATCGACAATGCCTTCAGCGCCGCCGAGCCTGCGGAACGCGCGCAAAACGTTCCCCGATCTTTCACGGACCGCCTCTTGGGTCTTTCCTTTGACCAGCACGGCAAGCGAAGCGTAAAGGATCTTGTCCCAGCTGGTGGCAAGCTCGCTTAAAAATTCGTCGGC
>JBAZER010000064.1:0-8186 GCA_041653795.1 Candidatus Omnitrophota bacterium
GGGTTATCCACATATCCACACAATTCACAAAGAGAAAGAAAAAAGGAAGCGAAAAAAGAAAGAGAAAACACTACGGCTATTGCTTTACCATCTTAACAAAACGTCCACTGGATTGGGGAAGGTCAAAGTGATGTGTCCCCAGAATTTATAATTTGCGAAAAGAAGCTATTTTAAAATGGCTAGATTGATTTTGTCAAAAAGGGACGTTGCTGAAAAACAACTTGATACTGCTGTTCGGTTATTTTTTCAAGACGAAGATCCTGTATCTACCCATACACTTGCTGCGGCAGCTCATGACATCCTGGAAGTTCTTACTCGCGGCGTAAGGGATTTTGATATTTTAAGTGAGGTATCTCTAATTAAGCCAGAAAAGAAAAAAGAGGTCATTAAGATTTTTAAGAAGGCGCAAAATTTTTTTAAACATGCAAGTAGAGATGTTTCGAAGACTATAAAGTTTGCTCCTTTTCACACAGAAGCGATACTTTTTGATTGCGTGCGGATGTATATACATTTAACAAAACAAAAAACTCCTGAAGTGCATGCTTATCATATGTGGTTTATTATGAGGTATCCTCAATATTTCAACTATCTTTATGATCCCAATAATCCTTTATTTAAAATGTTTGTTTCGGTTAGAAGGTCCGGGCTTAACCCTAAGAATTTAAAGGGTTTTCACGACGTTCTCACGCTTTTGAGGCGATCGGGAAAGTTTCCGATGCCATGTCCTTAGTTCCGTAAACATGAAACCAGAGACGGCCCTGTGAGTGCCATGCTGATAGTGGTAGCGTGGCACTGCCAGTAACGCCTCTCGTGGAGTAAATAATCATGGGTAATCCATTACCTACTAATATGTCTACGGCAACTTTGGGGGAATTGCTTGTTCAGTTACGTTTGCTCGAATATGGGATACAGGCGGCTCCGCCAATAAAAGATAGCGGTAATGATTTGATTGCTATTCGTGGAGAGGTTGTCAAATTTATACAGGTTAAAACTTCTTGCGAAATAGCGCAACCCCGAGATTTGCCAGATGTATATCATTTGGTTGTTCTTGTTAACTCGAGTTTGGCACTTTTCATAAACACAAGACAGCGTTCAGATCAACGGAATCTCTAAAATGACGAATCATCTGACGAAAACTTCTGGATCTGTTTCCATTCCACAGGGCAATCAAGTTGTAGGCGATCCCGACGAGAGTCCAGTGTGTTTGAACTCCATCCCAGGAACGCATAAAGACCTCGCTAAATCCGAGGTGTTGCTTGATGTCTTGGTGGAAGGTTTCGATCCAGACCCGCTGAAGATACAGCGCGACCATCTGCGATTCGGTCATCTTGAGATTGTTGGTGATAAAAAACCGGATACCGTCCTTCCTGGATCTGGAAATAAACAAAAGCACAGCGCCGATCTTGGGCAAATGGACTTGGAGCTTGGCCACACGAAAGTATTTCTTTTTGGAAACACGGATCGTTTTGTATTTTCTCGGTCCCTTGGCCAGGGAGCTGAGGGAGATCTTCTTTCCGTTGATTTCCACAAGACGATTTCGTTTTACCGCAGCTACAAATGTCCACCCTGCCTGAATAATAAGGTTGAGAATAGCGGCACAGGCATACCAGGCGTCCATCAAAACCGTGGGCTTGACCGGCAAAGCCTGAATGGCCTCGGTAAGGATCTCGACGGCCAGTTGGACTTTGCTTTTGAAGGTCCCGGTTTTGCAAGTCCCCTTGGGACGATATCCCCGGATTGCCCAGCAGAAACGTTGCGAACCGATTTTGAGAATGCTCGTGACAGCGCAAAGCCCCTGGATGAAGCCATCGGCGCCGTGATGAATCCCAAGCCCCTCGATCTTTTTCCCCTTTCTTGGACAAGGAGTATCGTCGAGGATCAGGAGCGTGTTTTCCCCGGTACAAGCTGCGGCTATCTGGCGACGATTTTCGCTCTGAAGCTTTCGGATTTTCTTCAGAGAGGCCGTCATGAATTGATGAAGGCCATCGGTGTTCTCCTGGCCGTACTTCGAGGCAATCTCCCGAATAGAACGGAATTTTACAAGCCAGATCAAGCCGACAAGGTAGATCAGCAGATAAACCCTCTGCGGCTTGGTAACGGCTCTCAAGAAATTCGCGAGACAAGACGAAACTTTTCTGGGAACATAAGTTCTCATGGCTTCCGCGCCCTCCTTGGATTGGTCTCCAAAGGAGATTTCGGCCGGAAGCCATTTTTTTTGAATCAGCTATCATCATTGATCGCCTAAAAAGTGCCAAACTCGAGTTTCTGAAGAAAGTATGTGGGAATGGACGAGGTATCTAATCGGAAGGTTGTTTTTATATCCACGGTGGGAATCAAAGAGCGCATGACTAAAATACAAAAGCAGGGAAGATGCTAGGCAGGCGAAGCTTGAATTTTGAAAAAGTGCCGTGCCCGTGAGGGCGAAGGTGTTTAAAATATGAATTTTCTAAAAACAGCTATTGACGATGTGATTATAATTAAACCAAAAGTCCTCAGCGACTCGCGCGGCTTTTTTTATGAAAGCTACCGCAAAAAACTTTTCGTTCAAAACGGCATCACGGACGATTTTGTCCAGGATAATGTCAGCTCTTCTGTCAAAGGCGTACTCCGCGGATTGCACTATCAGATCGCCCCGCGTGCACAGGCTAAACTCATGCGAGTTCTCCGCGGATCCGTCTATGACGTGGTGGTGGATATTCGTCCCCGTTCCAAGACATTCGGCAAGTTTTTCTCGATCATACTTTCTGCCGAGAACCGTAAAATGCTCTATATCCCCAAAGGTTTTGCCCACGGGTTCTGCGTGCTGGAAGAGGGGACGGAGTTCCTTTACAAGGTCTCGGATTATTATTCCCCCGAACATGAGCGGGGCATCCTCTGGTCGGATCCCGGGCTTTCTATCCCCTGGCCCGGGATCGATCGCGCATTCATTCTTTCCGAGAAGGACAGAAAGTATCCCACCCTGAAAGACCTGAAACTATAGCCGATAGCTAATAGCTCATAGCTTTTGAAATTATCAGCTATAAACTTAGAGTCTAAATGCGATGGCCTATTGGCTGTTTTTTACAAACGGAGTTGGTTCCGGTGTAATATCCCAAATGTAAGAAATGGGGGAAGTGCTCCCGGCGATGAGCGGAACACGAGCCTTAAAATCACCTAGGAAGCACATGCGGCTGATTTTATGACAATAATAAAGTCTAGCGTTCAGGACCACGGCGGTGGAGTTTGGATTGGATGAAAAGGCAAGTTTATAAGGAGAAACGAGGGGGTTGAAATTCTCCTCCGGAACGGTGACCGAAAGCTTTCCTTCTGGATCTTCGGTTTGCCAGGTAAGCAAAAAAGGAGCACCCTCCGTAAATTCATAGCCTTCCGGAAAACGGAACGTGATCATAAGGATCGTTTGAAGGGGCCTGTTGGTGGTCTCGGGTGGCCTGAAAAAGAAGATCGCCACTGAGGTGAGAATCGCAATCAAAACCGTTCCATAGATGTATTTTTTCATAAATCCCTCCGCGTGGGATATTATCCTCGCTTGAGGTAGCCATTTAAAGGACAAAATTATAAAAGCGAGGCACGGGTAACGCGAAGTATAAAGAGCTCTTATGTTCACTGGCTGCTGTTTAGCATTTCACTAATGTCATGAAATACACGATCAAAGTCAAAACGAACGCCAAAGAGAATACTGTTCTGGAAGGACCGGGAGGGGAGCTTCGGGTCTTGGTCAAGGCTCCGCCTCAGGAGGGCCGTGCCAACGAAGCCGTGATCGAGACGCTGGCCGCACATTTCAAGGTCCCGAAAAGCCGCATCGCGATCGTGGGCGGGTTCAAGAGTAAGACGAAGATCGTAAACATTGGGTAAAATGTGAAGCGTTACGCGTACGGTGTATTCTTTTTTTTCGCCGTACTTCGTACTCCGTACGCATACTCCGTACTCCCTTCTACTATATTCATGAGAAAAAGAATTAATTAAATGCCAGCTTTCGATTAGAATAAAGCTATGTTTCGCCAATTTGCAGAGTTCGTTCATCATTTCCGCTGGCCGATCCTGCTGGCTATGCTAATCAGTGTCTTCTTTTTCGGGATCGCGGTCTCGAGACTCTCAATCGACCCTTCCATGGAAACGCTTTTTATCAAGAAATCCCCAGAATACCAGTATTATCAACAGTATCGTGTCAAATATGGCAGTGACCAGATGATCGCCGTCGCTATGTCGACAGAGGATCTTTTCACTCCCGCCAACCTTAAGACCCTCAAAAACATCACCGACGGTATTGCCAGTTACCCACAGGTAGAACGCGTGATCAGTCTCACTAACGCGATGGACATCAAACATAAGTTGCTCGGCGTGAAGACAGTTCCGGCGCTGGAGGGGGTATTTGAAGGCGAGCGGTCGATCGAAGACGTCAAAAAAGAAATACTTCAGAACGAGCTCTATCTTAGCAATATTGTCTCCAAGGACGGGAAGATCGCCAATATTCTCGTCTATTTGAAGTCTGCTGAAAAGAACAGCGCTTCGGCCAATGGCGCGTTCATCGAAGCGCTTAAAGGCTATCTGGATGATTTTGAGCAGCCAGGCGTGAAATTTTATATGGCCGGCGCGCCGGTCGAACAATACGAATTCATTGACCTGATCCACCGCGACCAGATGGTATTTGTGCCGATTATCACAGTCATCCTGATCCTGATGACGTATCTGATCTATCGTAGTTTTACGTGCATGATCCTTTCAATGTCGATCGTCTTCACGACGCTGGTCTGGACACTCGGGACGATCTCCTTTCTAGGGCAGGAATTAAATCTCATGACCTCGCTTCTTGCTCCGGTGATCATGATCGTTTCGGTGATCAATTCGACGTATCTAATCAATCTTTTTTTTGAGATTCGGCCACATCACAAGAGCCTTAAGGAGGCAGTGAGCGTGACGATCCAACAACTCGGAATGCCATGTTTTCTTACGCATTTTACGGCAGTCTTAGGATTTGGTTCGCTCGCGCTGAGCCCGATCCCCGCTATCCAAAGTTTCGGGATCTACGCGGCGCTCGGGACCTTTTATTCCTATATTATCGAGCTTGTGATGACGACTCTGCTTCTTCCGATCCTCCCGTACCGGCCGGTGAATCCGAATGCTTCAAGTGAAGGGCATTTTTTCAACCGCGTCCTGCTGGGCTTTCTCGAAAAACTCGAATTTCGATGGAAATGGTGGATCCTGATCGTAACCGGCTTGGTGCTGGTGCTTTCAGTGCAGGGGACTCAAAGGCTCGAGGTGGATACCAATATTGTAAAACAGATGAAGCCAAACCTGCCGCTTGCAATTGCGACCCGGTTCATCGACGAGCACCTGACCGGTGTTTATTCACTCGGATTTGTATTCCGCCGCAAGGACGGAGAGAACATGGTTGATGCGAAAACACTGGGTATGCTGGACCAATTCAAGAACTATCTGGAGAGTGAGCCTGGGATCGCGAAGGTCAACAGCATTACGACGCTTGTCAAAAAAATCAATGAAGCACGCGAGAACGACCCCAAGGCCTACCGGATCCCGCGGAATCCCGTGATGCTCAATCTCTATTTTAAAGGATTGGCCCGTTCGGATGATCCGGAGCTCTGGAAACTGGTGTCGCATGATTTCAAAGAGGTGCGCATGGAGGCACGTATGCGTGCGATCGGGACGACGAAAGGAGCGCTTTTGGAGGAAAGAGTGCGAGAGTATCTACAGGATCACATGAGCGATTTTTTCGAATATAAGCTGACAGGAAATGTAGTGCTTTTGGGAAAGATCGCAAAGAGCCTGGTCCAGGAACAGGCCCAAAGTTTCGCATTTGCCTTCGCATCCATCCTGATCGTAATCATTCTGATCTTCCGGTCTGTCCGGCTCGGGCTTTTGGCCGCCATCCCGAATCTTATCCCGATCCTTGCCGTATACGGGATCATGGGGTTTGCCAAAATTGAACTTTCGACCGCGACCGCGATGATCGCAAGCATTGTACTGGGGCTTGTGGTGGACGCCTCGATCCAGTTCCTTTACCGGTTCCGGAAGGAATTCCAGCACAGGTCTCATTATATCCAGTCGCTTCATCACACTTATCGCAATATGGGGCAGTCAATGGTCGTTTCGACCCTGATCCTGTGCATGGGATTTGCTTCGAGCGTATGCGCAAGTTTTCGCATTACCGTGCATTTTGGAATACTGACAAGTTTGACGATCTTCCTGGCGCTTATCTGCTCACTTCTTGTCATGCCGGCGATTTTGATCATGATAAAACCCTTTGGTCCCCAGCGTCTTTTCAAACGCAAGGTTTCGGAAAGCGATCCTTTGTTCAGGTCCCGAGATCCTGTCAAACACGTTTAAAAAGCATATGTGTCAAAAGTTTCTCGACAGTGATGAAAGACGTGCTGCACAAAAACAGGTTTTTAAGATAATAAAAATTCATTTTAAAGCCGTTATAACACATACTATTTTAACAATACCCACGGAGTTTCAATGAACAGTTTCAAACAAAAGATCGCGACATGGATTATTCCCGCATTTATGCTGGGAATGGTCTCTTTTCTTCCGGGCTGTTCAATGTCTCGTCAGTCCGGTAACGTTCAGAAGATAACCGCAACGCGCGACGGGATGCTTTACGGGACTTTGGATCTTTCTTCCGGAGCGAATGCTGAAGGTGCCATCCTTGTCGAGAAGATCATGCCTTCAAAGGTTACGGTTGGAAAACCCTTCGAATATGTTCTCCATGTAACCAACCGGACCGATTGTCACTTCAGCGATGTAGTGGTCAGCGAGAAATTCCCGGAGAAATATGAAATGCTGAAAGCTTCTCTGGAACCGGCAAAAGTCTCCGGGCGCACGGCAGAGTGGACAGTTGGGGAGCTGGGCCCGAAAGAAACCAAGATCTTTACGGTCCGCGGAACCGCTCAGGAGATCAGTCGGATGCTCGTCTGTACCAAGGTTACTTACGTTCCAATGCTTTGCCTTGGACCTGAAGCCACAGTTTCCGGGCTGAAACTTACGTTGGAGGCGTCAGGCCAGACAATGTTGTGCGACGGGATCGCTGAAAAGATCAAGATCGAAAATACCGGAACTGACCTTATGGAAGACATTAAAATCTCCCAAGCTTTGCCCGAGGGTTTAACGACGGCGGAAGGTAAAAATTTGCTGGAGATTCGTGCAGGAAAGCTTGCGGGTAATGAAACAAAAACATTCGATGCGAGGCTGAAAGCGCAAAAGGCCGGAACTTATATCCACAAAATAAAGGCCTTAGCTTCGAACGGTTTATCCATCTCAGCTCCCTCCGTGGCGACAGTTGTAGTGCAACCGGTGCTTAAGATCACTATGGATGGCCCGAAAAAGGTATTTATAAACCAGAATGCGGATTTTAAAGTCACAATTGAAAATACAGGAAATGCGAATTCCACAAGCACAGTGGTTACTGCCAAGATCCCAGCCAGCATGAAATTTGTTTCAGCCAGCAATGGCGGTTCTTTATCAGGGGATAACGTAGCTTGGGCCCTCGGCGTTCTTGCTACCCAAAAGACCGTGAGTCTTAGCATGACTTTCAAAAACATTATGAGCGGGTCCGCCCAGCTGACTGCTACGGTCAGGGGCGATTGTTGCCAAGAGGCCGCCACGGCGGCGAAGATCGATGTCCAGGGTATCCCGGCGATTCTTTTGGAAGCGAACGACACAGAAGACCCCGTTCAGGTCGGAGGCATGGAGAAGTTCCGTGTTGTCGTGACCAACCAGGGCTCCGCGCCGGATACTCATATCGTTTTAAAAATAAATTTTGAAAAAAACTTTGATTATGTTTCTTCTTCAGGACCAACCCAAGCCAAGGCTGAAAGCGCCAAGACCATTGAGTTTGCCCCGCTCGCGTCTCTCGCGCCAGGACAAAAGGCGACATGGGAGATCCTCGCAAAGGCGACAGAGGAAGGCGATCATCGCGCTTCCTTTCATGTGAAGAGCGATGCCCTCGGCCGTTCCGTCGAGAAGGTCGAATCCACCCGGGTTTACTAGCCCTTTCACAATACGAATCTTGAATTAGGTCTGGTACTGTTTTTCCCTGTAAGGGTGACCTTCCCCAATCCAGTGGACGTTTTGTTAAGATGGTAAAGCAATAGCCGTAGTGTTTTCTCTTTCTTTTTTCGCTTCCTTTTTTCTTTCTCTTTGTGAATTGTGTGGATATGTGGATAACCCGC
>JBAZER010000065.1:0-7854 GCA_041653795.1 Candidatus Omnitrophota bacterium
GGGTTATCCACATATCCACACAATTCACAAAGAGAAAGAAAAAAGGAAGCGAAAAAAGAAAGAGAAAACACTACGGCTATTGCTTTACCATCTTAACAAAACGTCCACTGGATTGGGGAAGGTCAAACATACTCTGATGGAGAAGAGAAAGATAAAGGAAGAAAAAAGGAGAAATAAACAATCTTAAGGAGAAAAGCAGTTGCTGAGCATAGTGTTTTTAATCTAGCATGACCTAATGATGCAGGTTTTGTTTTTGCATTTCCTCATCAGATACGTATAATGACGCCCTCTTTGAGATAGTTTTCATCGCTGAAATGTCACCAAAGACACTAGAGCAGTGGAGGGATTTTCCACCAGAGGCGGATCCGTCTTTTGGCGGAGAAGTCTCGACCCGATGTTTTGCTAAGTATCATTAGAATAATAAGTTATAGCTTTTGTGCTGCCTTGGTCTTGTATAAAGCATTAAAGGTTGACCAAGACTGCACTAATTACCTTTGAATTTTTAATTAATGAGAATAAGTGCTGGTGTAGCTCAGGGGTAGAGCAGCTGTTTTGTAAACAGCGGGTCGGGGGTTCAAATCCCTCCACCAGCTGATTCTTAGCCGAGAGGGATTTGAAGGGAGCACTTGCTCACAAATATGACAGATGTCATGTTTGTAAGTGCGGGTGGCCGACCGTAGCGAAGCGGAGGCGCCAAATCCCTCCACCAGCTGATTCTTAGCTGAAAGGGATTTGAAGGGAGCGCTTGTTCACAAATATGACTGATGTCATGTTTGTAAGTGCGGGTGGCCGACCGTAGCGAAGCGGAGGCGCCAAATCCCTCCACCAGCTTATTGTTGACTGGGGCGGGGAAGCCTGAGGCGCACCTGCTAATTTTGACATGGGTTGTAGTTATTGATATAGGCACTTGCGCTCCATGCACAAGTGCATGTTCGGCGGGAATTTGATATTCCCGTCCGACACGGGGAGTTGCCCGAGCGGCCAAAGGGGACAGACTGTAAATCTGTTGGCTTTTAGCCTTCAGTGGTTCGAATCCACTACTCCCCACTGTTTTTATCTGGCACGAAGATTTGCACTATATACTCATCCGGATTCTAAGGCCCTCTTTGGCTTATTGAAAGGTTTGGTTACCACACTTTCTTTCGGCTAGGGGGCTTTTTTTATAAACAGCTAAAACCTGTGCATCAGGTTAATTATTGTGTTACATTAACGAAAAGGTATGAGAATATAAAATATCGCTCTGTTGTTATAAAAAATGATTCTAAAAGAGTGATCTACCTATGGAAAAAAAAGCGTTCAAAGTTCTTGTTATTGAGGATGACCCGAATTACTTCGTCCTGCTGAACGAGCGTTTGTCTCAAAGCCGTGACCCTTCCTTTGAAATCACGTGTAGCAGCCATATGCAATCCGGCCTCAATTGTCTTGGGAATGGCGATATCGATGTAGTGCTCTTGGATTTGATGCTTCCCGACAGCGAGGGGCTCGATAGTTTTCATTCGGTCCATCAGGCGTTTCCCTCCGTCCCAGTCATTATTCTTACCGCGGTTGATGACAATGGTCTTGCTGCACAATCAATTGCTTTAGGGGCTCAGGATTATTTGACCAAAGGGAGTTTTGATCGCGAACTTTTGGTCAAAAGTATTTGTTATGCTATCAGCCGTAATCAGGCTCAGGCCCAGTTGCAAAAGTACTATCAGGAGAACGAGTATTCCAAACGAACGCTTCGGGACAAAGATGAAAGATTCCGGAGTCTCGTCTCAAATATTCCGGGCGCGGTTTATCGTTACACCCTATTGGAGCCCAAGGAATGGAAAATAGATTTCATCAGCGACGTCATCAAGGACATCTCCGGCCTTCTGGCTGCCGAATTCATAGGACAAAACATCACTGCCTATTTTGAAAGGATACTGCCTTCGGATCTCCCGTTACTTCAAGATGCGTTCGAGAAGGCGGTGCGGGAAGGAGCGATGTTTAGCGTGGACTACCGTGTTCGTCATGTTAATGGAGATTTCCGCTGGGTCCATGATCGTGGGCGTGCTGTTCGGGATGGAGAGGGGGAGGCTATCCACGTGGATGGCATCATTTCGGACGTCACGGAGCGAAACAGGGAAAAAGAGCGCTTCAACCAACTGGTTTACTATGATGCCTTGACGAATTTGCCGAACCGGGAACTTTTTGTCGATCGTCTGGATCAGGCGATCCAGCAAGCCCGGCGCAAAAGAGAAAATGGGGCGGTGCTGGCTCTGGATCTGGATCATTTCAAACGCATTAACGATACGCTGGGGCATCCCATCGGGGATCAATTGATCAAAGCGGTCTCAGCGCGGCTTTTGAAAGTACTTTTTGACTCCGACACCGTAACACGTATCAGCGGAGGAGCTTTTATTATCCTGTTACCACGGGTAGCGAAGACCGAAGACGTGGAAAACATTGCTAATAAGCTTCTGACAGCTCTAAAATCACCGTTTCTTATCAACGAGCATGAACTTTTTACAAGTTGCAGCATCGGAATCGCACTTTTTCCTAATGATGGAGAAACAAGCAATATTCTAATCATGAATGCCGATGCGGCCATGCATATCGCCAAGGAACGGGGCAAAGATCGATTCCAGCTTTTTTCCTCCTCCATTGCCAATAATAGTTTTGAACGATTTGTCCTCGAGAACAGTCTTCGCCGTGCCTTGGAGCGTAAAGAATTCCAGCTTTATTACCAGCCTCAGTTGGATCTTCGCACCGGAATAACAGTTGGAGCCGAAGCATTGATCCGCTGGAAACATCCGGACCTCGGTTTTATTCCCCCCATGGAATTCATTCCGATCGCAGAGGAAACAGGGCTCATCCATCCGATTGGAGAATGGGTTTTAAAAACGGCCTGCGAGCAGAAGAGACTTTTGGATCGGCAAGGTTTCAAATCTTTCCGGATATCCGTAAATCTTTCAGCTCGTCAGTTTCACTTTGCCAATCTAGTGGATATGGTTGGGGACACTATCCGTAAAAGTGGTATCGATTCTGGGGATCTGGATTTTGAACTGACGGAAAGCACGATTATGGATCGCCTGGAGGAAACTACAATGACTCTGCGGCGGCTCAAGAATATGGGAGCGTATATTTCAATCGATGATTTTGGGACCGGGTATTCCTCCCTGATGTATCTGAAGACATTCCCTATCGACACCATCAAGATCGACAAGTCATTCATAAACGACGTGACTACCGATCCCGATGACCAAGCTATTACCCAGGCCATCATTTTCATGGCGCATAGTTTGAAGCTGAAAGTTGTCGCAGAGGGGGTGGAGACCAAGGAACAGCTCGAGCTCTTAAGGGCTCAGAACTGCGATATCATTCAGGGCTATCTTTTTAGTAAACCTATCCCTGCCGATGACATCTCATCGTTTCTCTCGGGTAGTACCGCCAAAAAAATTCTTGCCTGATCTCCAATAGATTTTTTCATTAAAAATCAACGCTAAATAACGCATTAAACTCCCTATAAATCTTTATGGATCATTCAACGCGCCTTTCTTTACAGATGTTTTATAAAGGAAAGTTGTTGGGGAACCGATAATCGTGACTACAGGGTCCAACGGAAAAGGACTATGAAAAAACATCCACAGCTTCTTGAACTAAATGCCTTCTTTTTTATCTCCAGAATGTCCAAGAAATACGGACGACATCTGACGCTCACGACGGTTCCGGTCTCGGAATGGAAGTTGTTCGCAGAACAAGGGTTCGATTATCTCTGGCTTATGGGGGTTTGGACCCGCAGTCCCGGATCCGCCGCTCATGCCGCCAAGGAACCAGGTCTTTGCCGTGCTTATGACCTGATTCTTCCGGACTGGACGCGAGAGGATGTTACGGGTTCTCCGTATGCCATCTATGATTATGAACTAGACCCCTATCTTGGCAGGCCGGAAGAACTGCTTCAGCTCAAGATGAAACTGAACGAACTGGGCCTCGGCCTTGTGCTGGATTTTGTGCCCAATCATCTTGCTTTCGACCATCCCTGGACTTTGGAACGTCCAGAATTGTTCGTGTCCTGCCGTCCGGAGACCTTGCGCGTCCATCCGGAATGGTCTTTCATTACAGCCGATGGTAAAAAGATCGCCCACGGACGAGATCCTTATTTTGCACCCTGGGTCGATACTGCACAGATCAATTTCTGGTCCCCAGAAGCGCACAGGGTCTGGCTTACAGAACTTCTCAAAATCTCGAAGATCGCCGATGGAGTACGTTGCGATATGGCCATGCTCGCGATGAACGATGTTTTTCAAAAGGTCTGGGGCGAGCATATTGCGGAGACACGGCCGCATACGGAGTTCTGGGAGGAAGTGATCCCGGAAGTGAAAAAGATTGCGCCGGATTTCATTTTTATTGCAGAGGTCTATTGGGACATGGATTGGCCGCTCCAGCAAATCGGTTTTGATTTTACGTACGACAAACGTCTTTATGACCGGATGTTCTTTGATTCCGCGATTTCGGTGGGTGAGCATTTAAATGCAGAGCCGGTCTATCGCGACAAATGTCTTCGCTTTATCGAGAATCATGACGAGGAGCGGGCGACGGTAACTTTTGGAAAACAAAAATCCAGGGTCGCGGGGATCATTACGGCGACGGTCCCCGGGCTCCGGTTCTTTCATGACGGACAGCTTGAAGGCCGGAGAATACGCACTCCCGTTCATCTAAGGCGTGAGCCTCAGGAGCCTGTGGATCCGGTGACCGTTGCGATTTATCGCCGGCTTTTACGGTATATCAAAGGCCCTACGACCCATGACGGGGAATGGATGTTGTTGAGGACCCGGCCGGCGTGGGAAAAGAACGAGACGTACCCGGCAATCCTCGCGTGGCTTTGGGGATGCGGTCAGGATTGGAAACTCATTGTTGTTAATTATTCCATGATCCGCGCACAAGCGTTTGTCCGTTTTCCGGAATTCCTGGGCCGGAAATATTTCATTCAATTCCGAGATGCACTGACGGATAAGGTCTATGACCGGACCGGAGAGGAACTTTCCAAAAAAGGGCTTTATGTGGACCTCCAACCTTGGCAGGCCCACTTGTTCGATTTCAAGATTTGATAGATCTTAAAGAGTTAAACGACCTGCAATCCTCCTGACCATTGCCACGTGTCACATACCTTCAGACTTGTAAGGGTTTTATTCTACTACCCCGGAAGACGGTTTTTCAGCAACCTGCTAGAGAAGGAAGCAAGAGAACAGAGAAGAGGATTATAGAAATGAAACCCATAGAGCAGAGAACGGAAGAAAATATTGTGGATGATTTTAGGTTTTACGGCACTATGCAGGGTCTGCGGATAACATTTCCTGATAAGTTTTGGCAATGCTATTTTCTGGATTATGGAAAATGATATCATCGCATAATTGAAGGGCTTCTTTATTCCGCCCCCTCTTTAGATGCCAGGTAATGATGGGGGACACGAGCATGTTATTGTCATCGTAATTCGAAGAGACCAAGCCTTCCATAAAACATTGTTTGGCGGATTCATCCCTTCCAATCTCGCTGTAAATATGCCCCAATTGAATCTGTTCAAAAGCGTAGTGCCATGTTCCCTTGCTTTGTTCCACTCTCTCTTGTTGAGAGCGGACACACTTCTCAATTTCTAGTCGATCCGAATAAAAATCCGCATCCTTAACTTTTTGCAGGAGCGGATTGAGGCGTAGATCCAAGTACTTTTGACTAAGAAAAATGTTTTCATAAAGGCATTCCGAGTAAAATTTATACCCAAGACGGTTCATATGAGAATTGTCAGGGGAGATGTGCCGTGCAGCCTCTCTCTTTTTCATCAAAGCCGAGAGTGTAAAATCTTTTTCAATAGTATCCCTAAAAAAAGACAAAAAAGCATCTGTGAAATCAAAAAAAGGAATATGATGCTTATTTGCAAATTCTTTCACAACAGGATCCGTTGAGTCGTAATAGGAAAGTAATATCAGTTTTGCCCCGTTAGCCTCGCATAGTCTCCTTACCGTTTCCAAATAAAAGCCTAAATATTTAGCGTATAAGTCAGCGTATGGTTGAGAAGCCCCAAAGGGCTTATGAGTTTTCGGCAAAGTGTTTTCTTTTGAAAAACGACCAAATGCCAGCATGAAAAATTTGACACTTTTAAGGTCATTTAAAAAACTCGTAATTTGCCGAATCAACGTCCGGTCTTTCCAGAGTTTTATATCATCGGTGTTATTGCGTCCGGTAAGCCAAAGAACAATATCGGCCTTATGATTTTCAAAAAAAGACTGTAAAACTATTGACTGCGCTCCCGTGCTGGATCCAGGGACACCCAAGTTAATGACGGAGAACTTTTTCCCAGGGTTATTAGAGTTCATTAGCTTTTCCAATTGCTTGGGGTACGCATATGGGGCGGAGGTGCCGACGCCAAAAGTATGAGAATCGCCGATACAGACAAACTGCGTATTAGCTTGTTTGCGCATTTTTTCCCGCCGTTGCCACAACAAAAGTTTTCCGGACACAAAAAGGCCTAATTCCAGGAGAATAAAACTGTAAACCAAGACAAAAACAATAGATTTAATTAGTTTTTTCATCGGGATATTTTGAAAAGAAAAAAGGTGCAAAGTTTTGACCGTAGTTTAAATCTCGGTTGAGATTGTAATACTTGCATCTTTCCAGGGTCAATCGTTTCTTTTCTTCCGCAAATCCTTTGGGACTGTCCCAAAAAATTCTGATATACTCAGCCCCTATTTTCATGGGCCTGTAGCTCAGTCGGTTAGAGCAGGCGACTCATAATCGCTTGGTCCCTGGTTCGAGTCCAGGCAGGCCCACTGAATTTCCGATGATTCAGTGCGGTATCGTGGAGATCTTCAAGATGAATCGTCCAAGCTTTTTATTTTTTTCCTAAACAGCAGTTTAAACAGTCCCAATCTCAACTGTGCTTCGGTTAATTAGTATTGAGACCGTCCAGGGTGGATGCATTTTTCCTTCTTGACACTTCTCCTGAGTGAAAAGTACACTTAAATATATATTTACACGCATCAAATAAACGGGGGGCCTTTTATGAAAAAAATAAGATTTTTTGCGGTAGGGGCACTTTTAGGTGTGATGCTTGCTTCATGCGCGTTCCGTTCTTCGGGACACTCCTTCGGCCCTTATTCAGATGCCGAAACTTTCTATAAGAAGGGGGATTATCCCGGGGCGATCGAAAAGTATCAGGAATACCTGGCTGGGAATCCACAGGGAAATTTGGCTGCAATCGCCCGATATTATATTGCGAAAAGCTATATCGCCTCCGGAGATACGTCCAAGGCCTGTGAAAATTTCAAACAAGTCATGGAGCAGTATCCCCAAACGAGTTGGGCCGACTTTGCAAAAGAGCAACTTGGAATGTTACAAGGCGCCGCGAAAATCTAGTCCCAATTCCTATCAATTTCAGAGAATCTGAAATTGGGGCTGTCCTGACTACCATTTAGAAAAAGAAAATAAAAGGCAGGACTGTCCTTGTCACCGTTAAAGAAATGAATGAAAGACAAGGATAGCGGGCCCGTTTTTTTGTTCTTTGATCTGTCCTTGTCTGGTATTTTGTTCTCAAATGGAGACAAGGACTGCCCCAATTTCAACTACGTTGAAATTGATTGGAATTGGGACTGAAAACAGGTTTTTGAGAAGGCCTTCCCGGATGACCGCGCACAAGTGACGAGAGACAGGAAACGACCTGTCCAACCGCTGTGGGAGGAAAGTCCGAGCTTCACAGGGCATCGTAGTGGGTAACACCCACCCCCTGGATCTTGTTGATCCAGGGCGGATATCCGCCTCGCCTATGGCGAGGACGGACCCGCCGAGCGGTATGGCGGGAGAGCCACAGAGACGAGTCCCTGTCACGAAAGTTACAGGGGG
>JBAZER010000066.1:0-7242 GCA_041653795.1 Candidatus Omnitrophota bacterium
ACCGGTCGGTTTCGGTGCTCGTGATACGCTGCGGCTTGAAGCCGCGATGCCGCTTTACGGGCATGAACTCAATGATGAGATCACGCCGCTTGAAGCGGATCTGGAGTGGGCGGTCGATCTCACAAAAAATGAGTTTCCGGGATGTGCGATCCTCAAAGAAAAGAAAAAAACCGGGATTTTGAAAAAAAGAGTCGGTTTTGAAATGACCGGGCGCGGCATCCCGCGTCAGGGTTTTGAAATTCAGAAAGCCGGCAAAACGATCGGGACGGTCACAAGCGGCAGTTTCATTCCGACCACGTGCAAGAATATTGGCATGGCCTACGTGACGGCAACGGAGGCAAAGACCGGTAATGCGATCGATGTGATGGTGCGCGGGAAACCCGTCAAGGCCGTTCTTGTTTCGCTACCTTTTTACAAGGGAAAAGGGTAGAATATCCCCAATTCACTTCAGAAATTTCTGACATTCTCAATCGGAGGCAGTTATGGATTTTCCTGAAAATTTGCGTTATACCAAAACACACGAATGGATTGCCGTCGAGGGCGCGAAGGCCAGGGTTGGCGTGACCGAATACGCCCAAAAAGAGATCTCCGACGTCGTGTTCGTGGAGTTGCCCAAACAGGGCCAGGCTGTCCAGCAGGCTAAGACCGCGGCGGTCGTGGAATCCGTGAAAGCGGCGTTTGATATCTACGCTCCGGTCTCCGGCAAGATCACAAACGCGAATAAAACGCTCGAATCAAATCCGGGTCTTATCAATCAAAGCCCTTATGTGGCGGGCTGGATTTTTGAATTGGAGCTTTCCAGCCCCGCGGAGCTAAATACTCTTATGACGGCCGCGCAGTACCATGAGGCCATCCATCAAGCTTCTAAACACTGAGACAAAGAGTCCTCATGCCCTACCTTTCGCTCACGGAAGAAGAAAAAGATGCCATGCTCGTTCAGGCCGGTGTTCGTTCGTTCGACGAACTGATCAAGGATATTCCGGCCTCGCTGCGCGATCCCAGGATCGTTCTTCCGCCCTCTCTTAGTGAACCCGAGGTTCAGGATCTGATCTTGAAGCTCGGGCGCAGGAATACCACGACCCAGGACGCTCTTTCGTTTCTTGGCGCCGGAAGTTATGAGCATTTTATTCCTGCGGCGGTGTTTGAGATTGTCGGACGCCAGGAATTCCTTACGGCCTACACACCTTATCAGCCCGAGGCTTCACAGGGGACTCTGCAGGCCATCTATGAATATCAGAGTCTCATGACGGAGCTGACAGGTTTGGATGTCTCCAATGCCTCCCATTATGACGGCGCTACAAGTCTTGCGGAAGCCGCGCTTGTCGCGTTAAAACACACAGACCGTCCGAAACTTCTTGTCGCGCATTCCGTGCATCCTCATTACCGGGAAACGATACGCACTTATCTCGCGGGAACGCCCTATAAAGTCGAGGAATTCGGTTTTGACAGGAAAGGGAATTTCGACCGTGAAGAATTCTTCGCAAAACTCGACACGGGTGTGGCAGGCGTGATTTTTCAGACGCCGAATTTTTTCGGTAATGTGGAAGATCTTGAAGGCGTGAGTGAAAAGATCCACGCGAACGGTTCGCTTATGATCCTTACCGCTAATCCCTTGTCCCTGGGGCTTTTCAAATCACCCGGAGAGTGGGGCGCAGACATTGCAGCGGGAGAAGGACAGCCGCTCGGTATTCCCATGGAATTCGGTGGCCCTTATTTGGGTTATTTTGTGACCTCGCGGGCTCTGATGCGGCGCATTCCAGGAAGACTTGCGGGCCTTACCCGGGACGCGGATGGGAAACGAGCATTCTGTCTCACGCTTCAGGCGCGCGAACAACATATCCGCCGCGAACGCGCGGGTTCCAATATTTGCAGCAATCAGGCGCTTTGCGCTCTGAGCGCGTGTGTGTACATGACGCTTCTCGGCAAAAAAGGCATTTGCGAGATCGCCGAGATCAACTGGGACCGGGCAACCTATCTGCGGAAAAAGATCGCCAGGCTCAAGAATTTTGAAGTGGATCTCGCGCAGCCTGTTTTTAACGAGTTCCGGGTCAAGTCGAATAAACCATTCGTGAAGATCGAAGAGAAACTGATGGCCCAGGGTATTTTCCCCGGGGTTGCGCTGGACTTTTTCTACCCCGAGCTTGAGGACCAATTCCTCGTCTGTGCCACGGAGACGAAATCCAGAGAGGATCTTGACCGGTTCGTGGAGGCCCTAGCCAAATGCTGATTTCTCAGGATGATCGTCTCAGTTTTGAAAAGAGCAAGCCCGGCCGCAGGGCGGTGAGTCTTTCCAAAGAGCGTTTCTCGGACGAAGATCCACTCAAGGATATTCCGGGGCGCCTTTTACGCCAGGCTTCTGTCGGATTTCCGGAACTCAGCGAGCCCGATATCGTTCGGCATTTTATCAATCTTTCCCGCAAGAATTTCTCCGTGGACACACATTTTTATCCGCTTGGGAGTTGTACCATGAAATACAATCCTAAGGTAAACGAATGGGCGTCCCGCCAGGCGAAGTTTTCGGCGCTGCATCCGCTTCAGCCCGCGGCGACCGCACAGGGAATGTTCCAGATTCTCTGGGAACTTGAAGAATACCTCAAAGAGATCTCGGGAATGGACCGGTTCACGCTTCAGCCTGCGGCGGGAGCTCATGGGGAGTTGACAGGGATGATGCTTGTCCGGGCGTACCACGCTTCCCAGGGTGGGCCCACGCGCACCAAAGTGCTCGTGCCGGACTCCAGCCACGGGACCAATCCTGCAAGTGCCGCGCTTTTTGGATATCATGTGATTGAGATCAAATCCAACAGCCACGGGTGTGTGGACTTGGAAGATCTGAAGCAACATCTTGATGAACATGTGGCATGTCTTATGCTCACAAATCCGAACACGCTCGGACTTTTCGAAAAAAACATCCTTGAGATCACGAAACTCGTACATCAGCGCGGCGGGCTTCTTTATTACGATGGTGCCAATTTAAATCCGCTGCTTGGGATCGCGCGGCCGGGGGACATGGGCTTTGACATCATTCACATCAACCTGCACAAAACTTTTTCCACACCGCACGGCGGCGGCGGACCCGGCGCAGGGCCTGTGGGCGTGAAGAAACATTTGATCCCATTCCTTCCCGGTCCTCTTGTGGAGCAGACAAAAAAAGGTTTTGAGTGGGCCTCTCCAAACCCGCGGTCGATCGGTCGCGTGAAGCTTTTTCATGGAAATGTCGGGGTCATGATACGCGCTTACGTCTATTTGAAGACACTCGGCAAAGAGGGCCTCCGGAAAGTGAGCGAGGCCGCGATCCTGAACGCCAATTACATGAAAGAAAAGCTTAAGGACACTTTTAAGGTTGCGACGGATGGGCCGTGCATGCACGAGTTTGTCCTCTCGCTGAAGTCTTTTGCCGCTCAAGGCGTCCACGCAGGAGATGTGGGCAAGCGTCTCCTGGATTTTGGTTTTCACGCGCCAACGGTTCATTTCCCTCTGGTCGTGCCCGAGGCCCTCATGATCGAACCTACGGAGACTGAGGCCCGTGAAACGCTGGACCTTTTCATTGAGGCGATGAAAGAGATTGCCCGCGAAATTGCGACCGATCCGGAAAAGGTGAAAACCGCGCCCCATACGCTTCCGGTGCGCCGTCCCGACGATGTTCTCGCGGCGCGCAAGCCCATTCTGTCTTATCGCGATCAAGTCCGAGAAAAAGCGCTGTTGGTTGAAGCTGTGGCATGAACTGGAGTTTGCTTCCCACGATCAGTGCGCCGATGTCGATTCAAATGGCGCTTGATGGGCTTCTTTTCGAATCCCAAAAAAAAGAAGTTCAGGCCCCCACCGTTCGATTCTATGTTTCGTCTGCTCCATGGGTCAGTGTGGGGTGTTCCTTCCGGGACTCCGAGGTTCTTTTAAAGTCCAATCTGGTCCTGAAAAACCCGCAGGTGCCGGTCTGCCAGCGTGTTACGGGCGGAGGTTGCGTGCTTCATGGACGAGACCTGATCTTTTCATTGATTGCTCGTTATGACAGAGCACTGACACCTTTCCTTGCGGAAGAGGAGCCGGCTCACGAAAAAAATCCCCGCCCCCCTTTATCCTTATCCTCCGTTCGGACGAGCTATGGGAAGATCCATGAGGGTGTTAAAATAGGCCTTCAGCTTTGTGGTCTCGATCCAAAATTCTACTGTTGCGGGGATAAAATGCCCAAAGGGAGCGACTGCTTTGATTTTCCGGTGGAAAGCGATCTTTCCTGGAAGGGGAAAAAAATCGCCGGAGGTGCGCAAAAGCGTTCCGAAGGCGTGCTCTTGCATCATGAATCGATCTTGACCCCGCCGGGTGTTGAGTGGGGGGACCTGATGGCCGGAGTCAAACAAGGACTCGAAACGGTTTTTGGCTTGTCGATCCAAAAAGTAAACTTGGACCCGGAAATGTATTTTCGAGCGGAAAGGAAAGCCATGAGTCGTGAAGAAGTAGGGCACATTTAAATGTGCCCTACTTTTAACTCCTCGTGGCTCTGAAAAATGGAAGAGTCCGGAAATTTTCTCAAAAAAATCGAAGGCATTCTTGAGAAAAACCCGAGTTATAAACTCGAGGCCTACACGTTCGTTCTGGCCGCACTTCATGATACGGTCAGCGCGCTCAAAAAGCCCCGGCACATCACCGGCGGGGAACTGGCGCTAGGAATACGCAAGTACGCACTCGATCAGTTTGGCCCGATGGTCATGACGGTGCTCCACCACTGGGGGATACACACAACACTCGATTTTGGGAAAATCGTTTTTGCTTTGATCGAAGTCCAGCTTCTCAGTAAACAACCCGGGGACAAGCTCGAGGATTTTGATAAAGTCTACGAATTCGAGGAGTCCTTCGGGAAATACAAAATCGATGATGAATAGTTTAAGAGAAGTTTGGTGTATAGCGTACGGAATATGGCGCAGGTACCCCTCACTACGTTGTGTATCTTGCGACGGATCATAAGATGAAAGATCTTCTTGCTAACCTGAATCCCGCGCAGCGGGAGGCCGTTTCCTGGCCGCCAGTCCGGCCGTTGCTCATTCTGGCCGGGGCAGGAAGCGGAAAGACACGCATTCTCACGCACCGGATTGCGTATTTGATCGATCACGGTGTGCCGGCTTTTAATATCCTCGGCGTTACGTTCACGAACAAGGCCGCTCAGGAAATGCGCAACCGCATTGAAAAGCTCGTTGCCCAACGGGTCTGGGTAAGCACATTTCACTCCACCTGTCTCCGCATCCTTCGCCAGGACGGGCCGGCTATGGGACTCGACCGGAATTTCATCATCTACGACGAGTATGACCAGCTTCAGGTCATCAAGGAGTGTATTGCGGAGCTCAAGCTGAACGAAAAAAGTGTGAATCCCAAGGCTGTGCGCGAGGAAATCCAGCGTTCGAAAGATTATCTTGTTTCTCCCGCGCAGTATTTGGCAAAAGCGTCGGATCTTTTTCAGGATTCTGCAGGCAAGGTCTTTCAACTTTATGAGAGCAGGATGAAGCGGCTCAAGGCGTGTGATTTTGGAGACCTTATCATGAAAACCGTGGCGCTTTTTGACAAAAATCCCCAAGTGCTCAGGATCTGGCAGGACCGCTTTCAGCATATCCTGATTGATGAATATCAGGACACGAACCACGCACAATACCGTTTTGTGAAACTCCTGGCTTCCGCCAGGCGCCAGATCACCGTCGTTGGAGACCCGGACCAATCCATTTATGCGTGGCGGGGGGCGGATATCAAAAACATCCTCAGTTTTGAGGCCGATTACCCGGAATCCGGGACGATCCGCATGGAGCAGAACTACCGCTCCACACCCGTAATTCTCGATGCGGCGAACCACTTGATCAGGAACAATCAGATGCGCAAGCCCAAGGCACTCTGGACCGAGCAAAAGGGTGGCGCGAAGATCGAGCTTTTTAACGCGGAAGACGAGATCACCGAAGCCAAGTATACAGTCGGTAATGTCCTGAAATACAAAGCGCAGGGCCGGAGTTTTGCCGAGCAGGTGATCTTTTACCGCGTCCATGCCCAGTCACGTGTTCTTGAGGAGGAGTTGATGCGGGCCAATATCCCTTACAAGATCGTGGGGGGCACGCGGTTCTATGACCGGAAAGAAATTAAAGATGTGATCGCGTATCTCCGGATTGTGGCGTATCCCCATGATGAGGTGAGTCTCAAGCGCGTGATTAATGTTCCGACGCGCGGGATCGGAAAAAAAACGATGGAAACTTTGGAGATTGAAGCCCGGGGAAGGACGTGGGACGAGGTTTTACAGGATCTTTCCAAAGTGCACGGGCTAACGCCCAAGGTCCAAAAATCCCTTGGTGCATTTTACACATGGCTTGCGAAGCTCCGGAAAAAACAGAGTGAGATGACAATCCATGAGATTCTCGAGAGGATTCTTGAGGATACGGGGTATGTTGCCGCGCTTGAGTCTGAACGCACTCCGGAAGCGCAGGCCCGGCTTGAAAATATCGAGGAATTTTACAGCGTAATCGAAGATTTTGTGGAACGTTTTGTCGATACTCAAAATAGTGACATCGCCTCGTTATCTGTGCAGTTCCCTCGCGAAGGCGAGAGCGGCGAGAAACAATCTCAACTGGCGTCATTTCTCGATTCTATTGAATTAGTCACCGATCTCGATGCCTGGGACCAGGGGACGAACGTGCTGACGCTTATGACGCTTCATACAGCCAAGGGGCTTGAATTTCCGATCGTTTACATGGTCGGCCTTGAGGAGGGGATATTTCCGCACATTAATTCCTACATGGGGCCGCCGGATGATCTTGAAGAAGAGAGGAGACTCTGTTACGTCGGTATCACGCGTACCCGTGAAAAATTGCATCTCTCCTATGCCACTCAGCGGCGCATGTACGGCGCGACGCATCACAATCTTCCGTCCCGGTTCCTGAACGAGATTCCGACCAGCCTCTATGATGTCTGTGCCATGCATTCCGGCGGCGGTTATCAGGATGAAGATGAAAATCAGGATAGAGCGGGTCATTCCATTCACGACACCGTCATTGAATTTGATGACGACCTTCCCCCCTCATCCTCAGGACGTTCCAGCGGCCGCTATTCTCGCTGATCCGGCTCAATTACAGAAACCCGGACCCTGGCTTCAAAAATGTAAGTGCCCCGGAACATGGTATCCACCCGCCGGAGAAGTTGTTGTTTTTCTCACCGAAGGTATTCCGAAGAATTTTAAGGATAAGTCAGAGGGGGTTATTCTGGCTGAGGGGGAGAGAGAAG
>JBAZER010000067.1:0-6856 GCA_041653795.1 Candidatus Omnitrophota bacterium
TTTGCGGGACGAGACCGCAGACGGGCGAGAGTCGCTGGACCCGAGCACCGTCGGTGCCGGACCAAGGCCTCATGGGCACCATGCCCGCTTCGCCTCTCGAGCGCGTTTCAGAATCTTGAGAAATTTTACTTTGTTCTCTCTACAAATACCGGGAATTGCCGGGTAAATCATTTATCGAGCCGAAGGTGAGATAAGTGATATTACGAATTGTCCGCCATAAAGCTTTGGACGAATCCGTCCTTTGGCGGAAACCTAACACCCGGTTTTGATTTATTGTGCTGGGTGCGGAGTCTGACTCACTTGCTCCTTTTGCCAAAGATCAGTGAACCGATCCTCAGCATATTGGAACCTTCCTCAATAGCGATCTGAAAATCGTCAGACATTCCCATAGAAAGAATGTCCCAGCCATACTGAGAGAATTTCTTTTTCAGGTCTTCCCGGAGCTCTCGTGTCTTTCGAAAACACTCGCGGATTTTCCCCGCATCTTTCGTCAGCGGCCCAATACTCATAAGCCCGCGGATGCTGATGGAAGATCTCGAGAACATCTGGCTTACAAAATCGCTGACCGCGGCGGGATTAAGACCGAACTTGCTTTCTTCTCCGGACATATTCACCTGCACAAGACACGGTACTTCGGCGATTCCTCTGGTTTTTGCCTGTTTTTCGATCGCGTCCGCAAGTTCAAGGCGGTCCAGCGAATGGATGAGCGCGACTTGGCCGATTACGTATTTCACTTTGTTAGTTTGCAGGTGCCCGATCAAATGCCAGCGAATATCCTGCGGGAGCACATCCTTTTTTTCCTGCCACTCCTGGACACGGTTCTCTCCGAAATCCCGCTCGCCCGCCTGATAGGCCTCCAGGATGAGCTGCAGCTCGACGGTTTTCGTCACGAGGACAAGCCGGACACCTTCCGGATCACGGCCGGCATGCAATGTCGTCTTGTAAATCGAATCCCGGACATCTTTTACGGCTTGAGGAATATTCATGTCTTGGGTGTCAGGTCCTTGGTCTTCGGCCCAAGATCTTTGATCTCAGGTTCCGGATCTTCAGTCTGGATCTTCTGCATGAGGTCAAAAAACTCTATCACTTTTGCGCGGTCCACGAAAAAGATCACATCTTCGCCTTCAAGGAATCCGTAATAGGCATTCTGCTCCGGGACTTCATTCCCGAAATAAAACGTTTCTTGCTTTCCGTCCTCGGACTCGACCCGGATACGGTCGTGAATCATGAAAAACCCGAGCTCGGCTTTCGACCTTTTGTTGTTATCCCGGAATTCTCTCACGTGAAGGCTCTGGAGGCCTTCCAGCACAAGGTCCATACGCCCCACCGGGACTTTCTGGCCGAATTTCTCCACGGGCTCAAGCCAATACCATTTCCCGCCATCTTTTTTCCATTGGTAACTGTATTCCCCCATTTCTACATAAATCTTCCGGATCATGTCGGCCGGAGCACGGAACAACTGTTTTTTCCGAAGTTTATAGACGCTTTGGCAAAACATTGCTTTCATTTCCGCAGGCAGAAGAAAAAACCCGCGCTCCTCCGCCCACCGGGCAAAAACCGTCTTCCCGACAGGCGCCTGGGCGCCTATCTGAAGTGTCACCACCCTTTTCCCCGGAAGGCCGAACAGGATCTCCAACTCCGGCTCCGCAAGGCCATACTCTCTCCACTCTTTTTCAGCCCGCAAACGCGGCTGCCGGGATGCCATCCGGGCCGCGATCACAAATCCCTCCACAATCTGGTTTTCTGCCGGATAGCGGACCGGCTGCTCGATCGCCCACACTCCATTCTTTTTTCGAAGCACAATCCGCGTCTTCTGGACAGGGTCGCGTAATTCCATACGATCAATGGGATCGTTTTTGGAGATCACGACAGTTTGGTTCGCTTCATCCGGAATGATCACGAGAGCCTGTTTGGCGAAACGCGCCTGAAAAAGATAGATCACCATTACAACGGCAAAAAGAAGGATGAAAACGATCGTTCGGACGAGCTTCATGACGCCCAAGTCTCTATCTTCTTTTCTTGGATGGCGACTTGGACTGTCATGATTACCCGTTTATTTTCTTCAATAAGGAGAATCATGACGTCCTGAGACGGATCCCAAGATAAGTCCCGCCGAGGACGAGGAACATGGATGGATAGACGCCGAGCAGAAGGATCACCAGCCGGGCCTGATGCGGCGCGTCGAGCAGAAGCGGCTTAAAACGAAACTCCGGACGCCTTACGTCCATAAAACGATCATCGCCGGCAAGCCACCGGACCATATTCAGTCCCAGATCTTTGTTCCCGGAAAGATCCAAGTATCCGTTCGTCAAAAAATCCCCGTCCCCCACGAAGATCATCCGGCCGCTGTTGTTTGAACGGCGCGGGATTTGTTTCTCGTTTTTCGTTTCTCGTCCAGGTTCTCCGTCTTTTCCCCCAAAGGACGGATCCGCCCTACGATCTGTACCGGACGGATCCCGAGTCCCGAGTCCCGAGTCCCCCTTTTTTTCTATGGCAACTGCAACAGATAAAGGCCCCGCTATATCTGTTTTCATGTCAAAGACTGCATTCCCGTTCTCCAGGGCCGAAAGGTCTGTTTCCGCCCAGCTTTCCTCCCCGGTCATGGCCAGCGGCATTACATGAAGCCCCGGGATCACATCCGCAGACGGTTGGACCGCACGCACCAACGGGAAAAAGGTCGCCTGTTTCATAGTCTTCGTAACCGGATGTGTCACCAGATACCGGCTAACCAACGGCATTAAAAGGTCCCCGCCTATCATACGGCTGGCCTTGTCCACGATCACGTTCTGTCCGAGTGCCACACCATATTTTCCTGCGAATTCCGTAAATGCGGTACCTGCACCCGGGTTCATGGGATCGATCAAAAACAAAATACCCTTCCCCTCCTGAAAGGCCTTGTCCAGACCCGCAAATTCTTCGACCGTCAGGTCCCAACGCGGACCGCCCACAACAACAACCTGACAAGCATCCGGCACATGGCCGCGCCCAAGCACAATCCCATGGACCTTGGCGTTGTACCCTCGAAGCGCGTCTCTGAAATGCAGATACCCCCCCGTTGTATCATCACCGAGTCCGGCCTCTCCATGCCCTGTTACAAAGCAAACATCAAGGTCTTTGGGGTGGAGAAGCCTCAGAAATGCGTTCGTAAAAGCTTCTTCGGTCGTCGGCCCCACCAGACGCTCTTCGCGGCCTCCGGAGCGGAAGATCACCGTCTTGACAGCTGAGACGTTAAGTTTGCGCGCAAGCTGAGGCCGCCGGTCGGGGTCATAAAAATCGTAGTGAAAATCCGGATGATACCGGCCGCATTCTTTGAGGAAGACTTTCAATCCCTGTCGCGCAGGATCGTCTTGCGAAAAGAAAAGAAGCAGATCGATCCTGCGGTTTTTCAGATCACGTAAAACTCCGGTGGTCGCCCGCGGAAGCGAATAGACCTTGTCACGGGTCATGTCCCACCGCTCATGGAACGGCTGGATCACCACATAGACCAGCGTGAACGTCGCCAAAAGGATCGCCGCCTCGAACAGAAGCTGGAACTTCAGAAAGAATTGTTTCATACAGGTTCAGTTTTTCCAGTTTCTTGTTTCGATCGAGCGGAGTGTCAGGAAAAGGAAGTAAAGGAAAAAAAAGAAGAAAAAAACCATGTCCTGGGCATCCAGGATCCCGAGCGTAAAATTCTTGTAGTGAGCGAGGGGAGAAAGTTCAGAAAAAACACGGGCCCAGGGCCCTGCCGCGACATCCCTTGCCGAATCAAGGAGCCAGAACAGGAGCAACACGCTGAAAGTCCCGAGTGCGCTGACGATCGGGCTTTTGGTCAGACTTGAAATGAAAACCCCCGCCGCCAGGTATGCCGTCCCTAAAAGACAAAAACCGAGAAATCCGAGCCATACGGGCCCCCAGTCGAATTCCCCGCCGAGCCAGCGGAACACCGCCAAATATCCCAAAAGAGGCACAAGCAACGTCCCAAAAAGAAGGGAGACCCCCAGTTGTTTGCCGGCTACGATCTCGAAATCGGACAGAGGATACGTGAAGAGAAGCTCCAGTGTTTCCTGCCGTTTTTCTTCCGCAAAAGAACGCATGGTCAGGACCGGCACCAGGAAAAGGAGCATGATGCTCAGGTTTGAAAAAAAAGACCCGAAGATATACTGTGTTTGATTGATCCCCGGGAAATTCGAAAGCTCATACTGCTGCGGATTCATGGAAATCTTCGAATAGCCCAGCACCGGGATCACAAAAAAGATCCCCGAGATCAGAAAGAAAAATGCCATCATCAATACCCCGAGCCAGGAATGAAAACAGCTGGTGAACTCCTTTTGCGCGATCGTCAGGACCTTTCTCACGGGAACCGTCTCCCCGATTTCCCGTTCTTTAAAAGTCCGAGAAAAATATCCTCGAGCGACAACTGCAGACGCTGAATCTCCGCAAGCGAAATGCCCTGCTCCACAAAAAGTTTCATGATGCGTGGCTGCAGATCTCGCCCCGGTGAAGTTTCGAAGGAAATAAAAGTCTCTCCTCCCGCCTCCCCCGCAACCCTCAGGGCCTCAATCCCCGGGATCGAACCCAGGATCCTGAGCGCACGGTCTTGGTCCTTTCTATCCCTGATCTTGATGTGGATCGCCTCACGATCTTTCAGGCACGAGGCAAGCTCCGGAACAGTCCCGCTCGCCAGGATCTGTCCCTGATTGATCATGATGACGCGGCTGCAAAGCATCGAGACCTCGGGCAGGATGTGTGTCGAAAGAATCACGGCGCGGTTTTGCCCCAGCGCACGGATCAGTTCACGGATCTCTTTGATCTGCGTCGGGTCCAGCCCGGTCGTCGGCTCATCCAGAACCAGGACCGGCGGATCGGCCACAAGAGCCTGGGCGAGTCCGACACGCTGCCGGTAGCCCTTGGAAAGTCGCCCGATTAAATGATGCCCGGAATCGAGCAGGCCGCAGAACGACATTTTGTTCCGGACATGTCCGTGCAGTTCATGGGCCGATACACCCTTGAGCCTTGCAACGAACCTCAAATATTCGATCACTTTCATATCCGGATAGAGGCTCACCATCTCCGGGAGATAGCCGATGGCCCGTTTCGCCTTGTGGGGATGTTGGGACATGTCGATGCCGCAAATAAGTACGCGGCCGCTTGTGGGAGGAAAGAATCCGGAAAGGATGCGCATGGCCGTTGTCTTGCCGGCACCATTCGGTCCCAGGAATCCGACGATTTCTCCCTCTTTAACGTCAAAGGAAACATCGCGAAGCGCGCGGAAGCCGCCGTATTCCTTGGAAACATTGTCGAACTTTATCGAGCTTGGAGGATTCATGACATCCATAGGAATGTCAGGATCAGGCGGGTTCAATGCGGGAAAATTTTCGTTTGCCGCATTGCAGGACAAAGGGAGCTCCGATCGTAATGACCGCCTTCGGATCCGTGATCTTCTCATGGCCGATCTTCACTCCGCCCTGTTCCATGAGGCGGCGGGCTTCGGATTTGCTCGTCACGAGTTTTGATTCAACCAACAAACTCACGATATCGATCGTCTTTTGGCTCATCCTGACGGTGGGAATCTCATCCGGAATTCCCTTGTTCTTGAAGATCTCATCGAATTCTTTGCGCGCGCTTTTCCCTTCTGCCTCGGAATGAAAAAGAGACACGATCCGTTCCGCGAGCCGCGCTTTGGCATCGCGGGGATGAAGCCCGCCGCTTTTCAGATCCTCGAGAACATTTTTGATCTCTTGGGGGGAAAGTGCGGCCGCATAGCGGTAATACCGTTCCATCAGGGCGTCCGGGATCGACATCACCTTGCCGAACATTTCCCTGGGGGAATCCTTTAAAGCGATATGATTGCCGAGACTTTTCGACATCTTCTGAACGCCGTCCGTCCCTTCGATCAGGGGAAGCGTCATCACGACCTGCGGCTCCTGGCCGTCGGTCTTTTGAAGTTCACGCCCGACCAGAAGATTGAACTTTTGATCGGTCCCGCCGATCTCGATATCCGATTCGATTTCCACGGAATCATGACCCTGCATCAAGGGGTAAAGCAGCTCCACGACTGTAATAGGTTCTCCCGACTTATAACGTTTTGAAAAATCATCGCGCTCGAGGATCCGCGCCACCGTGTATTGCGCTGTAAGCTTGAGAAAATCTTCGGACCTCATCGTCCCCAGCCATTCGGAATTGTAGCGCACCTCGGTCTTTTTTTTATCGAGAATGCGGAACACCTGTTCCTGATAGGTCTTGGCGTTGGCATGGACCTGTTCCTCGGTCAACATAGGCCGCGTCTCGGATTTTCCGGAAGGGTCGCCGATACGCGCCGTGAAATCGCCGATTATAAAAACCACGATATGCCCTAAATCCTGAAGCTGACGGAGTTTGCGAAGTGGAACGGTGTGGCCCAGATGGAGGTCGGGGGCCGAAGGGTCGGCGCCGTATTTGATACGAAGAGGACGTTTATCCTTGAGGGATGCTTCCAGCTTCGCCGCAAGCTCATGCTCGGAAATCAGCTCGACGAGGTTCTCCTTAAAGACCGCTAACTGTTCTTTGACCGGAGCAAACATCAGGTAAGTCCCAAATTTATAAGGGGTTAGAAATTCGGGGGTATTGTAGCTAGGAATGCCAAAAGTTAAAAGTAAAAACTGGTGTCTAGCAATGCCCGGTATTTGTAGAGAGAACAAAGTGAAATTTCTCAAGATTCTGAGACGCGCTCGTGAGGCGGAGCGGGCATGGTGCCCATGAGGCCTTGGTCCGGCACCGACGGTGCTCGAGTCCAGCGACTCTCGCCCGTCTGCGGTCTCGTCCCGCAAATTCCCCTTAAGATCAGGGGAAACCGTGCTTTGCGGGACTCCGACAGCTGCCTCCGCCAAGGCCTCAT
>JBAZER010000068.1:0-6644 GCA_041653795.1 Candidatus Omnitrophota bacterium
AATCAAAGATGCCGGCATCAACCTTGATTATATCTACGGGACGGTCTGCGGATGCGCGCAAACCAGCGCCATGCTCGTTATCAGCTCCAAAGAAAACGCCAAAATCGTCACTGTTCTCAACGGCTGAAGGTTCTATAAATTTGTATTGACTTTTTCGGCAATCGCAATAGAATTAGGCTTACATATAAATATACGGGCGATTAGGGAAGTGCCGTGACCCCTGTTTTTTCGTTTGCAATCCGAAAAAAACGGGGAATTCGGCCGCGGTCCCGCCGCTGTAAAAGCGAACGAAAACTGCCAGAAAGCCACTGTCCCGCAAGGGCCGGGAAGGCGGCAGTCGTAGAGCGATGCTTGAGCCAGAAGACCTGCCTGTATCATAAGCCTTGAAGGCGCTTTTTGATGCGCTTTAAAAGGCCTCGCGGAAGGGCCAAGACCAAGCAAGGGTGCAACCCGACGATATTCTGTCGGGATTTTTTATTTTATGAAGACCTCCGGGCTGATCATATCTTTATTTTTCTGTTTTCTGTGCCCTAACTCCTGGGCCCACGCAAAGAATATACGGATCATTTCCCTGGCACCCGCAACGACCGAGATCCTGTTCGCCCTTGGGCTGGACGAAGACATCGTCGCCGTCAGCCAATTCTGCGATTACCCCAAAGCGGCCCTGGCCAAAGAGAAAGCCGGAACATTCAGCGCGCCGGACATTGAAAGAATCATTTACTTAAAACCGGACATTATTTTCTGTACGGGCCTTGAACAAGCCGAAACGGTCCATAGACTCCGTCAACTTGGCTTCAATGTCTACGTCAGCGATCCAAAGAATTTTGAAGAACTTTTTTCGTCCATCTCCACTATCGCCGAATATACCCATAAAGATACGGCTGCGCAAATACTCATCGCAAAAATGAAAAAACGCATCGAGTCTGTCCGGGCCAGAGCGGCACGCAAGGTTGATGGAGGAAAACAAAAGGTATTCATTGAAATCTGGCATGATCCTTTGATCACGGCGGGCCGGACTTCATTTCTTGATGAGCTGATTACGCTGGCCGGGGGAGAGAATATTGCAGGAACCATCTCCAGTCCTTACAGTATCGTCAGCCCTGAATTTGTCATTACAAAAAATCCTGATTGTATCATCCTGGCCTATATGCGGCCTGCTCAGGTCTGCGAAACAATCCGCAACCGATTGGGTTGGCAAAAGGTTTCTGCTGTCTCTGCCAACCGCATTTACGGCGACATCGACCCTAATATTCTTCTAAGATGCGGTCCCCGCGCCACGGAAGCCTTAGAAGATATCAGCAAAAGACTTTATCCAGATGAAATATCCTCTAAAAATTAAAATCACCGTCCTTACGGGCATCTGCGGTGCCATGGTCATCCTGGGGCTCTCCATAGGTTCCGTCCCGCTTACCTGGCCTCAACTATTATCCCCTGAATATCGTCTCATCCTTTTCATCCGCCTCTGGCGCATTCTTCTGGCAGTTGTAACCGGCAGCGGCTTGGCCGTTGCGGGCATCATTCTCCAGGCTCTCTTGAGAAATCCGCTGGCCGAACCCTATCTTTTAGGCACATCCAGCGGAGCAGGGTTAGGCGCCGTCGTCGCCGCCATCATCGGCGCTAGCTCTGTCTGCTTGCCGTTGTGCGCTTTTTTGGGCGCGATCGCCGCGACTCTCTGCGTGCTACAGCTCAGCCGCATCGGAAACCGCATGCCCGTCCAAGCGCTCATCCTTAACGGCGTCATCATCTCCATTGCCCTTTCAGGAATCATCGTCTTTCTCATATCTACCTCGCCCAACGAAGCCCTCCATGGACTCATGTGGTGGTTATGGGGCAGTCTCCAGGTATCCGACCCGCTCCTCCTTGCCATCGTGACAATTATCGTGGCCTCCGGAATCATTTGCGCCCATATCTTCGCCCAAGACCTGAATGCCCTCTGCTTGGGAGAAGAAAACGCAACCCATGTGGGGGTCAATACAGAAAACGTCAAAATCGTTCTTTTTCTTGTAACGGCTATCATGACCGCGAGCCTCGTCTCTATCTGCGGAATCATCGGATTTGTCGGCCTCATCATACCCCATGCCACGCGGTTCTGGACAGGCCCAAACCACAAGATCCTTATCCCCATGACATGTCTGACCGCATCCGTATTTATGATCGGTTGTGATCTTATTTCCAGAAGCATCGCAGCACCTATGGAAATCCCCATCGGTATCGTGACGGCCATCATCGGCGCCCCGATCTTTCTGGTCGTTTTCAGAACAAAACAAACAGGAAAATCCAAGACATGAGCGAAATGATCACTGTCCGAAACCTCTGCGGCGGATACACTCATATCCCGGTTATCCACGACGTCTCTTTTTCTATCCGCAAGGGTGAAACCGTCGGCATCATCGGCCCGAACGGTTCAGGGAAATCCACGCTCCTACGGCTCATCAGCCGCATCCTGTACCTTGAAAAAGGAGAGGTGCTCCTGGAAAACAGAGATATTCGGACATTCCCCTTAAAGGAATTTTGCCGGAAAGTCGCCTTCGTCGGCCAGGAAACGCCAACGGAATTTTCGTTTTCGAGCCGCGAAATCGTCGCCATGGGCCGCATCCCGTATCTCAGGCGCCTTGAACCGGAAAACCAAAACGATAAGGATGCAATCGCCGAAGCCATGCGCCTCACGGATGTCCTGGAGTTGGCCGAAAGAGAAATTCAGACGTTAAGCGCCGGGGAATACCAACGCGTCATCCTGGCGCGGGCATTGGCCCAAAAAACCGAACTGATCCTGCTGGATGAACCTACGTCCCACTTAGACATCGGCCATCAGGTACAATTCCTGGATTTACTACGGATGCTCAACCGCCGCCACTGCGTAACGATTGCCATGGTCATCCACGATCTCAATCTCGCCAGCGAATACTGCGACCGCCTGATCCTGCTACACGAAGGACGCATTTTTCAAACTGGCACGCCAGAAGATATCCTGACATATCAAAACCTTGAAACTGTCTATAAAACGGTGGTCGTCGTGCGTAAAAACCCCGTCTCACAAAAACCTTACATTGTTCTAGTACCGCGGGAGCAACTTTGTCCACGAAATTGATGTTCATACGCCATGGCGTCACAAGCTGGAATCGGCAAAAAAAATACTGTGGGACCCTCGATGTCCCATTAAGTCCACAGGGACGACGGCAAGCTCGCAGGCTTCAAGCTAAGTTCAAAAAAGAAAACATCTCCCGCGTCTATAGCAGCGACAGGAAGCGGGCGATGCAGACGGCAAAGATCGTTTTCAAAAATGTTAGAATTGAACCTCTCGCGGAATTGAGAGAAATCCATTTCGGTCTCTTCGAAGGCCTCACTCATGCCGAGATCCTCAAGAAATACAACAACCTCTACAGACAATGGCTCAAAGACCCTTTTTCCATATCACCCCCCGGTGGAGAAGATATGAAAAAGTTCAAGCAAAGAATCCTGGGTGCCTTAAAACACATCTTAAAAGACAATCCCAATGCCAACGTGGCTGTCGTCTGCCATGGCGGGGTCATCGGCATCCTGTGTTCGTCTGTAAAAAGATCAAAAGATTTCTGGAGACATATTCCCGCCTCTGCCAGTATCAGTGTTATTGAACATGGGCATAGAAGGCTCAGGCTTGTCTCTTTTAATGAGCGAGGGCATCTCAATGGGTAAGCTCGTTTTGGTCCTTGGCGGCGCCAGAAGCGGCAAAAGCCGCTTTGCCGCAAGCCTTGCGTCCGCAAAAAGCAAAAGAACCGCCTTTGTGGCCACCTGCGTGCCGGCGGATGAAGAAATGAAGCAGCGCGTCGCGCAACATCGTTCCTCCCGCCCCAAAAGCTGGAAAACCTTCGAAGAACCCGAGGATCTGGCAGGCCTAATCGCAAAAATAAAAAATGATTTCGATTGTATCCTCTTAGACTGCCTGACGCTCTGGATCTCAAATCTTCTCCTGAAAGGTCACGATGAAGACGGCATGCATAACAAAATTCAAAAGATGGTCTCGTGCGCCAAAAATGGAAAAGCGCATCTCGTCATCGTTTCCAACGAAGTCGGATCGGGCATCGTCCCTGAACATAAACTCTGCCGGGATTTCAGAGATGTGGCAGGCCGTATTCATCAATTCCTGGCCCATGAAGCCTGCGACGTTTATCTCGTCGTCTCTGGCATTCCTTACGCCATCAAAAAAAATGGAAAAACTAAAAACTACTCTTTATAGCATCCGAGGCGTCAAAAAAGAACTCCTGCTGACGGCCCAAAAGCATCTCGACACCCTCACCAAACCCCAAGGCAGCCTGGGAAGGATGGAAGACCTGGCCTGCCGGATTATCGCTATCAGAGATACACATACGGCAGGACTCTCGCGCAAAACTATTTTTACGTTCGCGGCGGACCACGGCGTAACGGAAGAAGGCATCAGTGCATTCCCAAGAGAAGTCACGGCCCAGATGGTTGCCAATTTTCTCAACGGCGGCGCAGCTATCAACGTTCTGGCCAGGCACGCAGGCGCACGCGTGGTGGTTGCCGACCTCGGGGTTGTCGTCGACCTTGAGCCCCAGCAGGGACTCATCATCGAAAAGATCAATTATGGAACGAAAAACATGGTCCGAGGACCGGCCATGACCCGCAAAGAATGCATGCGTGCCATAGAGACAGGCATTAACCTTCTAAATGCGGAACACAGAAAGGGGCTCGACATCGCAGGAACGGGAGAGATGGGTATCGGCAACACCACTTCTGCCAGCGCTATTACCGCCGCCCTTCTCAAGAAACCCGCTTCCTATGTGACGGGCAGGGGAACGGGCATTGATGACGAAAATCTCAAGCGGAAAATCGACACGGTCAGAAAAAGCATCGCCGTCAATCGTCCCGATCCCTGCGATCCCCTGGACGTCCTGGCAAAAGTCGGGGGATTCGAAATCGCAGGCCTTGTGGGCGTCATCCTCGCCGCCGCAGCCAAAAAAATTCCCGTGGTCATAGACGGCTTTATTTCCGGGGCTGCGGCGCTTTGTGCCTATCAGCTGACGCCTGCGGCCGGCGACTATATGATCGCCAGCCATTGTTCCGCAGAGCGAGGACACCGTCTCATCCTGAACCACATGAAACAAACGCCCCTTCTGGACCTCGGCCTACGGCTCGGCGAAGGAACGGGAGCGGCCTTAAGCATGTTCATCGTCGATGCGGCTCTAAAAATCTACAATGAAATGGCCACGTTCACGGGGGCCGGGGTCTCCGAAAAAAAGCCATGACAAGCTTTCTTCTGTCTCTTCAGTTTTTGACCATCATTCCCGTACGCATCAGGCATTTCGAAGAACGCAAGATGGCGCATGCAGCTATGTTCTTCCCAGCGGTCGGCTGCATCCTCGGCATCCTTCTGACCCTTTTGTACGGAGCCTGTCTGAGATGCGGATTCTCGCCATTGGCGTCAAGCACCGTCTGCGTCGTTGCCTTGATTATCCTGACGGGAGGGATGCATTTGGACGGATTAGCGGATACCTTAGACGCCATAGGCAGCTCCAAAGACCGCCAGACCATGCTCGCCATTATGCGCGAGCCGACTACAGGAGCGCTGGGAGTCGTCGGCCTCGTCTGCATCATCGTTTCAAAAATAGTCTTCTTGTCAGAGATCCCGCCGGAATTTGTGCCGGCCGCCATCATCTTCATGACGACATTCAGCCGGTGGTCACAAGTCCTCATCATCACTGTTTTTCCGTATGCCAGAAAAGACGGCAAGGCATCTGCATTCGCCAGAGGAAAATCTCCGCGTCTCTGGGCCATAGCAACCGCCTTTGCCATTCTTGTGGCGATCATTCTGCGGCCAGCCCTCGGACTCATCGTTTTTTGTCTTTCCGGGTGTTTTTCATACGTCTGCGCCGCCATCATCCATCGCATCATCCACGGCTATACCGGCGACACACTGGGCGCTGTGACCGAAACAACCGAAACATTCATCTTGCTGTGTCTGTCAATAACAAAAGGGGTCTTCTTATGAATGTCAAAAACGCCATCGCCTCCTGGAGCGGAGGCAAAGACAGCTGTCTGGCCTGCTACAAGGCCATGAAAAACGGATATAACGTCAAATATCTTTTGAACTTTATCTCCCGCGAATCCAGGCGTGGATGTTTTCACGGCATAGAATCCGCCTTGATGAAATTACAGGCAGAATTGATCGGCGTTCCCCTCGTCCAAAAAGAAGTGACGGCCGATATGAAAAAATATGAGGAGGAGTTCAAGGAAGGCGTCACGGAACTCAAGAAACAAGACATCAACCACATGGTCTTCGGAGACATCTTTCTGCTCGACCAGATCAATTGGGTCGAACGCGTTTGCCGAGACATCGGCATAACGCCCGTTGAGCCTCTCTGGGAAAACAAACCTGAAAATATCGTAGACGAATTCGTAAGCCTGGGATTTGAGGCCATCATCGTCAGTTGTCAGGCAGAAAAACTGGGCAAAGAATTCATCGGGAGAACCATCGATAAGACTCTCGCTGCGGAACTAAAAAACAGGGGGGTTTGTCCATGCGGAGAAAACGGCGAGTTCCACACCCTAGTCGTCAACGGCCCCAACTTCAAAAGAAAGATCAGGATATGTGAAAGCGAACCGATCCTCAAAGAAGGCTTCTGGAAACACTGGTTCATGGATATTCG
>JBAZER010000069.1:0-6068 GCA_041653795.1 Candidatus Omnitrophota bacterium
ACGCAATCCCGGCGTCTAGCGACCCGGTGCTGTGGTGGGCACGGTAGCCAACGGAATGAGAGTCTATCAACAAATTAATCATTGCAATCCTTGAATCTCCTTACCGTCTATGAAAAATGATCCTTCATAACTGCTGTACCCAACTTCTACTGAGGCGTGATTGTTCAAGCCAAATGACAGATTGAACTTAATGCCAACATCCCCTTTATCAGACGGTTCTATGGAGTCGATCGTCCACCCCTCAAACTGCTCGTGCAGCGCGGCGATTGCATCCAGCGCGGATTTGCTTGACTTGTCAGTCGTCATACTCTCCCTGAGATCCCAAACGTAGGATCGACCGGGCGGGACTTGAGCGCCCCACTACCCTCGGAGACTTCCGTACTTGAACCTTCGCGCTGATCAAACTCAAACTTCTTGGCCTTGTGGTGTTTGATTCCCATCTTGGCTCCCACCTCGGGCTGGTACGGGTCCTTGGTCAGCACATCCCCGATCTCCACCACCGTCCGGCACTGGGGACACCGGTCGTCGTAGAAACGTTTCAGGACGGACTTGTATTTGCAGCGTGGGCACCAAATTGGCATTGTCATTCTCCTTTTCCTTGATAAAGTTCGAGGTCCAATTCTCTTTCATCTGAACTTATCCAAATATGAGTCTGATAGTCATCTTCACTATCCACGGTGTATCCCCTATAGCCTCCTTCGATAATGCAATGAGTATTGTCAGAGAATTGTAAACGAAGAAAACCTGTATCGTCATGCTCTTTCAATTTCATCTGTTGAGCGGCTATAATTGTTTTTCCGATTAAATCTTCAAATTTCATTTCCATTCTCCTTTATTAAATGGAGCGGGGTGGCCGAGATTGCTCGTCATATTAAATGACACTGGACTTTACGTCGGTTACCGCGCGATTCCTGTTTTGTTCCCCGATTCGTTTCCTTTCCGCCAGGGACCAAATAGGTTTTCCTTTTTTACCTGCACTGATAGCCGCACCCCAGGTAACTATTCTTCCTTTCTGTGCTTTCCTCATGCTCTGGCGATGAGCAAAGGACAAAGGAACATCTGTATGGGCGATAGACATTAACTTTCGAGAGGATGCTTTGTGTTTTCTATTTGTCCAGCATTTTATTGATGCAGTACTCATTAGTGCTTTGTGTTCTGCCGTTTTGGAAATGTGTTTGTACAGATATTTATTCCAATGATACGGTCTACCTTTACTACACAAGACAGGCAGACCACAGCCACAGGCACATAGAGGGGCTTCAGCAGGTCGGAGGATTATTCTCTTCATGACAACTCCTATCTCAGTCGTTGCTATCATCAAGGAAAGGCAGAACAGGGTGGTGATAGTGGCCACCTTTTCAAGACGGATCATGACTCCTTCTTTATTTCTGCCCATATTATAACCTATCCCTTCGTAAAAGGAAAGCTTTATTTTCAACTATATTTCGGAGGACGTTTCGATATCAATTGCTGTTCAATGTCCAACCACGTAGCCTGACAGATCGCATGAAGTTTTGCGACCTTGTCTTCCTGTTCGATAAAGGAAACCAACTTGTCCTGCCGCATAGGTTGGTACCCGAGTCCCTCAGAGGTGATATGACCAGTCCCGTTCTTCGTCCAAGTTCCTTCCTCTATCAGAAAATCCACGCAAGAATTTATGTCGTCCACACCGTATGAGTATAAAATCTTCAATGAGAGTTCCCGCAGTTTCCCGTTCGCTTTATTCTTGGTGATCTTGATGTGGCTGACCACTCCGGTGTTTCGGTTCTTATCGTTGATCTTGATAGACAACTTCTGCGCTACAGCAAGCCATTCCTCGTAAGCACAATAAAACGTGAGTGCCTTACCCCCAGCTCGCGTTTTCCTCTGGAAGCTCATCGGGTCTATATTCGTTCTGACTTGTGAGATAATAATCACCAGGCTCTTCGTCCGCTTGATGTCGGCGGCGATCAGGCGCAACAGCACGCTGGCCTGCTTGGCCTTCTCCATCCCGTACGTCCCCTTGGCCTCCTTGCCGGAGTCGTGGGCTTTCTGAAGGTCGGCGGCGTGTTTCAGTTCCTCGTCGGTGGTCAGCGCGTCGAAGCTGTCCTGGATGTAAATGAATGGCTTGTTTCCCTTCAGTAACCGGCGAATGTTCGACTGAAAGTCCATCATGGTATGGGAGTGGCCCGGCTCCTCTGGGTCGAGGGACGGCGGCAGGATACGCTCAGCGGTCTTGTTCCCAAACAGCTTCTCGATATTGAACTCGCTGGCAGCCTCGGCATCGTCATAGATTAGCAGGTAGTCGTCGAACGCCGGGTTGTGGGCGGTCTCGGCCAGGGTGGTTAGGCACAGGAACGTCTTGCCGCTGGAGGAGTCGCCGATCACGTTGACAATCTTGCCGGTCAGGTAGCCTCCGTCGTGCCGGTCGGACAAGGCCAGGTTCAGCAGGGCCGACCCAGTAGGGACGAACAGGCGGGAGACTTCGGGTTCAGGATTGTCATTCTCGGCGTGGGAAACGACCTGTTCGACAAGTGATGCTCGGTGGATAGTACGTTTCATTTTCTCCCTACATGGCAATAACAAGGGCAGATATTACCGACTCCAAAGTCCCTGTTAGGATATTGTTTTCGTAAACACTTCCAAGCGTCCTTGTCAAGACAGTCACATTTCTGCATCTGTTTGAACTTCTCTTCCGACACTTTAGTGTATTTTATTTTGCTCATAAAACTCCAGCCGGTTTTTGGCTCCACTCAGAACCGGCAAACAAAACTGAGTTCCCCTAACCAACAGGAGACCTCTCCTACTGGCAGTTGTTATCCACGCCGGATGACCCTACGGCCAGCCGGGGCTTCTTCCTTTACTGCGGGTTTGCCGATCACCCGACGGGCAACCGGCTTCTCTTCCTCTTCTTCCTCGACGGGTTCATCAGGATCAACGGTTGTCGTTTCAGCCGGGATGTCCTCGTCCTTGCCTGACCCGCCACAGATCGGACAGGTTTTGCCCTTGGTGGTCTTGCCAGTGCCCTCGCATGCAGTGCAATCAGGAGCTTCACTGACTGTTGCAGGTTTGACCTTTGCCTTGGGCGGCATCTCCAGACCGGGGATTTGGTCTTCCTCTTCCACTTCTTCTACTACTGCTTTCAGTTTAACGTTTCTGACCACTCGAGGAGTGGTTGGTGCTTCCTCGACAGATTTGTCGTCCTTGTCAACTCCAGTGTTTTCCGGAACCTCATCGCCACCAGCTTGGAAGATTTTTTCGATCTCCTCGTAGGACAGGATTTTCATCGCTTTGTCCAGATCCACCACGGCCTCCAGCGCCGCAGGGTCGATGTCCTCCCGGTCCATGAAGTCGATCCGTCCGGCCTCGACGAACTTGTTGGTCCCCATGTTCTTCGACTCCCACCGCACCTTCAGCGTCTTGCCTCCCGACAGTTCGGCGAAGGCCGCGTTGGCCTCGTCTCCTTCACGGATCTCCTCCTCGAGCTTACGCCCGAACAGGAACGTGCTGATGTCGAGGATCATGACGGAGCCGTCCCCGTCCTTCATCACGACGTTGAACAGCTCCCGCTCCTTGGCACGCAGGGCGTCCACGACCTCCTCCTCGGCATTCGGGTCCTTCTTGAGCTTCTGGTGTTCCTCGCAGATCGGGCACCGCTTGCCGATCGTGCGTGGGCAGATCAGGAACTTCTCTTCTGGACCGATGTTGCGATGGGCCAGGTAGGTCCGCTCGTACCATTGCTCTCCTTTTTTCACCTCGGGGTGGGTGTCCACGCTGACGACGTACGGCAGGATGTCGAACTCGACCGGACCTTTTTCAGGCTTGTAGAGCTCGACGCCTTCCGGCAGTTCCAGGGTATCCAGGCCACCCAGGTTCCGGCGGGACTCAGCTCGGTGCCGGATCTTGTCTATCATTGATTCCTGTTTTCCTTTTCCAATCACGATTTACCTCCTTTTATTTCAATTTTTATACGAATAAAAACGTTATTTTACTTTCCTTTCATTTTGATGTTTAATTGCATTTTTGTTTCCTATCATAGCAAGACTCTTAGCTTTTTTACGTTCAGGCGTCCATTTCAGAATTTTCATAGCAAATCCCAGAGCTTTTTTGCGTTCGGGAGTCCAAGCAAGCCTTAGAGCTTTTTTGTGTTCAGGAGAAAAAGGCGGTTTAGGTTTCCCTATCGCGGCAAGATGTAGTTTTACTATCGTTTCTGGATTCTTTTTACGTCCTTCAAGAGTTTTACTTATCTTTTTACGATGTTCAGAACTTTTCATTATATTTCTGAGCGCGTCTCCTATTTTCTTGCGTGTTTCTATTGAAGGATCACTATTACCATCTCCGCCATTCGTTAAGTTCCACAGATCAACGCCTTTGCTTCGATACCATTTAATATAAGCCCGTTCCGCATTGCTTCCAGTCCCTTCTACTTCTGTTTGCAACACAATGGTTGGACATTTTCCTTTTCGGAACATTTTACGAATGCCACAGCATTTTTTGCATTTATGGCCCTTTTGGGCTTCGTCTAAGTGGCCCTTTAACCGAAGTTCAAGAGTTCTTTTGGTCTTGCCAACATAACGGACGTGGAAGAACTCATTGAGAAGGAAATAAATCTTAGTCTTCATCTGCAACTCCACATTGTTGCCACAGGTTATAAGAAGCAGGACAGAGTCGCCTGTGGGAACGACCTCTTCGAGACGGTTTATAAGTCCTTCTCTATTCCTGCCACATAGTATAGCCGATTTCATTTCAAAAAGCAACCTTTATTTTCGTTTATCTTTGTCCTTCCAAAAATCGAACCACGAACGGGCAGCCCCCCATGCCATCAACCTTGACGCAATATACAAAAAGATCAATGCAACCAGCATCAATCCTATCATGCCGACAGTGAGTTGGAGTGGCGAGGCGTCCATTATCATTTTATCCCTCCTTTCAAAATCACAGAACAGATGACGCGTTAGATATCATTCGTCCGGCTTCAAGGGCTGCGGTTACGGATAAAACTCCCGTTGGTTCCGTTGCCCACATTTACCCACTGGATTGTAGGCACCCACCCCGATGTTACTCGCTGGACTCGGAGCACGTCCCGCCCGTCGCGTCTCAGGCCGATCTGTTCTGCTATAAATTAACAACATTCGTTAAACCCACTGGCTTGTTCCTCTCCTTCAAGTGAAACAGTAAAAACCTCACCACACTTACGGCACCTGATTTCAGTGTATAGTGTAAAACCGTAGAATGTTTTCATGTACCGGGAATATTTAATCTGCTTCCCGTTGCGGTCTTTATCCTCAAGACGGCTGGATCCTTCGGCGTCGCCATCACTTTCAACCTCGAACTGGTCGTCACCGTCCTTATAGTCAGGGTCGGGTTTCTGGTCTTTCTCCCGTTCCGCTTCCGGCTTGCAAATGTGTTCAATCGTGGTCTCCGCTTCAATCTCGGCATCCTTGAGGATCTGGCTGCATTCCTGACAATTCAGTTGCACCGTGACACTTGCCCGAACGGAATCCCCGTCGAGTTCTACGCTGACAACCTCACACTGAGGTTCGTCGTAACTAACAAACTTATTACAATCTGGGCATCGCATGATAATCCTCCTACCGCTTGATCTTACGTTGCGGTTCTACTCCTGTCACTGCCTTCACCTTGTCCCGGGCGGACCGACGTTCCATATCCTTCACCCATTCAGTCCCGATTTCACGGGGGACGCTTGGACCGGCGAAGTAATTCTGACCCTGCAACCGAACAAGATTTTCAAGGGCCGACTTCTTCTGGTCCAGCGCGCGAACGGCGGCAGACATCACCTCAAGCTCATACTGGGCTGTCGCGATCTCCTCCCGCAGCTTGGCGCACTCAGCATCCAGCAGGATCACCGCCTGCACGCTGGCCTCGGTCACCTTGTCCAGGCCGAACGTCGCGGGATTGGCACGGATCTTCAACCCCAATCCGGCCACCTTCACGTCCAGGCGTTCCTTAATGGCGTCCAGTTTAGCGCGGGTACCGGCCTGCTCCATGCAGTACTCGCCGAATGTCGCGGCTTGACGAGCCCATTCGATATCAAGTGCATCCACATTTATTGCTATGTCTTTATTGTA
>JBAZER010000070.1:0-5729 GCA_041653795.1 Candidatus Omnitrophota bacterium
GTGGAGCTGATTCATATTCCGTTCTCCTTTTTTGAGGTTAGGAGACACAGAATAAGGACGAAATCAGGAGTTCACTTTTGATTCGTAAATCTTACTAAAACGGTTCACTTTTGATTCGTAGATGACAGCTTTTTTACAAAACTTGACAAAAAGAGAAGAAACAAGTACCTTGTCCCATCAGCAGGTACGATTTTAACTCCTTTTAAGACGGCGCTGAGACGCCGACAAAGGTGAAAAGATGGACCTAAAATCCGGATTTTATGAAGACCCCGCGAAGAGAAGCGGGGTATTTTTTTGCCTGGAGTTATCATGATCACTTCGGAAAAGCAGGTTCTTGACGAGGGTGGAATTGAACGGGCGCTTGCCCGTATCGCCCACGAGATTCTCGAACGCAATCAGGGAACAGCCCACCTTACCCTGGTCGGTATTCGCACTCGTGGTGTTTTCCTCGCCGAGCGGCTCCAAACAAAACTTTCCAGGATCGAAAAAAAAGAAATCCCGGTCGGCATTCTCGATATTACCCTTTACCGTGACGATCTGAGCGAAATCGGTCCCAAACCCGAACTCCATGAAACGAATATCCCCTTCAATCTCAAAGGCAAGATCGTGGTCCTGGTTGACGATGTGCTTTTCACGGGCCGGACTATTCGGGCAGCGTTGGACGGGCTCATTGACTTCGGAAGACCTAAGGCTATTCAACTTGCGGTGCTCGTGGACCGCGGGTATCGGGAATTACCCATCAAGGCGGACTATGTGGGCAAGAACGTTCCGACTGCATTCCAAGACAAGGTTATTATCCGGTTGAAGGAAACGGACGGGAAAGACGAGGCTGTGATCTCCGAAGGGGACAAATCATGACACAGAACGGTAAACTTAATTGGAAACGGAAAGACCTCTTGGGACTGCGTGATCTTTCCACCGAAGAGATTGAGCTAATCCTGGATACCGCGAAATCTTTCAGCGAAGTTTCCCAGCGGGAGGTCAAGAAAGTCCCGGTCATGCGCGGCAAAACTGTTGTAAATCTTTTTTTGGAACCCAGTACCCGGACGCGCGTTTCTTTCGAACTTGCGGAAAAACGTTTAAGTGCAGATACCATCAGCATGGCGAGCGCCGGCTCCAGCATGACCAAAGGCGAATCCTTATGGGATACGATTGCCAATATTGAAGCTCTTAAAGTGGATATCATTGTGATGCGGCATGGTTCTTCGGGGGCTCCACATCGCGTTTCAAATTACACAAAGTGCGGAATCGTGAATGCGGGGGACGGCATCAACGAGCATCCCACGCAAGGACTTCTGGATATATTCACACTTCGCGAGCTCAAAGGAAAGATCAAAGGGCTCAAGGTGGTCTTTGTCGGGGATATCCTGCACTCCCGCGTGGCGCGATCGAACATCTGGGGCTTGACGAAACTCGGAGCTGAGGTTGTAATCTGCGGGCCGAAGACGCTTATCCCGTGGGGGATCGAGGAACTCGGCGTGAAGGTCATCCATGATGTGAAGAAGGCGATCGATGGTGCGGATGCAGTGACACTCCTCAGAATCCAGATGGAACGGCAGAACGAGACTTTGTTCCCGAGTATCCGCGAATACGCGAGTACCTTCGGAATGAATACAGAGCTCTTTAAATGCGCAAAACCTGACGCGATCCTAATGCATCCGGGGCCTGTGAATCGCGGCGTTGAAATTGAAAGCGCCCTCGCGGACAGCCCGCAGTCTTATATTCTCAAACAAGTCACCAATGGAATTGCGGTCCGCATGGCGGTTCTTTATCTCTTGAGTGGAGCGTTGAAAAATGAAAAATAAACTGAACGGGCAATCCGTCAAGAATCTGATCATCCGGAATGCGCACATCATCGATCCTGCCAACAAAATCAACGAAGTGATGGACCTTCACATCAAAAGCCACCGGATCGTGAAATGGGGCAAGGATCTCGTGGCAGAGGGGGCGGAAATCCTGGATGCCAAGAAGCTCCATCTTCTGCCGGGCTTGGTGGATCTCCACGTTCACTTTCGCGAGCCTGGCTATGAGCATAAAGAAACGATTGAAACCGGAGCCCAGGCTGCAATCGCAGGCGGTTTTGTAGCCTGCGTGACCATGCCGAACACGAAGCCCGCCTGTGATAACGCGCAAGTCGTGAAGTACCAAATGGAACGTGCGAACGTACTCAACTTCAATATCTTTCCGGCCGGAACGCTGACCCAAGGACGTGAAGGCAAGAAAATCTCGGAGATGGCAGAAATGAAAGCGGCCGGTGCTGTTGCCGTGACCGATGATGGCGGGTGGGTCGTGGATTCCGGGGTGGCGCGCCGGGCTTACGAGTATGCTGCGACGTACGGATTACCGGTCATGTCACATGCCGAAGACCATTCAATCAGCGTCAATGGTGTGATGAACGAAGGGGTCGTTTCCTCGAAGCTTGGGCTTCGGGGTTCCCCGAATGCTGCGGAAGATATTGCAACGGCGCGGGATATTGAACTGGTCCGGCTCATCAAGTGCCAGCTCCACTTCCAGCATGTTTCAACACACGGGGCTGTGGATATGATCCGGCGTGCGAAAACAGAAGGACTTCCGATCACCGCGGAAGCGACGCCGCATCACATCGCACTGACAGACGAAGAATTCGTGAAGTACGACACTTTTTACAAGATGAGTCCGCCCCTTCGTGCGGAGAGGGACCGGCAGGCTATCATGACCGGTCTGGAAGATGGAACGATTGACGCGATTGCAACAGACCACGCGCCGCACGCTCTTGAAGAGAAAGACCGGGACATTGAAGTCGCCCCCTTTGGTACGATCGGGTTGGAATCGGCCTTTGGGGTCATTATGACGGAGCTTTTCCATGGCCGAAAATGGAAATTGGAAGAAATTGTAAGAAAAATGAGTCTGACGCCTGCGGAGATCCTGAAAAAGACGAATTTCGGGCGGCTTAAAACCGGCGAACAGGCCAATTTCATCTTGGTGGATGTGGAGAAAGACTGGGTGTTTGCAGAAGATGACGTTCATTCAAAATCCCTGAATTCCTGCTTCTATGGCAGGAAACTCAAAGGCAAGGTCCTGCATACATTCGTGAAGGGTTATCAATACGTCCTCTGAAAATGACGCGGGCAAAAACTTTTAGGAAAAAAATGATCGTAAAAAAGTACGATGAGGATGTTTCTCTTCTTGAAAATAAAAAGATCAACGGTAAATATTTCAAGTTAGCTTTTCATTCCCCAAAGCTCTCCAGGAATATCAAGCCCGGACAATTCCTTCACGTTCGCGTCAACCAGGGGCAGGATCCTTATCTGAGGCGTCCTTTCAGCTATTTTCGGGTTTCGCCGGGCAGGGCGGAAATTCTCTATGAGGTCCTAGGATATGGCACCGCCATTCTCTCCAAGAAGAAAAAAGGAGATGTTCTCAGAGTGATGGGCCCGCTCGGGAACGCATTCACCGAGAACCTCGGCAAAAAGAAGCGAATCCTCGTTGCGGGCGGGGTGGGCGTTCCGCCGCTTATTTTTCTTGCTGAAAAATATCCCACGGAATATCTCTTGATCGGCACAAAGTCCAAAATCGAGCTTATGCCGAAATCTGAGTTAAGAAAGATTCGTGCCAAGATCCTTTGTTCCACGGAGGATGGCTCGTACGGTACAGAAGGCCGTGTTACCTTGCTGCTTGAAAAGATCCTGATGAACCAGCATCCCGGGGAATTTTTCATCCAGACCTGCGGGCCTAAAAAAATGATGAAGGTTGTGGCCACGATCGCGGCGAAATATGGCGTCAAGGGAGAAGCGTCCTGGGATGAGAGTATGGCCTGTGGGGTCGGGGCATGCCTGGGATGCATGGTGAGAACCCGGTCAGGTCTCAAACGGGCCTGTGCGGACGGGCCGGTGTTTAAATTCGAGGATCTCGAACTGTGAAAGTCGATCTGACGACCAGGATCAAAAGTTTGGTGCTCAAGAATCCCATTACGGTTGCTTCCGGGACTTTCGGGACCACAGACGAGTATGCCGGGTATGTTGATCCAAAGAAACTCGGGGCGATCATCACCAAAACCATTACCGTCAAGCCACGCGCCGGGAATCCCATGCCGCGCATCTGCGAGACTTCAGCCGGGATGCTCAATGCGATCGGTCTTCAGAACAAGGGACTTGAAGATTTTACCGAGCATAAGATCCCTTATTTCAAGAAACTCGGTGTTCCGCTCATTGTAAGCATTGCTGGAGAGTCCGCGGAGGAATTTGGTAAGCTCGCTAAAACATTCGATGGGATGAGAGATGTTGTGAAGGCGCTCGAAGTCAATCTTTCTTGTCCGAATGTCGAAACCGGTGGTGTCAATTTTATGAGAAAACAAGAGCGCATCCTGAACGCAGTCAAAGCTGTGCGCGATCAAACAGATCTTCTTGCTTTTGCCAAGATCTCGCCGGAACTTGGCGATGTACTCGAGATCGCGGGCAAGGTGATCGGGCAGGGGATAGACGGGATTAGCCTGATCAACACGTTGCGCGGAATGGCGGTCGATCTTTGTACAAGGAGTTCCAGGATTGCGAAGGATTTCGGGGGTTTGAGCGGCCCTGCGATCAAACCAGTCGCGCTTCGCTATGTTTATCAAGTCAAAAAAGAATTCCGAGTGCCGGTCATTGCGTCCGGTGGCATATCAAATACCCATGATGCCTTGGAATTCCTGATCGTGGGCGCGGATCTTTTGGCGATCGGGACGGCGAATTTTGTAGAACCGCAGGCAACACTTCATATTCTGAAAGGGATCGAAGAGTTTTGCCGAAAAGAAAAGATCCGCTGTCTTGAGGAATTGCGAGGCAGTTACAGGCCTGCCGGGGAAAAAGGGGAAGGATGCAACCGATGAGCGAGATTTCCGCACAAGAACGTTTGATCGTGGCGCTCGACGCGCCAACGCTTGAAGTGGCCGAGCAGTGGCTTTCGGAACTTAAAGGTGTTGTCCATTATTACAAAGTAGGGCTTGAACTCTTCACCTCTCATGGCTGGAAGGCCGTGAACCTGGTGAAAAATCACGGAGGCCGTGTTTTTTTGGATCTCAAACTTCATGATATCCCGAATACCGTGAGCCGGACACTTGCGGTGGTTTGTGAACATGAAGTGGATATGGTGAATGTTCATGCCCTCGGTGGATTTGAGATGATGAAGATGGCCCGTGAAGCGGTGGAAAAATATTCCTCAGGCCATGTAAAAAAACCGAAGTTGATCGCCGTGACGATTCTAACTAGCCATGACCAGAAGTCTCTTTCACGCGAACTCCGGGTCCGGGGAAGCGTAAAAGATGAAGTGTTGCATCTGGCCGGGTTGGCAAAAAAAGCGGGGATTGACGGAATCGTTTGTTCGCCCGAGGAAACCTCCTGGGTTCGTAAAAAATTCAAACAGGACTTTTTGATCGTAACTCCGGGTATTCGTCCCGTGGGTGCGGACAAGGGAGACCAGAAACGCATCCATACCCCCGAGAAAGCCCTGAAGGTCGGTTCTGACTATATGGTGATCGGGCGTCCTATCACACAAGCCGTTGATCCCAGGGAAGCAGCTCTTCAGATTCTGAGCACAATAGCTTCCTCTCCAAGCGTATAAGATCCAACCCCTTTAAAATAAAGCAGTTACAGAAACAATCTCTACGCTTTGTAAGTGCCCCGGAACATGGTATCCACCCGCCGGAGAAGTTGTTGTTTTTCTCACCGAAGGTATTCCGAAGAATTTTAAGGATAAGTCAGAGGGGGTTATTCTGG
>JBAZER010000071.1:0-5695 GCA_041653795.1 Candidatus Omnitrophota bacterium
TCCGCTGCGGAAGCATCCGCCTTCGGAGCTATGACGGCTTCAGAGGCAGGCGCGGGAGCCTTTGCTGGATCAGCTGCGCCCGTGGCCTCTCTCAGTTATTGGGCTGGACCGGCCGCGGTTGTGGCAATGCCTCTTCTGAGTTGGTACAGCGGTATGAGCTCCAACCGAAAGCAAAAACACGCCTTTGAGGATTGGTACAACTCCCTTGATACAGCCCAGCAGAACGCATACGCCAGATACTACCACACGCAGTTCGTGTGGGACATGGCCACAAAGCAGGCCGGTTCAAGGACCATAAATCCCTCAGATCCCTTCAGCCTGACAACTCCAATCATCCAGGGCACCGCTCCTTATTGGCTAACCCCTGAGATGGTTTTTGCTCCAAGAATTCCCGTTGACGTTCTGCTCGCTCTGCCGAACGCGATCGAGCGTTTCCGGGATGCACTGTATAACCCCGACAGTTGGGTTGAAACGGGAATCACGTACAACAGAAGCGGTGTATATGAGCACAATTATGGCGACATGTACGAAAAGGCCATGGAGATGCGGTACGGCGCCGACTGGCAACTGGACAAGTGGCGCAGGGCGTCTGAAGGACTGAATACGGGAACGCAGTTTTCTTTCGCAACCGGCACCGGTCCGGAGGGACTACCGAGGACAGGCTGGTACTATGGCCACAAGAAAGAGATCGTCCTGAATAATGAGCAGAGCGAATCGATCCGGAGGGGCGAACGTCAAACGACTTCACGGAGACCTCTCCACATTCATATCGGAAACCGTGAATTCGTTACTTTCATCGATGAGCGGTCTGACCATGTGCGCGTGAAAGCCGAGCGGCGCAAGATGGCCACGAAGAGGATGTACAGCTGATGCTCCTGGTAGAAGCCACAATCAACGCAACCCTGCACTACCTCTCGATGGAAGGGGTAGCTCTTACCCATTATTGGGATGCGTTGATCACCGGTTTCGACCCTCCTCAATACCAGATCGCAGAGGATCACGGCGGATACGTGCGGCCGGGCTTTGGTTCAATCCGGTTTTCCCATGATCTCTTTGAGGCTGCCGACTGGCCACCTCCGGTTAATATCACGACTGGAATCTATTACACGGCAACGACCGAAGCGGCCAAGGAGACGCTTTTCACGGGCACGGGACATCTCAGCCGAATGGACCGGGAAGAGATCGAGTATGAACTGTACGGCCCTTCCTTTACGGCAACAGTGGCCGACTCGACCGCTTTCAACGACACCCTGCTGAATGTGGCCACATGGTTTTGCGGAGTCGGGTATCTAAATCTGACCCTTGATCACACATACGACCGGGCAACCTCTCCCCAGGTCGTCTTTACCTCTTCCGGTGTTCAACTCGCAATAGATCTGTTTTCTGAGATCTGCGCGTTTCATTCCCACTGCTTTTACATCGTGGGCACGACCCTCTACCTGATCGACATGCTGCTTGATGCCGGAACGCAGACCATCACAGAGTTTGATTTCTTCCCATCGGAATACGACTGGAATGTGCCGGTCTCGATCGCTCGGACCACGAACTATGCGCGGACCTCCTCCTATCCCTATGGCGATGAGATCAGCCTGCGGACCGAGTACGCAGACACTCAGGTAAGGATCGAGGCGGCGCTCGACAACATCATAGCAGTCAGAAACAAGGCCAGATGCCGGCTAAAAATGCCGTTCCTTGGCAGCTTGCCGACTCCTGGGAAAAAGATCTCATGGACTGACACGTCTCTCGGGGAAGACACAGACGCCTATATCCGTGCGCGGACCATCACATATGATTTCGAAGGCGAGGAAGTCATTATTGAAGGAGAGGGGGAGCTCAGTTGAAACTGATATACCCTGATAATATTTCGAGCATCACGGCCGATGCTGAAAATGCCAGCTATCCGGCTGCAAACCTCCTGGATGATCATCCAAAAAAGGTTTTCAAGGGCAAAACCAAGCGCGCGGTAATAACCGCCGTTGTCACCGGCGGCGGGGCATTGGCCATAATCGCCACGAATGCAGTCAGTATAAGGCTGGTCCTCAGCACAGGGCAAACCATCGAATGGGATTATACCTATTACCATCCATTGAGCTCTGATGGTGTCCGGTGGGACCCAGGCGAGGTCTCCTGGGATACAAGTGGAGACACTACCACCACGGAACGGATTAAACTTACGGGTGACATTGACGGGGTTGCCTGGTTTGATTTCGAAGAGGAACGAACCAGCAATTATACTGCCACGATTACCCTGGTTGCCGAAGCAGGGCAGATAATCCAGGCCGGGGTCATTAAGTCCGGGACCCTTCGAACCTTTGTGGATCCCGCCTATGGAATCCAGGAGGGGCTCGAGGATTACTCCGTTGAAAAAGAACTGAACAACGGGGCCTTCTACTACCGCAAACGCGACATAGCAACCACTTTCGATTTTCAAATTGTTCCAGCCCGAGATCCGGACTTTTACACTTTCATTCGGACGGTTGCCAAAGCCAATGGCAAACAGCCGCTCGCCTGGCGAATCTCGACCAATAATACCGACTCGGAATGGATCGTATTTGCGCGATTTGCCGACATGCCGCGGGGGTCGCATGACTACCCGGCTTACAGTCCAATTGACGTTTCTATTGTGGAGGTTCTCTAATGGCAAACACAGCGTATCTCAAAACTTTGCGAACCGGAGGGACTTCAGCCGCCCTCGATGGCGTTGACATAAATCTCCTCAATGACGGAGATCCGGCTTTTGTCGTTGTTGAGGTATCGGCGGGCGTTTTCGTGATGGAGTTTTACAACTATGACGCAAGCAGCACGGCCGCAGAGAACACCACGACTCATCCTTTTTCAGTCAGACCAGATAACTACGCAACAGCAGGCGTATGGATAGAGACCCAAGCGTCCACCCTTGTTCCGTCGGATGGACAGATCATCTTTCCGGCCACTCAAAATGCAAGCTCAGGCGCGAACACCCTGGACGATTATGAGGAGGGCACCTGGACTCCGGGGATCTCCTTCTCTGACGGTGTGGTCGGTATCACCTACAGCGCTCAGGATGGACGATATGAGAAAATAGGTCGCACGGTTGTCGCAACGGGCCGTCTGGCTTTGGCTTCCAAGGGGAGCTCGGTCGGCAATGCTGCGGTTACAGGCCTGCCTTTTGTTTGCGTGAACAGCGATGGAGGTATTAGCCCGGTGGGGCTCAGGATGACCGCTGTTGCTTTCGCCAATGTCTATCTTGGGCAGGTCCAAAAAAACACAACCACTATCCTGCTCAGGGAATGCACGGAAGCTGGAGCGGAAACCAACCTAACCAATGCGGACTTTTCAGACACTTCAATAGTCGTCGTAACCGCAACCTATGAGGCCACATCATGACACTTTCGAAAACGATTTCCTTTGACCATTCGATTACCGAAGACGGCAATATCCAGGTACGGCGGATCACCCGCATTCTGGAGGATGGCGTTGAAATCTCCAAAACCTATCACCGGCACGTCATTGCGCCGGGGGATGATACAGCCAATGAGGACCAGCGCACCAAGAGCCTGGCCGGTGTTGTCCATACCCCGGAGGTAGTCACGGCTTACAGGGCAAAGCAGGAATCTTTGAAGGCAGTGAAGTAAAGGGAGCGGGGCAGAGTACAACCAGGGATTAGGCCCCCGGTTTAGAGCGGTTATAAGCTCCCCCTGCCCCGGGCTGAAGGATAGTAAACGTGGGGGCCATGTGTCAAGAAGGACTCTAGGAAGGGGTCCTATCTGAAACGTGGAGGTCACATGGAAATGTCACCAACCATCAAAGAAGCGATTTCACGGGCAGGATTGGCAGCAGCGGAAAAAGGGTGTGACACCAAATGCAAACCCCTTGAAAACCTGGAATGTTACACCTACGGAGAGAAGCCCGGCGAGGGGCTCATGGGCGAGATCTCTGCGAAGGTGCCCAAGTCATGGGTTCTCGCCTTCGTGGGGATTTTCGGTGTCGTAATCCTGGCCGGGATAATCGTCGGCTATCACAAAGTTGAGACATCCTACTCCTGTGCTCTGGAGGCAAAGCAAACCGGGGCACAAAACTCGGAGCAGATACGAATCCTGGATCGCAACGATGCAGTGATGAAAGAGCAGTACACGTATATTGCTCAAAGCCTTAAAGAAATCAAGGGCGCATTGAAGATCAGCGGGGGTGAACAATGACACCAATCCTCGAACTCATTCGTCTGGCCGAAACCGACCAAGGCACCCTCGGGGTTCTCAAAATACAGAAGGTGCCTTTTTGCTGCACCCTTGAACTGCCGGACCTCTTGAATGCTCAATCGCGCAGCTCCATCCCAGCACAGCAATATATCTGTCAGCGGATTCAGTCCCCGAAATTCGGGGAGACCTTTCAGGTGATGGACGTGCCCGGGCGGACGGCTGTTCTCTTTCATGCCGGGAATACCGCGGCCGACACAGAGGGCTGCATCCTGCTCGGGCAGTATTGGGGAAAGCTCGGGGAGCGGCGGGCGGTCCTGAACAGCGGGAACACGTTCAAAGCGTTCATGCAGGAGCTTTGGGGCCATAATCACGCGCATTTGACCATTAAAGAGGTGTACTGACGTGTGGGGCTTCGCGGGGACCCTTTTGCTTGGGGCTGTTCTTTATGTGGGATTGATTCTGATATTTGACAGGCTTTTGAAACTCAAAAAGGAGAGGTGATATGAAAAGAAAGTTTGCAGTGCTTGCTCTTCTGGCAATGGTCCTGATGCTTGCGGCTTGCGCGGCCGGGCAGTTCCGGACGAACTCCTACAAAACCCTTGCGGGCTCGGCAACCATTTACGAATCGGGGTATCCCGCCTTCCTCGATCTTTACAACAAGGGAATCATTTCCTTCGAGACAAAGGAGAAGGGCCGGGCCCTGGCTATAAAGTATTGGGCGGCTTACCATGCGGCTGCAAACGCCTTGATTGCCTATGATGCGGTCGATTCAGCCGAGAACAAGGACCGGGTGACCATTGCGATCTTTGAGGCTCAGAAATTCTTGACGGAACTGACTGCCTACATCCAACCCTTTTTGGTGCGGGAGGTAAAGTAAGATGACAGGTTCAGAAATCGCGGCAGTTGCGGCTTTACTGGAGTTGACCCTCAAATATGGTGTCCCTGCGGCCGTCGAAATGATAAAGACGCTGCAAACCGACAACCCCACAGCGGAAGACATTCGGGCGCTTGCTCCCCGGGTGCCTCATCCGGATACCTACGAGAAAGGGGGTGTTTGATTATGCAAGAGATGGCAATCGGAGCATTCGGGGTAAGCATCCTGCTCTCGATCATTCTGAGGATGCTTTACAATACTTGGGACATTTCCAATAAGGCAAAGCCCTGGCTGGCCGTCCTGATCGGTGTAGGGCTTGGAATCGTGGTCATGTTCTACAATCTTCCGACCGGGACAGCTTGCGGTTTCAAGATGATCGTGGATCACCTCTTGGGTGGGTTTATGACCGGGGCGACGGCGGTTGGAATGTATGAGATGACGAAAAGCACGAAAACGGGATAGCACAGAGGACAGGTCAAATCGGGTACTTTCCATCACGGGGAGTCTTCAAAATCGCTTCCCGTGATTTTTTTGCCTATTGCCACATTTCCAGAATGTTCTTGCCGGTCTCGCTATCAGCCTTCAGTTTACGCCGTCCTTTTTCAATATCAGAGAGATAAGCGGCAGAGATGCCAAGAAAGGC
>JBAZER010000072.1:0-5653 GCA_041653795.1 Candidatus Omnitrophota bacterium
TCCAGGCCGTAATTGAACCGGCCGCCGTTCAAGGGGGAATTCGGGAATCCTCCGAACATGACGATCTGGATGTTCTCGGGCCGGTTGAGCTCGATGAGGTGCTCCACCGGGCTCGCATAGATCGGGACCTCTACCGTATATTTTTTATTCATACCCCCCTCGCTTCTTTTCATAGTATAGCATGATACAAAAATGAGGCCAGAAACTATTCCCTTATATATCTTCAAAGGAGGGGCATATGGTCATACCGGTTTCCCTTTTTACGGCACACGACCCCTGTAAAAAAAAGACTGGACATAGGGTGGGGGGGTATGGTATACTCCATTCTAGAGGAGGGGATATGAGCCAGCCGACAACCCACAAAGAGCAGTTGCCGTTTTTACGGAAGATCGAAGGGCAGATCCGCGGGATCCAGCGCATGATCGAGGACGAGAGGTATTGCGTGGATATCTTAAACCAGATCCATTCCGTCCTATCCGCCTTGGCCAGGGTGGAAGACAAGGTCCTGGAAAAACATTTTGAGAATTGCGTCCAAAGCGCCGTCGGTGGCAAATCGGCCGCCGAGAGAAAAAAGAAGCTCGATGAAGTCCTTGAGCTGATCAGCCGGTTCAGGAAGACATGATCGTGTCATGAAAAAAAAGCTCTTGTGGATATTCTGGGCAGATGTGGCGGCGGTGTTGGCGTGTGGCGCATCGGTCTATGCCAACGAGGGGCTTTTTTACAAAGAGGTCAACCTTGTGGGCGCTTATTCCAGCCGGGATGGCTGGATGGACAAGAGCCCGGAACAGGTCCTTTCCGTCGGCTTCGAGGATTACCGCAAGTTTTCGGGAGAATTCGGCGATTATCTGACGACCGACCTGCAGATGCGGTTTGTCTATGACAGCACGGGGAATGCGGGTGACGCCTGGGGGGTCCAGATACACAATGCGTGGTTGAGATACAGGCTGGGATCCGGAGTTTATGCGCGCCTGGGCCATTTCGATCCTGCCTTTGGGCTGGAACCGCAGGTGGATACACACAGCACGCTTCTGCAGACCCTGGCGATCAAGGATATGGGGTTCAAGAAAGACTGGGGGCTTGGGCTGGAAGGGTCTTTGGCGATATTGGATTACAAGATGGCCCTTCAACTTGGTTCGGGCATGGCCGTTTACAGGAAGGACGGGAGTTTTCTTTTGACGGCAAGGATCGGTACGCCGGAAACCGAGAACTTCCAATATGGGCTTTCCCTTCTTTACGGGAACGTTTTGCAGAGCGGAGGAATGAATACCTTTCCCAGGGCCGGGCTGGCATCCGATGAAGCGGTCCTGGAAAAGAGGGTGGGTCTCGACAGTCAGTATCTTTTCGGACCTTATTTGTTCAAGGCTGAGGCGGCTTATGGACAAAACGACCATAAGGATGTCGTGGGTTATTTAGGGGAGATCGATTATACGTTTCCCAAATACCAGAATTGCGAAATAGAGCTCCAGTTTCAGTCGTGGATCAACGATCTGGGGTCGAGGTCGTCCGACGATTCGACAGTGACGCTTGGTTTTTCCTATAAGATGAACCAGAGCACGACCTTGCGCACCGCCTTCTCGCACGATTTTCACATGACGGACCAGAAAGAGGAAGACAAGATCGTGTTGCAGTTATATTATTTCGGTCTTTAGAAAGGATGCCATGTTCCGGAGCGTTCTTGTTCTTTTGTTCTTCGCAAATCTCTGTGCGAACGCTTTTGCTGCGGTCGGCTGCAGCCTGAATGATCCCGACAGGGATGTCAAAAGACTTTTTCCGGAATCAACCGGTTATCGCACGACGTTCGTCACGATCAAAGAGGCGGGGGGCGAGGCATTGGAGAGGGACATTGAGGAGAGACTTGGAGATAAGTTTGATACCGTCTATGAGAGCCCGGATGTGCCTTATGCGTATTATACCGTCCTGAAGGGAAAAGACGTTATCGGCCGCATCCACGGCGTTAACCAGAAGGGTCAATACGGAGGTTTGCAGTTGATCCTGGCGACGGATCCGGCCGGCAGGATCGTTGGGTTTTATTACCAGAAGATATCGTCGCCGGAGTCGGCGGTTTTCCGCAATAAGGCGTTTACCGATCTGTTTAAGGGCCTGAGCCTGGAGGATTTTTCAGCATACGATGTGAAAGAGGGGGCGGCCAATGAGGGGCGCGTCTCTAAGATCCAAGATCCCAGCAAGAACAGCGGGGAAGATTTCAGGGCGACCTTGCGGGGGATCAAAAAGAACCTGATCCTCCTGGATGTATTTCTTCATGCGCCTGAGAGCGGTCTTGGGAAAGAAGGGGGCAAATAAAATGAAGACTTTGTCTGGAGTATTGGTTGTTTTTTTATTGTCGGCTTTCGTTGTGTCTGCCGGCTATGCCAAGCCGCAACTCTACGGCGAGGCCATTTCCAACCGTCAGGTGACGGCCATCAAAGATATTCTCGCCGATCCTAAAGGTTATGCAGGCAAGCCGGTGACGATCGAAGAGTGTCCGACGGGTTGCTGGTTTTACGTCAAGGCCGCCGACGGGAGTGTGACCATTTATGTGGATATAGGCAAGGCGGGCTTGGCGATTCCTCCCTATCAGGGGAAGAAAGTGTTGGTGGAAGGTATAGTGACAACAAAGGGGACGGAAGTGATGATCGAGGGGAGAGGGGTTGAGGTCCTATGACGTGGTTATCCGTCGCATTCAAGAACCTTGCAAGGAAGAAGGTGCGTTCTCTTCTGACGATCGGCGGCGTCGCTATCGCGGTGGCGGTCCTGGTAAGCCTGCTGGGGTTTGACGCCGGGTATCAGCGAGCCTTGACGGGTAACATCGACAAGATGGGCTATCAGGTTTTGGTGACGGCCAAGGGCTGTCCTTATGAAGCGGCAACGCTGATGCTTCAAGGCGGAGGCGGCCTGCGTTATATGGATGAGGCAATCTATGAGAAAATCGTCAAGGACCCTCGTATCGAAAAAATAACGCCGCAGCTTGTGGCAACGGCGTTCGATAAAGAAAGGCAGGGTGGCCAGGGCGGCGTTGTTCTTTATATGGGGATTGATCCATCATATCTCGCTTTGAAACCATGGGCTACGTTTAAAACAGGGGGGTGGTTTTCGGGAGATGAGGCCGATGAAGCGATCATGGGATACGAAGTCGCGGAACTTGAGCAGCGCCTGCCGGGAGACCAGATCTTTATCCCCAACGTGGATAAAGTCCTGAAGGTGGTCGGTATTTTTAACCGGACCGGTACGCAGGATGACGGCGTGATCTTTTTGCCGCTCAAGACCGCCCAGAGGATATTCGGTTTACCGGGCAAGCTCACGGGCATCGGCATCAAATTGAAAGATCTGGGCACGTTGGGAGATTTTGAAGAAGATCTTTATAATGAACCGGGAATCCAGGTCATCAGCATGGCGCAGGTGAAAGGGACTATTTTTAATCTCATTGCCTCTGCCCGGACGATGACCAATGCCGTGGCCCTGATCGCCGTTGTTATTGCGGTCATCGGTGTCATCAACACGATCCTGATGTCGGTTTTTGAGCGGACCAAGGAGATCGGTGTTATGAAGGCCATCGGCGCCTCGCGATTGGACATTTTCCGCATCATCTGGATGGAAACGACGCTTATTTGTTTGATCGGCGGCATCGCAGGCGACATGATGGCGATCGCCGGCACACATGCCGTTGAATTCATCCTGAGGCGGGTCCTGCCGTATGCGCCTTCGGGACAACTGGTGTTCATTACCCTGCGGCTTTTGGGGATTTCTTTCATCGGCGCCGTGATCATGGGATTGATCGCCGGAATCTATCCGGCATTTCGTGCATCTTCGATGAGGCCTGTGGAGGCCATAAGGCTGGGAGATTGATCATGGACGATATTTTGATCAAGGCGGAGAACATATCCAAGGTTTACAGACTTCCCGCGGAGGTGATCAGGGCCGTCAGGGACGTGGATCTGGAGATACGGGCCGGGGAATTTATCGCCATCATGGGGCCCTCCGGTTCTGGGAAGACCACGCTTTTGGATATCCTGGGCTGTCTGGACAGGATATCCAGCGGGAAACTGGGCATTTTAGGCAGGGATGTTTCCCGTCTCAAAGAGAGTTCTCTGGTCGGCATCCGGCGCGGGAATATGGGGTTCGTATTCCAGGATTTTTTGCTGATTCCGACGTTGACAGCCCTGGAGAATGTGGAATTGCCTTTGCTTTTTGCAAGGTTGCCGTCAGGGCGCCGCAAGGCGATCGGCCTGCTGCAAAAAGTCGGCCTGGGGCACCGGATGGGGCATTTGCCCAAGCAGTTGTCGGGAGGAGAGAGACAGAGGGTGGCGATTGCCCGGGCTTTGGTGACGTCGCCAAAGATACTTTTTGCGGATGAGCCAACGGGAAATCTGGACACCAAAAGCGGGGATCAGGTATTTCATATCCTAAAAGGACTCAATCAAAAAGACGGCCTGACCATTGTGTTGACGACCCATAATAACAAGCTTGGTTCCCAGGCCGGACGCGTCGTCTATCTCAAAGACGGTTCCGTCGTTCCCAGGGAAGAATCAAGCTTGTATGCCTGAGGCCCGGCTTTTTTCCTGCCGGCCGCCTGTCCCGGCCCAAGCAACTATCCGTGTCTGATGAAAGCCGCCCCTGTTGAGGCGGCTATTGTATTCAGGGTTGTCTCAGATCGTTATTTTTTAAGTGATTTGCAGCCGCGATCAACCCTTCAAGCAGATCGTTACGAATAGCGAAAAAGCATGATTGGCGCTCAGGATTTTAGTGGTATAATAAGATCCTGAAATCTTAAAAGGGGCGAGGGGTGTGGCAAACAGCTGGCCAAACTCGAAAAGCGACTTTCTCATGCGGGAGGGTCGTTTTTTTTGACGGGGTCTTCCCTGGTGGCGTGGGCCGATGCAGAAAAGGAGCGTATATGAAAATGCGATGGTTGGGTGGTCCTGTTGCTTTGGCGTTGGTCCTTAATTTATTTTTCCTGGGGTCCTGTGGTGCCGCACCGCAAACAAAAGAAGCGCAGGATTTTACCTTGTCGACGCCTGAAGGTCGGACGGTTACCCTCTCCGCGTATAAAGGAAAGAAAAATGTCATTGTGATGTTCTGGAAGACGAACGGCCTTTATTGTCCGTTCGAGCTTAATAATCTCAAGGAGAGATATCCGGGGTTGCAGAAGGAGGGTTTTGAAGTCCTCGCCGTGAACAAGAAAGAGGCGAGCGCCAAGGTCAAGGGCTTTGCAGAGAAGGAGGGCCTTCCTTTTCCCGTCCTTCTGGATGAGGACGGAAAGGTCTGCGATACCTATGATATCGGCGGCATCCCCGTATTTCTGATCATCAACAAAGAGGGTATGATCACGTGGCGCGGGTACAGATTCCCCGAAAGATATGCGGAGCTTGCAGGATCATAAGGATGGAGTTTTTTGAGAGGTTTGTAACAAGAAGGAGGGGGTTGTGATTTTATTTTTCAGAAGAACGTTTTTTCTTTTTCTCCTCGGCGTTCTTTTCCTTTTATCCTTTTGTCTTGCATGCGAAGCTGCCGAAGGTCAGCCGGCCGGCCAAAAACTCACGATCGGGCTGGAAGGCGGCGGAGTTTATCAGCGCCGCGACAGTTATCATTTGATCCAGACCCAGGACGAGATCTTTGCGGCCGCCGCCGTCGGGACTCCCCTGGAGCATGATGCCGA
>JBAZER010000073.1:0-5529 GCA_041653795.1 Candidatus Omnitrophota bacterium
CGCCCCGAATGCGGGCTACATAATGAATGAGGGGACGGTAAAAACGTATTGCCTTGGGCACGACTGGTTCGACACCGGCCATGCGCCTTACAAGGTGTTTGACGTTAAGACAGGGCAAGAAGTAACCCCGTAACCAGTTAATAATTGCCCGATTGGGCGGAAAGGGAGGAAAGAACAATGTATCAGCGCGTTGATTTTAGGGATTTTTGTGATGCTTTTGAGCGGATGGGAAGGGCGGATAACTTTTCAGAAGAGGGCCTTCGAGCCCTATTCGACTACTTAGAGGACCTTGGGGATGACATTGGAGAACCCATTGAACTCGATGTCATCGGGTTCTGTTGCGATTTTACCGAATACCGCAATCTTGATGAGTTCAGACAAGATTGCGGGGAGGATTATCGGACCCTTGAGGACGTCGAGGAAGACTACTTTGTCATCCCTGTGGGCGACGAGGGGTTCATTGTGCAAGGATAGTTAACTTCAAATGCCCGTTCCCCAATGTCGGGGGAGCGGGCGGAAAGGGGAAAAGATGAAAGTAAGGATAACATATGAGAAACACGACGGCGGAACTGTGTCGGCCATAATTAAGGTCATGGATAAGGGCGATTATCCCACGACGAATATCTTTGATGGTGGGGATGTCTGCATAGACACCCCATCCGAAACAGAGGAATTATCATCATTTGCGTCGCGGGCGTTTCCGAACGGCGCGGTTGCTTCTCTATGGGTCAAAGGGGTCCTGTACAAGATACAAAGTCAACTTGCGGCGTGGCGGAGTTATTACGTTCCGCCAGACGTAGAGGTCGAACTATAGAAAGGGGAGGGTAAAATGCGGGCTTATAAGGTAATACACCGGCGGACAAGGCTGGGACTTAACGCGGCCTTGTACATAAAAAACACAGGACTTAAGGAATTATTAAAGGACATCGATAAGTATGAGCTTGAACTTTACTTCCCTACGTACGAGAAGGGGACGGTTGTCAAGAAGGTCCCAAATAGCGTTGGGATTATGGCATTTGAGACCTATGAACAAGCCGCCGATTGCATTTGCGCTTACCAAATCGAGCGGACGGCGGCCATTGTTGAAGTCAAGGGCCGACTTTGTAAGGTTCATGCGGGGAAACGTGTAGCACCCGGGGTGGCCGACTTCCTACTAAATATCAAGACGAGAAGGCGGGCCTATCCCTTGAACGGGACGTTGTTCTTTGACTACGTGAAAGTTTTATGATGAAAGGGGGCGAAAACATGAGAAGAAGAAGTGAAGTTATAGCGAATGACGCATTGTCAAGAGTTAAGGGGGCCACGAAAGTGAGCACGGGAGCCTTCGCGGGCCTGGTGGAAAGCCTTCCCGAAGGGGTTTTTGATGGATATCGAGATGCCTTAATCGGTATTCATCAGCGGCTATTCCCGCACAGGCGTACCGGGAGCGTCGGCACGGAAAGATGGCTGAATATTATCAACACAAAAAACATCATCAGAATACACCTTGAAAACATCGAGGGATTAACAGACGGCTTTTACTACGTCGCTATGGAATCTTACAGGATGCACCTGGTACGTTGCAGAGAAGTTGAACTTGACTACGAGTTAGAGGACGCAAACGAAGAAGAGATTGATAAGATAAGACGCGCCTTGAACCCATTTGGGAAAGCCAAACGCCTTTACCTTCCCGATTTTAAGGTCCTCATAGCGGGTGGGAAGGAAGTCATAACGCACCCGGAGGGAAAAGAAGGGTATGGGTACCGGGTTCAACATTTCACAGATGCAAGGGCTTGTAAAGAGCGGGCTTATGATGCCTTCGCATTGCCAAACGGTAATTTGCTTCTGACGTTCGGTGGCGGGAAAGCGGCGGTATTAGCACCTGTGTATTATGGTGAATGAAGTATAAAGTTAAAAGGTCCGCGATAATGGACTTCGCGGACCTTAAAGGGGGAGGAAACAATGAAAAGATGCGAAATTATAGCGAATGATGCCTTAAGAGTTAAGGGGGTCAAGAAGGTAAGCATGGGAGCCTTCGCGGGCCTGGTGGAAAGCCTTCCCGAAGAGGTTTTCGATGAGTATCGAGATGTACTAATAGGTATTCATCGAAAGATGTTTCCCCGGCGAATGTCTGGGAGTATAAGGAAACCCGACAAGTGGCTTGAACTGATACAGGCGGACGAGGGGGCGCGGGGGATTTTTAGGATAGACGCAAACCGAGGACCGCGTTTCGGGGTTGATTATGCCGCCTCGGTCGGTTCAAGTCGGGTGTTCTTGTGCCCGGCTGATAAGGTCAATCTTCCCTTGCAGGAGCCGACGGAACTCATAGAGAACATATTAAGGCGGACGCTAAAGGCTGATATCACCCCGCTAACACCCTGGGAGTTCCGGGTTGCCATCGTCAAGGGTGCCGAGGTTATCGTTCACCCCGCAGTCGAGGGGTATGCGTATAACGTCAAATTTTATACGGATGCGCTCGCGGGATTCGATTATCCCGAAATGGGAATTATAACCCCGGAACTCCTGCCACTACTATACATAACGGGCTGGGGAGGCAGAATCGCTACCATCGCGCCCATACTACTCGATAGATTGGAGGTGGAGGAAGCATGAAAAGATACACGTACACAGTAGAAATTGGATATGCCTTGCACCTGTATTATACGAGCCGGTCATCGGCCATGCTCGCGGCAAAGCGGGCCGCCAGGTCGAAAGAGGTCGTAACCTTGACCCGGACAAACAACAAGACGGGTGAAACCGTCTATCTCAATCCCGACGGGAGCGTAACCTTGACGGCTGAAAAACAGAATTGGAGGAAGAGATGAGAGGGATAATCAAGCGATTCCGGGAGTTTATTGGCCTTGAACCTGTACCGGGGCGATACTTTGACAGGCCGAAAGATGAGTTGATATATCTGCGACACCTGTTCAACGGTACGCTTACGCCAGCGGACGAGGAGAGATATCAACGGGCGCAAGGTATAGACCCGTTCGTTGAGAAATTCGTAACGTGTATTAGCGTGATTGGAATAGTCATCGCGTTGTACGGGTTTTATTACGTGGCGATGGTATGTATATTGCAGGTTTGTCATTGGATAGGACTACTTTACTAAGAGGGGGAAACGGAGATGAAGATTTTATGGAAAGCGGCGGTGGCAATCATGGCGATTACAGGGGTTATAGCTTACATCGGTATGTCCTTTGCACTTGGGTTATGGATAGGGATATTAATTGTTTCATAATGGGAGGGAGGGATAGCAATGACATCGAGAGAAGCGACGGCAAAAGTTAAGAAATACTTGGACGAGAAGGGAATCGCCCACGGCAAGGTGTCGGGGAGGATGGTTAACTTTGAAGACCTGGCAAGGGGTGCCGCAATCTTTGTAAAAGTTGAACTGCGGGACCCGTCGCGCTATTATGACCTGAAGAACCTTGCCAAAGAACACGGGTTTTTTGTTGATATCGTTTGAGAAGAGAGGAGGGTTGAATCATGGGAAGTTCTGTCACGGTGCCCGTTATCGGGCGGACGGAGTTAAAAGATGAAAAATGGGAGCAAATTTGCGCCATGTCTAAATTGGATATGGCACAACAGAGAAAACTTATGGCGGATGCCGGGAAGCCCATTTGGGCCTGGTATGCCCAAACGGCGCACGGTTGCCGACTCCTGGGCACGGTCGTCCCCGGAGAGGAAATATTAGACAAGGACGTGCGGCATGTCAAGACGGTCACTTGCCCCATCTGTGGCGGCAAGGGCCGGAAATACCTGCCCAAACCGGGAGTATTCCCGGTGTACAGGTCCTGCCCGGTTTGCTCTGGGTCGGGGATTACAAGGAAGGGATATGAGAAGAGGTGGAGAGACTGGCAGGTCGAGATGTTTCGGGAGGAAATGAAGGATTAACTAATGCGAAAGCGGGTGGGCGGTAGTGGGAGATTGGAGGAGAAAATGAAAAAGATAGCTTTGGGATGTGCATTGACGTTGATTATTGTCTTGATGGGAAAAGCAGCACTGTGTGCGGAGATGCGGGGTGTTTCGAGGGTGTATAATGAACCTGCGAACGTCATGCAAGATTGTGTTAGTTTGGCATTCATGACATTTCAATGGAAACCAGTTAAACCGGCTGAAAAGATGGTTGTTAGATATAAAAGAGGCGGCAAGAGCTACTCATATCTTGCCGAAATAACACCTATAAGTGAAAACAAGACGAAAGTTGAGATGTTCGCCACAATAGGCTATTTAACTGGGGAATATGAGGGAGTGATACTTGAATTTGACGAGAGACATCCCGAATTTTTTGAGGGGCTTTTCGGAATACTTGAAAAGTTTATAAAACTAAGGAATGACGCCAGTAAAGAGTAGTCAAGGATTCCCCTACTTTGCGGTATGAAAAAAGGAAACATATAAAAGAGGCATGAGATGACAGTAACGTGGGATGACGAGAGAACAATCAAAAGATTCCTTGATGTCAAAGGCATATCCTACAAGGAGATAGCCAGCGAAGTTCTCCGGCGCGGTAAGCGCGGGGTGCCAGTAGCCTTCTTGATTATCGTCACCGGCCTCGAAAAGAGGTATGTGAGAGAGGTGAAGGACTTCGCTGACAGGATGAACATCACTTTACAGATTAAAAAATGAGGAGGGTGAGAGATGAGGCTACAAAAGGCGTTGATTAAAGAAGTGGGGATGATTAGCCATTATGCAGAGGCCGTCACGACCGAGCGCGGGATAGTGGTTAAGCATAGTGTTTCAGTTCGCCCGTGTCTGATAACCGGATTGACTGAAGGGCAGGCCGAAAGGCTTGTCAACAGCTTAGCCGCATTGCTTAATGAGGCGAAGGCGAAATGAGGGAAAGTCAATGAAAAAGGTAATCATTTCAGTAGCATGTGTCGCGGCGATTTGGGCAGCGGTCCCGGCTGGGGGAGCCTCTTGCGGTGGGCGACTGACCGCCGACGAGATTGGAGCCATCGGATTGCCGGAGGCTGGGGTGATAGCTAAGGCCAGCGAACGAGGGGGGAGAGATGCGAAAGATTATCATTGCGGGAGTTGTCTTAATGCTCCTGGGGTGCCACCTGCCAATGGTAAGGACTTTACCTGCGGAAGAAAGGTCAAGAACCCTAAACACCACGAGCAAAGAGATGGCGGTGTACGCCACCGTTGACGCTTTTCAACGGTTCAAGTTCACTGCGATGGCAGACGAGAAGAACGAGGTTGTGTACGCCAGCGGAAACGTTGAGGGAACTCCTGTTCAGTGTTATGCCTTCCTTCAGCAGAAGAACCCCAAATCAAGGGTGACTGTAACCTTAAGGGCGACGGCGGTTAACACGCGAGGGGAGACAGTTGAGGTGGCTGATAAACTGTTCTACCAGTTAATCCTTGACCGGATGGAAAAGAGCGGTTATCTTCATAGGTCAATATGAGTAGTCAAGGATACCTTCCGAGGTAGCCTTTAATCGCGATAGCGGGTGGGAGGAGTGGGAGAGAGGAGGATGTATGCTTTTCACGGGGATGATTCTTGAGGCGTGGACTTTCACGGCATTGATGATGATGGACGCGGCA
>JBAZER010000074.1:0-5380 GCA_041653795.1 Candidatus Omnitrophota bacterium
TGATCTTGTCTTTGTACTGCGTGACATTCAAATTCCATAACACAAGGCCGCCGGGAATAACCGCACCGGTTCGGGAATTGATATCGATCTTGTTCGCGCGGTAGAACCGGCCGCCGGTAATTTCTTCCAAACCTTTGATTGCCTTTGTCTTGTCCGGCCACTCACGGCAAAAACGGTACACCTCATCCGTCCTGAAGCCAGAATCAATGCACGACATATAAACGTTCAGGGTTTCCGCGGAACTCACCCTGCGGTATTCGGTCTTGAACAAACAGTCGATAATGTCTTCCCAATATTCAACCCGATCGGCCCGAATAAGCCACGACTCCTCGTAATATCCCCAGCCGCGGATTACATAATAGAAATGATCCTTCTGCACGTCGACACCGGCCGTCAGCACCAAGACCTCATCCGGAACAACGCCCTGCTCGTAATCACGCGCCAGATTGCGCACCTTATCAACCGTAGTTTCCTCGATCTTCTCTTCCCAGACCTCGGCAAGCCACGAATTGACGAAATTCATCAACAGTTCAACGTAGTCTTTTGACTTCAGAAACTCCGAAGCGATATCGCTCCATGTAAGCCACGGTGAATACAAAGAGCTGACCCAGAAACCCCGGTTGCGATTATGCTCGTCTTTCTCCGGCTTCCATTCGCCCGCCAGCATCATCTTCTGTTTATGGATGTCATCGATGCGCTTCTTGCAATGCGCGCATTCATACCACGCCAGCCGGTTGTTTTTGATCCTCTCCGGCGATGATTCCTCTTTCGGCCATTTGATCTGCCCGAAAAGCAAGACCTGTTTCTTACGGCAATGCGGGCACGGCACATGAAACCTGCGCTGGTCGGATTTATCGTATTCCCGGAAGATATAGCCTTCGCGCGTGGTTGGGGTCGAGACCTTGACCGTCTTTTTGTTCCAGAAAGTTTTCTGACGCTCCGATGCCAGCTTGATAGGGTCCGCTTCCCGGCCCGAAAACTTCGGATATTTATCGACCTCGTCCAAGAAAAGATATCGGATCGGCCGCGAGGCAAGGTCTGCCGGACTGTTGGATCCGGCAAAGTAAAGAATCATGCGGTCGAAATGATATTCGAGCTTCGTAATATCGTCCGTATTGATCGGAATGTACTTGCTCAAGACCGGCGAGCATTCGATCATCGGCCGGACGCGGTTATACGACACGCTCTTGGCGTCATCCGCGCGCGGGGAAACCATCAGTGTAGGGCCCGGATCCTGATCGATGATGAAGCCGAGCATGTTGTACATCGCCTCAGTCTTGCCGACCTGAGACGCCGCCATGACCGTGATCTCATCGACATAAGGGTCCGTAAACGCGTCCATAATCCCTTTGAGATACGGCGTGCGCGCGGTCGACCACTGCCCGGGCTCGGCCGATGTCTTCACATCAAGCCTGCGGAACCGGTCAGACCATTCGCTCACGGCCATCTTGATCGGCAAGACCCATTCAACAGCCGCGTACGGCACAACAGTTTTAAGAATTTCCCTTCCCAGCTTTATTGGCATTCTGCTTCCCCGCGAATTGTTCGATGATGTACCTGATCTCCTGATCAAGCATTTCGCAAATAACCTTCGGATCCTGCTGATAAAGTTTCGGCGCAACGTGCTTCGGCAAACGAAGGAATCCGGCCTTAATACCCCGGATCTGATTTTTGACGATAGAAACGTGATCCTCGAAAGGGATGACCTCCCCTTCCTTTTGCTTTAACTCAATCTCGCTCAGCTTCGCGCGGTTCTTGCGGTATTCCTTGTCCCAGTAATCCTTGCCGTTGTCCTCTTCCGATCCCTGCTTCTTATAGAACCACTTGAAGACATCCCCGACCTTAAACCGCGCGATCTCGCCAACCGCATCCCTGAAGACCGGCATGCCCTGCTGGACATACCGCCTGATCATCCGCGGGGATTTCTCGAGATAGACACATAAGGTCGGCAGATCTACTGTTCCATCGATAACCCCCGCGGGCCGCTGTTCGGATTTCTCGAACTCCTCAAGCTCTTTAAGCTCCTTGGATGACAGCGAACCGCGCCCCAGCTTTTCGACAAGGGCGATGTAACGTTTCTTCTTGGCAATCTCAACAAGGTTGCGGTTCTTTTCATCCATTCGTTTCCCTTATCGCTTTTTTTCCTGTAAATTCCTCCCAGCGCCTGACCGCTACATCGCAGAAGACTGGCTCGATCTCCATGGCGAACACCCTCCGGTTCAGCCTCTCGCCAGCGATAATTTGCGAACCCGAACCGGAAAACGGCTCATAGCAGACATCCCCGGGCAAAGTATGAACCCGCATGGGGATAGCAAAGACCTCGGTCGGTTTCACGGTCGGATGATCAAGGCCCGGATTGCGCTTCTTGCCCTCCCAGTCCAGCTCCCAAACATCGGTGTGATACTCCGGCGTTTCCGGATCTCCCGTCCTTAAGAATCCAACCGTCCATACACTGCCGATCGCCTTATTCTTCGGTTTATAGTCCGGTTTATGTCCTTTGACCCACATCAGAAGACACGGCTCATGCCGCCATGAATAAAACGAGTACGTCAAAATGACACACGGCTTGACCCAGACGATCTCCTGATGAATCAGAATGCCGATCTCTTTGCAGAGGCCCTCAATATCCGACCTGCGCTTCGAAGCGTGCCACATATAGAGCGCGGTCTTTTCTTTGATAAACCCGAGGCCCACGGTCAGAAACTTACGCATGAAATCCACCGCGTCCGGAATATCGATCTCGTGATAAACATTCGACCAGTCCCGGCCGCCGTTGGGCCTGTCCGCGCCGGTATAATCCACGCAATACGGCGGATCCGTTGCCAGAAGACTTGCCTTGTGGCCGTCCATAAGCCGCGCCACATCTGCCTCGCTGGTCGAATCCCCGCACAGAAGCCTATGCTCGCCAAGAATCCACAGGTCGCCGGGCTTGGTAACCGGCTTTTCAGGCGGCTCCGGGATATCGTCCGGAAGGGTCTTACCGCTCCCCAGATTCTCAACGCCCATATCCCCGACACTCTCCCGCAGGCTTTGAAGCCGCAAGTTGAGGTAATCGTCACCGGCTTCTTTTCTCAACCTCTCCAAAAGCGGGATCAACGCGGCCGTCCATTGACCGGCAATCTCGCTGTTATTAAGCGTCAGGTTCATGGCCTGCTCTTGGATATCGTCCAGATCGACCATGATGACATCGACCTTTTCCACCCCGTCAGCCTGCAACACCTTGTACCGCTGATGGCCGGACACAATCCGCATGTTCCGTTTATTAACGATCAACAGATCCACATACCCGAACTTCTCCAAGCTATGCTTAAGCCCCGCGTAGGCAGGCTCAGTTATTTCCCGGGGGTTGTACGGCGCCGGTTTTAACTCCTCCACCTTGACCTCAACGATTTCCGGTTTAACATTGATTTTTGCCACGGTTTTCTCCTTTTTTATGTCCGCTCATGTCCATCAAAATGCCCTTTTTTAACCTCTCGCAGACGTGTCTTTTAATCAAATAAAGCCCGTATTCCCGACGGAAACAGGCGTTTTGACCGTTTTTATACATAGTGTGCAAAACCTCAAAAGTGATGGACATGGACATCGTTTTTTGACCCCCTCATCACTGAAGGCCCGCGCCTCGCCCGACCCTCGCCCGACACCCCCTTCCAAGGACCCGCCGACTGTTTTATTCGCGCACATCCCAAACAAACCGAATCTCCTTCCGCAGAGTAAAGTCATGGCAACAAATCTCTTTCACATTGTGATTAATGATCACGATTTGTTTTACCGGACTACCCTCAAGCACCCACAGTTCAACCCGGTATCTCTCATCCCCATAGGAATCTTCCGGTACTGCTTTAAACCATTTCCTTCTGTCGGCTTCGGTAAATCGCGGACTCGAGTGCCAGATCTCATCAACGTACTTTTGAAGCTTATTTATTGCATCATTAAGGCTTCGACATTTTACGGTTCTCACTGGTAATTCCTCCTCGGCATTAAAACGAGTTATTCACAGAATTCACAACCTCTACTACTATTTTTTGTTAGTTATCTCTTGATAATATCTTTTGTTCGGGTGACATGGGCGTCACTACTTCTGGTGACACCGGTGTCACCACTCCAGTGACAGGCCTGTCACTGGTGACATCCGTGTCACTACTTGGTTGTGGATAACTTTTCGTCCCCGAAACGTTAAGCAATTTATAAATATTCGGCTTACCCTTCTTTCGCTCAATCGCGATAGCCTTCAGATACTCTAATTGTTTAATAGCGCGCATGATTGTGCGCCGGGATACTCCGCAATGCCACGCCAGCGTCGTAACAGACGGAAAACAATCCTGCGCTTTGAAATTTGCGTAATAACAAAGCCAAGAATAAACGGCGACACCCATGGTACCGGCGCTCTCGCTGATTAACCTGAGTGCTGACTTATCTATCCAAAGGAATTTGCCATCGCGCAAATCCCTGATATCGATCTTTTCGCTTCCCATGAAAAACCTTCTCAAGAAGAAACAACTTCATACCAAGCCATGTTGCCTTTGAGGTTGCGCCGGATGCATTCATCCTTGCCGACCTTCCTCACGATGCCCTGCAGAACAAAATCCCTGATCGTCCTCTCGGCCCGCAAATAATAATTTTGAGTGCCGTACGCTATAACCTCGGCCTTCGAAAATATTCCGCGTTGCCTGCACCAGCGTAAAAGCTGTTCTTCTTTTGATAAAAATTTGTCCGGATTATCAATCGTCTCCATTGACTTCACCTCCCCGAAACCAATTCATCTGGCCCAGCTGATCCAGCCCCAGAAGGCCAAGAAAAAGTACACAACGAACAAGAACGACTGGGCGTATAAGCGTTTCCTGAAATCGATCACAGCCCAGCATGCGTTCGTAAACATCCACACCAGAAACCCGGCCGGGTCTTTATGCACATTCAACACAACACCGAAGATAGACAGGCCCGCGAGCATCCACATCACCAGCTCTTTAAACTCTTTCGGATCCTTGCCGAACGGCCGGTTGGCTTCAACAAGCTTGCGCCGGTTATACCAGCTCAAATTTTTATAGATTTCTTTCCATCCCTTATTGACTCTCATCCGGTCTCCTTTCCTTGCTCTTCGGAACTCTTTCAACGATGAAAAATTCCTCCCCGATCTTTTCGGTCGCGCATTCGGTAAAGACACTGGCCAGAAGAGCGCCGACATCATCGGTCACATGAATGACTACGCGGTGGCCGGACATGAGAAACGAGCCGTCCATCTTGACCCGGGCTTTGCCGAACACCCCGCGCGCCGCGCGCATCGCCGATTCCATCTGATCCTGAATCAGCTGTTTATCGATCCTTTCATCGAACTCGAACTTATAAACGAACTCCATGCAATTCCTCCTCTCTGATTACCTCA
>JBAZER010000075.1:0-5283 GCA_041653795.1 Candidatus Omnitrophota bacterium
CATAAGGGGTCTGATTTGCCGTCGACCCTGGACTATGACGCCATGGCTGTCCTTGTCCACAGTTTGAAAAATTCGGTCGAGAGTTTATTGACGGCATCATGACATTTGATCTTTTGGCGCGGACCCGGCACAGCCTGAAGACAGCAGGTTATGAATGAGGAGAAAGGAATGATCGATCGCGTGAAGAAACATTTTCAGGATGAGGCGGATACGTTTGACGCGAGAGTCGTCAAGTCGGTGCCGTTCTATGCGGACATGCTGGAAGCCCTTGTCTCGGCGCTTCCTTTTAAACGCATGGAAGCCAGAAAAATACTGGATCTCGGCTGCGGGACGGGGTCGATTGCCAAAAAGATCAAGGAACATTTTCCGAAAGCCCTGGTCACCTGCGTTGATTTTTCAGAGAACATGCTTGAGATCGCCAAAAACAAGCTCCGGGGTTACCGCGATATCCGTTATGTCGCCTCCGATGTGCGCGCGTTCGATTTTTCCGGTCACGATGCGGTCGTGTCTTCTTTGACGCTGCATCACCTGCGCCGCGGCCGCGAAAAGTTGGGGCTGTATAAGAAAATTTATTCCGGTCTCGGGAGAGGCGGCGTCCTGTATCTGGCGGACCTGGTGTTGGGCGAGACGGGCTATTTGCAGCGGCTGAACCTGGAGATGTGGAAGGGCTTTTTGTCGCAGCACTTGTCCGCCAAGGGGATGAATGAGCGCCGGAGGCGTTATAAGAGAGAAGACCGCCCTTTCAAGCTTTCCGAAGAATTGGCGTGGCTGAAACAGGCAGGGTTCCGCCATATCGACGTCGTCTGGAAGTATTATCATTTCGCCGTTTTCGGCGGTCAGAAATAGATGCGCGCGATAGAAAGGAGCTTTGGATGAGACGAGCATTTATGGGCTTTATGGTGTTTTGCATGGCGGCTGTGTTCGGGACTGCGATGGCGGCGGAACCACAGAAGGAAAAAGCCGCTTCCATGGCGGCGCAGGAGTGGCTGGCGATCGTGGATGCAGGCATGTATGGCATGAGTTGGAAACAGGCGTCGGCATATTTCAAGAACGCCGTGACCGAGGAACAGTGGGTCAGCACCGTCAAGGCCTTTAGGAACCCTCTGGGAAAATGCGAAATGCGCATCGAACGGGGATCGACTTATATGACGACATTGCCCGGCGCCCCCGACGGCGAATATGTCATTGTGCAATTCGACACGACGTTTGAAAACAAGAAGTCTTCCGTCGAGAGCGTGACGATGTCGCTGGAGGCCGACGGCCGATGGCGCGTTTCAGGATATTTTATCAGCTGACCCATGAGGCGATGCTCGTTTTGTCTTATTGAAGATTGTTATCCAGGTGTTCATTTGGATGGCCGGGGGTATTGCGCGTCCTGCGCAAAATTTGAAAAAACGGATCCGGCGGAATATGCACAAAAGAATCTTGTTTTGGTGCGTCAGCTCGAAGATTTTGTCAGGCGCCGCCGTTCGCCCGGCCGCAGCGGCGGACGGTATGACTGCGTCGTTGCATTGAGCGGCGGAAAAGATAGCGCTTTTGTGGCCTGGCTTTTTGCAAAAAAATACGGGCTCCGATGCATGGCAGCTACGGTCGACATGGGTTATTTGAGCCGTGATGCCACAAAGAACATTGGTTTTGTCTCTCGAAAATTGAATATCTCACATGTCTATCTGCGGCCGCCTTTTTTGTTCAAAAAGGTTTTTGCCTATGCGTTCAAGACTGATTTTTTTTCGAAGGTCAATGGGCTGGCGTGCCATCTTTGCGGTTCTTTGATCTCGAATCTGTTGTGTAGGTTGGCCTCCGATCTTAAAGTCCCCTATGTCGTTTCTGGTGCTTTTTCTCCGGAAAATAGGGTTCTTTTCAAGGATGAGGAGACGGTCTATCTTGAAAAGGAGTTTCCTTCGTCCCTTTTGAGATGTCTCAGAAAGACATATGCTCGATGGTTTTATTCCGGGCCTACGGACGGGGGGCAGCGTCTCTCTATCGTTTTGCCTCTGAATGCGATCCTTGTCAGCGAAGAGAAAAAGATGAAGATATTGGGACGGGAGTTAGGGTTTGGGCGAAGGGAGTCATTTGCCCCGCCTTTGACGAATTGCCTGGTGAGCCTGGCCAGTATTTATCTTTACAGGAAGAAGTTTGGATATAACCCTTACAGTGAAACCCTCGGCCATCTGATACGGCATGGCATGTATGACCGCGCCTTATCGCTGAAGCGGCTCAAAGAATTATACGCGAACCTGGATGGTTCTTCGTCTTTAAGGCGAGAGATCAATGATTTTTTTCTATCGATCAAGACCAAGAGGGCTTAGCGGTTTCCGATAGCGCTGTTGAGGGAGGTCAAGATGAGAAGGGTTGTCGCCAGCGTGTTTATCCTGGCAGGGCTCCTGGTGTTCGTATATACCGGCCGCGTGCAGAAAGCGGTCGCCGTGACCCGTGTGAGGCTCAAGGCCGAACTGGTCACAGGCGAGATCACCAAACGGAAGTATGACGAAGCCATGGTAAAAGTGTCTTTCGGTTCCATGTTTTGGGATCCCAAGACGGTTCTGGCTGTTGATTGATCTTTTTGGCAGGGGCGGGTCGGCAGGAACCCGGGTTTATGCGCATCATAGCAGGCAAATATAAAGGACGCCTGATCTTATTCCCTAAACATATCAGGCCTACGCAGGATAAGGTGCGTCAGGCGATCTTCGACGTTCTGGCTGGGGTTGTGCGCAAGGCCAGGGTTTTGGAGCTTTTTGCCGGCAGCGGCGCCCTGGGGCTTGAAAGCCTTTCCCGCGGGGCTTCTTCGGTTTGCTTTATTGATTCCGACAGACGTTCCACGAATGCCATCATGCGAAACCTGGATTCCCTGGGGCTCAGCAAGGACAGGCACGGGGCTGTCAGGGTCTATACCAATGATGCCTTCCGGGCCCTCAAGATCCTTGAGAAGAAGGGGGAGCGGTTCGATCTCGTCTTTTTGGATCCCCCATATCATCAGGACTTGGCAAAAAAAGCCTTGAAAACGATTGCGTCAAGTGGTATATTACCACCTCGTAGTTTTGTGATTGTCGAGCATGCGGAAACGGATGACCTGGGGACCGTTCCGGAGAACATAGCCAGGGTTAAAGAAGCCGATTACGGAGACATCAAAGTCTCCTTTTTTTCAAATATACCCGTTAAGGGTAAGGGTATTTGATCCGCTAAGAGCTACGGCGGACAATGGGGGACAAGGGGTTGGGACTTTTATGCGGAAGGACTCCCTGCTTAAACGCTTGTCATTTCACTCGCAGGCGCCTCGGCCTCGCCGGAGGCGGGCCAGGGGCACTCGTGAAATGACTTGCGCAAGCTGCGGAGTTATTCCGCCAGAGGCGGAATAATGTGCCAAAAAGCCATTTATCCAGGGACATTTGATCCGGTGACCTATGGTCATATAGACGTCATCAAGAGAGCGGTCCGGCTCTTCGGGGAAGTTGTTGTGGCTGTAGCGGAGAACCCGTCCAAGGATACCCTTTTTTCCATCAAGGAGAGGGTGGCGCTGCTCAAAGAGGCGCTTAAGGATATTACCGGGGCGCAAGTCGTGGCTTTTAGCGGCTTGTTCGTGACGTTCGCCAGGCGCCAGAAGGCTGCGATCGTCATTCGCGGCCTGCGTATGCTTTCGGACTTCGAATATGAATTCCAAATGGCCTTGACGAACAGGAAGCTGGATGATAGTATTGAAACCATTTTTCTGATGCCGTCCGAATCTTACAGCTATGTTTCGTCCAAGCTTTTAAAAGAGGCCGGCAGCCTTGGCGCGGATCTTGCGGTGTTCGTGCCGCCGTGCGTGGAAAAGGCGTTAAAGAAAAAATTCAAGGCGCAATAGCCTGTGGCCTCTTTTAGGCCCGTTCGTTCTTATGATGAAGATCGATCTTGCCAGGCTTTCAGAAGAGCGGCCGCTATTGCTCTCTGTTTCCTGGGATGCCAAAAGCCGGGAATTGGATGCTCCGGGCATCCGTTTTGAGGAGCCGGTCAGGATCATGGTGTCGGCGAAACGCGACAGCGGCCTGGCCGTGGTGCAGGTGGATGTCAGGTCCAGGGCGACGATGACGTGTGCGCGCTGTCTGAGCGATGTCATCATCGATGTCGAGAGGTCTTTCAAGTTGGCGTATGCGCTGGATATCTCGGAGTCTGTCGTTGAACTGGACGATGACATCCGGCAGGAATTGATCCTGAACTATCCCCAGAAAGTCTTGTGCCGCGAGGATTGCCGGGGGATGTGCTCCAAATGCGGAGCGGACCTGAATAATGAAAAATGCAAGTGTTGAATTTCAAATGTCAAATGACAAATGTCAAATTAAATCTCAATTTCCAATGTCAAATTTATTCGTCGTTGGTCATTTGAAATTAATTTGTCGTTTGGATTTTGTCATTTGTCATTAACGGAGGTTTACAAAATGCCAAATCCAAGACGAAGACATTCAAAAGCCAGAGGACGCAGGAGAAGGACGCATTGGAAGCTGGAGCGGCTCGAGATCATGGAGTGCAGCCAGTGCAAGTCTCCGAAGCTGCCGCACCGGATTTGTCCTGTTTGCGGCTACTATGACGGCCGACTGGTGATCGATTTTGAGGCCAAACGGGCCAAAAAAGAAGCCAAGAAGAAACCGACGGAAAGGTAGGCGATGGTCAAGATTGCTGTAGATGCCATGGGCGGCGATTATGCCCCCAAGGTTGTCATTGAAGGCGTGATCGAAGCGATCCGCAGGTTTGATGTTTTCGTATATCTCGTCGGGCCCGCAGAATCGTTGAAGGCCGACCTGGCCAAATATAAAAAGTTTGATTCTTCCAGGATCGAAGTCGTTGCGGCCGACGAGATCATCGAGATGCATGAACAGCCCGCCGCAGCCATCCGCAAGAAAAGGAATTCTTCCATTAACGTCGGCATCGGCCTCTGCAAAGAGGGCAAGGCCGACGCTTTTTTTAGCGCCGGCAACACGGGCGCCGTTGTGTGCAGCGCGACGTTGAAACTGGGATTGCTTGAGGGGATTGAGCGTCCCGGGATCGCCATTGTCATGCCGAACCTGGTTGGCGTCTCCTTGATCATCGACGCAGGTGCCAATATCGACCCCAAACCGATGCACTTGGTCCAGTACGGCCTGATGGGCAGCGCCTATTATGAACACATCCTGGGCAAGACCAGGCCGACCATCGGGCTCCTGAACGTCGGCGAAGAAGAGTCAAAGGGAACGGAGTTCATGAAAGAGACATATCAGCTTTTGGAGCAGAGCCCGGTCAATTTTATCGGGAATGTCGAAGGCAAGGACATCT
>JBAZER010000076.1:0-4889 GCA_041653795.1 Candidatus Omnitrophota bacterium
ACATGGTTTCGACCTTGACCTTAATCTCTTTGGTCAAGGATGTTAATTCTGTTATCTGTTGACCCTGCATGAGGTGGGACCCCCATAACATAATGAGTCCCACCACAGCGGGGCCGATAAGTGTTTCCACCACACGGGCAATGAGACTTTTTGCGCCGTCGGTAGTCATTACAGGTTACTCATAATCCCGCCACCAGCAGTTGCGGCTGCCGCGACGCTGTTGTTCCAGACGATACCTTTGGCCGCGCTCCATGCCACCGCCCCGCCATCCGAGAAGGCGTAGGAGTCCATGAGGACTATAGCACCCTGGGAGATAACGGGAATTGTGAACACGACAGACTGCGTTATCGCCTTGTTAGTGGATTTCGCCATGAACAGACAGTTCTTGAAAATCTGCCACCTGTCTATTCCAGTGCCGTCAGCGATTATCGCGTGAGCATAACCAGCTGCGCTCAGGTATGCCTGAATCACGCAGTCACGAAACATATTTCTCGTGGCATTGGTATCGAACAGGATACCCGTTGCATCGGCGTCTCTCGCTATGGTGTCCACGCCGATAGTACAACTATCAAAGACGTTTTCCGCCCCGCCGTTAATCTTGAGGTCGGCAGCGCCTGCCGCGGACTGCGTAGTTCCACCCACGATACCGGCGAAGTGAACTCCTTTGAAGTAGTTCCTCTGACCAGTAACTTCTGCGGCAAGGAGGGCAGCAGCATTGTTATCCCCGTTGACTATCTGCACGTTTGCCACGATACATCCATCAGCGGAGAACTTGACCACGGGGGAGATGTTAGCCCCTGCTGTATTGGCAATTCTGGCCCGCTGGCTCACCGCCGTCGGAGCACCGACACCGATAAGATGCACGAGGTCCTTGTTCCAATCCAATGCAGCAGACTGATAGTCCGTCGTGCTGGCCGAGGTATTGCTTTCCGCATAGAGGAGCACTATGTCGTTCTTGTCAGCGGTGGCCTCACTGAGCGCCTTCGCCAATGTCTTGAACGCCATAGTGGGGGAGTCACCGGGGTTATCATCACTCCCGCTATAGGGTTTTACGTGTATCACCTTCCCCTGCGTAGAGGGAAGGATGTTCCAGAATCCTAACTGAAGATTTGTCAACATATCCTTACCCTCCTTATGACGGAATCACGCCGTAGAAATCTCTTTCATCGGCAATTTCCGCACTGAACCTCTGGTCGGCCTTGCACATAAGGTCGCCAGTCTGGAAGTCGCGCTCACGAGCAAACCTCGTCTTACGTCTCCACCAGAAGACAATCCCTCTGCCGTCAAGCTGGAGGAACCAGTTGTTGGCGTTGGAGATATGGGGCCATTTCACCGGCACAATTCCCCGGCCACTCTCGGCGTAGGCGTTGATTGCCCTATTCGCCGTGTCGGGGCGGGTGGGGGATTTCAGAATCTCAAGAACCTTCGGCTCCAGTGCGGGAGGATACCAAAGTTTCTTGACGTTCTTGGTGATTCTGTGCTGCCGGTAATTGAACTGATTCTCCGCTGCGACCACGACCGCCCAGAAGGTCTCATAGGTGAGGTCGGTGGCAGTGGAGAGATTGGAGAACGACGTGCCGTCCAACCGAGGATGGTCGGTGGCGAACAGGGCCTTGCCAAACCTGGTCGTATGATAGGTAGTGGCCGTCCCGTAATTGAAAAAGCGGGCCATAAGCGTCTCGACATTTTCAGCCATCGCCTCTCCGAGGTCGTGGAACATCTCGCTAAGCTCTTCAGCATTACCACCGCCATTGAGCTCGTAAAGATTATCCTCGATTGCTTCCTCAGTGATTCGGATAGCCAATGCCCAAACATCATGCACCCACGCCTGTTTTGAACCGGCAATCTGAACGTCGTATCCGACAGGGGCACCCTCGCCCTTAAGCGACGGGAGTCCAAGACCGGACCGAATCACGTCCTCTTCTTTCTTCTTTTTAGATTCCTTGATTGTTACCAAATTCTGCCACTGAGATTCCGCTCTTTTGTTGACGAAGCTATCAACAGCGACCACGAACAATCCGGGAATGTACTCTTCAACAAATCTACCTCTTGTCCACATAGTTCATTCCCTCCTTTACAGTGCCACGCCTGCGCCATACAGATGACAGGCGGGTTGAATCATGCAAATCATTCTACAACCAGCCGAGGCGTAACTGTCAACTCCCGGAGCAAGCTGACTAATCAGCCTGATAGGGATGGTGACAGTAACAGCCGCACTGGTAGTGGTGATTCGCTGTTTCGATATTTTGGTATTGGTGTCGGGAGCATAAAGAGCCTCCCCCGCAACCGGGTAATTGAGGTCGAAGTCTGCCAACGTGATTGCAGCATCCACGACCGCCTGATAGGTCTGTGCCGGATGGTCAGCGACCAGCACATATCCGGCCACCGTTCCATCTCCCACCTCTGTAGCAGCGATGTATTTGACGGGATTCATGTCCTCATCAAAGCATTCCTGCACAGCCCCGATGATGTAATACTCATCCCCCGGAGTGGCACTCATAACCGCAGCATCATACACCAGCACCCCCACTCCCAGCTTGGGAGAGTTGATACTCTTGACATCTGCGCATACGAGGTCATTCACGGAGATGTTGATTGTGGGTGCCGTCTGAACGGCATAGAGTCTTGCCCTAAGCAACTTTTCATGAACGGCGAACCCATTGTAAATTCCAGCGTAAGGATTCGACATGGTAATATCTCCTTATTTTTCAATCGTTTACACGGAAATCTTCTGCTGATAGTTCCCCGTGCGTAATACCCATAGCGGCATCAATTTCCGCCTCGTCCGCTTCGATAACGTCCCTTCCCTGTACCTCGTGTCTTCCGGCGGACCGGGAATCGGACGACATGCGGGACTTGGCGATAAATTCAGCTTCGCCACCTCTTGCCGTTTCTCTGACCTCGCCATCCATCGCAAGGAGACTTCTGCCCTGGTCGTGATTGTCTGCCATTTGGCGGTATAGGGCCATCTCCTTTTCGTGCATCCACCAGGGCTTGAACACTAACACCTGGTCAAGGTTACACACGCATCCCAGGATGGGGTCGATATGTTTCTGGAGGAAGGGGGTATTAGTGGAATTACAAATCCACCACCGAAGCGGCACGGGCTGGTTCCTTACGGAATCAATCCTCGCCGGATTTCGGGTAATCCACCTAAACGCCATCTTCTTCTCCGTCGCCCTTTGTTTCGCCGGGGGAGGCAATTCAAAGGGGTCCCTCGAAAGGGAAAAGTCAACAACAGATTTCTCACCTAATGTTTCCCAGTCTTTGTCCTCACTGGCTACCCGGTGGAAGATTGCCAGTTCGTCTGGGGTTAATGGGGGTTGTACACGCTCCTCGACCGGAGCGGTCACATCATCATATGTATCTTCTATTTCAATTTTCTTCTTCGTCATGCTGCCTTCTCCTTGGGCTTATTGGTCGCCCCCACGATAGCTGCGTACCTCTTTAATTTTTCAGTGGTAGTATAGCCTAATCTGCGGGCCACGTCAATCTGTTCTGCTGTGAGTCCGAATGTTTCCTTTCCTCCGTCTCCGCCTCCGCTTCCTTTCACCCTGGACCCACCACCTTGAGAGGCTATCTTCCCCTGCCGAGCCTTCTCCGCGTCCTCCTTACCTTTGATTCCTTTCTCGGTCTCCGCAAGTTTCGCTTTCCAGGACTCCACCATTATAGGTAGAGCCTTCATTGTGAGGACACCTCTGGCGAATATGTCCCCGAACGGATGGTCGGTGATACCGTAGTATTCCTTGACATCATCGACAGCTTTGATAGTGTCAGGGTCATCGTACCCATCCTTGAATAACCCTCGGAGGGCGGCGATACTCTCGTCGCGCTTCTTGATGACATCGGTTTCAGCGACAGCCTCCTTCTTCGCGCCTTTCGCAGCCTGTTCCGCCGTATAGCGGATGATTTGAAGGAGCGTTTCATTGTCACCTTTGGCATCCTCCATCAGCTTCAGAAGCTGGGCATTGCTCAAAGGGGACTCCTCCGTTGTTGGGGCCTTCTTCTCCTGCCTTATGTTGTGCAGGGTCCGGTTGGCCTCCGCGATTGCTTTGTTGAGATTTTGGAGGTGCTCCTCTCCCCGCCTTATCCTTTCGGCGAGTTCGTCACTTTCTTTTCCTTCTTTGCCTTCTTTCCCGTCGTCGGTTTTTCCACTTTCTTGGCCTTCTTTACCACCTTCTTCACCCTCCTTTCCTTCTTCCGTGACACCCTCCGACGGAGGATTCTCCTCCTCATAATCGGAGTAAATGTCAACCAAATCGTCCATGATGTCGTTTACGTTCTGTTCTTTTCCGTCTTCTTCCGGCATTGTTCTTACCTCTTTCCTATTTTCTCACCCTTTCTCCGGGGTGGTCGGGTTCCAATATTACCCCTCGTAAAAGCCTTGTCTCGAATGACCGGAACGCCTTCTTGACATATAAGTCGGCTACTTTCCTTTCCTCGTCATTCGCGGCCAGTGCCTTGGGGATGGAGAGCACGGCCTTGAAAGCCTCCATTGCACCCTTACAATACTCCGGCGTGCAATGGGAATTTATCAATTCTTTCATAAACTTATGAGCCTTCTCGATGACGGCCTCCAATATTGCATCAGTCTCTCTGTCCGGCAACACTCTGCGCCACCTGTGCTTTCGTTTGTAGGTACGGCTGAATAATCTTGTCCATGATTTCGGGATTCTGTAACACAACCTGTATCATCTGCATAATCTGCGGATTGATGTACTTCTCCCATTCATGCTTGCCGAAGGACTTCAACAACTCTTCCCGCACGGGGATGGGGTTGAACAACGGGTCTTTGGAGGCAATCTGCCAAAGCTGCATGGCATCATTCCTCACGGCAGCCTTACTTGCCAAATCGGTTGACCCTCGAAGCGTGAACTTGTAACCCCGTC
>JBAZER010000077.1:0-4871 GCA_041653795.1 Candidatus Omnitrophota bacterium
TCAATTCGGCCAAATAGCCGGTAGGATCGGGCGAGGCCGCTACTTTGTCCGCCTTGCCTGCTACCAGACCAGCCGCCGTTCCAGCCGCATCGTAGGACGTTGCAGCGGTATAAGCCGCCGTGCCGAGTCCGAGGATGGTTTTAACCTGCGCCAGAGTTTTCTTAACCCAGGCGAAGGGGTCTGCTCCGGCAACGATAAAATCATTTTCTGCCGACGCGGGCAGAAGGTCGGCAAGAGTATCAATGTTCGTGGCCGGTATGATGTCCCACTTGGTCCCGACTGCCGCATAGTTCCCGGCACCTGTCGAATCGGTATTACAGATCGCTATGTCACCGACTGCAACCGTGGGGCCGGTCCCGCCTATCGCACCCGCCGCCGTGATTTTATAGAGATCACCTTTTGAAGCTGCGGGGAAGGTTGCGAGGGATGATATGACTCCCTTATAGGTCAGAGCATCGTAGGAAGGTAGCGCCGCCGCAATGGCCGCCGTTAATGCTGCATTAAGAATTTCGCCGCCAACATATAAATTCCCGGTAATTACCCTGTCGCCCCTGGTCACAGTACTCATGATATTTCTCCTTTTTGTTCGTGCTGGCAGTAGTTTTCAGGATTGTCCAGCGCACAACCCATTTGTTATTAGGATGCCGCCGGGAAGCCCTCACCACATCGGGGAAGGTGCCGACGAGGTTACACCGGGAGGGGGCGGCGTGATTAAAAGACCTCCGGGCGGCAAGGGGTTACTCCTCGCTTTTTAATAGTGCCTCTACCAGTTCGGCTTTCTTCATCTTCTTGCAGTCCGGTATTCCAGCCCTCTCCGCCTTTGCCAGCAATGATTTCATGTTCTCGGACTTGAGCTGCATTGCCTTCCCGTCGTCTGATCCCGACTCCAGGGCCGCAGCGTCACCGATTGCGTTACTCTTTTCTGTCGGCGAAGCAGACCACCTGGGACTTGCAAGAAATTCCTTTGCATCGATCCGGTGACACGTCAGAGGATCTCCACCGTTCTTCATGTCGTATATTGTGACTATTCCTGAATCGGTTGCCATTACGTCCTCCCGTTAAGGCCCCGGAGCGCGAAGCCCCGAGGCCGTTGTGGTTTACTTCCGTTTGATAGACAGCCAGATCGTACAGGTGATCGTTTCTCCGGTCCCGTTTACGATCTCAATGTAAGACCGCACATAGCGGAAAACCTCGCCAGCCAGTTCGTTGCGGAAGGGAACAACGTATCGTTCACCTGCCGCGCCCTGATCGCCCGTGGTGGCCGTGGCGTTGGTCAGCAATGTACCGCAACCAAGCTCAAGCGCCGCAAGGTTACGGACCGCGCCAGCGGTTGCAAAGGTAGCGGACTGCGCACCCTGAAGGAATATCTCATAGAGCAGATCCTCTGCGGCACCTACCTCAATCGCGTCAATGTCAACAATCATATAACCTTCGACAAGGCCATCCCCAAGGTCGATGATCTGCGCAACATCCAGCACCGTTCCGGCCTGAGATGCCACGATTGCAGAAACCGCCCCTGCACTGTTAAGGGAGTCCTCCAGCACCAAATTGGCATCAAATACAAAATCTTCTTTTAATGATAATTCTCCTTTTCCCTTAATATAGTTACGCGGTAACTGCCGTTGCGGTTGAAATGTTCCAAAGCCGCGTTGCAGCCCTCGGATGATACAGAGCCATGCCGACCAGCCATTCAACCAGGGTCCGGTAGATAACCCCGGAATCCGTCAGGCCGAGGTCTTTGACTTCAATCGCACCGTTCTGGATACCCTCGACCATGCCGTCACCGAAGGACACGACATAGAGGCTGGTTGCGTCCGAGTCACCATCACCTGCCGTCTCTGTCAGGGGAATAATGTCGGTATTGGTGTTGTCCTTGCCAGCGACGAGAATCGGCAAACCGGCATACTTCATTACCTGCCGCCCCCAATTATCGATTGTCTCTGTGATATGAGCGCCAACGCCGGTCGTGGTTGACCTGGAGGCCGCCGTTAAGAGCCTGCGGAGTTTTGCATTCATAATCAATGCGTTGGGGCTTTCCGTTTGGTCGATGGCCTCATCCAGCTTGGTGAGGGTCAGAGCCCCAACCGAATCGGTCAGGCCCGAGGTGACACAAATCTTCTGATCGTTGGCAAGGCGCCTCTGCAACCCATCAAACTCGCGGGGGTCGCTCTGTGAATCGCCCTTGATGATCATACGGGAGATCTTGAGGGAGAGGGCCTTGATCTTCATGGCCTCATGCTTCGCCCGGACTGCGCTGCCGAACATCTTGATCAGGGCGCTGTCCACATCGAGGGTTCCACCGGCGATCTTGAGGGGGTCGTGCATCGGATTGATTACACCCGCGCTGGCCGTGTACTCTTCATTGATACCACGGAAGGCCACTCCAGGCAGAGCCGCCTCCTGGTCGTAATCGACCCCGCTGCCCTGGACCGTTTCAAAAGTCATGGCATTGAGGATCGGACTGAACTTGGCAAACAGTTCGATGATTGTGCCGCGCTTGGTGTTGAGCCCTGCGCCTTTGGCGTACTCTAAAAGTGACATTCCCATGATATTTCTCCTTTACTTGGTTTTTGAATAAAAAAAGCCGGACGAAAGGTTTGTGACCTCAGGTCCGGCTCAGCCGTTCTACTATTTCCCTCAGGGAAGTAGTCTAATTTTTAGATGATGCTGCCTCAGCTTGATTGATCGCTCCAAGTCGCGCCTGCGGGTCCGCGATCTTCTCAAACTGCCCCGCATTTCCTCCTGTCCCGCCACCGTTTGCGCCACCGCCTGAGTTTACCGGGGCCGCTACAAACTTCTTTCCAGCAGGAGAGGAGAGATATTCATTGACCGCTGTAGCTAATTCTTTATCTCCAAACATCGCCTTGCGCGTATCCCCCTCGGCAATGACAGAGGCAACAGATCCAAATTTGTTTGTAAGAACGTCAATATAATCTTCGTCCTTTACGCCGCCTTTGATAAGAATCCCCTTCAGCTCACTTTCCACTAAATACTTGCGGGTGAATCCCGTTTCCCCCTCAAGGGTTTTCTTGGTTTTCTCTGCCTCAGCAAGTGCCGCCTTTTTGCCCCTCTCTGACTCAGCAAGTTTGGCCTGAGTGTCTGCAAGCTCTTCCTGAAGGGCCGCATGAGCATCAGGGTCAACCTCTTGCCCACGGCGAGCCTTTTTGAGTTCATCCAAGAGCTGCTTATTCTTGGCCTGCTGTGCGGCGGTTGCCTCTTCTACGGCCTTTTCTATCTTCTCCGCCATCTTCTCTTCTGCTTCTTTTTTTGCTGCCGTGATCGCTGCCCTTACCTCTGGATCGTTTAAGTCTGCCATTCTTTTTCCTCCTCAGGAGATGGGCTCAGCCCCGTTCTTATTGTACGGCTCTATTTTCTGACATAGTTTTCATTCCGTCAAGCGGTTTTCAGCGGTCGCCCTTTTACAATCACCCATGCTATCTTTAAACGGTCCTTGAATGGGGCAGCCACGAGATCCTTTACAATCTGCTGCGCGATATTGCCCCTTGCCCGCCCCACGTCCCGGTTTATCTTCTTGATGATCTGGTTGCGGTGGCTCATGTGGCGACCCCTGGCTCGCTGTCCTCTTTCCTTCCCCCGACGCTCTTCATCCCAAGTGCCGCGCACCATATCATCCCGATTGTGCGAACAAGCTGTTTTTTCGTGTCTGAGTCAATCTTGACATAACTGTACGGTAGGCGGCAATTATCGCACAAGGATTGACCTCCGTACTGATCCGTGATTATCGCTGCTTCCTGCGCTTGCTCTACTGCAAATTTAGCGGCGATGAACTTCGGGTCGCCATTGACAATTTCGCGCTTTTCTTTTTCTAACTCGTCACATTTTTCTTTAAACTTAGCCTCAAAATTATTTTCTATCTCCCTCCGCTCTCTAAACTCCCATTGTCTTATGGCGTCTTTCACCGCCTCCGCCACTATTGCCTCCATCGCTTTAGCTACCTCTTCACGACTAATCTTGTTACTTTCGAGTTTCTTTGATAATGGTACTAACCGACTCCTTAGGCTTACGTTCATCTTCCCTCCTATTTTGCTTTTAGTTGTGCGAGATTATCGCATATAAATTGTTTTATTGTCAAGTAATTTGTAACCACCTAATAACAGGCTTATTTATTTTTAATAAAAGTGAAAATAATTGCATTTTTCCCTTGACAAACCGAACCGCTTGAGTTATATTGTAATCAACAAAGGGGAGGTAAGAGACAATGAAAAAAGAAATCACATGGACACTGAGCACGGGCAAAGAAGCAAAGGTAACGGTAGAGCTGCTCACAAGCGAGACCATAAACGCAGACGGAATCAAAGTCGCAGTCAAATGCTGCAAGATGGAAATTATGGCAAGAGTCGAAGGAGTCGGAATCGTCGGAAGCGGTCGCCCCCAGAAAGCGCAAACAGCCGCCGCCAGAATCGGCAAGCTGGGAATCACCCGCGAGAACCTTGATAAAATCAATGCCGCAATTGCAGAGGTTGAAGCAACCCACGAATGGAAAGAAAAAGAAGCAAAGGCAAAAAAAGCAGAAAAAGAAAACCGCGAGTATGAAGCCCATCGTGCCAAAATGCGTAAGGTTATGGGATATTAAAACCAAACAGGAGGAGAATGGCCATGAGAATCAAAGACGAAAATGGAAGAATAGGGGTTATCACGGGAGAAAGAGAAGGTGGATATTTTGTACGCCCTGAAAATACCAAGTATAAAATAGACGACAACACCGGAATTACAGGAGTTTCAAACGCAACTTTAATTACAGCGACATTCTGGAGTCTGAGACCGGACGGGACATTGCACGGGTTATGGTTTGACTCAAGACTGGGAGACTTTAAAACCGCAAAGATTATCCTTGATGCATCACAAATGGG
>JBAZER010000078.1:0-4767 GCA_041653795.1 Candidatus Omnitrophota bacterium
TTTTGAGCATACTCTTTTCCCCCTCTCGGAGATCCGTTGGGAAATCTGCTCGGGAACGGCCACGGCATATCCATAGGTTTTGCGCGGTGCGCGGTAATGTTTAATCATAAAGGTTTGTTTTTGTTTTTGAGACTACGCTTCCGCTTGAACGGAAACGGGTTTGATGGCCGTCAATCGGACCGTGACCTGCTTCGGACGATGCCGGATATTTGGCTTTGCCATGATGTACGCCCGGCGCATCGCCGTTGCGAAACTCGTGGCTGTCACGGTCGCCCCATCCGTTCGGATAGGGCGACCATCTGCAAACACTTCCAGCAAAAACGTTTTCATAGATCAATGGCCTTCACATGGTCCCATATCCTCCTCCCGGTTCTCCTCTGCTTCCGCTTCCTCGGAAAGAATCAGGACATCGCCGACGATCAGCTGATCGTTATTGTGCGGATACTTCTCGATAGGGTATGCCGCCTTCCAGATCTCTGTCGCGATGGCGTTCTTCGGAAGGCCGATATTCTTCCCGTCATCATTGACGTAGATGACGCTGAAATCCGGGAGCGTCTGAATATCCACTCGCCCTCCCACAAACCCCTGCAATTCTTCGAGCGTGAATCGCTTGCCGTCTTTCGGCTCGACGATCTTCACTTTAACGTCTGTCGTGATGAGAAGTCCTTGCATAAACATTGTGGTTATTTGATTATGAGAATATTATACCACAATCTAATACACCCCGCAACGCCCCCTGTTAATAACTTTTTTTCAAAAAAAGCCCCGGATTTCTCCGGGGTATGGAAGGAATAACCACAGACCTTCCACGAATCAAGTATAGCACTATTTTCCTGCGTATGGCTGATCCGGTCCGGATGATTTCGTTTCCCCTTTATAGGCAAAATAGAAACCCAGAACCGATGCAACGGCCGGTCCGAAGATCGCAATGACCATTTTCAAGACTTCGATCTTCTCACTTACTGCTGCCGCGCCGAGCAGAATGGAAAGAGATGCAATGACCATGATGAGACACAGGGTCACGATGATGAGAAGCAGAACGATCTTCGTTGCTGATGCAAGGATATTTTTCATAGGTATAGGGAAGGGCGGAGCGGACGTGAACGCGATTATCCACGCCCGCCCCGGAGATTATTCGGTGCTCGCGCATCGAATGTACGGGTACTCTACCGGCCCGCGATCGCTCTCGGGACTTTCCTCGGAGTCCTGTGGTGATGATTCACACGGAAGCGTATCTCGCGCGTCTTCTTCGGAAGCCGTATAGGCTTCGTCGGGGTCGTACGTTTCGCTTCTGCCGTATAGAGCTCTTGGAAGGTGCAATCTTTCGTCATCCATTTTCTCCTCACTTTACGATCGGGATTTTTGAAATATCCGCGTTGTTGATTCCGGTGGTCGGGATTTTACGGTCCCTGACGCCTTGCAAAAACGCTTCCACTTCTTCCGGCTTATTTCCGATCTTTGCGCGACGTCCGTCCGCCGTAACGTACCAAAGGCTTCCGTGATCTTCCACGTTCAAAAGGATTTTTCCTGCCTGCTGTTTTGCAAATGTCATATCGAGAGGAATGGTAATGGGTTTGATTTCTTTCTTCGGTTGTACGTAGATGCGCAACGCATACGGGATCGGATAATCCGCCGCCAGCCGTTTCTTGAACGGATCGTACGTATCAAAATCCTCGAAGACATCCGTCGCGCCATAGATCACGGTTGCATGGCTCACATTTCGGCCGCACGCCGGGATAATCGAACCATCCCACGGTGCGCACACCGGGGAGAGAATCTGAAACGGCGCTGCCTTGATCCACTCTTTCGCTTGCGCGATCGTGATCTGCCGATTCACCGACAACCACTCCCAGTTGAAATCAAACAGTTTCAAAATCTCCAATGCCTTCGTTTTCAATTCTTCCGGGATCTCTGCATAATAATCATCCCAGTCAAAGGCTGGCGTCCTCTGCTCGCGCGGATACGGCCAGTCTTTCTCCGGGAGAAGCCCGTGATGCCGAATGGAATCGGGCACGTTCACCGCATAATTCCCCTGCCTCGTCGTTCCGCTCATTTTGGCCGTAAACCGGTCCGAGGCATTGAACTCGCCCTTCTCATCAAGAAACCCTAATGCGTTCAATGCTGACACGATTCTGGCCTCTAGGAGTCCTGCCCGGATCATGTAGTTGATCTGAATAGCCGTAAGCCGAACCCCGGAGAACGTGAGGCACGCCATCGAGTCCATGTAGACGCTATGCTGTTTTTCTCCCGTACCGAGATACGGACCCCAGCCCTCTTTGGGCATGCGGTCCTCAACAACCAATCCTGTCGCCTCCCCGGCAATCCAATCAGTCACGCTTGGCTCACGAATGAGCACGCCTGTATTTTTTCCGGGTTTCAGAATCTCCATACTATTTTTCATGAATCTCCAAGAGCCGAATGATATCATCCCTCATCGCCCGGACTTCCTTTTTCTGCTCCACGTCCTCCGCCTTCAATTCCACTATCTCATCTAGCGCGCGCTCGATATGCGCCTCGTGGTTTTGTTTGATGAGCGCAATGTCCAACTGAATCTTGAAAAAAAGACCGACGATCGGCGCGATGAACGCAACCACAAACGTCAAGAGTCCGTATATGGCATGCGCCTTTTTAATCATCACTGCCTCCACCTTGCGCTCGATCTGATCCGGGTTATTTTTTGTTTCCTCCATAATGCAGGATTGAGTATAGCACGCTAGTCAGTCAACTTCATGTGCACAGTCGGCGCCGACGTTCTCACGAGATCCCCCACGTTATACTGACGCCCATTCCACACGGTCGCTTGAATGAACGTATAGTCTTTTTCGATTTCCGCCACTCTACGACACTCATCCTCTTTCTGGTTTTCATACACGGATGGGCGCGGGAATCTCTGCTTCAAAAAATCCTGAAATATCTTTTTTCGCGGGATCGTATCGTCCACAGAAAGGAACGTTCCACCATTCCATTCATTCCAACTCGTATAGACTTTTACGTCCTTGATCTTTCGTCCTCCGATCTTAAAAAGATTTCCGTACAGTGATCGAATCAGGTACCCGGATGTCTCGACGTTCAGACGCTCTGCAAGATCGAGAAACTTTTTCTTCTCATACACAATGGGCGTATGCGTCTCGTAATTGATCGGGTTCTTTATACCGGATACGCGCAACATATCAAGAGCCAACCTAAGCGCGCGATAGTAATATCCGCCTTTCGTTTCATGCGTCTGAATCGCGCTCTCCAATCTTCCTAAGTGAACCGGGATGATTGACGTCTGCTCCATGATGAAGAAGTCATCATTCATCAGAATAAACCTTGACGACACCCGGGGATCTTTTGCGGCGATGATCTGCTTTTCGAGCGAGTTTTTTAATTTGTTATCGTACACGTCCTTTGCTGGAATGTGGATAACCTTGTCCGTTAAAAATATCGGCTTTTCTCCAATCACGAAAACCTTGCCATGATCCATGTTCTCCAGACTTCGCATCGAGTACCGGAGCTCGTTATTTTTCCATCTGCTCCCGCTCCCGAGAATATACACAATATCCCTTTTAGAGTCCTTTGGCATAGGCTTTGTTCGTCGTTCCCCAAAAATGTTTCGCGTATACTTTATCCGTCCCAACGTAGATGAACGGTGTTCGCGCGTCAATCGTGATCGGGTGATACTGGATAAAGTAGTGCATCGGCCAGATCGTGATATCCGGCTCGTATTTTTTTAGCGAATCGGCACAATAGACATTCCCTGTCGTCTTCCACGGAATACCCGGAGGAACGTCATGGAGTCCGCGGATGAGAAGATCGGCAAACTGATTTCCTGACTTGCACGCATAGATCGGGGCAATAATCCTTTTATCTTCTCGCGCGAGAAATGGCGGTAGCACCTCAATTGGCTTCCCATCTTCTCGCGCCCAGTCTTTCGGATCCCCGCCGCACCGGACGGCATACAATTCTTTGTCATCGTCAAAAAGCTCGTCAATCGGATTCAGACATTCAGAATCCGCGCCCGGCATGAATCCTCCCAGCTCATGAAGAATCTCGTACCTCACGACATCGGCGACGCCATGCCAGACCCCACGCGTTCGATAGATGTCAACAAGTCTCTGATTCCTCCACTTCCGCGAAAAGACACGCTCATTATCCCATAGCGTATACGTCCACTCGGGATGTTTTTCTGTCCACGTATCCATCCACCGCCTCGGCCTCTCGAGTGGTCCGACCCAGATGTGGTGCATGTTCTTTTCAATTCGCATATCGGTAAGCTGTTCTGTTTGGATGATCTCCCACAAGTGATTCTCCAACACGATGATCCACAAGGGAGGGAATCGGATAATAGACCAAGACGTTCTTCATTTTAACGTATTTAGCAATTCTTGTGTCATCCTGCTTGATATTAATACCATCTCCGTGCGCGATCATCGGCTCGATGTGTTCTCGTCGTAACGCAATCGCGACTCCCCAAGACACCCAGTGCATGAGAACGTGCCCATCTTTATCCCCCATTGCTTTTTCCCTCTCCATCGCTTTGCGATTTCCGAAAAAGAAACTGACACACTCACACCCAAGAGCTTCCGCCTTTTTAATTTCCGCCTCCGCTCGCGCATAAAAATCATCACAGACAATCGCATCATCCTGAATCACGACATGCCACTCGGCATCCGTATGAAGTCTCCATGCGTTTTTGCAATTCTCCCAAATACCAACCCCTCGATCAATGGCCATCGGAACATCGCCAAGACGTTCCCGCAAATACGGAAAAAAATCTTCTCGGCT
>JBAZER010000079.1:0-4676 GCA_041653795.1 Candidatus Omnitrophota bacterium
AAATATCTTTTGGTCTTGCAAGCGGTGGAACTGGTAGTGGTATAATTACTGGTGCAACAAATGGTTTGACAGTTATTGGCATGAATATTGGTTTAGGTGGCACTTTAACTACTCCAACAACAATAGTTAGTGGTGCTGGAAATACTGCAGGTATTGAATATTTTGCTGATTATCATTCAGGTTTTAGTGATCGTTCACTTATTGATAAAGCATATGCTGATAAAATAAATGAAAAAGTTAGTAAAATAATTACACAGATTGGTCATACATTTACTGTAGGTACTGTTGTTGGTTGGAGTGGTGGAACATATAACAAACCAATTGCTGACGGCACATATGATGGTGAAATAATAGGTATCGTAACAAAAATTAGTGGTAATACATTTGAATTAACACAAGCTGGCTATGGTACTGGATTTACAGGATTAGTTGGTAATACAACTTATTTTCTTAGTGATGTTACTGCTGGTTTATTAACTTCAACTGAACCAATAATTCAAGGACATATTAATAAAACGGTTCTTATCGCAGATACAACAACAAGTGGTTGGATATTGCCATATGCTGGTTACGTGGTTTCAAGTGGTCTTACTGGTAATAGTACTAATAATGGAGAAAGAATTGTAAAAAGTATTTCACAAACAGGACATGGATTTGTTCTTAATGATGTAATTGGTTGGAGTGGCGGAACATACAATAAAGCAATTGCTGATGGTTTATATAATGGTGAAGTTATTGGTATTGTAACAAAAACTACTGGTGACACTTTTGAAGTAACACAAGCAGGTTATTTTAGTGGATTTACAACACTTAGTGCAAATACAACGTATTTTCTTAGTGATGTTACTGCTGGCTTATTAACAACAGTTAAACCAACAATACCTACACATGTTGTAAGATCAGTTCTTATTACAACAGCAAATGATGCTGGGTGGGTATTACCATATGCTGGATATATATTAATAAGTGGTTCTACTGTTGGTGATGTAATTACTGGTGCAACAAATGGTTTAAATATAAATTCAGCTAAACAAGTTGGTCTTGGTGGTACATTAACAGGTTCAACAATAATTAATGATATACGTATTACAACTAAAGGTGTTGAATATGGTGGTAGTTATGGTAGTGGTTTTACAACACATTCACTTGTTGATAAAGAATATGTAGATACACAAATATCTGGTGTTACATCGGGAATTACTGTTGGTATAGGTTGGTCGAATTTAACAAAAGGTTCAACTGTTGCTGGATGTGGTACTGTTGCAAGTGGTGGAACTATATGTCGTAATACTTTTTATGGCGTTGAAGCAGGTGCTGCAATAACAAGTGGTAGATATAATACCGCAATAGGTTATCAAGCACTTTATAATAATACCACTGGTTGTGATAACGTTGCAATAGGTTATCAAGCACTTTCTAATAATGCAACTGCCAATTGCAATATTGCAATTGGTAAACAAGCACTTTATAATTTTAGTGATGGTTATCACAATATTGCAATAGGTTTTAAAACATTAGAAAATGGTTCAACAGGCAGTAATAACATAGGAATTGGACAACAGGCACTTCAAACTATTAATTCTGGTAATTGCAATATTGCAATTGGATATAATACACTTCATAATAATGCTACTGGTAACACAAATGTTGCAATTGGTTTAAACGCTGGTTATTATGAGACAGGTTCAAATAAATTATATATTGCAAATTCAAACACAATAAATCCATTAATTTATGGCGATTTTTCAGCAAAATGTGCAATAATTCATGGTGCATTTAAAACAAGTGGTGCAACATCACTTCTTGTAGCTCCTGTTGTTGGTACAACATCAGATTCAGTTCTTGTTTGGAATAGTGGTGATAAATTAATTAAAACTGTTGTTGGCGGTTCTCTTGGTGATAAAAACAATATTTATAGTAAAACAATTATTACTGGTAATACTTTATTAACAACTGGTAGTTCTTATACAATTTTAGTTAATTCTTCTGGTTCTACAGTAACACTTACATTACCAGCACTTCCAATTGATGGACAAGCATTTAAAATTAAAGATGTTGCAAATGATGCTTTAACATATAATATTACTATTGATCGTAATGGTAATAATATTGATAGTGTTGCAAATGATGCAATAATTAATACGGATGGTGGAGCTATTGAATTAATGTATGATATTACATTAGGGTCATGGTATATATTATCTTTCATTAATTAATTTTGAATTAGTAATAAAAAATTGGGAATTAAATGATTCCCAATTTTTTTCTTGTAAGTCGTGTTTTTTTCGTTTATATTAGTATTTATAAAAAAATATAAAAAATTATAATATTTAAAATAAAAGAATTTTATGAAAAATGATGGCTCTATAAAAGAAGGTGATAAATTTTGTATATTTCATGCAGAGGGGGGACATGGAAAACAAGTGATGGCAACTGCAGTTTGCAGGGCAATAAAAAAAGCATATCCAGACAGAAAATTAATAGTCGTAACGGCTTGGGATGGACCGTTCTTTTATAACCCTGATGTATGGCGTTTTTATACATTTGGACAGATGCAATATTTCTTTGATGATTATGTTAACCCAGATACCAAAATCTTCAGACAAGAGGTTTATTTCACCGAAGATCATATTTTACAGCGCAAACATCTTACACAATCTTGGTGTGATATGTATAATATACCTTATGATGGGTATAAACCTAAAATCTATTTAAACGCAAGAGAGATCGAAATAGCAAAGGATAAAATAAAACCAGATAACAGACCAATAATGTTATTACAAACGCATGGTGGCTCTCCTACGGGGCAATATAGTAAAAAATCGTGGTATCGAGATATGCCAATTGAAATTGCACAAAAACTCGTGAATTATTTTAGTAAATCTTATCGTATCTTACATATTAAGTCACCAGAGCAACCAATTTTACAAGGTGTAGAACCATTGACTTTGCCATATAGAGAACTTTATGCAGTATTTTCTCTTTCAAAAAAGAGATTATTTATTGACAGTTTTGCACAACATGTTGCTGCTGCACTTGACTTACAATCAACTGTTGTTTGGATTGGAAATAAACCAGAAGTATTTGGTTATCCTGAACACATAAATATATTACCAAGTGCTAATTATATTAGAGAACTTAATAAATTTAGTTATCTTGAACAGTTTTCTATTGACGGACAAATACAGCAATTTCCTTATGATACGGTAAATGTGTTTGATATTAATAAAATTATTGAAGCCGTGAATAAACAAAAATAATAGTCATATTTTTATTTCTTTTTAAACCCATCGAATTTCGGTGGGTTTTTTATTTTAGATAATGATCGTCATGGCTTGTTTTAAAAGTATTTATAAACAAGAATATTGAACAGACTTTGGTATTTACATTAAATTTAGTATTTATATTAAAAGCAATGAAATGAATAGATCATATATTAAAATTGTTGGCAATTTTGCTGGTGGTAGTATTACTGGAACAACTGCTACAACAACTACAAATATTGAGCAAATAAGAACTAAAATGGTTAATATTGGTGGTTGGAATATGCATACAAACATAAGAACACGAGTGGTTTCAACTGATGTTCTTTTATGTAAGGTAAGGGGAGTTAGTGCGTCAATAATATCAGATACTGGAGAAATATTTCCTCTCACATTTCCAAATAGTAATTGGGAAATGGCTGGTTGTGTTAAAGTATGTAATACGCCAACAAATAATGCCACAGTAGAAGTTGGTAGAGAAAATGGTTATTTTTTTGACACTGGTGGTTTTAGTAATTCAATTAATAATAGAGGTTGGATTGCAATACAATATTCAACAATAACTGGAGCAACACTTACAACAGGTAGTGTTTCTGGTTTAGCTGCAACATCTTTTAATGTTGATAATAATATAGTAACCAATAATGGTAATGCTCCGATTTGTGAATATGGCGTTGTATATTCACAATTTACTTCAAATCCTACAATATCAAGTTGTAAGGTTTGTACTGTTGGTACAATTGCAGTTGGCACGCCATATACAAAAACAATAACTGGTCTTCAGGATAGTACATTAACATATTTTAGAGCATATGCAAAAAACTGTGAAGAAACTGGTTATGGTATTGTTAAATCTTGTACGACTGCAATATTACCATTACCTTCAAGTGTTACCATTAATTTAAATCAGGTAAATAATTATGGCAATCAAACAGATGGTTATATTGACATTAGTCCATCATTAGGTCTTGGTCAATGGATATGCATATCAGCATTTTATCAGCAAACAGTAGCTGATTTTGGTTGTAGTAAAGTTACAATATATTGCAAACCATATGGAAATCCATATTTTACTGATGTAACTGCTTCAATAGACCCATCTTTCTGTATGTGTACCGATAGTGTACAATTCTGTCGTAATGGTGGTGGGCAGGTTTATATTTGTCATGGTGATTGTCTTTGTTATACAAACTTTTCAGATGGTGATTCTGGTTCATGTAGTGATTTTAGTATATATCCATTTAGCAGTAGCGTTGGATTAACCGTATTTGCTGGTAGTTGTAATGAAGATTGTATTGTAAATTAAATAAATTAATAAAAAAACGGAAAAATGTTAAATAGATCAGATATAGATTTAATTGCCAACTCTACAAGCGGGATTAATCTTGGTAATGGTTCAGGTGTTTTTAAATG
>JBAZER010000080.1:0-4469 GCA_041653795.1 Candidatus Omnitrophota bacterium
CGTTGAGATCCTCCGGAAGAAAATGCCGGGGATGAATGAGCAGGTTTTTAATTTCCCTCCCATCCGATTGGAGCGTGTGTTATCCTCCGTGCCGCCGGGTGGATACCATGTGCCCGCGGCGGTCACCGTTTTTTAAAATCCCCCTTCCCAAAATTCGAAAATATGTTATAATACCTCCGTTCGCATCGATTTCAGTTCCGGCCCATGCGCCGGGGACTGAGAGGGAAAAGCGGTGCGGACCCCCATTTTCATGCGGTCCCAATGAGAAGGGGACTCTCAAGGAGGTTTTCCCTTATGCAATCCAATTTTTCAGAGCTGTACGAGAAGTCTTTTCAGGACATCAAGATCGGCGAGGTCGTCAAAGGCACGGTGATTGCGGTCCACGAACGCGACATCGTGGTCGATATCGCCTACAAAGCCGAAGGTATTTTACCCAAGGACGAGTTCCCGCAGCCGGAGCTTCTGACCGTCGGGTCCGAGATTGAGGTGCTGTTCGAAGGTTTTGATGACGTTGAAGGCACGGCCATTCTCTCCAAGCGCAAAGCCGATCGCCAGAAGACCTGGAACGACATTCTCTCCAATGCCACCGAGGGCGCCATTGTGGACGGACGTATTTCCCGCAAGGTGCGCGGCGGTTTTATGGTTGATATCGGCATGGAGGCGTTCCTGCCGGCGTCGCTCGTGGACATCAAACCGGTTCGCAATCAGGACATGTTCATCGGTCTTCAGAGCAAATTCCTTGTGGTAAAGATCAATCACAAGCGCAAGAACGTTGTAGTCTCCCGCAAAGACCTCCTCGAAAAAAGCCGCAACGAAGCCCGCACGGAAAAACTGAGTACCCTTAAAGTGGGGCAGATCGTAAAGGGAAAAGTAAAGAACATCACGGATTTCGGTGTCTTTATTGACATCGGGAACCTCGATGGTCTTCTTCATATCACGGATATGAGCTGGGGACGCATTTCGCATCCTTCCGACCTTGTAAAGATCGGCGATGATATTGAAGTCGTCGTCATCTCGATCGATCAGGTCAAGCAGAAGATATCCCTGGGTCTTAAACAAAAGGGAACGGATCCCTGGAATTCGGTCGACCAGCGTTATGCGATCGGCAATCAGGTCCACGGCAAGGTTGTCAATATTCTGCCGTACGGCGCTTTCGTGGAACTCGAGCCCGGCATTGAGGGCCTGGTTCACATCAGCGAGCTTTCCTGGACCAAGCGCGTCAATCATCCGAGCGAGATCCTTTCGATCGGGATGGAGCTGGATGTTGTGATCCTGAGCCTCGATACAGCCGCGAAGAAGATATCGCTCGGCGCAAAGCAGGCCCAGGAGAATCCCTGGACCACCGCTTCCGACAAGTTTCAGGTCGGCAGTCACGTGACCGGGACTATCCGGAACCTCACTGATTACGGCGCGTTCATCGAACTCGAGCCCGGGGTTGAGGGTCTGCTTCACGTTTCCGATATCTCATGGACCCACAAGGTCGCCAAACCTTCGGATGTCCTCAAAAAGGGGGATACCGCAGAGGTGATGATCCTTGCGGTGGACACAGATGCGAAGAAAATCTCGCTCGGCATGAAACAACTGTCGGACGACCCATGGACCGAACTTACCAAGGATTTTCTCACAGGCCTTGAGCTTCAGGGGAGGGTTACGCGGATCGTGAATTTCGGGGTTTTTGTGGAATTGGACAACGGCCTCGAGGGACTGATCCATGTCTCCGAAATCCCGGATTGCTCCGCGCAGGACCTCGCAAAGCGTTTCAACGTGGGCGACACACTCCGCTGCAGCATTCTGAACGTGGACCATGAAGGACGCAAGATCGCGTTGAGTTGCAAGAACGAGCCGATCACGGCCTAAAATTCAAATCGATCGATGACGAGCCCCAGGAACCGCAGAGTCGTTATCACGGGCCTGGGGGTCGTCTCGTCGGTTGGTTTCGGAAAAGAGGCCTTTTGGGATTCTATTTCCAAAGGTCGTAGCGGTGTTTCCAATATCACCGCGTTTGACACCACCCAGTTCACCACCCATTTCGCCGGCGAAATCAAGAACTTTGATCCGTCCGCTTATATCCTTCCCAAAAAACTCAAACGTATGGATCGCACCACGCAGTTCGCGGTTGTGGCTTCTAAAATGGCCGTTGAAGACGCAAAGCTTGATCTTGAAGAGACCGGAGTCCGCGAGCGGACCGGCGTGATCATTGGTGCAGCTTTGGCGGGCGTAGGTTTTATTCTGGAACAACACACGGTCATGCTCCAAAAAGGTCCGATGCGGCTCAATCCCTTTACGGCGCTTGCTTCTTTTCCGGATGCTTGTGCCGGCAATGTTTCGATCGAATTGGGCGTGAAAGGGCCGAGTTTTTCCATCGCGACAGCCTGTTCCTCGGCTTCCGATGCCTGTGGCTATGCGTTTGATGCGATCCGGAGCGGGGATCTTGATTTCTTGATCATGGGTGGGGCGGAAGCGACGATCTTTCCCGGTATCGTGGCGTCTTTTTGTGTGGCGCGCGCGCTTTCAACCCGGAACGATCAGCCCGAAAAAGCCTCGCGTCCGTTCAGTATGGACCGCGACGGATTTGTCCTGGGAGAAGGGGCGGGGATGCTGGTTTTGGAAGAGTATGAGCATGCGAAAAAACGGAAAGCGCATATTTATGCGGAGATCCTCGGTCACGGCATGACCTGCGATGCGTATCACATGACGGCACCGGACCCGGAAGGGACCGAGGCGGTCCGTGCGATGCAGCTTGCGATGCAAAGTGCGGGGGTGGAGCCGGGCGAGATCGACTATATCAATGCTCATGGGACTTCGACGTCCCTAAACGATAAAACCGAGACCTTGGTCATCAAAAAAGTTTTCGGTCCCCGGGCTTACGAGATCCCCGTCAGTTCTGTAAAATCCATGATCGGTCATCTGATCGGCGCGGCCGGCAGCGTAGAGCTGATCGCGACGCTTCTCGCCATGGAACATCAATTGATCCCTCCGACCATTAATTACAACTCCAAAGACCCCGAATGCGACCTGGACTACGTGCCGAACGTGGCGCGTCCCGCAAAGGTCCGGATCGCGATGAAGAACTCCTTCGGTTTCGGCGGCAAGAATTCCATCCTCATTCTAAAACGGGTCTAGATCCGTTTTAAAATAAAGGGACTCGTCACTCGTTTGGATTCCTCGTTTTTACGAGTCCCGTCCGCCACAAAGCGCTGGACGGATCCGTCCTTTGGCGGAAGGAACTAGTCCCGAGTCCCGCTTCCTGGGTTCAGGCGAGTTTTTCTTCGGCTTCGGTATCGCTGCCCGTTAAAATACGGTTTTTCCGGTGGGAAATTGTGTCAACGCCCGAGCCATCCAGGATTCCGCGCTTGGAGGCTTCGATGAACTCGACCATGTGGGTGACTTCGGGGCTTTTGAGGGATTTTTTGATTGCGTCAAGGGCTTGACTCACGTTTAGCCCCGAGCGATAAAGCAGTTTGTAGGCCTCCTTGATCTCGGCGCGCACTTGCGGTCCGATGCCGGCGCGTCTCATGCCCACCACATTGATCCCTTGTGCCACCCCCGGTCGGCCGCCGCAAATCACGTAAGGCGGAATGTCCTTGTTGATAGCGGTGAGAGCGCTCACCATAGCAAGCGCGCCGATGCGTGTGAATTGATGAAATCCTGTCATCCCAGAGAGGAACGCACGGTCTTCGACGATGCAGTGGCCGGTGAGTGAGGCCTGATTTACCATAATGATGCCGTTACCAAGCAGGCAATTGTGTGCGATGTGGCAATAGGCCATAATGAAATTCTCATCACCGATCACAGTGGCGGTGCCTTCCTTGGTACCGCGGTGAATGGTGACGAATTCCCGGACAACATTCTTCGAACCAATCTTGGTAAAGGTCTTCTGGCCATGATAGGCGACGTCCTGGGGCTCATGACCGATCACGGCATTCATGTGGAGGATGTTGTAATTCCCGATCTCGGTCCCGCAAGCGAGGTAGGCGCCAGCCAGGATCTTATTGTGAGAACCGACCTTAACTCCGTCTTCGATGATGACATTCGGACCAATTGTGTTGTTGACCCCGATCTCGACCTGCTTTCCGATGATGGCACTGGCATGGATCTCAGACATAGGCCCTGACTCTCATTGAATTTCAATATTTAAGGAAGTCAGGACAATCATGATTTCCTGATTCCGTATGAATGATAATCATGATGGCGGGATTATATCACAACGGTTTGAATTCGAAATTACAAATTCAAGCCCCGCACGGCATACGGCGAAACTCTCGCAAAGTATACAATGCATTGTTCCGGTTTCCTGAGAGATATTCGCTCTATTCTCTCTTCCGTAGGGCACATTTAAATGCAATACCGTTCAGTTAAGGTGAAAATAAAAAGCCTCCTTTGCCGATTCAATGGTTAAGTCCAATAACCGAGAATCAAACAAAGGAGGCGAAAACTGATCATGAATAAAAACGACCGACAACTCACAT
>JBAZER010000081.1:0-4445 GCA_041653795.1 Candidatus Omnitrophota bacterium
GTGTACAGACAGGAGATTATAATTTCACGGTGAATGCAGAATCATCACAGACGGAATACCCACAAAACTTAACGGTAAAGATTCGGGGCAGTCATAACCTGAAAGTGTATGCCGACAAATACCGTTATGAAGTAAATCAAGGAGAGATCCTTACATTCCCCTTAACAATATCCAGTGAAGGTAATGCCGGGGCACTGACAAATGTGGGTATTGAAGTTACTGCCCCTGACGGTTGGCAGGCCGAGATAGTTCCTAAAAAAATCACGAGTATTTTATCCGGTGAGAAAGAGAAAATATCACTCCGTTTAGTTCCACCGGCAAATATTGTCGCGAGTGAGTATAAGATTACCGTTAAAGTAAAATCTGATCAGATGGAGAAAAGCGATGACTTCCGTATTTTAATAAAAGAACAATCGTTGGTTGCAGTAATGGGAATATTAGCTCTGGGCCTTATTTGCGGAAGTGTTTATTATATGTTTAGAAAATTCAATAGAAGATAATTTTTCTTGCTTTTTAACAATAGGGAGATGACATTCATAATAAAGACCATAAACCTGCTCTTCTGGGTCATGCCCACGTGTGTGGGGAACTCTCCTTCGCTGCGGCTGTATGATCCAGTGCCCGGAAATTATTGTAATCAGGATTGCATCCAAAGAATTATTCCGGATCAATTTGCCACGGGATTCTTGTCAGCAAAAAAATTTCCAAAATTTTTTTAGACACAGTCCGTAAAAATTTTCCCAATCCTGAATAAAAAAAGCATCGTCAGGATCATGATGGAATCAAATCCTGCCTTACATACCTCCGCACATTCCCTCCCTCAACTCACTGACGATCACCGACGTGAATGCCCAAGCCAGGCCCCTCTTAGATAGTGCAGATCCGGCCTCGTCAAAAATACCTGTCACAGGTCACTGACCTGTCCAATGCACCTGACCTGTCACGGGTATCCAACCTGTCACAGGTCCGGTGACCCGTATTAGGGATCCCTAAACTTCGACATAACACCGATCCCCAAAACGGGCCCTTGGCTCGTTTTGCCTGCTCCAGCCTGATGAAAAGGGAGATCGGCCCTCCAATTGAGCCTGTTTGCGCACATTTGACACACCGGCGTAATTTTCAGGAATCCGGGCGCGTATAAAAGAGATAAAAAAGAATTTACATCCACTTTCCTTGAATTCCGCACATTTCCCGATCGCGGATAAAACACAACAGAAGCGAAAAAGTTCAAAAATGCCTCTATTTGGCAAAATAGGGCCAGATCAAAAGATGGAGGAACGTCCCTTTCCGATACGTATGGGGGATCCCGGCTCCGACGTGAGAACCGGTGCCGCGCAGGGTATTTGTTCCCGGACCTTGTTAAGATTAGACGGTTACTAATTACCAATGAGTATAACCTCGTGAAAGATCCTTTGCCATCTCATTGTTCATACGGTGCCCCCCCGTCACGGGACCGGTAGTGCCGGCACCCCTTCCTTATCGAGCTCGACAAGCCCGGCGTCCATCACGCGGAAGAACCGCAGCGCATATCGCGGGGAGCAGAGCCAGAGCTCGCGGGAGATCCCCGGGCCCGATGCCGTGAGCCGGATGGCCGCGAGCACATCAGCGAGATCGCGTTCAAGCTCCTGCATGGTGCAGCCGAGCCGGCGCACGCATTTCATCCGGACATGGGCCTCGCAGGTTTTCACGAATACGGTGAAGCTGAAGATAGCTCCCGGCTCGTACTGGTTGTGCTGGACCATCCCCCGCCGCTTCGCGATTGGCTCCGCTTCCCTGAGGGCCAGGACCGGAATGCGGCCGCGGGTCATGCAGACCTCCGCACATTACCGGGCATGGGGGCCCAATCGCTTTGAGAATTATGGTTGTGAATGTTCGTTGCTGCCGCTCCTTTTTGTAACCGGTGTCTGGGAGGTCCTGCGCCCCTTCCGGATAATCCGGCCGGCCCACAATAGCCGCAAGCCCCGGTCTCTTCATCTCATGGAACGCACGAAAATAACATTTTTATGGTTGGTGAAAAATAAAAAAAACTACAGGTACTCCGGCTTCAGCAGGACCTCACGCCCCTGGGCATACGCGGATTTTCCCGTGAACGTTGCAACGGTCTTGTCCCCGTCATGGACCACGATGACCGGGACGGCCCCGCGGATCGCGAAGTACATCTCCAGCAGGTCGGTCTCCTCGATCATCAACCCATTCGCGAGTGAGGATGCCGGCTCAAGCTCCATCCGCTCCCGGGTAAGGAGATCCGGATCCGTGCGGAACATGAAATAAAAGATCTGCCACGCGTTCAGCAGGTCCGAGACAAGGAGTTCGTTCCGGGTATCTGCATCGAGCGCGTCGAGCTTTTTTGCAATGCAGGGTACATTGTCATCGCAGTCATCAAGGATCGCATCAACGATATCAACGAGTTCCCGGAACGGCCGCGGGGGCCCTGCTGTGCTCATACAAAAATTGTTGGACGGGGAAATTGAAATAAGCGCCGGGAGGGATGATTCGGTGTTCGAAGATTTCCCTGCGGGAAATCTTCTCGTCCTCCTAGTTCTTATGAACCAGTCGGATACCAGAAACCCTTATTCCGATCCGGGGGATATGAATACAGGTGAAACAAGAGGATGCGGACTGGCGGGTGTATCACCTTATTCCCCCCGGGGCATCGACAACGGCAGTGGCCCTGGCCGAAATGAGCGGCCTTGACCTTTCTGTTATTGAAGACTCGCTCGGACGTCTTGAGCGGTTCTGTCTCATCGAGTCTTCCGGTGGGAATATACGGATGCTGAATTTCGGGGAAGCCCTCCTTAGGAACCAGTGTAAGTATGAGAAGGATCTCCCGTTCACCATTGAGAACGGGGTCATCAAAGCGAAGAGGAAATAACATGACGGAAAAAGAAGTTGTCATCCTGCGGATCGGTCACCGGCCGGAGCGCGACCAGCGGGTCACGACCCACGTGGGCCTCACCGCCCGGGCGCTGGGTGCAAAGGGCATGTACCTCGCGGCGTCCGACAAAGGCGTTGTGCAGAGCATCGCGGATGTCACGGAGCGCTGGGGCGGGGAGTTCTTCTGCGAGCACGATATGAAGTGGCGCTCCTGCATCAAGGAATGGAAAGCCGCCGGGGGTGTTGTCGTCCACCTCACGATGTACGGGCTGAACCTGCCGGACATTATCGGCGAGATCCGGCCGCAGGAGAAGATCCTTGTCATTGTCGGGGCGGAGAAAGTGCCGGGCGAGATCTATGGCCTTGCCGATTACAACGTGGCGGTCACAGGCCAGCCCCATTCGGAAATTTCCAGCCTTGCGCTCTTCCTCGACCACCTCTTCTCCGGCCACGAGCTGAAGAATGAGTTCCCCGGGGCGCAGATCCGCATTATCCCCTCAAAGGCAGGAAAACAGACGGAGGAGTTGTGAAAGGGCGGGTGCTTGTCGCCGGCTTTGCCACACGCCATGTCGCGCAGTCGGCCTGTAACGCGGGGTACGAGGTCTGTGCGGTTGACCATTTCTGCGACCAGGACCTTGCCTGGTACACGAAAGACCGGGAAAAGTTCGATGAACTCGAAGATCTCCCGGATGCGATCGACCGGATTTCCCGCCGCCATTCCTTTGACCTGTTCGTCCCCACGTCCGGTGCAGAAGACCTGCCAACAACGCTCCCGCTCTGCGGCACCCCCCGGGACCGGATCCAGCGCTTTCTCGACAAACTCGATACCCAGCATTTTTTTGAATCCTGCAACGTGCCCGTGCCGGGCCTCCGCGGTCCCGGCGAATTTCCCGCAATGGTAAAACCCCGGCGCGGCGCCGGCGGGTGGCGGAATGCCATTGTCCGCGATGAACACGGGATGAGCGCGTGGGAAATGCTTTACCCGGATGTCCCGTTCATCCGGCAGGAACTCGCTCCCGGTGTCCCTGCCAGTGTCTGCTGTGTCACGGACGGCACGCGGGCACGGGCGGTGGCGGTGAACGAACAGTACCTCCGCGGCAGCGGCGAGTCTGCGTTCGGGTTCTGCGGGTCGGTCACGCCGTTTGAGCACCCGCAGCAGGCGCGGATGATCGCGTATGCCGAGCAGGTGGCGGCAGCGAGCGGCTGCCGGGGCACGATCGGCATTGATTTTGTCGTGGGCGATGACGCTGTGTGGGCCATCGAAGTGAACCCCCGGTTCCAGGGAACGGTCGATACTGTGGAGATGGCCTATGGGTGCAACCTTTTCGATCTCCATGTCCGTGCATGCCGGGGAGTGCTTCCCGCGCCGGTTGCCCGGCCGCACCGGGTTGCCGCCCGGAGTATCCTGTTCGCAGACCGTGACATGACCATCGCCGCAGACCTCAGTCATTTGAAGAATTATTGTGCAGATATCCCATGGCCGGGGACTTTTTTCGAAGAAGGGCAGGCGCTGGTCAGCGTGTACGGGTGGGGGCAGACGCGGGATGCGGCCCTTGTCCTGATGGATAAAC
>JBAZER010000082.1:0-4338 GCA_041653795.1 Candidatus Omnitrophota bacterium
CATTTGAAACCTTCGCGCGGATACGTCGCCGGCGAACATTGGAACAAAAGGCTCATAGACTTCCAGCAATTCTTCACTCGTCAAGGATAATTCCAAACCGTTGTCGCTTACCCAATAATCACCGCTTGACGGCCAGATACTCTTAGGCAATTTAACCGTATCGGGATAAATCAAAAATAAGTTCACGGCCGTCTGGCTATCGGCGATCTCGGAAACGCCGCTTACCAGCATCGGGAAATAGAAATAACTCGTCGGAAAACGGTAAACCAGCGGCTTAATCGTCGTTTTTTCATCGCTCAAGGAAGCCACATCAAAAACAAAATAATTAATTCCGCGTTTCAAATAGCTTGTTAAACCGCTTTTGAACGCTTCGGAAACCTGCTTTTTCTCCAGTTTCTTTCCGGCCGCAAACCCGTCGATCCAGTTGGAAAATTCTTCGGAATTGTTTACCCTGACTACCGTCACGTCATGAGCCCCGATCATTTTTTGAAGCATGATTTCAACGGCGGGTGCTCCCGTTTCTTTTGAATCGGACCAGACGGCTCCCGCCGTACCGCTGTTTTGGTTCCGTAAATTGTTTATTTTTTCATTAAGAAGGCTGACAAGCTTGTCAAAAATGGCGGTATCGCCTTCTTTGATATCCGTAGGATTGGAAGGCAAAGGAACCGCCTTTAAGAGCGTCACTTCTCCGCTTTCAATAGACTTGCTCCAGTTAGTGGACAAAATCAGCATTTCTTCGCTTCCGTTCCAACCGATAATGGCATTCTGATCGGTCTGGCTCACGTAAATATTCGGCGGCCAATGCCACATTCCGCCGTTGGCTCCAGCCGCGAATGGAAAAGCGACGAGCGAAAGAATCGCGAGCAATAAAAAATACAGGATTTTTTTCATTTTTTCTTTAGTAGACCTGCTGCTTAAATATTTTCGTGGCGAAATTTTCAGATTCCGAGCGAGAAAAATGAAGAGCGAGGAGGCATACTTAAGCTAAGTATGTCGACGAACGATGAGTTTTTCGCAGCCGGAATCTGGAAATTGCAGCAGGAAATATTTAGGCAGTAGGTCTAGTATTTATTGGTTGCGCGAAAGAGGAAAAAACTTACGCCTGTTTGGCGTAAGTTTTTGCTAATTCGAAAGTTTTTTCATTCAACTCCAGATGTTTTTCCGACACGGATTGTTTTATCGCTTCAAGAAAATTTTCCGGCTTGATCGGAACTATTCCTTTCAGCACAGCCAGACTCAAAAGAAATATTCCGGAAACAACCGGCGTACCGAGTTCTTTTGAGCAAATTTCGTTGGCATTGATGACCTCGATCTTTTTGGTATACTTTTGAAGATCTTTAACGATCTCCTCGGCTGGAACCGGATTTCTTTCCGGGATTGGAGTAATATTTTTGTTGATCAGATAAGCCGTTTGCGGTCCCGCAAAATACGCGGCTTTCAAGCATTCCTGCATTTCCAGGCCAAGAATCAGATCGGCCTTGGCTTTTTCCACCAAAGGAGAAAATACCTTGTCCCCGAATTTAATGTGGACCTCCACCGATCCGCCACGCTGAGACAAACCGTGCAGTTCCGACGTCTTGGCATCATAGCCTTGGATCCGGGCCGCGTTCGCCAAAATCTCAAGTAAAGTGATCAAGCCTTGCCCGCCCGTTCCAACGATCACGATATTGAAGTTTTCTTTGAATTCTTTTTTGATTGGTTTTTTCATAAAAAATGGCTCTTTAATACCTTAATCGTATTAAAAAAACGGAAAGATTTCAACCCTTTGGGAATCAAAAAGGGCACCGGATACCGGTGCGATGAAAAAAGATTAAATTTGGTAAAGTAGAGAAATTTCTTGGAAATCGTTTTATCGAGTTGAAATACCCCCTCCTTAAACGAGAATTGGCGCTGAAACTAGCCTGCCGTTTTTCAGCGTGCATTGGTACAGTATCCCGCACAGACACATAGCGATCCCAACGCTTATGAAAATAAGTCCGCAATGCGGGCATTCGGCTTTATTGCAATGACTCTTCGGTTCTACCCTGACAGTAGCTTTCTTTTTTGCCAATTCCATCTCTCCTGGTTTCAACACGCTCCACTAAAGATAAAAAGAGCTGTTTCTTTTTTACCATGATCAGTTTTTTTGTCAAACTAAAAGGGAGGGCTGTTCGAAAACCTTCCGCTGAATGGTAGAATGGAGACATGAGAAGAACAGCCGTTAAACCCAAAAGAATCTGCCAGCTTGCCCGCGAGTTCGGGGCTTCCGAGCGCCATTGCGCCGGCCCCAATGGCGTCCGGCCCCGGAAGTATGACGACTCGCTGATCATCGCCGTTGCCTGCATCCAGAACCTGCACCAGTTTTCCTTCCGGGAAGCTCTTGAGTTCAGCGAAGATTACTTTAATGACCTGCCCACCCTCTCAACTTATCACTACCGCCTGGAACGGATACCCAAAGACACGATCCAAAGATTCATCGAGTATCTGGGAAAAAAGGTAATTGAAACCAGCGCACAAAACGTGCGCTTTTTTATTCTCGACGGCACGGGTTTCAGCTTCAAAGATACTTATCCCTTGAAATTCTACCGGGGCACGGAGATCAGAAATATCCGCGCTCACGTGAAGATTCTGGCCGTCGCCGGGGTACTCGGCAAACGAAGATTCGTCTTCACCGCCAAGGCCGGTCCGCCCTACGCCAGCGAGATCAAGCTGGCGGAACCGCTGGTTCCGCAGCTGCCGTCCGGCAGCTGCGTTCTGGGGGACAAGGGATTCGACTGCATCCGCCTGCTGGAAGCGATCATCTTGCGCGGCTGCGTTCCGGTGATCGCCATCAAAGAGACCGCTCGTTTTCAAATCAGGAATCCGTTGCGGCTGCTGTCAAAGAAAAACGCGGCCGGTACCGTTTACAAGAAACGCACCCTTATCGAAGGCCTGTTCGGGAATACCAAGCAGAAACTGGCTTCCCATGTCCGGGTTTTCAATCTGGAGATCGCCAAGGTTTTCGCCTTATTGCGCTTTGCCCTGTTCAACATGGCTATACTGGCCGCCTTCGAAAAGGCTAAAGTATGGATATGGTTTTCGAACAGCCCTACAAACGCAAAGGACAAAAAAACCGCACGATATTCATGCGGCTGATTTTATTTGCAGTCCAGCGCGGAAAAACGCATCTTTCCGTGTCCCTCAATTTCAACCAATAAGCCTCCGCCTTGTCTGACTTCCTTGACCACTCCGGAAAAACCGACAAAGCCCGACTTCTCATTCACAATAAACACTCTCTGCTCCTTTTTAAACGTACCCTACCAACCCCTGTCAAATCTTTGTTATTAGTATAATTATAGATTTCATTACTGTCAAGCCAACCCGGTAATGTGCAAGGACATTTTGCACCTTTTTGCTAAGCTGGGGGGAGCATGAAAACCATGGCGGAAAGCAAAGCCGCGGAGCGGCTGAGATGGATCAAGCCGATCCTGGACAGAGAGCTCACCATCGCCAAAATGGCGATGGTGGCGCCCTTCTCCGAACGGACGATCAAGTATTGGCTGGCAGCGTACAAGGAACGCGGGATCGCGGGGCTGGAGCCAAGATCGACCCGGCCCAAGAGCAGCCCCTGGGAAACTCCCATCAGAATCAAGGAGCGCCTCATCGCCTTAAGGAAGAAAACGGGACTGGCGGCTATCAAACTCTCCTGGCGGTTAGCCAAGCAAGGCATTGCCATTCCCGCCCGGACGGCGGGAAAGATCCTCAAGGACGAAGGATTGGTCCGGAAGTACCGGACCAAAAAGATCTCCTACCGCTACGTGAAAGCCGGGCTCAGGCCCGGGGAACTGGTTGAGATCGACATCAAATACGTGCCAGACAAGATCAAGGGATTGAGGTACTACCAGTTCACCGCCATCGACTGCGCCACCCGCTGGCGGTATCTGGCGATCCATGGCGACATGGGCAACTCTTCGGCTCTGGCTTTCTTTGACCAACTGCTGCGCGTCGCTCCCTTCCGGATCCGGGCGATCAAGACGGACAACGGGTCAAGTTTCACCAACCGGTACTCCGGCTACCGCAAGAGCGATGACCCGCTGTTCCCGCGGCTCCATCCGCTCGACCTCAGGTGTCAAGAGCTGGGCATTATTCACTATCTGATCGACCCGGGGAAACCCGCCCAGAACGGGCGGGTCGAACGGTCTCACCGTTCCGACCAGGAACGGTTGTACGACCGGATTGATCCGGCAACCATCACCTTGCGCGGATTGAAATCCCGGCTGAAAATCTGGAACTCATGCTACAATAATTTGGAGCATTGCGCTCTTAACGGACTCACTCCCAACGAGGCGTTGAGGGTGCAAAATGTGTTTGCCTAAAACA
>JBAZER010000083.1:0-4329 GCA_041653795.1 Candidatus Omnitrophota bacterium
GGCGCAGAGCGGAACCGCCTTGCGCTCCCACTGGTTGACATGCATCGGCACGCGCAGGCGCACCATGATGCAGTCGCCGCGAGGAACGCAGCCGGCGTCACCGGCACACGCCAACAAAGCCTCGGACGGTACGGCTCGTTCTGCGTTTTCTCCCACATCACACCTTCCTTTCTCGCCGACCGTCAAGGCCAGCGTTGGCTTCCATTGAATCAATTTGTTCTTCCAACTTCTCCAATTCTTCCCGGCCGCATTCACAAACCGGAGTTTCCCCGCGTTGTTTTGCGCCTTCCATCTGCCGTTCACACCGGCAATCGTGCGGATCATGACATGAATAACAACCGCGATTTGATTCGCACCGATTCCACGCGGTGTAAAATTGGCGATATAAAGCCAACAAAGGGCTGGACTCTATTGCCACCCCGTTATCTGTTTTTTGGTCACTCATCGGTTCCTTTCCGGGGTGGCAAAGAGTCACCCCTGGCGGTTGGATACTTGGTTTTTCCTCATCCTCTTCAACTCCCGCTCTACTTCCAGAGCCTCGTCTATCGTTTCGCCTATCCCAACCAGTAACCGGTCTGCCTTAATGCCCATCAGCCATTTCTTTCGGTTGAGTATAAGCGCATCCCCGGCCGCCCTCACCTGGAGCGCTCCTAAATCATGCGCCTCTACCACCCATATTTCTTTTGCCTTCATTCGCCGTCTTGCTTCAATTCGTTTTCTTCACCGGCCGACATTACCCACTGTGCCACCCCGTTCTCCACCAGCGCCTCGTCAAACCGGAAATAGTTTGCCCAAAACCAGAACGGCAACGTGCCTGTTGGCCCGTCCTGATTCTTCGCCACGTCCATCCACTGCGGTCGTTTACCAAATTTGTCTTGTTCCTTCTTGTCGTGATACAACAGGATCACCATATTCGCGTCCTGTTCTAAACTCCCCGATCCGCGCAAATCGCTTAATGTCGGAATCCGGTCTTCCTGATCACTCCCCCGATTCAACTGCGACAGCAATATGACCGGAATCTTCAACTCCAGCGCCAGGCGCTTGAATTTCCGCGACACCTGCGTTAATATCTGGTTTTCATTCATGTATTGTCCCGCCCGCCCCACAACTTCAACCTGTTGCACGTAATCCAACGTGAACAACTGGATGTCATGTTTGATCTTCATTGCCCTAACCCATGTGCAAATCGCATTCACGTCAAAAAGTTCATCAGTAATGAACATCGGATATTCGCTGATTATCTCGCCCGCCTCCGTTACCTTCGCTATCTGGTTGGCGCCGGCATATCCGGCATTCAACTTCGGCAAACTCACCCCCGCATGACGCGCCGTCGTCCGCGCCAATAGTCTTTCCACGGTCATGTCCAGAGTAGCGCGCGCCACTGGTATTCCCTGGTTCGCCAAAAATTCGGTGATTTGGTCTTCCACTGTCGTCTTGCCCTGGCTCGGCCGCGCCGCAATCATGTATATCCCGGGCTGTAGCCCGCATGTTATTTTATTCAAACTCGCCCAGGGTGTAGGCAATCCTGTAAATCCGCGCTTGACTTCGTGCGCCTTTTTCCACTTCTCGATCAATCCGGAGATAATAGATTTCAGCGTCTTTTTTCTTGATACTTCATCTATGATGTCCGCAAATCTGCCTGGCACGGTTTTTAATAATTCATCACCGCGCTCCGTCGTCCGCGCCGCACTCTCTAATCCCACACTCTCCTCAATAACCCGCCGTAAAATGTATTTCTGGCGCACCAGATCAAGGTAGTATTCCGCATGTTCCACCGCGGGAATTGAATCCAGTAACTCGTTCAAATATGGTCGGCCGCCAACCTGTTCCAGATTACCTTCCCCCTCTAACCTCGACGCCAAAGTTACGGCATCAACCGGCCGGCCATCCGTCAGCATCCCCATGATCGCCGCGTAAATTGTCTGATGCTTTTTGTGGTAAAACGCTTCCGGCTTCAATTTCAGGGCGTTGCTCGCAAACTCCGCCACTTTGTAGGCGTCCAACAACATCCCGCCTAAACTCGCCTTCTCCGCCTCGTCGCTGTATATCTCTTTGGTTTCCATATTGTTGTCCTTTATGTCTTTTCCGGCGGTTTATCCCCCACAAACACCCTCTTGTTCGGATCCGATCCCGCCCCCGGCGCCGCGTCTTTTTTTGTGAAATAAGCCTGATACTGCTTCCTCAACCAATACCCTGGCACGTCTCGCGGTCCGGCAATCACCGCTTCTTGTGCAATCTTCCTGGCCGCTGACACAAAATCCAGCTTCTGGCCGCCATACATTTCCAGTCCCATTACGTCTTTCCGTGCCATAACGTCCTGTTCCCACGTCAACAAACTCAACTCCGGGCGCGTCTTCAATAGCCGATGTGCTTCATCCGGATTCAAAAGCTCGCTCTCCCCCGACTCCTGGTTGTGAGTGTGGTTCTGGTTATGGTTATGGTTATGGTTATGGTTATGGTTAGCGGGAGTTTTCTCGCCTACGTCGGGAGTTCTCCCGCCTACGTCGGGAGTTCTCCCGCCTACGTCGGGAGTTTTCTCGCCTGCGTCGGGAGTTTTCATCTCTTTCCCCTTCTTTCTTGCTGGTTTCCCATCGCAATACGAAAGTTTTTGGCTTGCAAGATACTTGTTGCATGTGTCGTCTGAATGATCCGACCAGTCATGCACTATCAATCGGTATTTTTCGTGAGCATCCAGCCATTTTTCCGCAATTAACGCTTCAATCAATACGTCTGGCTCTTTTTTCCAGCCCAAAGCATCGGCAATGATGTCATTCTCATATCTGCCAATGTCGCCTTGGCCGGCATACCTGGCCGTGAAATGCCATAAACATTCCAGCAACCCCACCGCCGCATATTTCGGCAACTTCAACCGACTCGCCAGCATCAATACCTTCGGATGATCGGGTGTCCCTCGCTTCATTTCTTCCTTCCTTTCTCAAATCTGCAATTTGCAATCTGAAATTTCTTACCATCTCCCCCTTCCCCGCGGGCACCGCCCGATAAAGTCAAATACCCTCTGGTTTCTCATCGCCAACTGCCTCGATGGAATTATCATCCCTGGCAGAAAATTGACGTTGCTGTTCACGCATACCGTAATTAGCTGACCTCCCAGCAATGCTTCCATGTATTTTGGGTTATTGGGGTAAATCTTGCTAATAACCGCGTCCAGGATGACCGTAGGCGCGTCCAAATTATTACCGCCCCCCACAACCTTCATCGGCGCCAGATCGCCAAGCGTTACCCCAGCCGCCGCCGTTTTTTTGATGAATTTACGCACCTTCTCAATCGCCCCTTCCGTCCAGCATACTTCCCGGCCAACCTTCCCGAAGTCCTCGTCCTGGTAAAGGTTCTCCGCCCGCAGATCCCGCGCCTCATCCCGACTTATCCCCAGCCTCTTTGCCACTTCCCCCTCCTTTACATTGAATGTCATCATCTTATGCCTCCGCCGCTTTGTGTTTTAACTGCCTGATACCCGCCATCACCGATCGGTTTCAACCCGGCCTCATATGGTCTTTCATGATTCACGGCAAACAAGGATGAATGCAACTTGCATACCGGCACGCTCCGTTTCGTAGTCCCCGAACCAGACCTGGTTTCAACGACGTTGACCTTTCGCGCCGCCCTGCCGCAGTAATGGCACTTCATGGATGCCTCCTGGTTATCATCCGCGCGCGTTTTTGACGCTTCTGCTCCAAGCTGGCCTTCGATGTGCCTCTGCTCGTCCGGTGTCATTTACGCCCCCTTTTTTCATCAGAGTATTGACTTGCCATCGTTAAACCGCGAAATGGATATAAAGGACATAAAGGCGCCGTGCATGTTTTAGGATGATCCTCCCATCCTAAACATTCCGTGCAGAAAAGCAATATAGCCTGTTTTCTGCCGTATTTTAAGGTCTTCCTGCCACCATCCCGCGTTCGGACGGTATGAACCCTTACTGTCCCGCTTCGCGTTGATTTTTGCCCCGCCTCAACCGTCATAATATGCCCCCATTTGAATAAAATTTTGCGTGGAGTTAATGGATTATCATTCCAAGGGGGCCGCCGCGCGCGCACACCCCCCCCCCTCTACCTGCCGGCCACCAACACCAGGCTCGCGCTCTACACCAAAACCCAAACCATCCCGGACTGAATCCTCTTGAACTGCCGGCGTTTCACGTCGCATAATAACTATTATGGGTTATTTTGGGTTTTCGTAAGGCGTTACGCCGGATGGTGTTGCAACTTCCCCATGTTTCGGCGCCTCCGCTCCCAAACCCATACCATCGTTTGACTCAATGTTTACAGGCATATCGTCGGACCGGTGGGGCGTCTGCCCTATTCCCGTTTCCGG
>JBAZER010000084.1:0-4209 GCA_041653795.1 Candidatus Omnitrophota bacterium
CGGGGTGCTGGTTGAATACAGCGTCGCGCTGCCGACCAAGGTTGAACCCTTGTACAGTTTGAACAAGGAGAACGTGGTCGTCGGCTTGCCGCTGGTCGTGGTCGCGCCGTAGGCCTCACTCTTAATGGTGTCATTAACGATAACGCGGGTAACATCAATCGCTTCGGTGTAAGCGGTCAATTTGAACTTATAAAGTTCAACTTCGTTGGTCGCGGTATTGGACGAATGGTAGGTCTGCGCCTGCACCTGGCTGGAAGTCGGCACGTTTTCAATCAACAGAGTGCCGGAAGCCGCGATGTAGATGTTCTGTAACGACGGATCGCTGGTCGTATCGGAGGCGTCAGCCGCCGTGGACACGCCGGTCGCGGTCACGGAATCAACTAAGATTTCCATGTCGGTCTTGGCAGTGTCGGCCGCGTTAGTCAAGATGTCCGCGTAGACATCAAAGATTTCGGTCTGGCCATTGGCGATTCTCAAGGCAGAAGCCGGAGAGAATTCGTAAGTATAGGCCGGACTGGTTGAGTCGGTCTGCAAGGTACCGATAGTGGAGCCGAACTGGGTTGAACCGTGCATAATCTTCAAGTTCTGGAAGTTCGGGCCTAAATCATAAGTCCCATCTTCTTTCAGGGTAATCTTGGAGATATCAACGTCTTCGCCCGCGCCGGCCTTAACGGTGAACGAACCGATTTTCACGTTATTCCTGCCCACAACACCGGTCGGATTGGCCACAGTCGCGTCGCCGAAACCGGCGTTTTTAGCCGCAACTACGGTGCCGCTTTTAATGGTCAAAAGGTTGCCGCCCACGCCCGCGCTCGGCACGTCAATGTAGCCGAGAGAAGACATCTGCTGACCATTGTCAACGCCGATACTCAAAGTGAATCTATAAGTATCATCAACGTCAACAGACGGGTCAGTCGTGTCTCCGATAATTTTCACGTATGAAGTGGTGCCGGCGTTAACGGTAAAGTTAACGGTCGTGGTCGCGGTTTCCGTGACTAGCGTATCGCACAAAATGGTCGTGTCGGTCGTGCCCTGCTGGACATCGTCAACGAGAATTTTAACGTTGTCGATGTAAGAAGCGGCATCGCTGCTGTAACAGTAATAGGAAAGCGAGCTAACCTTGATATTTTCGCCGGTCGCTTTCAAAGCGAATTTGGCGAAAGTCAAGCCGGTCGCCGCGTCAGCGATGTTAGTATTCGGGCTGTCGGTCGCCTTGGAAGCGGTAATCGCGCCGGAACCGATAGTGACTTCGGTCGTCGCCTGGGCAGAGAAACTGCCAACAGAACTGCTGTACGGCCTCAAGTAGACGCCATAACCGGTGTCGTAAACCACTGCGTCGGAACCTTTCTGCAAGTAGAACTTGAAAGTCCGGGTTGAACCACCGACCACGTCAGCTTTCAAATACAAGTTCTTAACCTGTGAGCTGGAAATAGCCAAAGGAGAACTGGTCAAATCAAAAGTGACGTATTTATCGGCGTCCAATTGCGCGACGGAACCGATTTGCGTGGCGCCATCATACAGCTTGACGTTGGTAACATCGTTCGTGGTCGCCGAACCAACCATCTGGAATTTTAAGTATTTGAGCTGCAAGCTCTGGTTGGCCGGAGTAACCTGATACTGCCCAGCGGTAAAGCCGGTCGTGCCCGGGTCAACTGAAGAAGAGTTGCCGCCGGCAACCACCGCGATTTTCACCGCGCCAAAATCAATCGCGGTCGCGGTCGTAAACACGTTGCTGGACAACGGGAAACTGCCGGAAACCGAACCGGCGTTGGACGATACATCGCCAGCCGCGTTCAAAGCAATACTAATGGTCTTGCCTGAAGTGGCTTCGCGATTAAGGTCAAAACGAACCAAAATGGTTTTGGTTGAACCGGCCGGAATGGTAAACAAACCGTTGCTATTGGAGAAGGTGATAACCTTGGAAGAGATGGACTGCATTTCCGCCAGACGACTGATAATGCTGTCCCCGTCATACAGGTAAACATTGTCAAGGTCGGAATCGGCGGAGATGCCGCTGCGGGTCAGCTTCAAAGTGGTTACGGTTACCGCGCCGTCAGAAGGAGCGGTAAAATTCAGCTTCAAAGCCGGAATCAAGGCCTGACCGTCCAAAGACGTGCCGGCGCCATCGGATAAGATGGTAGCGGCCGCTGGAGTGTCGGAGGCCAAAGAAACCGTCACCGAACCAGACACGGCTGTCGTGCTGGCGGAAGTTGACGGGCTGGTTGAAGTGCCGCCGGTGATATCGGATCCGGCAGTATAGTTATCGCGGTCAGTGTTGTTGATGACATAGATTGAATCCCAGTCATAACCAGCCGCGGTAAAAGCTTCAGCCGTCATATTGACCCACTGCTTGGTGCCCACATCCCCGTTCGGAATGAGCTTATAGACCTTGGAATCGCCCAAAGCCCGCACCAAATCGGAAGTGGTAAACACATCCATTTCCGCTTGGGTGACGGTCTTAATCTTGCTCCAGGACAAATGTCCGTAGCTATTGAACACTTGCGGGTTCAAGATAAGCCGTTTGAATTTCTTTGCGCCAACATACTTGGCGATGTAGACATCCGGATTATCAGCGGTCTTGATGGTGTCACCTTCAACAATGGTCGCTGCCATCGCTGACATTGGCGCCAAAGCCGCAATCCCGGACAGCCAGACAATCGTCGTGACGCTGGTGGTCAAAGAAACAACTTTTTGGAATTTTTTACTCATTTTCTTAATTGTTTTTATTGTCATTCCGGAGCTAACTGAAAGTTAGTTCGCGGAATTTTTAATTTTTTTTGCCCGCCCGAAAGTTTTCTGACGGGCAAAGGCTTTTTTATTTTTTAATTTTCAAAAAGCCACGGTAAGCGAAATCCAAAACCCTTGAGGGTTTTCACCCCAAAGATTGTCGACCTTTGATTCCGCTCAGGAACTTGCCAGGCCCGCCCGCCCCCAAAAGGGCAAACGAGGAGGCAAAATGGCCTTTTTTCCTCTATTTTTCGGTCTTTCCTATTTTATTGTTAATCGTGCTTTCTGTCAACGAAACCGTGTTTTTACCTTCAAACAAGCTATTTGCCTAACGCGGTAGAAGTGGCGTTAGCCGTCCCTTCGGCCGGCTGGTCAGCCACTATCTTTTCCGCCCCTTTTATTATCTCGTTTAAGGCCTTCAGGGTCTGCAGGGCGCCGGCAAAATCCTCTTCTTTAACCTGCCCTTTAATCGCCGCCAGCAAATCTTCCGCCTCACCGACCTGATTAATCAAAACGGTATATATCGGCAACTTATCGGCAACTTTGCCGTTATTTTTCTGAATTTCTTCCGAAGAGAATTTCTTTATCGCCTCTTCTTTCGCCTGAATCAAATCTCCGAATTTTTCGGCAATTTCTCCTTTTTCCTCAACGGTCAAATCGCCGTCAGCTATCATCAGCTCTAGGGCCTGAATATTGGTCTGAATCGCGGTTTCCTTAACTTCGGCTATCTTGCCTTCCAGATTCTGCTTCATTTCTTCCGAAAATGACTCTCCGGCCTGAACAACGGCCTTTTCAATCTGGCTGACGCGCTGGGCTACGGCTTTAGCCGTAACAATAGCTTCGCCATTACCACCGTTTTTAACCGGCATCTGTCCTTGAATTACCGATAATTGCTTCTGAATGCCCTCTACCACCTGTCCGGCTTTCTCGGTTTTTATTTCCAACGGCGCCCGGCTCTTATCAGCTAAAACCTGAAGTTCGTCCAGATGACTGGCGACTATTTGGTCCTGCAAGCGGTTCTTCAAACTATCGGTCGGCGCGACAATCACGCCGGCTTTTTCCAAATTGATTTTAACCGCGTAAAGGGGACTGCCGGGCACGCTCTGGATGGCGGCCAAAGAAGTCAGAGTGCCGCCAGCCAACGTTATCCCCAGAATAGTCACAACCGCGTAAATCGGCCGAAAAGCGTATTTGGGTTGCCAACCGCTCCAAAAAGACAAAAGCTCTTTTAACTGAAAAGCGTCTTTGGCCAACAAGTCCTTTTTTCTGTTCATTTGAAGCTTAAAAGCCAATCTTGACCTATCAAAAATAACCCAATCCGTGTTGGGCTTTATGTTTTTGAGAGTCCCTATTTTAGCGATAATTTCGCTGGATTCTTTTTCCAGCGAAACGAGCTCTTTTTCTTTCATCGTAAAAGATGACGAAAAAAAGGACTTTTTGTTACACTTATTTTCGCTCTATTTCCAATAAATGCCCTTCCGG
>JBAZER010000085.1:0-4171 GCA_041653795.1 Candidatus Omnitrophota bacterium
AATGCTTAAAGATTCGCAACTCTTCTGGAGTAGGCGGGACAAATGGCGGCTGGTGGTTGTACGCCATAATCATTGGTGTAACCTACACTTGGCCCGAAGCCTTTGAATTTGAGACGTACTCAGAGGGTGAAATCCGCATAGCGAAAAAAACCCGCATTTTCTTGAACCAAGGATGGACCGAAATCCCCAAAAGCGCGTTTCTGCGAGAGTGGAGAAAACTCAATCAGAGGATTAACGGGATGGAAGACCGCGGTTTTCAGAAGTGACGTAGTCAAACCCCCAAAAGGAGAAAAGGACTCATGAACGACAAAGCAAAAGCAAACGAAAAGCAATCAAAGGCATTGACCGAACGGCAGCAGAAAGCGATCGCGCTGAAGGACGAAACCATTGACGCACTCGGAAAGCGGATCAGGGTCCTGCAGGACTCCGGGGAGCTCCACTTTCCCCCGCACTACTCCCCGCAGAACGCGCTCAAGGAGGCATGGTTGATCCTTCAGGGAACCAAGGACAAGAACAGCAAACCCGTTCTGGAAGTTTGTACCCCGGCCAGCATCTACAACAGCCTTTTCGATATGGTTATTACTGGTCTGAACCCGGCCAAGAAGCAGGGCTACTTTATCGCCTACGGTGCCCAGCTCGTCTTCCAGAGGTCCTATTTCGGGAGTCAGGCGCTTGCGAAACGGGTTGACCCCGAGATCGAGGACATCATAGCCGAGCCGGTCTACAAGGGGGATGAATTCGAATTCGAGATCGTCAAAGGGAAAAAGATAGTCACGAAGCACAAACAAACCATCGAATCCATCAATTCCAAGGAGGTGAAGGCGGCATACTGCATGGTCATCGGGAAGGATGGAGAGATCAAGAAGACCGACATCATGACCTTCGAAGAGATCAAGAAGGCATGGGCTAAGAGCCAGATGCACCCTGTTCTGAATGGGCAGGTAAAGCCCGGATCCACCCACGATGAATTCATGGCAGAGATGGTTCGCAAAACCGTGATCAATCGGGCATGCAAGGCAATTTGGAACTCCTCAGATGACAAATACCTCAAGATCGCGGCCACCCGCTCAGAGGTGGTCCAGGCAGAGGAAGCAGCACAAGCGGAGATCACGGAGCATGCCAACCGGGAATTGATCGATGTTACTGACTCAGTGGAGGAGCAGGCCCAGGAGACCCAGGAGGGAGAAGCGGAGGACTGGCCCGAAGTGGCACCGACCGTGGAGGAGCAGGGAAAAGGGGTAAGGCCGGAGTTTTGAAAATACAGGTATATCGGACCTGGAGGGAAAGAGCATGAATAAGGGAGTCAGCAGGTTCAGAGGGTCATGGGCGAATGATGTTCTCTCCGGTCTTGCAAGGGAGTGTCCAGCCTGCAAAGTAGTCGATCACTACGAGGTGAAGGGCCGGAAGCCTGTCGAAGTTGAGTGCAAGTGCGGCCACCGATTCACAGTCCAAAAGTTCAAGAGAGGAGAGAGACCACGATGAGTTACGACAGCACAGGAGCGACCAAGGAACATCAACAGAAGGTTGAAGAACTTTTAACGGCCATCATCCGTGAGCTTAAAGATAGGGCTCTGCTGCACGATGCCTCCAAGCTGCAAGATCCCGAAAAGACAATCTTTGACGAGTACACTCCGAAGTTGGCCGGATGCACCTACGGGTCTGAAGAATACAAAGGGTATCTGGCCGAAATGGATGTAGCCCTGCGACATCACTACAAAGAGAACCGGCACCACCCCGAACATTTTCACGGGAAATACGGGATCGGGAATATGAACCTGATCGACGTGATCGAGATGATTTGCGACTGGAAGGCAGCGACTCTCAGACACAACGATGGAGACATCAAGAAGAGCATCGAGATCAACGAAAAGCGATTCAACATCTCTCCCCAACTAGCAATGATCCTACAGAATACCGTGAACTGGATGGAGTGGGAGAAACGTTCATAGTTATCAGGAAACAGCACCAATGCAAATCCACGTCTACCATAGCTCCAGCGCCGGGAATCTCTACCGCGCCGATGACCTCCTCCTCGAGGCCGGTGTCTCCATCCGTGAGATCAAGCGGGCGCTGGAGTTTCGGCTTTCCGAGATCAGGGCTTGCCTGATCACCCATGAACACGGAGATCATATCAAGGGGGCCCGGGATCTCATGAAGGCGGGAGTGGACATCTACTGTTCCGAGGGAACCGCCCACTCCGAAGGCCTGAAGGGTCACAGGCTGCATATTCTGAAGGCGGGAGTGCAAGCGTCCATCGGTCCCTATAAGGTCATGCCCTTCGAGGTGAAGCACGACGGAGAGGAGCCGCTCGGCTTTCTCATCGTCAAGGGGCAAGAGAAACTTCTTTTCGTGACTGACACCAACTACATTCCTTTCAAGTTCAAGAACCTGACCCATATCATGATAGGCGTGGACTATGACTCCGAGATCCTGAAGGAGAACACTTTGCTTGGCACGGTGGATCCCGAGCGGGCGAAGCGGACCCTGCAGAACCACATGTCGCTTTCAACCGCTTTGCAGTTTTTCAGGGCGAACGACATGAGCCAGGTGCAGGCAATCTACCTGATTCACTTATCGGACTCGAATTCAAACGCGGAACAATTCAAACGGTCGGTCGAGCGAGTGAGCGGCCGGCCGGTTTACATCTAGGAGGAGCATGGAAAATAAAGGCTTTGAGGAATGGGCAATCGTGGAGATCTTCGGTCATCAGAGAATCGCCGGAAGGGTATCCGAGCAGACCATAGGCGGATGCTCTTTCGTCCGGGTGGATGTGCCCGAGACAAAGGGCCATCAGGCTTTTACGAAACTGTACGGACAGGGCGCTATCTACGCAATGACGATCACCGATGAGAAGACGGCAACAATGGCCGCCGAATCCTATGCGCCTGAGCCTATGGACCAATGGACGGTGCAGAGGATGATCGAGAGACTCCCGGCACCGGGAGATCCCCAAGAAGAGATTCCTTATTGAACTGGCAGCGAGTGCCGACGAAAGCAACCCCATGGGTTATGTCACTTTTCGGAGGAGAATACAAAGATGAAACACGCTGATTTGACAGGAATGAAATTTGAAAAACTTACAGTATTAGGCGAACAAGGGAAATATGAGAAGAATGGATCCATCCTGTGGCTGTGTCAGTGCGAGTGCGGACAGACCACAAAAGCGACCGCTTCCAACCTGAAACGAGGAGGTAAAAAATCTTGCGGATGTCTTTTAAAAAAGGAAGGTATAACTCACAGGCCCGAATATAGATGCTGGCAAAACATGATAAAACGATGCACTAACCCATCTAGCCACAACTACGAGTACTATGGTGGAAGAGGGATTGAGGTCTGCGATCAATGGAGAACTTTCAAAAACTTCCTAGCCGACATGGGCGAAAGGCCATCTTTGCTTTATAGCGTAGAACGCATTGACAATAACGGGAATTACGAACCGGGCAACTGCAGATGGGCGACCAAAACAGACCAGAATAGGAATATCAGGGCTCAAAAAAGAAGCACAACTGGAGTGCAGGGAGTTTCTTTTAGTAGGGGGAAGGGGAAATTTGCGGCCCGCATCGCCGTAAACAGAAAAGTTAAACACCTTGGGTATTTTGATACCATCGAAGAGGCAACCGAGGCCCGACGAAAAGGCGAAATCGAGTATTGGGGAACCTGCAAGAAGGAACTGAGGGAGGCGATAAAGCCATGAGAGCAATCAGCACCCGCCAACCCTTCGCCTGGGCACTCTTTCACGGGAAGCCCCTTGAAAACCGGGACTGGCCTTTACGCTATACCGGCCCCCTGCTCATCCATGCCAGCAAGACCTTTGACCATGACGGCTATTACTGGATCAGGCAGACGTTTCCTGAACTGGAGATGCCGCACAGAGATGATTTTGTTTTCGGAGCCCTGGTCGGCAAGGCCCGGATGGTCGATTGCGTGAGCTTCCACCCATCCCCTTGGTTCTTCGGCGACTGGGGCCATGTTTACGAGGACCCAGAGGAGTTCAAAACGCCTATTCCATGGAAAGGGGAGCAGGGGATTTTCTTTGTACCGGATGAGGTGATTAAAAAGGCGGTGAAGGGATGAGATCGACATACACAGAGGTCATAGAGACCAGATATATTGACCCGAAATGGCTTCAGAGAGAACGCCTTGAACGGAGGTACTCATACAGGGAAGCCGC
>JBAZER010000086.1:0-4167 GCA_041653795.1 Candidatus Omnitrophota bacterium
TAATGAAGCAAGCAGCCCAGAAGTATTCAAACCCTTACCACTAAAAATAAAAAGTCGAACAGACTCGTCATCTAATCCCTGTCCCTTCGGGACTTTTGTCATGCCTCCTGCTTGCGCAGGAGATCATGCCAAAAGCAAGTGGTAGCAGGTGATCGGGGACGTTCGGAAAAATAACGCGCCATGTTAAATGCCGCACCCACTCAACAATGAAAACAGACATTAATTTGACCCTCCTAGCTACACTCACCCTTGCTCTCACTTTTGTCGCCTGCGATCAACACTCGCAGGCGGAGCAACCTACATGGCATTCATTAGATACGCTTTTCGGCATATCGGAGGAATCTCCCGAGTTTCAAGCGTTTGCTGCAACCCACAAACTTGGATACAGTTATATGAATGACGAAAAAGATAGCGCACATCATTGGACCCAAGACGGGGCAGTGGCAATAGTGATGAAAAACTATCAAGTAGCATATATCTCGCTACAGGTTTCTTCAAAATCAAAAATCAAAGGAGCAGGAAGATACACGCACGAACTTCCATTCGGTCTGACGTCCAACGATAAAGAGGAACAGATTATTATGAAGTTAGGGAAACCGGATAAGGGAAATCTTTGGATATATCAGAACTATCGTATTGTGATGTCATTCGTCGAGAGCACTGGGCTTCTTGATTCAATGTTAATCACAAAAGATCACCTCGCAATGTCACATAATTCAGCAGCGAATCAGTCAACCCTCCCAAGGACACCAAACGAACTAGATAGAGTGATGGCGGCAGAAATACTTAACAGAAAACTGTCAAAACCAACAATTTCGACCGTCGAATTTTCAAAATCTGGTCTTGAGAAGGCGTTGGAGAACAAGCTGCTTGAGCAGCTCTCATTTCCTCCGCGCTGTAAGATTACAGAAAAAGGAATGTCCATTTTTGGGACAATAGTCTCCAAAGACAAGGATTTTTTTCCTTGGCCACTGGTTGGAATGGGGCCATGCCTGGATCTGAAAACAGAGATTGCCGAAAAAATATCATCTGTTGACGGAATCAGAGATTTAGGGAATGGAATGAAACTGGTGGAGTTTACAACTGATTACATTTTTCCCCCTAACACGCCACCTGAGATCACACAATACCTATACAGCGGGAGAAGGGGAAAAGCTGTTTTTGCTCTTTACGATGATGGCTGGCGTATTAGTGAAAATTAAATGTCGAACTGGCCAGTCGACCTAATCCCTGTCCCTTCGGGACTTTCGGCATACCTCCTGCTGATTCCGCTTCGCGGGCAGGAGGAATGCCGAAAGCAAGCAGGGATAGGTCACTGGGGACGTTCGCCAGAAATATATGCTTTCAGCGAAAGCCCATTTTGAAATCGACGATTCCGGCCAAAGAGGATGCCGTGGGGCGATGATGATTCGGACCACGGAGCGCTTGCAGCAAGAATATCCAGAGACCGAGATTACTACGACCGCTATGCCGGACCGCCACGATTTGCTCCACAGCAAAAGTATTCCAGAGCCTCGGATTGAAATGATTTCCGGGTTTCCCAACAGCGTGATTGCCACGGGGTGCCAGAAGCGGACACAGACGCAAGCGAGATTCCACACGATGGCGGACCACGAAAGGAAATGGGCGAACAGGGCCGTTCAGCTAATCGCTGGCCGTTTGGTCTTTCGAGCGGAGGGTTCCGTGACTTGGCGTTCAGGCACAGGGGATGCTGGCAGAAGAGCATCCCGAGTGCCTTCACTCCCGATGCCTGCGATCCACCCTTTGCGCCAGCCAGCGATACCTGACGGCGGACGGGAGCTACCGTTTTCCGAAACATTCGCAAGCACATGGTTGTGTTTCGCTTGTGTTCGTTGTGAACGAGGGCAATATGGCATGAAAGCGAATGAAATGGAAGTTTTTTGTCATGAATTTGTCAGGCAAAATCTGATGTAACGCATCAAATTCAGACGTTTTTTCAGGCACCCAACAAGGTGCCTTTTTTCTTTTTCCCAAGGCTGCAGCGCCCGGAAGAAAGGGTGACTCCCCTCCGCCCCCGATTATTTTTTAAACCACTTTGCCCCGCGACCCTTTCCTGTGGGCTCGATAATTTTTCCATCCCGCATTTCACGCAAAACATTACGAATCGTTTCCCGGCTAGTACCCGGACAGACCCTTTCGATTTCCGAGATGGAAAACGGCGCAATCTGCCGAAGCACGGCTTCGCGCACACGATGGCTTTTGCCACCCACACTGCGGGTGACAACCCCCACGCGCTCCTCGAATTCCTTGTATGCCTTGAGCAGGGTTCCCCAAAAATATCGCAACCAGGGCATGGGATCATGCCGGCTTTCGTGCCAGTTTTGCGAACTGATTTCCAAAGTCTCGTAGTAGCCTTCTTTCGCTTCTTCAATGACGCGTTCAAGACTAATGTAGCGACCGACTTCGTAACCGGACTGATAAAGGAGCAGCAACGTCAAAAGTCGCGCCATGCGCCCATTGCCATCACGAAAGGGATGGATGCACAGGAAATCGAGCACGAAAAGAGGGATAAGAACCAGGGCGTCCGGTGCGCCTGCTCCGCTCCGCTCTTTTAGGGCGGAACAGAGTGCATCCATTGCGGGCGGAGTGACAACAGCCGGAACCGGCTTGAACCGAATGCGGGTCACGTTGCCTCGGGCATCCCGTTCCACAATTTCATTGTCGGTCATTTTCCAGTGCCCGCCTTCGCCGGGCAGGTAGCCGTAGAGTTTTTGATGAAGCTGGAGAATGACATTGGGCGTCATCGGGATGTGTTCGGCCCGCTCGTGGAGCATTCCCAGCACGTCACGATACCCCGCGATTTCCTGCTCGGAGCGATTGCGCGGCTTGACCAGCTTGAGAACCATTTTTTCGATCTGCAAATGGGGCGCTTTAATTCCCTCCAAGCGGTTTGAGGATTCGGTGGACTCCACCCGTGCCTGCTCAATCAACGTGTCCAGAACCTCCGGCATCTGCTGGCGAAAAAGCGTTTGTTTGCCAAGGTATTCCCCAAGCCGATGAATGCTCGCCATGTCGGCATTTCCAAAATGAATCTCAGTCAAAAAAGCCGATGTCAGTGATGGCATACCGGAAGTGTTTCCAGAAACAGGGTAAAATCAAGATAATTTGGGTAAAATGGACATTGATTTACCCTATTTACGGAGTGTCGGAATTCCCTGGGAGGGAAGCCGGGCCTGCGAGATTTTGAAGCCGTTTGATTTCCCATTCAAACTCGCGTTGTTGCGTGAGGGCATTCCTTGCCAGCATGCAATATGCCTCCAGGATCTGGGTTCATCTGAACCCAACTCGAAAACGCCTCTCGTCGTCAAAAGAAGACTTGAGAGATGAAAGCTCAGGACAGTCTGCCTTTCGGCTGCCTGTCCCTATTCGCAAAAAGGCGCTTTTTTTGCAATCGACTTGTTGTCTGATGGTCTGATGGCCTACGGCCAATACCCGGTCATCTGCCAAAGCTCCCGGCCTTCCTTGCGAATCGGGGCATTCATCTTCAAGCGCATTACGGTCGCCCGCCCGCAAGCGGTCAGCCCCCGGATCTCAAGAAGTCCCCTCGTCCATTGAAAATGTTCCGCCCATGTGTCCCTGCGGGGATGGAACAGCGGAACCTCCTTTTTCGTCACGGGATCAATCCCGGTCGTATGGGCCGATTTCGAGTTGTTGCAGAAGAAGCAGGCCAGCGCAAGATTGGCCGGTTCATCCGTTCCTTCCTTTGAACGAGGAACAATATGTTCCAAGTGGAAGGTGTAGGCGCAAATGTTTTGTGGTGCCTGGCAGTATTCGCACCGGTAACGCGCCCGTTTTTCAACCTTTTCACGCACGGGCTTTTTTCATCACGGCACGCGCCACCCGCAGGGGTTTGGAATGCCGGGCGAGCATCCGCGCATTTTCCAAGGAGAGGCGTTCCACCGTTCTGCCAAGATCTTTGAGTGCCTTTTTCTCGGAAGCCGTGATCGTGCCCTCGTTGTTTTTCTCCATGAGGGCATCCAAACGTGACTGCATGCCCGCATCAATGCGGTGAAGCTTCGGTTTCACCGGCTTCCACACAAGAAGCTCGCCGAGATTCACATTGAACTCCTTGCAAATCGCCCCGACAACCGGCGTTTCGATCCGCTGCAAGGGTTCCGGACTTGCCAGGCGGTAGAGGGTTTTTTT
>JBAZER010000087.1:0-4140 GCA_041653795.1 Candidatus Omnitrophota bacterium
AACTTAACCCTACTCGTTGAAATCCCCCTCATTAGACCCCTGTAAACGCAAAAAGACCGGGGATTTCTCCCCGGTCTTCTTTGATCCGTCCGATCCGTATGATCAGTCTGTTACTTCTTCTTCGGCTGCCTGCGCGTCCCGCGGTTCCCAACCCCGCGCCCGCTCCCGTCAAACCTCCGCCGCCCTCCACACGCCCCGCGCCCACCCCGTCCCCAATTTCCTTTCGCCATTCTCCTCACCCCCTCTCGCGTTCTGTTTTGCCTTTGCTTTGCGTCATCCGTCCGATCAGTCCGATATGCTTTACCCCCTCTTCCTCTCATTCGCCTTCTGCACTTCCTTCAAAATCTGCTCCTGCGCTTCGGCCAATGCCGCCATGCACCCGGCCCGGAATGTCCGCTCCTTGTCGGATATTTCCATTGTCATGATCAGTTCATGCTCAATCTCCTCCATCCCGGCCAGATAGGCCAGAATCGCCGCCAGTAACGGCGTCTCGGGATCCACCGCAAAGGCTTCCGCCATCTTCCGCGCGCCCATTGTCGGCTTAACCGGCACCACCCTATTCCTTTTCCAAAACATCATTCGGCACCCCCTTCGTAAATACCCTGATAATCTCTTTCGTCACATACCGCCCGCGTTGCTTCCTTCTCCACTTCACCCTATGCACCAGCCCGGCCGCCACTACCTTGTCCAAATCCCACTGCGATATTCCCAAACACCGCAATATGTCCTTCTGCCGACAAAACACCGTCTCCGGTAATCCAAATAATCCCATGTTTTCCTCCCTCCTTTGTCTTATCGGTTCCGTCCTTCCGTTTTCCGTCCTTCCGTCATCCTTCCCCCACCGGTTGCGCCCTGCGTAGCTCATTGAGCAGAGCAGGGCAACCTCCTCGGCCCTCTCCGCACTCTTGTCTGGCCTCCGGCGGCTGGCGTCTGGCGTCCGTATGAAACCCCGCCCCGCGCCGCATAATCGTTCGGCCCCACGTCCTCGCACTCGGCCATGAAAAAATACCTGATCAAATCAATCGGGTCCTTGCACGCCCCTTCCTGCCCATCCGCATTCATCCAGTTTTCCAACGCATAAATCGAATTCACACACTCCTCGCTCACAAAAAAATGCGGCGGATTCAAAAATCTTCGATCCGGACCCTCCGTCCGATCAGTCTGATCAGTCTCCTCATAATCCAATGCTGAGTTTATCGCACTCACTCCATCCGCTATGTCCGCCCCCGGCGCCAAGTAAAAATTCAAGAAAATGTCGTCAAACGCCGTCTGTAATGTCACCGGACGGTCCTTCTCTATCCGCGGCTCGCTTGCCGCCCGACTGTCAATAAACCTCGATGTAATAATCTCGTCCGCCCCTTCCGGTATGTCATCCCGCCATAACGCCAAATCTTCCTCCTTCGGATACGCTTCACGCCCTACGCTCCCCGCTCCACGCTCCATGTGTTTCCGCCAGTCTGCCCACCGCTCCAGCCTCGCTATCTCGAACTTGTATCTTAAATTTCCAAACCCGAATGCCGGCTTTTGCCCTTCCCCGGGTGCCCCGTCATTTATCCCGTCCTTCTTGCCGCTTGGTATTGCCCAGGGCCCCGGGATCCCCACGCCCGGTATCTCATAGTTGCCCGGCCATTCCCGATACAGAAACACATCCTGCCCTTTGCGCCTGAACCAGCTCATAAAATTGTTCCGATCCTTCGCCGGATCCATGAAAAAATAATTCGTCCCTGTAGCCGGGATGTCCTTCGCCTTCACTACATGAATCTTCCTGTTAAACTTCGGAATCAAAACGCTGATCGTCTTCTCCGCCTGCCCATAAAATCGCTCACGCACATACGCCTTGCTTTTCTTCCTCAAATCCGCCATGACTTCCTTCGGATTTCCGTAGGGATTGTCGCTCGGATTAAAAAACACCACCGCTTTCCTCGGATCCACACACCGCATCACCCTCGGCACTTCATCAAACACCCGCTCCGTCTTCCGTCCTTCCGTCTTCCGTCTTCCGTCTTCCGTAATCCAAGCCAGAACATCTTCTGGCTTGGATTGCGCCGCCAGCGCCGCCCGGTGCCCATCCACCGCCTTCCATAGCTCCCTGTATTCCTCCTGGCTTAAATGCAACGCCCTTGCCTCATCCGGCGCGCCACCGTCTCTCGGACACAAATACGCTGTCGTTGTCCTCACAATCGTCGCGCCATCCCCAAATATCTTCACGGTTGGCGTGTAGCCGTTTATCGGCGTGAACGTCAATATCCCGCGCCCGGCCCGCGTCGCCAACCGTAGCATGATGTCATCCACCCAATCGGCCGGTATCAACTCGTCCGGTGCCACCAGATCCGCCTCCATACCCTGCAATGCGGTGTCCTTGTTCTGCATGTAGTTCAGGAATGCCGCCTCGCTCCCGTTGGGCGTGATAAAAGAATTCTCACTGAATCCCGTCTTCTTCTTGTATTTAATGTAGGCCGTCAGCCCGGCCGTCTGCACTTGCCATTCCGACGGCATATATTTCCAGAATAGCGGTTGCTGATCCCGCACACTGCGCGGATCGCTCATGTGCATTGCATACACGCGCGCATTCTCCTTTTCGGCCATCATCTGCATACACCGCTTCGCCGCGTATTCGCTCTTAGCCGCCCGGTTCCCGCCCATGATCAGCAACATCTTCACCGGCCGGTCATAACCCAGACATTTCCTCATCCTCTCACAAAACCACTCCCACACTTCCCCGTCAGTCGGTTCCTGCCCGGCGTCTGGCCTCTGGCGTCTGGCGTCCTCAAGAAATGCCAGACGGCATTTCTTGAGAAAATGGCGGTCATAGCACCACCCAATCCCCAGCAACGCGTCGCACACATGCCATATCGGCGGCTCGTAGCCATTCCTTAGCGGATCCGCCAACTCCGCCTCAATCTCCGCCGCCCGCATCCGAAACAGCTTATTCGCCGCCACCTCCGGCGTCGTCCCCGATACACCCGCCTCCGCCTGGATGTCCAACCACCCCGGCGCCGGTATCCGCGCATGCCCCTCAATTCCCTTCATGTTCCTCCTTCCTCGATCCGTCTGATCCGTCCGATCGGTCTGTCCTAAACTCCCTCTCCATCCACCGCACCACGTAATCCACCACGCTGCTCACAAACGGCATGTCCTCATTCTCCGTCATGCCTTGCGGATCAAACCGCTGATACCCGAACTTCGCCACCAAGTTTTCCAGCGTCTCGCCATGTTGCAAACAAATCGAAACAGCCGTTGACCACGCATCCGCCCAGCCATCGAGCATACTTCCCGCCTCGTCAAACGTCAGAAATACCTCCCCGGGCCTCCGCCCTTCCGTCCTTCCGTCTTCCATCCTTCCGTCTTCCGTCTTCCGTCTTCCGTCTTCATACAGCCCCACCGTAATATAAAACTTCACCCGCTTCTCACCCCACCGTATCACCGCCTTATGTGTCACACTTGCCCGCGTGTCTGGTAATCGTTCTCTTGTCATTTCACAATCCTTTTGCAAATCACCCTCATCAATCCTTTCCACGTCCGCGGTCTGTGTGCCGTCCTGTCCACCTCAATCCATAATCGGGTTTCATTCCCCGCATCCAAACACCGCAAAGTGTGCACCCCTCCAAACATTGGACCAAAAAACACCACCTTCCCAACCTCCCTCGCCTCACGCACCGCCGCCAACCGTTTTCTCTCCCGCGCCAACACTCCCTTTCTGCTTCTCTCTAACAACTTCGCCCTGCGCCGTTTCCAATAATTAGGTGACATATGCTTTTCCTATATGACCTTGTTGGAACGATCTTCGATCCTGCCCTCAAGAAGCGTCACGCGGACGCGTTTACCGGCCCACCAGCGCGGGACGTACACCGAGACGCCCCACCGCTCGTGTTGCACGACCCCCTCGTGCGTGTTTGGGTCCGGCGTGACGATTCTGGTCACGCCAGCCTCGCTGAATGTCTTAGTGGTCATTTGCCCTCCGTTCCAACATCCGCGTTCAGCCTATCGCCTGCCGGCTCAGGCTGACGCGGAACGTTCGCCTTCACTTGTCCGCGACTCTCGTACACCACGCGCAGGCACATGCCGTTGGTGGCGTTCTCCCATGCATCGGCGCGGCGTTGCGCCTCGGCGCTGGCCTCGGCGGCCGTGCCGATCCACTCG
>JBAZER010000088.1:0-2924 GCA_041653795.1 Candidatus Omnitrophota bacterium
CCCATTCCGGCACAGTAGCAGCTGCGCCTGAACCTCGTAACTCTAAGCGGAATGATAATCCTGCAGGCCGCTTGCCGGGGATTTTGCCTATGTTCGAAAATGTCTGTCTGGCAGGGTTGCGCTCAAACATTGCAATATCAAAACTCACCTTCGGGTTATAGACTAAAAGCCTGGCATCTGCCGCAGCCAAAGTTTCAGCGGTGCCTTCTACCGCTTCTATTTTTGCTGCTAATTGACGCTTACGTGTAAGCATGATTTAACCTCCTCTATCCCGAAATTTCGGGATCGTTTTGTTTGTGCTGATAAAATATCTCCAGCTCTATGATGATGCCTGCCTGCGGCTGGCCTTCCAAAGTTTCAAAAAGGACATTGGACTTGATATTCGTATCTTTGGCAAAACCCCCGCGCGTGTAGTCAACCATAAGCGATTTTTCGATATCTCCCAAAAGACTATTTAAGAGCGCGTCTGTCGGCTGCGGATCATCCTGCGCCTGCCTTGTCCAGACATCAAGATAGACGGTAAACTTGCAGGTTGTAAAAGGGTTAGGCACCGGCTCTTTTTCTTCGGGTCCGGCATTAATCACTATGCAAGGGATCAAGACAAGCGAATTCCCGGACTGCCGCCACCTCTGCACGCTGGCAATGTCATTGTGATAACCGTTTGCGATTGAGATTGCCTCAAGCGTTGTCTTTACGTTCTCTAAAATGCTTTCTCTGACCGTCATACTTTATTCAGCGCCTTTTCAATTGATTTGTTTAAAATATCTATCCGCTCATTCTGCATGTCATCCCATGTTTTATAGAACATGAGCCTTGGCCGGATGCGCACGCTGTTTTTCAAAACAAAAATAGGGATCAGCTCGCGCAGTTTCTTTTTAACCTTGGCCAGGAATGTCTTGCCTTTCAATTGAATGGGGATAACATTTTTAAGCAGCCGCGGCTGCTTGTATTGTTTCTTAAGCCTGCCGTCAGAGGTAAATAGTTCTTTCCTTGCCGAAAGCGGCACGGCAAGCTTGCCGCCCCCTGGATTTTTAAGCGTTGCACCCTGTTCATGCATGCGGGCAATCTTTGAATCCGAGAAAATCACCATGCCCATGCCCTCGATATCCTGCGACAGGAGGCTTGCCCTGCTGAAATGCGTAAAAATCCCATGAGGCCTGCCCTTTATCCCTGGCGGGCCCTGAAGCCGTGTTTGTTTGAAGATTTTTAAGAATTTGCGCGTGGCATGATCCATCCCGTCGGCAATTTTGTATTTTAGCTCTTTCGGAAAAAGCCTGATTGCCCGCTCTAAATTCTTTGTGTTAATCTCCAGTTTTAGCTCGCTCATTTCTGCAAAAGCAAATGCCATACTCCTTCGTCTTGTCCTAAGATATCCGCCACTACCCAGTCAATTGCGCCTCCGCCGACAACCTCTGCAAGCGAAACAATATCCCCGCCTTTGTTAATAGACGCGGCACCGGATGTTTCATCATTGGCAATAAATATCTCACATTGGTTTATGAGAACGCGGCCCGCATCCTCGTAGGCAGGGTCTATGCGCTTGCGGTTCACAAGCGCTTTAATAACTTTCGCTGATCCGCCTTTAGGCGTGTAGGTAATTTCCTCGGCAAACTCATCCGAGTTTAAGAATGTTTCTGCCGCATCCTGCGCTAAATTATCCTTGAAAGCCATAGCCCCCGCTTTCCAAGCCTTGCCGGGAGGCCGTTAAAGCCTCCCGGCGCATTGCTTGTTTTAAGACGCTTGCTTAGGCGTCGACTTTCATTAGATGCGCAAAATACGGGTCTATAATAAGCTCGTCGACATGCTGCCTTACGCGGAAAATATCGCTTCTTGCCGCATCGTCGCGGTATTGCTCGACCGTCGCGTTCTCCGGGCTGTCAGCGCTCCATAAGAACACTCTTCCGACGCTTGGATCGGAAAGCCGCTGCGAATCCCCGATTGTTGCCACCATCGCGTAATCGTCATTCCAGATATCCGCGCTAGCGAAAGGCTTGCCTTCTTTGGCTGTATTGTAGATGCCTTTGCCTACAAGGATCCGGCGCACACCCAGAATATCCGCAAGCGCATTAAGCAGCTCTGCCTCGGTAAGCCTGGCCACATATTTGATCGCGTCCTTGATGCTGTTGTTAGCCAGCAGGCGGTCGATATTGGCCTTGCTGCAGATGAGGGTATTCGGGTCAATGCCGCAATTGGCTCTCACCTTTTCCCTCGCTGCGCGCACTTGAAGCGGAACATCTGAGCTTGGGTTATCCCAAGGAGCTCCGGAATTATCGGTATATAGCGCGGGCCCGGCAAATGTGGTCGTATTGAACACAATCCCTGCAATGCGCCTTTCCTGAGCCTGCAGAACGCGCCGCGTGATAATTTGCACCGTGGTAAGCTCTGCGTCGAAATCCGTCGCATAAAGGCTCCTCTCGCTGTCGTCAAGAGGCCCTTCAAGGCCGTATTCCTCGCAGTTATACTGCTTATCCTTTGCCTGGAACCCGTCTCTGTTGTAATTTCCGCGCGGGGCCCTTTTGGTGTCTGCTTCGCGCGTAATACTTTCCCTCGTTATCGCGGGAAAAATACTTGCCTTCTTTTTGGTGGGGAATATCGGCAACACCTGCGTCCCGATAAACTCATCCTGCTGCTGGATAAACTCCAATGCAGCCTCGCCCAGCTCTAACCTCGGCACTGCTCTTGAACCCTGATAATCAACTCCCATTGTATCCTCCTGTCTTTAAATGTTTATTTACAGCAACAACCCTTCGATAATCTCGCCGTCTGAAGCCGCTGCTTCAAGCACGCGGCCCTGAATAGAACCGCTTACCGTGGCGCTCACCTTCCCGTCGTTTGCGCCGTAAAAATTCCCGCCGACAGCAATCGCGCCGTTAGCTTCGACTTTAAACGTCCGGCCCGTGGTCTTTAGATCTACGCTGACCATC
>JBAZER010000088.1:2934-4066 GCA_041653795.1 Candidatus Omnitrophota bacterium
CTCTCCCTGCGCTGCCTTTGCCGCGGTAAAACCAATAAAGGCCTCTCCTGCATCCGCGTATTCGACCTGCGTGCCGCTGCCTGCGCTTAACTTCACCCTGCGGTAAGCCTCTAATGCTTCGCCTGCCACAAACGCTTTTGACCCGATATTAAACTGTGACATCTTTCTCCTCCTTCGTTTTTACTGCTTTCTTTTTTCTGCAGTCGCCTTTAACGCGTCTGTCATGCTGCAGTTATGCTCCTGTTTATAGGCATGCGCCCTTTCAAGATGGGTTGTCGGCTTTTTGCCTTTGTCCTCATCGTTATCAGGCCCGACATCCGGGGCCTGGGCATGCTGCAGGCCCGCGAGCTGCTTATCCTGAAAACTGATTGTCGCCTGCTCTAAAGTCAATCCGTTCTCAACCGCGGCAATAGCAAGATCATTCATATCCTTGAAGGCCTTCGCTTTCTTTAGGATCGAAACAACCCGCTCTCTTTCCTGCTTCTGCCCGTACTCGCCGCCCTTTTTGACTCCTTCGTCAAGGCCCAGCTTAAAGACGGAATCAAAAATATCCGGCCGTTCTTTCTTCAACTGCTCTACCGTTAAATTTTCAAACATGGTTTTCACCTCCTGTTTCTTTAAAATTGTTTGAAATTCATCCTTATTCATGCGATACCTCTCCAAAAACGCGATTACCCGCTCAACCGCATCCGGCTGCTCTAAGAACTTATCCAGAAAAGCCGTCATCTCCGCCGACGGCTTCACCGACTCAGAGAAAAACGGCATGCCGAAAAGGCCGTTATTTGCCGCCGGGTCGTCAACAATATCTACTGACATCAATTTCTTCACCCGGATAAGCGGCGGCAGCGTATTTCCTTTCTCATCCTTTGTCAATGATCCGTCTTTTTCCTGCCGGTACTCCTCGTCCCAATGTATGACCATAGAAGAGCCGAACGCGTCGGGATCGCTTTCCGCAAGCTCCATGATGTAACCCGCTAAATCTCCGTCAGGCGTCTTGTGCGCGGTTTGGTCAATATGCAGATCTGCCCGGACTATGCTGCCGTCCCGCCTGAAATTTTTAACCCTGCCCAGAAACGTCCCCAGGGCAGTTGAGCTCATGTTGGGATGGCCAAACCTTGGCTTAATCCCCATC
>JBAZER010000089.1:0-296 GCA_041653795.1 Candidatus Omnitrophota bacterium
TTTCGGTCCGCCTCGATGACGGGCGCACGCTCGAGGTGATGAAGCTCGTGATCGCGCGCCCGGTCGAGGTTCAGCCCGGGGTGCGCAAGGAACTGACCAGTCTCTTCCTCTATTGGTTCGTCGGAAAAGACATCGCGACCCCCCATCACTGGTATCGGATTCTCCACACCGACTGGGACCGTGTCGTCCACGGGGTCAGCCACAGATGGGCGTATGTGATCGTGAGCTCCAACGTTCTGGATGGATTCGTTCCCGGAGCAAAAAATCAGGAACAAACCCTCGACTCGTTGAAGACC
>JBAZER010000089.1:306-4064 GCA_041653795.1 Candidatus Omnitrophota bacterium
ATCGGCATGTCTGCACGGCCTTCTCTGGCCACTTTGATCGATGGGAATTTTTCTCGACACGCTGGGTTTGGGAGACGTGAATTCTATGCCTTATGGTAACTGCTCAGGGGGCATCCTGAAGCAGGATGCCCCCTGAGCAGTTACCACGAATCTACCAAAAGCCAGTCAGCCGAAAATTTTCCGCAGGGTTCGTCGTTTTTAAAAAAAGGCGCTGTCCCAACTGGAATTCGGGATTGTCGCAGATTCCTGTAGAGAGGGTTGTCACAACCTCAGATGCGGGAGTGGGTGTAGCCAAGACGACCAACGGACGGGGAAGAGAGTTCTGGCGTGTTCGACTTGGTAAACGATTTACCGGAGGGCCGGTTATCAAAAAAGACTTCGCGAGTTTGGCTGATGCGCGAACATGGCTTTTCGGTGAAGCTCAAAACGAGAAACCGCAACAGGGATCAGCCATGGAACTGAAAACCAAATCCGGGCTTTCGGCATTTGAACTTTCCCCCGCTGAAATCGCCGAGGCTGCCGCCGCCATCAAATCCTGCAAGGAAGTCGGAATTTCGCTTTCCGAAGCCGTGCGCTTTGCCATCAAGCATTCCCGTCCACCCGGAGGCAGCAAAAGATTACAGGAGGCTATAGACGCGCTTATCAAGGCGAAATCAGAGGCGGGCCGCAGCCCGAGACACTTGAAAGGATTGCGCTGGAGTTTGGAAAAATTCGCGAAAACCCTCGCCAGCCGTAAAAATGTTCACGAAGTGCATCGGCACGATATTGAAACTTGGCTGAATGCCCAGTCGTTCAGTCTCAAGACCAGAGCCAATTACCTTCGGGATTTGGGCATTCTTTTTAATTTTGCGGTGTCCCGTCGTTGGATGGTGGAAAATCCTTGCGTTTCCATTGAAAGGCCATCGGCGTTGGATAGAGAGGTACCCATGCTTTCTCCCGAGGATGCGGCAAAATTCCTGAATGCGTGTCCCGATGAATTTTTGCCGGGTGTGTGTTTCAAACTTTTTGCGGGTTTGAGAACCTCCGAGCTTCTTTCGCTGGACTGGAACGAGGTTTCAGCTTCTGAAATCATTGTCCGTGGTGCCAAGGCGAAAACCCGGCAACGCCGGATTGTGATCATTTCAGACAACTTGGCGGCATGGTTGCGCCCACACAGAAAACCATCTGGGCCGGTGGCTCCATTTCTCCAAAATGCCTGGCATCGTTCTTTGGCCTGTCTAAAAAAAACTGTGGGTGAAAATGGGTTCGGGTAATTTTCCAAGAGCGTGATAAAGAGCGACTTCGCGAGCGTTTTCAGTTCGGAAACCATAGCTGCGTTTCAGCGTCAGTTTCACCTTGGCGTTGAGACCCTCGACAACGCCGCTGGAATACTGTTTGGCGGCCTCGAAATAGTTGAGCAGAAGACGGCGGTGATACCTGAGGGATCGGGCGACTTTCTTGAGCGGGGCGAGGCGGGATCGGGCGACTTTGGAGCACCACGCGTCCAGAAACTTTCCGGCCCAGGTCGGAGAAGCGTAGGTCCAGAAGTGCTGGAAGGCTTCCACGAGGAGGAAAGCGCGCAGGGTGCGAAGGGCGGAACCTTCCAGCTCGCGCATGCGGCGGCGCTGGCCCTTGGTCCAGTTGGAGCGCTTTTTCAAGAAAGCCCATCGCATCTTTTTGAGCAAGGGGTCGAGCCCTGCATCGGCGCGGGCGCGGGATTCCTCGCGCCGGACTTCGTCGATGGCCTCGTTGAGTTTTTTGACGATATGGAAGCGGTCGAGGATCTGCAAAGCCTGGGGGAGATGCCGGGCCGCTGCATTGATGTAGGGCTTCCACATGTCCGAACAGATGAAGCGGATGCCCGCGCAGAACTCGGTGCCGAAAACCTCGAAGAAGAGGTCGAAGGTCTCCTCGGTGCGGTCCTGACCGATCCACAGAAGCCGCTTGCAGTGGTTGTCGATCTGGTAGACCAGGGTCCAGAACTTGTCTTTCTTGCCCGCGTGGATCTCATCGACGCCAAGAGCCACGACCCCGGAGAGGTCACGGTTCTCGATGCCGTAGTCGACAACCCACTTCACTGCGCCATACACGTCGGCCCAGCCGACGCGGAAGCATCTGGCGACCTCCGCCCAGGAGAGCAGGCGAGCCCATTGGGCCAGGAAGAGGCGGAACACATCGCAGATCTGATACTTGCCGGTGGCCCAAGGCAGCCGCTCAATGGTCGGCCCGCACTTGCGGCAGTCGATGCGCCGGGGCGCATAGACCAGAAAGACGAGCAGGCCCCAGAAGGGGATGAAGTCCCATTGGCGTTCGGGTTGCCGGTCGTATCCCGGCCCCTTCTTTCCGCATCCCGAACAAATCCCGCGACAGCCTTGGCGCTCGGCAACTTTCACCCTCACTGCTTTGGGAATGACCGGATCCCAACCCACCGCTTGATAGACAAAGCCTTTGATCGGGTGAACCTCTCTGAGTATGGTTTTCAGCGTTATGTGACACATAACAGGCTGGTTTACAGGAGCCCTTTCGGGCTCCGCCAGCCTCTTTTTTTTCACGCTTGCCGCAGGCAAGCCTTACCCAAGCTCCCCCCGAACGCCTGCCGCGGCGAGCGGTGCGGGGGTTGGGGGCGCACAGCCCCCCATCAAACTGGTTCGCATTTACCCACAGATTTTTTTGAAGAGCCGTGATTTCAACGATCCCTTGTTGCCCATGCAGGGCATCCTCATTTACACCGCTTCCGGTGATTCGGAGGGCACAATGGGCGGCTTGGTTCGCCAGGGAAAACCGGGGCGACTGGAAGCAACGCTTCGTCGTGCTCTCCAACACGCTGCGTGGTGCTCCTCAGATCCGGTATGCATCGAAAGTAAAGGCCAAGGCTCTGACAATTCCAATCTCGCCGCCTGTCATGGGTGCTGTTTGCTGCCAGAAACCTCATGCGAGGAAGGCAACAGGCTGCTCGATCGTGCTTTACTAATTGGAACGCCAGAACATCCGTCCGTAGGTTTTTTTGGCGAACTCTTTTGAAATTCAATGGCTGATGTTTTCACCACGGCAAAACGCTCCGAAGTCATGTCCCTCATACGTGGAAAAGGGAATAAGACAACGGAACTGCTTTTCATTAAAGTTGCGAGACAGAATGGCATTACCGGCTGGAGAAGATGCCAGCCGCTATTTGGAAAGCCGGACTTTGTTTTTCCCAAACAGAGATTGGCTGTTTTTGGGCTCTTCCGCAAATTGTGTGCTTACAGAGGGTAAAATGGACTTTTGCGAGGGGAAGAATGCCGAAGAGGAACCGTGGTTTGAGCCGCCGCAGGTCATGAAGCGCCTCTTTTTCGGATCGGGTGGAAAAGGAAGAGGTCAGGAAAGATACTTTTCGGAACGAAAAGTTATAAGCACTTCTTCTGGAGTGAGTAGCGGAGATCAAGGAAGAAACGGAATAAGTGCCGAAGGCCGCGCGAAGCGCGTTATGCCGGATTCTTCCTTGAGCGGAGTGGATCGCTCTGGAACGCATCGGCCTCAGACCTCCCATTCCCTCTGCAAAATCGGACATAAGCACACTATTTGCGGATGAACCCAAAATCGGAGCCATGCAGCGCATGCATTACGGCCTTCGTGACTTCGATTTCCTCTCCTTGAGAATCCTGACTCTTCATAAGGCTAAGCACACTTTTTGCGGATGAACCTGATTTCCGGTTTCCCCAACGGCGTGATTGCCAGGGGCCGCCAGAAGCGGACAGAAGCGGAAGCGAGATTCCACACGTCATCGGACCACGATAGAAAAT
>JBAZER010000090.1:0-3883 GCA_041653795.1 Candidatus Omnitrophota bacterium
TCTGCGCGATTTCCGGGCCACTCTGATCGTCGGCGATCGTGTAGTCCGAGAAGTCAGTCAGAAGCACGCAACCTGCGGTACCCAACGCCGGAACCTTTTCGGTCCAAACAATCGGATATCCCCACAGAGACTGGCCAGGGGCGCCGATGACGCTGTTGGTAAACACCGCCGAGGAACCCGTGCCACTCTGTATGTTGAACAGGGGCAGCTGCGGGAACACCGTTTGATTCATAACCCAGCACACTGAGCTGGCTTTCTTGAATTTCAGCCGGGCAAACATCGCCGTGCTATTCTCAAGCACGAACGTGGAAGCATCTTGAGCCGTCTCAAACGCTATCTGGATCTTGCCGGGAGCGTTGCGAATGCCGAGCGGCTGAGAGCCACCAGGTCCGCCAAGGAAACACAGGTCTTCCTTGAATCCCACAGCCTCACCAAACTTCGGGATCAGCCAAGAGCCAAGACTGACCGGACTCCACTTGATCCACTCTTCCGAAGCGTAACCCATAGCCGTCATCTTCTTGAGCTTGAACTCCAGCATTTCCAACTTGGGCTTGCTGGCGGTGCCTTCGGCGTTCTCGTCGTCGAAGTATATCTTGATGCCGCCGTAGACCGTGCCCGTGCTGTGGTCCGTGTCCCGCAGGTACGGGATGCGGAGCAGTTGGGTGGCCATGGTGACCTTATTAGCTCTCGGACGTACGATGGACGCTTCCAAGGCGGACGCCTGGATCATCGCGCTGGCCGCACTGAAGATCAGGTAGCCGCCGGACTCGTCCCCGCCCACGATCATCCCGTCGCCAGCCGCCTTCGTGACCAGCTTCTCGGAACGCTCACGGCACTTCATCAGCACCTCGGACTCGCGTCCGCCACGGGCCGCCTTCTGCACGTCGACCGCGAACCGGCCAAAGGCAAATGCGACTTCGTTCTTGGACAGGTCCTTCTGGGACTTCACGTTGTCTGGCAGGTAGCCGAACGTCGGGTCGTCGTCGGAACGATCCTTGACGCTGATATGGATCATCTTGCTGGTGTCGCTCGCCATCTCCTTGAGCTTGACTTCGACGGCATTGACCGCAGCATCCGTCGCTTTAGCAATCATGGATTTTTGGACTGCCAAAAAAGACTTCTCCTCCTCTTTGTAGTCCTCCGCGATCTTTCCGTCCATCAGCTCAGCGTAGGTCTCCTCGTCCACTTCCAAGACGGAATCGGCAGCGTGGCCTTTCCAGTCTTTGAGTAACTTTACTTTCTTTTTCATTGTCTCTTTTCCTTCTTCTTTTGAGTCGCATTTTCCACGACTCGGTTTCTTGCTGCGTTTGACCCGGCCTCCTCGCCCCCTGCGTCATGCGTCGGGGATTGAAAATCCATTGGTCATTTGTTACATCGTTAAAGTATTTTTCCAGTTCTCCTGCTAAGAGCACGCTCCACTGCGTCCCCCACCTGGGCGGCGATCATGTCTCCCGTCGGCGGAGCAAACAGTATCTTGACACTGGGCGCGGGGCGGATGAGTTTGATTTCAGGTTTGTGTTCCTTCTTCTCTTCTCCCACTTCCTTCCTCGCCATCGCCGCCCCGCACTTCGCGCACTTGACCTTGGTGCAGGGCTTGCCCGCCTCGTGCTTCTGCTCGTGGCCGCACTCCGGACACTTGCACACGCCGCCCGGGCCGGCACTGTAAGGCCCGCCCATCCGCCCGCGCCCGTCGCCGACTTCCTTGTTGACCACTTCCTCGGCGATGATGTCGTAGAGCTTCTCACCGCTCTCGGCCTGCAACGCGCCGCAAATCTTCTTGGCCGACTCGTTGTCGTGCCCCTTGTCCTCCATGAGCAAGACGCACGCGCTGAACGAGCCGCCGGGCATTCTGGCGTTGGGCTTCTCGATGGCGTGGGAGTGAAACCCTTTATTTTCATTTCCAGCCATAGGCACATAAGCCGTTCGCCGTTCCACCTTCACAGGATCGCCGACCAGTTGTGGCTTGCTACCCACAGTTGCATACCCCTGTGAAAACATCTCGTCGTTCTTTTGATAGATAAAATGGTCCTCATAAATATCTGATACATATCCGGCTCCGATTCCAGATCCTCCAAGGTCGGATTGTGAGAAGATGATTTTGTTTAGAGCCTGCCTCAACTCATCAGCGTTCAATGTGCCCATTCCCTTGCTGATCACCGTAATCGCCTTCTCCTTGCTCTTGGGCTTCATGTCGCCAGTCTTGCACTCCAGACACTTGCTCCCCGGCACCACCTTCTCCACGTACCCGCACTCGTCGCACACGCACAGCTCTGGGTCGGCCTCTTGTTTATTGACCAGAATCCCGTTCTTCATCTCCCACCCCAGCTGCTTGATGATCCTGCCGTCCAGGTTCATGCCTTTGCACACGCTGATCAGCTCTGCGTCTGCATTGCACGGAACGCTCACGTCGGAATGTTCCAACAGGACGCCCCCGGTGATGATCCGGCTGATGGACTTCTCGGCCCGCGATTTGTCAAACTCTTTCCAGTTGCTCTGGAGCTGGTTTGCCACATGATCCCAGTCACGCGACCCCGGCTTGGTATAGCTGGTGGGGACAAACCCGATGGATGAGCTTTTAAGGTGGCCCTGACTTACGAGCGCCCAGACCACGTTAGCGAGCGTGCCAACTCCGGTGTCCGCATACTCGGTGAGAGCCTTGATGCCGTAGTCGTCCGCGCTGATGTCCACGTCCGACCCGACCGGCAGCAGACTGTAGTTGTGGTTTACGAGCACATGGCCGTACTTCTTAAACTCGGTCAGGTTGATGGTCTCCGGGATAACAATCTCGTCGTCCCTGTCCTGCGTGCGATAAGAAACATACTTGAGTGCGCGGCGGCTCTTGGGGTCCAATCCGTTGACGGCGGCCTTCTCACTATGGGAGTGGCGATGAAGTTCCAAGTCATCTGTTTTCTGGCCCGAGTCCTTGGCTACGTGATGGACGGCATCCTTGACTGCGCTGGGCAGGTACTGGAGCATTTCGCCGAGCTTCAAAAGTGTTTTCATTAGTTATCAGTCTCCTCTTGTGTTTGTTCTTTCAAATTCGGGGATAACGATGGAGGGAGTGGCTTTGAGGGATTTGGCGTTCTGAACGTTAAACCATCCTCGATACTGTTTTGGCAAATCAGAAGCGTCTTCTCCTTGATGGTCTATCGCCCAACGAGCTAAGTCGTTTTCCCGTGTCCCGTGTCCTCCCGACCCATAAGGAACCTCACGAACAATAGAAACTATATCCGAAACAGGAACGTCGGAAACAGTCCACTGTCTATATGTCAAACCCTGTTCTACCACATCCACGCTTTCTTTCGCTTGTCCGACAGGGACGCGCACTACAGCATAGCCAGCCCCAAGGTCTCTTATCTCGTCCTTTGAAAGGAATACGGATCCTCCCGTTGTTCCTGCCTTTAATCCTTCTTTTGCTACTGCGTCGGGTGTGGACCGACTACGAAATGCGTGGTAAAAATATTGATAAGAAGCTGTGTCGGAAGGAAGCTTCCCGCTATTCGCAATCCTTTCCAAATCGGAAATGGAGGTAACCTTTTCCGGGCTGGTCAACGGTCCACCACTGCCTGGACCTGATCCTCCTACCTCACCCGGCCTACCCTCATGGCCGAAGTTGCCTGACCCTGGACCACCCTTCTGCACAAACATCTTCTCCTCGTCCAACTCGGCCACCAAAACACAGCGACAATTATGTACCACAATGCCCTTTGCAATAAAACTTTCGTCTTCCTCAACAGACAGGTTGTAAACAGCCCTTGATTCCACCTGTCCACGAGCAATTCCAAGCACGGGAGTATTGACAAAACCGCAATCCCTTGCCACCACTGCCTGATCTCCAACCACAATATCTTTTGCGACCTTCCATACCCCACCCACAAGAACG
>JBAZER010000091.1:0-3795 GCA_041653795.1 Candidatus Omnitrophota bacterium
AATCCCGGTGGATTCCGGGCCTATTCGGGGTGGATTCGGGGGATAAACGGCTACAGAAAATGCTTGACAGGTAAAAAAGGCGTGAATCGGGTTTTGATGGGTATTTTAGGGGGCTTCTTCCGGAACGTCCTTCGTGCTGACCCTTGTTATTGCCTTGAAAAACTCATCCAGGTTGTCAGGATGGGCGAAACATCTTCCTCCGATATAGCGGACAGGCATACCGGCCCGGACAAGCGTCTTGAACATTTCATCGCTGACACCCAGGTAGTCGAGTATCTCTTGTTTGCACCTCAAAAGACAGCATTGATCTGATGCCATGTCACCTCATTCTGTATGCTTGACATTGTAGCCCTTCATAACGATCCCGTCTTTATTCTGTCCTCGGACATGAGGTTGCCACCAGTAAAGTCCAGTGTAATGCCCGAACAGGGGATGCTCCGCTGTGTATTCCTTAAAATGCCCACGACATAGATGGACGCGGTTATGGGATAGCGGGGTTGATGCTTCTCGATAATCGCGTTTTTTCGATGGAACAACTACATTCAGAACGTGATAGTCAAACAGTTCTTGCTTGCCAGCCTTCCGGCGTTTCTTATTTAGGGGGTCCGGAGCAGGGATTTTCTCGGTCGTGATATTTTTACAATTTAATACAAGCAAAAAGCAGTTAAGTGCCGATAGCGTAATTGCCGTATCTTCTTGGTAGTCCTTACTTGCCTTTTCGGAGAGGGCTATCAATGACCGATATTGTATCTTGCCGCGATTAACCCCATTCCCATTTATACTTAAAAGGCTTAAAAGCGGAGATATAGCCCATGCGCTTAAGGTCTTAACATACGAAAACGTTTCTATCGTATATTTAAAATCTTCAACATAATCAATTAGTATCCCTTGTTTTGTGATTACGGCGTTACTAACCCCGGTTTTATAATCAACCCATATCGTTTTGTACGGAAGTCTAATGTATTGTGTGTTTTCAAATATGCCTTCGGTTCCTGAAGCTTTACACAATTTCATCGTTCCGATCACGTCGTCAATGTGAAAATGAATTGCTTTTCTGATTCCCGCTATCCCGTTTTTCCTTAGCGTTTCTAGTCCCGGGTGGGGAAAATCACCTCTGGTCAAATCCTCAATCACTTGGTGAGCAAACATAACCCCTCCTTTACATGACCCCCTGGGATATGACCCGCCGCTTCATCGGGCGGACGTTGCCGCCGGGAATGCCCGGAACCGCCGGACGCCGCAAAAGGTTCACCCCGCCGCCGACCCATTGAGGCTGGGCCAGGGATATGCAGAGGATCTCTCCGTCCAAGAGGTGATTATCCCTCCGCAGCCTCTCCCATTCCGCAACCCCTTTCTTGTTCACCCGCTTCTCCTCCGCCGTGATCTGCCGGATGTAGTCCTCCCCGGTTTCGGCATGGAGATAGAGCGCATTCGGCCCCTGGGCGATGGCCTGGTCCAGCCCATAATGGAAATAATCCTTCATCACGTCCGTGTCGATCGTGATGATCCGGAACCATTGCGGCAGGGTTTTGCCGGATGGGGTCTGCATCAATGGTTCGCCCACCTTGAACCTGGTCCCCTGGTTCGCCGAGGCGCCTTTCGTTCCGAACAGGGCCGGACCGCGCCCCTGGTTCTTTACGATCCACCAGTAGGCCGCCTCCGTCATGGAGGTATCCTGTTCCTTACCCCTGGTCCCGCCGGTATCCCGCGCCGCCCTCCAGATCGACATGGACCGGCTGCCATCCTCCACCGGGTATTGAGTGCCGAAAACGAGCGTGTCAAGATCCTCCTCGGTAGGAAGAAACCCATAGTGGATCAGCCAGGAGGTCATATTTGCTGCCCATGCCCGGACCACGAACCAGTATCCGGCCATCTGCTGGTCAATCCCGCAGGTCAGAGCGACCGCCTCCATCGGGACCGTCTGAGGCTTCAAGGCGCATCGGGCCTTGAAAAGATTATCCGACGTTCGGCTGACGATGACCTGCTTCCATGATTCCCCCAGGCTGGTATTCGTCCAGACCTTCAAGGTCTGAGGATCATCCTTCGATGCGTAGAACTTCTCGGCGACCTGGGCGAACGTAACCCAGGGGGAATAAAGCTCGTTGATCCAGAATCCGGCGATCCGTTTGACTTCCGGGGCCTGTTTGCGCCACTCCCCCCGGAGGATCATCCGGGCCTTGTCGTTGTCCGTGATCATCCCATTACAGAACGGGCATTCATACTGCGCTTTTGACGGCTCTGACTTCGGCCACTTGACCTGGTCAAAGGTGAAAATCTGGAACTCCCCGCAATGGACACAGGGAACGAAGTATTTTCGGCGGTCTGATTTGAGATACTCGGCCTCGATCTTGCTCAATCCCTCGTCCGTCGGCGTTGAAAACAGGCCGATTTTCCTATTCCAGAACGTCGTGGTGCGTTTTCCGATGAGGCTGACGGGGTCCCCTTCGGTCCCGGCAGAGGACGGGAAGGCGTCGATGTCATCCGCAAGGGCGATCCTGATCGACCTGCCACGCAAAGAGGCGGCGCTATTCGCCCCGGCGATGGTGATATGTCCTCCATAAAAGACTTTGTGATTGACTGTGTTCCCCGAATCCCGGCTTTTGACATCAGCGACTTTGCGCGCCAGGCATGGCGTGTCCCGGAGCATCGGCGCGAGGCGGTCCTTGCTGAACGATTTGCCGACTTCAATGGTAGGCTCAACCACCATGATCGGCGATGGATCATAGTCAATGAAAAAGCCGATGACGTTTTCCAGGACGGACGTTTTCCCCACCTGGGCCGATGACATGACCACCACTCTCTCCACGCTCGGATCGCTGAAGGCGTCCATGATGCCCCGCTGATATTCAGCCCTCGCCGTGTACCACCTTCCGGGCTCCGCGCTTGCCTCCGGACTTAGAACCCGGTTTTGATCGGCCCAGGAGCTTACCGTGAGAAGCGGCTTTGGGCGAACCATGCTTAGAAGCTCGCTTACCGCTTGCCATTCGCGCGAGGTCTTTAATGTCTGGATTTGCAATTTCGTTTCTCACCTCATAAAGCATTCTCTCCACCAACGCCTTGATCTCCGGGATCGTCAGTCCGTAAGCCATCGGGGGCAGCTTCGCCGGCAACAGCTCCAGCTTGTTCACCACGTTCTGCATGACCGCCGCCCATACCTGCTGCGCCTTTTCCGTGTCTATCGTCTCCCCCCGCATCTTCTCCAGCTCCAGTTGTTTACGGTCGGCATTGATCCGGGTCAGGCGGGTGCGCTCATCTGTCAGGGAGAGGGAGCCCCCTGCCTCAGCCCTTTTCCGGTAATACTCAATCAGCGCCCTGGATGCCTCTATGAGATCGATCTTCCCAGCGACCACCGGGGGCGTAACCCCATCCGTCGCCAGTTGCCGATACCTCCGCCACCCGATCCCGAACACCGCATCCGCGACCTTCGTCAGCTCAACCATGAGGACCGGATTAGCCATGGGCGGCCTCATTCTGGAGCGCCGATCTTCCGCAAGGCCAAAGCCTCATGTTTCCCCCAAGCACCGTCATGGACTCATCGACCACGATCTCCCTGATCCCCATCATGTCGGGAAACTCCCGAAGAGACCTGACAAGCCGGTCCATGTCCTTCGTGGAGATCCGCCTTGGATTATCCTGGTTGAGCTTTAAGGCGCTCAGCCTTACCGTTTTTGTAGTGATTTTAACCATATAAGACCATTAATCCTCCCATCCTATACTCATACCAAAAAATGATGCCTTGCCTTGAAAGGCTGGTAATTCACCCTCTACCTAACGATTTTTCGGGGCTCTGCGCTC
>JBAZER010000092.1:0-3670 GCA_041653795.1 Candidatus Omnitrophota bacterium
GCTTCTGCGTGTATGCCCTTGACGTTCATTTGTTCGGCGATGGCCTTAATTTCTTCAAGACCTTCCACCGTTAAATGCCGTCCTTTTTCCATAAGACGCAAAACACTACAAAACTTTTTGAAGTCAGTATTTTTCTTCGTTTTGAGCGAATGCTTCATGAAAAACGGGGCAATGATTGCCGTTAGATGTTCAAATTTGCGAACCCGATAGGTTAATCGATCGTCGTGGTTTTTTCTAACAACCCCGCAACCGAAATATGCCTTTAAGGCATGCAAAACTTGCTCATCGCGTTTGTGTTGAACAACATTGAATTCAGGAAGAATTTGATAACCGACAGTCATTTCCTTATGGACAGCTATGCCCACATGAAAACAACCTTCGCCATCAACAAATCCAACAATCCACTGTGGTTCTAACTTCATTTTGGCAGCTTTCTGAACGTAAAGTCTCTGAGGATTCTCGATTTCTTGCAAAACCGAGTCTTTCCTGCGGATTGTCCCCGTGTCCTCCACGATTATGACTATGGATTGTTTAAAAATCCATAAGTACGTGGCGGTTTTTGAGGAGTTTCCCGCATATGGTTCAGTTTTACTAAGGCTGCGTTACTAACCTTAGGACCGTTATAGTTACGGCCGCCGTTTACTGGGGCTTCGGTTCAGAGCTTGCACTCCTCTCCTTAACCTTCCAGCACCGGGCAGGCGTCAGACCCTATACGTCGTCATGTGAGACTTCGCAGAGTCCTGTGTTTTTGGTAAACAGTCGCCACCCCCAATTCTGTGCCCCTGTCACTTGCTTGCGCATGTGACAGGCCCTCTTATCCCGAAGTTACGAGGGCAATTTGCCGAGTTCCTTCAACACCCTTCTCTCAAGCGCCTGAGTATACTCAACTCGTCCACCTGTGTCGGTTTAGGGTACGACCTGTACGCTGGAGCTATTTCCTGGAAGCATATCAAGCGCCCTCGAAATCCATTAATCTCGGACACTCTCAACACTCCGTCACTACCAGCAGGCTGCGGAATATTAACCGCATTGCCATCGACTACGCCTTTCGGCCTCGCCTTAGGAGTCGGCTCACCCTGCGCGGATTAACCTTGCGCAGGAACCCTTGGACTTACGGCGACAATGTTTCTCACATTGTTTATCGTTACTCATGTCAGCATTCTCACTTCCGATACCTCCATCTGCTCTTCCGAGTCAAACTTCACAGGCTTACGGAACGCTCCGCTACCGCGTGTATTGCTACACACCCATCGCTTCGGCGGATGACTTAATCCCCGTTACATTTTCGGCGCAGGCCGGCTTAACTAGACCAGTGAGCTATTACGCTTTCTTTAAAGGATGGCTGCTTCTAAGCCAACCTCCTGGCTGTCTTGGCCTTCCCACATCCTTTCCAACTTAGTCACCACTTGGGGACCTTAGCGGATGGTCTGGGCTCTTTCCCTCTCGACTACGGACCTTAGCACCCATAGTCTGCCTCCCGAGTTATACTCTTGGGTATTCGGAGTTTGGTTAAGTTTGGTAAGGCTCGCGCCCCCCTAGCTCATCCAGTGCTCTACCCCCCAAGGTAATCACTCGAGGCTCTACCTAAATAGATTTCGCGGAGAACCAGCTATTTCCTGATTTGATTGGCCTTTCACCCCTAATCACAGCTCATCCCCGTCTTTTTCAACAGACGTGAGTTCGGTCCTCCAGCAGGTGTTACCCTGCCTTCAACCTGGCCATGACTAGATCATCAGGTTTCGGGTCTAATCCGTGCAACTAAGACGCCCTATTAAGACTCGCTTTCGCTTCGCTTGCACCTATCGGCTTAAGCTTGCTGCACAGACTAACTCGCTGACCCATTATACAAAAGGTACGCTCTCATCCTTGCGGACTTGAACTGCTTGTAAGCATTCGGTTTCAGGTACTCTTTCACTCCCTGCATTAGGGTTCTTTTCACCTTTCCCTCGCGGTACTAGTTCACTATCGGTCACTGAGGAGTACTTAGGCTTGGAGGGTGGTCCCCCCATGTTCAGACAGGATTTCACGTGTCCCGCCTTACTCAAGAACAACCTCAACCATCTACCCATACAGGACTGTCACCTTCTATGGTCGCTCTTTCCAGAGCGTTCTGGTTTGATTGAAGTTATTACTGGCCTGGTCCGCGTTCGCTCGCCACTACTAGCGGAGTCTCGGTTGATTTCCTTTCCTCCGGGTACTGAGATGTTTCAATTCCCCGGGTTTGCTTCGCCTGCCTATGTATTCAGCAGGAAATACACCTTACGGTGTGGGTTTCCCCATTCGGACATGTTCGGATCAAAGTCTGCTCGCAACTCCCCGAACCTTATCGCAGCGTGCTACGTCCTTCATCGCCTCTCAGTGCCAAGGCATCCACCAAATGCTCTTGTCATGCTTGATCCTTATCAGAAGCCAAATCTGTTTGGTGTGAACATTTCCGTCTATCCGACAAGGAGTAGGGGAGATGTTCGATTTGCGTCGTTGCGCTGACTGCTTAACTATCCGAGAACGCCTTCGGGGCGTAGAAGATAGAACAACAACTTTCTTCCGACATGTCTTGCCTGCGGATTCTCCGGTTTTGGCCTCAGCAGCACAAAACACGTCGCAGACAAGACGACTTTTATTCTTTACCGATCAGTCTTTCCCTATGAAAGTCAAGACTGACCGATGTCATTCATCATCAAAAATTATTCACAATGTCCAAGAACATCCTGCGACCCGAAGATCGGAGGAAAGGGTTTTCTTCTCAAAGAAACAACAGAATTTTTGTGGGGCAGGGGATCTCTTTCAAACAGCCCGCCTTCGCTAAGAAGCTTCGGCGCGGCAATTTTCGCGTAGCGAAAATTGGTGGAGCTGATCGGGATCGAACCCCCGCGCGCGTAGGCGCGCATCTTTTTGTAGTCGGTTCGCATAACCGGCGCAAAACTGGTGGAGCTGATCGGGATCGAACCGACGACCTATAGCTTGCAAAGCTATCGCTCTCCCAACTGAGCTACAGCCCCCCATGGGTGGAACGAGCGCGATAGCATAAAAGGTTGCTCGCCTTCGCTCGCGGGCGCTCTCCCAACTGAGCAACAGCCCCGATTGCGCGCTAAGCAAAAAATGGTGGGCCTGGTAAGATTTGAACTTACGACCTCACGCTTATCAAGCGCGCGCTCTAACCAGCTGAGCTACAAGCCCGTAACGAAACTCGCGCACGCTTGATCAGAAGTAACGCTTCGGCTTCGCCTACGCTAGGCCGCGCGCTCTAACCAGCTGAGCTACAAGCCCGCTTAATAGCTGTCGCAGCTATTGTTGTTTCCTGAGAAGGGATACGCCGACGGCGAACCGGCTGAGTCAGTACGATGACCAAAACAGCAAGATATCGAATACTAAGTTCGAATGTGAAGGTGAAGAAGACCGAAGTCTTCGACGGGTTCTTCTAACATTCAAATCCTTAGAAAGGAGGTGATCCAGCCGCAGGTTCCCCTACGGCTACCTTGTTACGACTTCGCCCCAGTCATTAACCTTACCGTGGCAGGCTGTGTCCTTGCGGTTCACTCACCTGCTTCAGGTAAAACCAACTCCCATGGCGTGACGGGCGGTGTGTACAAGGCCCGGGAACGTATTCACCGCAGCGTGCTGATCTGCGATTACTAGCGATTCCAACTTCATGCACTCGAGTTGCAGAGTG
>JBAZER010000093.1:0-3653 GCA_041653795.1 Candidatus Omnitrophota bacterium
GCACAGAATCCAAATCAACCTATGGCTCCACAAGGGCAACCAGTTGCAGAACCTACAATGCCAGGTCAAGCAATGCCAGGCCAAGTCCCAGGGGGCATGAGTGTCCAATAATCGAGCGACAGACATCGGCGAACTACAGACCATCTTACATTCAAGAATATTTTTTGAAGTCTTGGGAGAGCATAAAGATTTTTTACAAGGAGAGGTTAACAGGTTCATAAAAGCCCAAGATATGACGAACGCCTATGCTTCCCTTAAGGCGATGGAAGACGCAGGAAAGATAGTCGAATTATTACGCAAAAAAATGGCTGATCTTCAAAAATAGCGGCTCTTCACTTGCCGGGAAAAGTGATGGTAAAAACGGAGGAATCATGTCAGAGATGAAAGGGACGAAGAAAGGGACGGACAGAGGGGTCGTTGTTGACAATCCACTGCCCTATGCCCCAGAAAACATCAAGCTGAGCAAAGCGCAGTTTGTGGCGAAAGAGAGGTTAAGGAGAGAGAAAGAGGCCAAGATCGCCGAATTTGCGAAAACCCTTGACGCAAAAGATGACAAAACAGAATCCTCATCTGCGCCACAGGCAGAACCGGAAGCACCCAAAGAAGAAAAAAAGATTGGCAGGGGAAGACCAAAAAAAATTGAATGATGGAAGATTATCGCTGCAAGTTTTGCCATCGGCTTTTAGGCAAAGGCAAAATACACATTGGGATTGTTTCTATAAAATGCCCGAAATGCAACGAAATCTCTGTGTTCGGTGATAAGAACGCGGAAAAGGTTTTAGATTTGAACAAGAGTTAAAGAGCGCCTTAGAGCGCCCGGAATATTCAAGAGCGTCTTAGAACGCCATGTTTTATCTTTTATTAGATAAAATACGGCGTTTTTTTATTATAGGGTTGCTTCACTTACCCAAAAAGAGTGATGGAAGAAAAAAGGATGCTCCGTTATCCGATAAAAACGGTGGTTAAAAAGGAGAAATCATGCCAGAGCTTAAAAAAGAAGAAGCAAAGAAAGAACTTGAGGGACTTTTGGAACAGGGTAAATCTTCCGTCCAGAAACAGCAGGAAACTCTTTTGACTCCTGAACAAAAGAAAGAACAGGAGGAAAAGAAGGCCCAAGACATCAAGGACGCTGAAACCAAACGGCTTGAAGTTGAAAAACAAGCCAAGTTGGATGCCGAACTTTTATCCAAGAAAGACGAAGAGATAAAAGACGAGGCCGAAAAAAAGCGAAGGGCTGAACTGCTGGAAAAGAAAGAGAAGGATGAAGAAGCCAAGCTTTCCGCAGAGGATCGGATCAAAAAGATCAAGGTCGAAACTCAAAAGCGCATTGATGAGCTTTCCAATAAGCTCAAAGAAACACAGGACAAGAGCTCAAAGGAAGCACAAGCATTGCGTCAAGAGTTAGAGGATCTACGGAAAGAGAAAGAAACTCCAAAAGAAGAAGACATCCTGACTTTGGTGGAAAAAGAAGAAGCCGAGAAGGTCAAGAAATACCTCAACGAAGACAAATCTTTGCCTCTTGATAAGCGCCGGGAAATGGAAGACGCGGAGCTTGATGAATGGTTGCTCGAAGACCAAAAAGCGGCCATTGCCTGGATTCAACGCCGGGAACTTCGGAGAGAGATTGACAAGCGCCAGAACCTTGTTCTTAAACAAAGGGAAGGCGTTTCCAAGAAACTCTTCGAAAGACAAGCCCAGTCTTACGCGAGGGTTTTAGAAAAACATCCTGAGTTGAATATTGCAAATCGAAAAAAAGAGCTCATGGATGGCGGGATGTCTGAGTCGGATGCGATTGTCGCCATACGAAAGGAAAACAAGAAATTCGATGTTCTCCTTGACTATGCCGAAAAACATCCTGAATTAAAAACCGTCCCCCAGGCCCCGGAACTGGCTATGAAAGAAATGGAAAAGCTCCTTGAAGAAAAAAAGGAAAGTTCTCCAGAAGTCGAGGAACTCAGGAAACAAGTGGAAGCCTTGAGCGCAGAGATCGCCCGTTTAAACTCGACAGATGAAGGCATAGGCTCGACATTGCAAAGGAAAAAAGAATCAGAGGCAAGTTTAACGGAGGCCGAAAACGCCATTGTGGATACTATGAGGGCGAACAAGGCCACCCAAGCGATGGTTGACGCCGCCTTAAAGAAGTTCAGGGCAAAGAAAAGATAATGGCCGTTAACAAAAATGAACGTAAGTGTTCATCTTACATTTGCGGACGATGTAAGGGCAGGATTCTTTTTTATAAGACCCGGCCAAAAGTCTGTCCTGAATGTGGTTATGGTCATGGATCGAGAGACGTAAATTCAATCCCTTCCAGCTTGCGATTGAATCTTCGGAATTTAAGCCAGGAGGATTCGGGCTCAAGGGGGAAGTGTGAGCAGACAACTATCTCAAGTAGATAGTTTATATCGGAGGATTCTATGAAATTAACACGATACCAAGCGAATGGTTTTATCCCTGTCAACGAGCCACCGGCGCGCAGAAACGCTCTTGCGGCCACGGTAACGATCGTTAAGGGCGATGTGCTCCAGGATGACGGGAGCGGTTACATGACGAATGCCGGAACAGCTTTCGCAGCGACCCATATGGGCGTTGCGGCGGCAGGTGTTGTTGGTGATTCAAGCACAAAGTATGTCGAGTATTACCCGCTTGACACAAAGACGCAGTATTCGGTTCCTGTCGCGGCCAATGCGGTCATTACCCGCGATGCGATAGGTTCCATCGTTGACCTTAGGCCAATGATGATATTGACATCAGCGATACCGTTTCAGAGGGTATCGGCTTCATGATCGACGATATCGACATCTCGGCTGACGCCATTGCGGCCAACACTTACGGCTACGCTATTGGCCACTTTGTCGTGGTTGGCACTGAGGCGTAATACGAATAACACGAAACAGAACATGAAATAAAATCGGAGGATTACTATGACACGTTCAGAAATGCTTGATCTTTTTACGCCGATCTATGATGAGTTTGCCATGATGAAATTCAATGCACCCGGCAACGCTCATCTGGTGTGTTTCGACGAAATCACTGACCCGACGAAGGACTATATCACCAACAACATGTCCGGGCTCGGTGAATGGCAGGCGGTGGATGAGGACAGCGATACCGGCCTCGACCACTTCATCATCGGGTATGAAAAAACGAATACCCAGCAGAAATACCGCAAATACTTCTATGTTTCGTTTGAAGTCAGTGAACAGATGGAGTATGCGGAGCTAAAGAAAAAAATCGTCCGTGCCGAAGCGTTAGGGTCCGGTGGCAAGACGGCTGTTTTGAAACAGACTGCTGCCAAGCTCTACAATGGCTTTTCTGTTGCAGGGCCGGATGGCTACTACCTGTTTTATGACAGCCATCCCAAGAACCCGGAAGAGACGTCAAAAACGTATGACAACCTTCTGAGTGGCGCGTTTTCTCATGACGCTCTTGAGGCTGCCGAGGCGCAGATCGCGGCCAATCACTTCGATATGGACGGCGATCCTATCGCTCTGGCCGAGAAGCCCATCCTTCTCTATCCCCCGGCCTTAAAAGGCCCTGTTTCAAGGGTTCTTTCTGAGAGGGCAGGGGAAAGACCTGACAAAACGACCCGTGACATCAACATCTATTCCGGCGCGTATATCCCCGTTGAATCTGTTTATCTGTCTGCGGCAATG
>JBAZER010000094.1:0-3583 GCA_041653795.1 Candidatus Omnitrophota bacterium
GGTGACTGCCTGTTAGCCGGGTCAAGGACAGTTGCGGTGTAAATTCCACCAGTGAAAGATGGTCAGGACGAGTAAAAGGAGGGTATTACTATGGATGAACGAGCGGTATGGGCAATTATCGTAGTCGTCGGGGCGGTCTTCCTGACAATGCATGTCGGCCACATCGGTGCTGTCGTTTCAGGGGCAAAAATAACGACTTCGGTTGTGCCGGCCGCCGGTACGGGATCGCAGCCACAACCCGGCTCTGCGGAAATTCCGGGAGCCGGAAAGGGGGTTGTGGAAACCTTCACGCTGACAGCCAGTGGTGGCCAGTACAATCCGTCAGTGATCCGGGTGAAACAGGGGACGACCGTCCGGATCGAAGGCGATCCAAAGACCCTCTCGGGCTGTATGGCAGTCGTCAATATAGGGGGAGACTACGGTATCAGTAAGCTGATCACTTCGAATGACAATGTGATAGAATTCACAGCAGACAAGACCGGCACATTTCCCCTGTACTGTGACATGGGGATAGGAAATGGCAAACTTATGGTCGAGTGATCGTTGGGTCCGGAGCAATGGGGTTGCCATTCAGAAAGAAAGACCGATCGTTTTCGCAAGGCAAATTTGTTGTTGAGTGATCGCTGGTGGAAATGTGAAGTGTTTTCCCGGGCCCATGACAACAACCGGGAGAAGGGCAGGAAACTGCATACTGGAGATATGTCGGATAATTCCAGCCCCTTGATCAAAGGAAAGTGAGGAGTTCATGACGAAACAAAACTGCTGGGAATTTAAGAACTGCGGGAGGGAACCGGGGGGCAAAAGGGTTGCTGATATGGGCATCTGTCCGGCGGCAGTCGAAACACGTGCCGATGGCGTGAACAGCGGAAAGAACGGCGGACGTGCCTGCTGGGCAATCAGCGGTACCATGTGCGGGGGGAAAGTCCAGGGTACCTGTGCGGCAAAAATTGGCAATTGCCTCAACTGTGGATTTTACCAGAAAGTCCAGCGGGAAGAAAAACCCCGGTTTGAAATATCATCCAAAATTCTGGAACGTCTGGACATGATCCAATAATTATTTTTAGCGTGTATATCCGGGCAAACACCCGGATTTCTCCTTTTTTGCAAACACGAAAAGGCTCCCGTTGAGTGTTGTCTGTCCTTTTGTCCGGATCATAACAGGTCAGTGCCATTTTTGTGTTTCCATAATCCCAATCATTGTGGCAAAATTCGCCACATTTGACCGTTTTTTGAGAAAGCGGCAATGATTGCCGAGGTATTCAGTGATTAATAACGTCCCTTCCCATTGAATGTAAGCAATATGTCCGGATGAACCGGGATGCTATTTCCATCCCCGTCCTCACCAACAGATCGCGCGTATTCCAGGCCCGTAACAGCGGCCGGACTACATTATGTTTCAAAAAGAAGTGAACACAATGACTCTGAACAAAAATCTTACCTATGGCATTATCGCGGCAATCATCATCGCCGTGGTTATTATTGGAATCGTATTAACATCGTCTGCCGGAAGCAAGGGGACAGTCCCGACGACCACTCTCCCGCCTCAGACCCCGGCTGCGATTAAAGCTGCGGGAACAACTTCCCTCCCGGCGATTACTACCTCATCGCAGACAACCCCTGCCGGAAGCCAGATCAGCGGGACAATCACCCTTTCCGGCGCCTTTGCACTCTATCCCCTTGCTGTCGTCTGGGCTGATGAGTACAAGAAGACTCACCCAAACGTCAAGATCGAGGTCTCTGCCGGTGGAGCAGGAAAAGGAATGTCCGACACTCTCGGCGGCCTCGTCGACATCGGCATGGTCTCGCGTGCGATCTCCGATGCAGAGATCCAGAAGGGAGCATATCCTATCCCCGTGACCAAAGACGCGGTTGTACCGGTGATCAATGCAAAGAACCCGGTCGTCAAGGAGATCCAGGCAAAAGGAATCAGCCAGAGTACCTGGAAGAAGATCTACATCAACCGGACCGTCCTTAATTGGGGCGAAGTCGGGGGGAGGCCCGAGATCACCGATAAGATTAACCTCTTCACCCGGAGCGACTCTTCCGGAGCTGCTGATATCTGGGCACTCTACGTTGGCGGTAAAGCGCAGGCGAACCTGAGAGGTATCGGAGTTTTCGGCGACCCTGGCCTACTGTCCGAAGTGCAGAAAGATCAGCTTGGTGTAGGGTTCAACAACATCAACTACGCGTACGATGCGAAGACCGGTCTTCCGGTTGCGGGTGTTGTGATCCCCCCCTTCGTACTGAATGATAATACCCTCCTCGACATCAGCACGAAGGAAAAAGCGGTAGCCGCAATCAAATCCCAGACATTCCCGCACCCCCCGGCCCGGGTTGAGTACTTTGTCACGAAGGGCAAGCCCGCCGGAGTAACCGCTGACTTCATCAAGTGGACCCTCACTGACGGCCAGAAGTTTGTCGATGCAAACGGTTACATTGAATTACCGTCGGATGCGATCACGAGCTCGCTCCAGAAGGTAGCGTAAGAGTGAACTGGCAATAATTGCCAGTATCTTTCGCTTTTTTTATTCTCCACATGAGGTAGTACCGTATGTCTGCACGAAATTTGATCGATCGCATCACCGGCAATGTCATGGCGGCAGCTGCAGTCGGTTCTGCCCTTATGTTGCTCGTCATAGCCGCTGCCCTTTGCCTGCGTTCGATCCCAATCCTGCAGACTATCCCAATTCACGATCTCTTCCTCGGAAGCACGTGGATGCCGGTCGAGGGCCACTTCGGGTTTCTTGTGCCAATTCTCGGTACTGTCTTTGTTACAGCGATAGCTATGGTGATCGCAATTCCGCTCTCCATCCTCTCTGCAATTTATCTTGCAGAGTATGCAACTGAACGGGTCCGTGCAAAGATTCTCCCGCTTATCGACCTTCTCGCCGGTATCCCTCCGGTCATCTTTGGGGTATGGGGAGTCCTTGTCATTGTACCCTCTGTCGCGGTCCTTGCCCGGAATATCGGTCCGCTCGGGATACCGTTCTTCGGCACGACCGAGTACAATACCGGGTTCTCCATTCTTGCGGCAGGAATCGTTCTTGCCATCATGGTCTTTCCCATCATCATTTCGATCTCGGAACAGGTACTGCGGGCGGTCCCTGCCGATATCCGGGAAGCGTCGCTTGGAATGGGCGCAACAAAATGGCAGACCATCAAGCATGTGGAACTGAAGATGGCGTTTTCGGGAATCGCTGCTGCGGTGATCCTGGGGTTTTCCCGCGCATTCGGCGAGACCATAGCAGTACTGATGGTAGTAGGTAATGTGGCACTCATACCGAATTCGGTGTTTGATCCCGCGTTACCGTTGCCGTCACTCATCGCGAACAATTACGGTGAGATGATGTCGATACCGCTTTACGATTCAGCACTGCTGTTTGCCGCACTGATTGTGATGTCAGTGATACTGGTTTTCACGGTAATTGCACGATTGATTCTTATCCGGATAGAGAAGGGGATGGCTTATGGATAGGATCAAAGAGGAACGGCTGGTCACGGCCCTGATGATCTCCTCACTGCTCATCGTTATCGGGAGCCTTCTCTCCATCATCGCCGTGATTGTCTGGCAGGGGCTCCCCTC
>JBAZER010000095.1:0-3537 GCA_041653795.1 Candidatus Omnitrophota bacterium
AAGTGCCGAAGGCATGGGGATTAGCTGAACCGGCCCGTTGGGCCTTTATTTTTGTGGCAGTTCGAAGCGACCAGCAAGAATTCCTGGCACTGTAATGTCTTCATCCAATTCTTCCCATCGAAGAGCAAATCCGTTCACTTCCACGGCTACGTCCTTCAGTTGCTCGTCTGTGGCAGCAGCCAGTCGGGTAAAACGGTCAGCCGGAAAGCCGACAAAACGGCCATCATGAAGTTCGATAAATATTGTTCTTCCTTCGGTCCAAGCACGGACAGCGGCCGGCTCCAAAGAAATCGGTGCATCAGCGAGTATGGCGGTCATAATATGCTTTCCTGAGTTGTTGTTGGTTTTCGAAAACGAGACGTTCGATCTGGCGCAGATCATGGAGTCTCACTCCACGATTGCTTGCGAGAAAGATGGATGGCTCCAGCCAGAATTTGCAGTCTCCGTCCGGTGTTCGGACATGGATATGCGGGGGCTCATTGCCCTCGTCGGTGTAAAAGTGAAATCGGAATGACCCGATACGCAGAACTGTCGGCATGTCTCACTTTACCACACGCAACGTGGCAGGGGAATATTTTCTTGCCCAACGTCCAAGAGCAGGTATCCCGACTCGCTTCTGGCGCGGGGGATGCAGACTCAAAATCTCCAAAAACCAACTAACCAGCGAGGCGGAGCCTCAGACCAGGCGAGATGTAGGGTGAATTTATGAGGCGCGCTTGTGTGCGGGGCATCTCGCCCGGTCTGAGGCTTCGTCTCATGTTTAAAAAATCGTGGCTTCGGGCGGGTAGCGCGGTGGTCGCCCACCGGAATTTGCCTCAACAAGGAGGCGGCTTTCCGCTAGAAGCGGAGGTGTGCAAAAACCCGCACCGAAGCCGATGAAAACTCTGCCCGCCAGCGTCGCCGAACTCCAGCGCGAAAATGTCACCTTCGAACTGGAATCCATCGACCGCATGTATTTCAACGCCTACGTCCCACAGCTCACCAGTGCCGGGGGGGTGGCCTCCTATTTCCGCAACTACAAAGGGCGCCGCTTCGCCTCCACCAAGGAGGCCGTTGAGATGACCGCCGCCTTCAAGCGCGGCGTGCTGGACTTCGCCCAAGACAACGCCATCCCGATCATCCGCTTCGAGAAGCGGCAGCGCAAAGACGAGGTCATGCAGAAGCATCTGCGCAAGTTCAAGGGACGCGAGGGCGTCCTCTTCATCGGCATCTCCCAGGAAAAAGCCACCGTCCCGCGCACGATACGCAAGCGCTTCGGCTCCGGGGAAGGCACAGTCCCTTGGATTGACTACACCACCGCGATGGTGAACTTTTACTACTTCTACGCCGTGGACGAGGACTTCGGCCCCTTCTTCCTGAAGTTCTGCTCCTATTTTCCCTACACCTCCAAGCTCTGCATCAACGGCCACGAATACCTCAAGCGCCAGCTCGAACGCTGCGGCGTGGACTTCGAGCCGCTCGACAACGGGCTTCTGAGCTGCGCCGACCCTCAACTTGCACAGCGACTGGCCGAAAAGTTCGACGAAAAGAAAATCGAAAGATTTTACCGCAAGTGGCTCGCGAAGCTGCCCCATCCCTTTCCCGCCGCTGATCGGAAAGCCGGCTTCCGCTACCAACTCTCCGTCCTGCAAAGCGAGTTCTCCCTCACCCAGGTGTGGGATCGCCCGCGCCACGGGCGGGAGTTTTTCGAGGAAGTCATCCGCGAGAACATTGATTTGGGCCGACCAGAAAACGTGCAGCTCATCTTCGCACGAAAGATGCAGAAGAAGACCGCTGCCGACGGCCGATGCCGGACGCGCGTTGTGACCCAGGGAGTCATTCCCTCACTGCACGTCTATTATAAAAACACGCACCTCAAGCAGTATCACAAGACGTGCGGGAAAGGTGCCGCGTTGCGCACGGAAACCACCATCAACAACACCTATGACTTTAACGTCGGGCGTCTGTTGAAGAACCTGCCGCAACTCCGCGAGATCGGCTTCGCCGCCAATCGTCGCATGCTCGAAGTCGAGAAAGCCAGCCACGACTGCCGAATCGGAGCTGCCGCTTTCCAAAACCTGCAAACCCCGGCAACCGTCGACGGCCAGCGTGCCAGTGCCCTGCGCTTTGGCGACGCGCGCGTGCAGGCCCTCTTCGGCGTCCTCATGATGCTCTGCCTTCAGGTCGAAGGCTTCCGCAACCGACAACTGTGCCCATTGCTTGCGCAGATGCTCGGGTTGCCAGAAGCCGAGATCCGTCCCGGGCGCATCAGCTACGAACTGCGCCGCCTGCGCCTGCACGGACTGATCAAGCGCATTGAGAAAAGCCACCGTTACCGCCTCACACACCAAGGGCTCGCAACCGTCGTGTTCTACCAGCGAACCTATGCCCGCATGATCCGCCCCGGACTCTCGCTCCTCCAAGGCGGACTGCCAAATACCCCGCAGCCTCTCGCTCAGGCATTCCAAAAGCTCGTCAACGAAATCGATGCTAATATTACAGCAAATGCGGCCTAATAAAAACTTGACTCAAAATGAGCGACTTCGTCGCTTCAAGGACTCTAGGTGCGTATCCGCACGAGTGATCGAGAACCTCAAGGGCAAGCTGCCTGAACAAATACAGATTTACGATTGTTCGGGATTCTGGGACGCGCTATTCCAGAATCATATCGACCGGGAGAATTCGAATTCGGGTAGATACCTAATTTTTCTGACTGGCGATGCGGATTTCCTCACAGGATCCAACGGTTGGGCTTCGACAGGCAGAATTTCGGGCGAAGAAATTGAATGGAGCGAGAATGCGAACTCCCCAAATTTCCAGATGGTTAATTTCAAAGAGATGCTAGATCGTATCCGAAAGCAAATCGAAACAAAATGAAGTCGAACAGACCAGTCGACCTAATCCCTGTCCCTTCGGGACTTTCGGCATACCTCCTGCTGATCCGCTTCGCGGGCAGGAGGAATGCCGAAAGCAAGCAGGGATAGGTCACTGGGGACGTTCGCCAGAAATATATGCTTTCAGCGAGAGTGCATTTTGAAATCGACGATTCCGGCCAAAGAGTATGTTGTGGAGCTATGACGATCCGGACCACGGAGCGCTTGCAGCAAGAATACCCAGAGACCGCGATTACTACGACCGCTATGCCGGACCGCCAGGCATCATGCCACAGCAGGAGTATTCCAGAGACGGAGATTACTGCGACCGCATCCCCGGACCACCGCGATTTGTGTCACAGCAAAAATATTCCAGAGCCTCGGATTGCAATGATTTCCGGTTTCCCCAACGGCGTGATTGCCAGGGGCCGCCAGAAGCGGACAGAAGCGGAAGCGAGATTCCACACGTCATCGGACCACGATAGAAAATGTGCGAACAGAGCGGTCGACCTAACCACTGGAAAGCGGGCGGTTTCGGTGGGAAGCGCATTTGACGTTCGATCGCTCAGGCACAGGGCCTGCTGGAAGAAGAGCAGGCCGAGTGCCTTCACTGTCCATCCGTGCATTCCATACGCGCCCCCGCCAGTGGCAGGTCACCGCAGACGTTAGCCAAAAAAACAGAATC
>JBAZER010000096.1:0-3375 GCA_041653795.1 Candidatus Omnitrophota bacterium
CAATCACTGCAGTAAGAAACAACAGGAAACCGGTATTCAGAAAGAAGTCATAGTCAACAATATCAAACTCCAGAACATTGTACGCTTTGCTGGTTACGGTATCACTATTGGTAAACCTATATCAGAACTGGAAAGTATCTAAATGATTATCCTGACAGAAGATACAAAGCCTGAACAAGAAGTTATACCTAATGAAGATATAGACCTGGTTAAACTAAATGAACAGGCTGAACTCTTCTACGCATTGTCAGCATACGAACAAGGTATAGAACAAAGTTAATTCAATATGATAAACAAAACACTTTATATCTGTATGGTTGAATACTTAAAAGAAAATGGCTTTGTTGGTCATATCAAAAATGTAAAGGAACATTATCGCCGTGTGTTTAATAGTCGCCGTGGTGTATCAGCAAAGCAGCGGTTAGTATTATGGCAACAGTCTAAAACTATATAGAACAAAGTTAACCGAAAGGATCCATTATGTCTTTTATCCAATATCTTAAACCTCTTGACGCCAACACAATCAAAACTAAAGTTCAACTGGATATAAAAGAACTCCAAGACAAAGTCAACCTGTTTAATCTACTTGCCTCTGAACTTAAAGCATGGGAAGGTAAAGTAATTAATAAAAGACTTATCACCTTCATTGAATCTAAATCAGACTATCACTTCAGACTTGATATATCTTCCTTCGGTAATAAGATCAATCTTATCGCATATAAAAACGGTGACTCTATTTACTTTGATATATGTAATACAGAGTCTAAAAGATTTAATCTCAAAGAGTTCCATGACCTTAACCCGTGGGTCCAAAGTGCAATCACCAGTATCAATCAACGTATAAACCACTTACCAGCAATAGATATACTTACTAAACGATATAATAATATACTTGCCGAAGCTCAACTGCTTAACGAAGAATCAGAACAACACGGCTTCCCCTATATGTTCGATATCGCTAATAACAAATAAAGAATCAATCAAATGCTTATACCTTCAATAGACGATTACACTTCTGATAATATTGATATACTAATCCAATCATTCAACGAATATAATAACGAACCAGATCATAAACCTTGCTCCTGGTCTGAACATATACTAGCCTGCTATCAAGTAGAACTAGACTGTATTAATGAACTTAACAATATAAAACAATCTATATGAAACTAACTGACTTGAAAGATATATCTCAAGCTCCTGTTTTGAATCGAGCTATAGTCTTGAATCAAGTTAGATCTCAATTAGGTTTTTCAATTAGGTCTCATGTTATAGATCAAGTTATGAATCAAGTCTATTCTCAAGTTGATTCTTATGTTTATGCTCAAGTCTATTTAATCCTTTATTATCTATTCAGAGATCAATTACAATCTATTAATACTTTACTTTAAATAAACAACCCTATATACATTATGAATCATATCACTAACTATGCCTCCTATATGAAATCTATCAATACTAAAATCCATATAGATACTATCATAAAAGAAATAGAAGATCTAATCATAAAATATAATTCATCAACTAAACTTAATACAGTTCTAAACAAACTCTATATACCTCTACTTAATAATAACATTAATAATACCTCTGTACTTAAAAGAACTATGAAAGAGATATACCCTAACATTCATACCACCTAATATAAAGCTATTCATTTAACCCCACGTAATACCCTATACCCTATATACCACCTATACACTATATACCCCTAGACTTACATATACTGTATTTTAAGGTGGCTATATAACCCTATATACCCTTAAATACCCCTATATCCAGTCCATAGGATACCTATAAAAATAGGGTGTTTTTATAGGGGTTCCCTAGGGGTGCTGAAGTCTCAAGCAGTTTCTTTAAAATCTTAAAGTATCATAAAGTTCTCAATATTGGGAATGGACCTACCCCCCAGTAGTTTTTTGGAAGTATCATGAGACTCCCAAGTGGCATTATATATTTTAAAAAATTTTTGGCAGGAACTTTGAAGTTAATTGAAATAGTTTAAAGTGTATCAGTATTGGGATTGCCTAGTATACCCCCAGTGATTTTTGAGGGGTATAGTGAGACTCCGGATGGTATTTTATATATTTCGGAAAGAATTGGGAGATCTTTGAGTAGTATTGATTAGTTCTGTTAATTGGGGTTCTATTCTATTGAAGGCGTGAGGATGAGTTTTATTTCTAACAATCCACCAGAGTTTAGAGTTAGTTTCGGATCTGATTATAGACCAGATTGATGATCTGATTTGATAGTATGATTGAGGGTAGAGTTGATTGTTTATATGATTTCTAGTTTTGGTGTTAATGAGTTTCATATAGGATTATGAGTTAGTTCGGTATTAATGATTGGGTGGATTATATTAGAAGTTAGTGAGTATATTTTATAGTCTATATTTTTTCGTATAGGATGCATGTATGGGATAGGGATATTGTTTAATATATTGTTAAATATATTTTGACTTAGAACAGATATTTGTTTAGGGTAGGAGTATATGTGTTGGGTAATTTCATAATTATTTTTGTATTTTAGGTTAGATAGTTTCATATATTTTTGGTGATATTGGATAGTTCTCTGGAGAGGATGATATTATAAGGATTAATAGAGGTGAAGGTTTTGAAGTTAGTTTTGTTCCATATTACATTATATAGTGTAGGATTATTAATATTATTATTTAAATATTGGGTTAATAGAGAGTGAGTTAAATGGAATGGTTCGGAGTAAAGGTAGGCAGAAATAAGGTGTTTGGTGGATTTATTGGATAGTTTCATTGATTTGGTCTTTTATAAAATTTGTTTGGTTGTAAGGATTATAATCACTATATTTTTTATAGATATGGTCTATAATTTCTTCTAATGTATTATCTTCTATTAATGTATCTAGATAAATTGTTAGATTATCGTCTAGAACAGATGAGTTCGGCATGTAAAGTAAATAGAATTCATTAAGTGTGGATATTTTAGTTTTATATAGTTTCATTTACTTGATTCCAAATTTTAGAACGGACTTGATTCCAGACTTGAGAAATGACTTGAGACCTGACTTGAGACCAGACTTGAGACCAGACTTGAGAACTGACTTGAGACATGACTTGAGACTCAACATGAGACCAGAATTGAAACTGATTTTTAATATTAATATTAGTTAGTTTCATTAAGTTGATCTCTGATTTTAGGATAGATTGCTATATTAACTAAATTGTCTACTGGTTGTTCGATTCGGGAGTAAATTTTATTAGAGATTTGCGTAGGCATATGATATATAGTAACAGTAGAGTTTAAATGGTATCTAATTAGTTTACAAATTTTATTTTCTACAAATATCCATGTTTGGTGATTAAAGTTTGTTTTATTTTTAATTTCTGTTAGTTTCATTGAT
>JBAZER010000097.1:0-3340 GCA_041653795.1 Candidatus Omnitrophota bacterium
ATTTTAGTGAATCGCAACTGCAAATAGTCATGTTGAGCCTTTTTTTGAGTGCTACACTAACTCAAAATTGGTCGTCTTTTGCAACTGTGCTTTTAGATGATCCAGTAACGCATTTTGATGATTTAAACGTTTATTCTTTGATAGATCTTATAAAAGGTATTATTAGCGATTCAGATAAGAAAAATCAGTTCATTATTTCTACCTGTGAAGATAGATTCTACAGATTAATGAAACAAAAGCTTGGGAAGCTTGAAGAAAAAGTTATTTTTTATAAATTCGAATCGATGGGCGAAAATGGTCCAAGAGTAACGCGAGAGTAGGAATTCAACAACACTTAGTAATCCTCAAGAATTAAAGTAAGCAAAAGGGCAAATTTTTGGCGGGGGAAAAATTTGCCCTTTTGCCTGTGTTTTTCTCAAGTGTTTATCGGGAGAGGCTTTGCGGCTCGCCGTTCAAAGTAGTATTTAGCGGCTCGCAGGCGAGCCAAGCGGACGTCAATAGTTTTTTAGATACGCTATAAGGACGCTACGGCTTGCGGCTGGGTGGGGGCAGCCGCAAGCCGTAGCAAAGCCGCACACGCATTGCATTAGCAAGAAGCCAGCCGACCCAGGCTGGCGCCGAATGAGCCCCGTTTCCAGGCGGGGCGAATGGGGCACGGGAGATGCGGGAGCGCCGACAGGCGCGGTGGATTAAACCAACACCTGATCCTTAAAGAAGCTTCTAATCTCGTCGCAAAGGCGGAGCCAAATAAAAAGGCCCACTGAAATTCGTGGGCTTTTTTGTTGGCAAAAGCTGCCGCCGCGCATAAAACACTCGCGCAGGGTTTTGTTTTGGAGTAAGATAATCTTAACAAAGGAGGGTAAGATGAAGCTGAATGTGAAAGCATTTGGACTGGCAGGCGGGATCCTGTGGAGCGCTAGCCTCTTTGTGCTCACTTGGCTTGGGGTTCTTGGTTATGGCAGCCAGAATGCCGCAGAGATCGCCAAGTCATACTATATCGGTTATTCGGTAAGCCCCATTGGCAGCGTGATCGGTGCCGTATACGGTTTTTTTGATGCCGGCATCGGCTGTGTTTTGTTTGCCTTGCTCTATAACAAGCTTACAAAGAAATAGATGTTTCTTTCCGTTCACAGAGTTTTTCAGGACCGTTTCTAGATAACGCATGATGTTGTAAGCAGTTTTGATGGAAATGTCCTTGATGTATTGTTCTTGGAGAGGTTGAATAAAACTGTTTAGAATTTGTTGAAGACAAGGTGCTTTTGCGAGAAGGCCCGCCTATTTTGGCGGGCCTTTTTGTTGAGCTAAGGCGAAGCCGCCCCTAAAGAGTAAAATCTCCTACAAGATCCGTGAAATACGCCGGGACGGCTGTCTTTAATATCATTCTTCTGTTGTTCCAGGGATGCAGGAAAGAGATCGAATAGGCATGGAGCGCCATGCGTTTGTGCATGGCGTCTCTCCGGCCGTATTTTTGGTCACCAACGATGGGGTGGCCTTTTTCCGCGAAATGGACGCGTATCTGGTTTTTCCTCCCCGTTACCAGATCGACATCCAGAAGACTGAGCCCTTTTGCCTCTTTGACGGTCCTATAGATCGTCGTGGAAAGTTTTCCAATGGACCGGTCGCGGGTGGAATAAACAACGTGCGCGGCATTTTCGGCCAGATAGGACGTGATCGTTCCGGACCTTTGCGGGAAGCTGCCGTAAACGACGGCAAGATATTTTTTTTCGGTCTTGTCCCACTGCTCCTGGAGGATGTTTTTCGCCCTTTCGTCCTTTGCGAAGATGACGATCCCCGATGTATCCCGGTCAAGGCGATGGACGATGAAGATGCGGCGAGGCGATTTGGCATAACCTTTGCGCACATAATCGGTCAGGATGTGATAAGCGGTTTTTTCTTTTTCCGTGTTTGATGCCATCGTCAGGAGATGGGGCGGTTTATCGACAACGAGGATATCGCGGTCTTCATAGACGATCTTCATTCCTTTCAGATGGTCTTTTCGCACGGGATTTTCTTTGCGCCGGGGTGATCGCGGAAATATTCCCGAAGCCGGCGCCCCTCCAGGATCTGACTATAGCATAAAGAGGCGATCGGGGATATATTGAAAACAGCCTGTTGCGGCCCGGCAAAAAACGGACTTTAGTCCGCGAGGCCCCATCTTTGTGATACAATATTTCAGAGGTTTTTAAGAATAGTCGTCATTTACGAAGAAGCCGGGAAAGGCTGATGCGAAAAATTTTAGCTGTAACTTTTTTGTTGATGGCAGGGTGTTCGACTGTCCCTGTTAAGGATGATCCTGCCGATTGGCAGGAAAAACTTTACCATCGACTTCCCTACGAGATGCAGGGCGATTGCAGGATCATCGAGTTGTTTTATGCGACGGACCGTCAGGCTGTGCAGGAGGGCGATGAATTGCGTTTTACGTCAAAGATGGAAGACCGCCTGACAACCGGGACACTGAAGGCGAGCATCCGGCCAGGATTGGAAATAAGCAGGGTCATTCCCAAGAGGCTCAAGAAACGCGGCGATGTCGGCGTCGAGCAAGTCGTGAAATTCGGCGAAGATGATTTTATGGAACGCCTGGCTTCCGCTGTCGAGAATTCTCCCCACCAGTCGCTGCTTGTGCTGGTATTCGGCTATCAGGACAGTTTTGAGTTGACAGCCATCAAGGCCGCTTATTTTGCGTATTTTCTCGATGTGAATACGCCGTTTTTGCTTTTTGACTGGCCCGGTGATTACCGGGGCGCCTTGAGGGGTTATGAAAAGGCCTGGGGGTCTGCCACCGCTTCAGGACCGTATCTGGGGGAACTTTTGGCCAAGATCATCCGGGAGGTCAAGCCGAAGAGGCTGTGGCTTGAATCTTCAAGCCTTGGCTGCCAGGTCGTCTCTAAAGCTTTCGAGAGAATGGTCCAATACGGCGATCTTGCGGATGCCGAGGCAGAGATCGCCCACGTCGTTATGGCAGCGCCGGATGTGTCGAAAAATGAGTTCAATGAAAAGTTCAAGGAAGAGATCGCCTCTCTGGCCAAGCAGCTCACGGTCTATGTGGCTTCCAATGACAAGGCTTTATTGATGGCGCAGATCATTGACCGGGAAAAAAAGCTCGGCCGCCAGAGAGTGCAGACAGAGTCGTACGATCAATTTGAAGAGGCCAAGGACCTGCTTTATCTCAAGTTTTTGGACCCCGACAGGATCTCGATCGTCGATGTGACGCTGGTCAATAAGGCCGGAGGCGGCCATACCTATTACATCGAGACCCCGGAATTTTACGATGATTTTTACATGCGTCTCTTTGGGGATCCCGTGTCCCGCAACAGGCGCCTTTATCTGGTGAATGTCAAAG
>JBAZER010000098.1:0-3314 GCA_041653795.1 Candidatus Omnitrophota bacterium
CATTGAGAAATTTATTAAAGTCGATGATGAGGGATTTGATTCATTGATAAAGTCAGAGCTTCCTGCGGCGCTTTCAAAGGCCATAGGCAAATTATCGTTTAGGCAAAAAGAACTGTGCAGGCTTCTCGGCGAGGAAGGCATGAATATCAATGAGGCGAGCGCGCATATGAATACTCCGCGCAGTACATTGCAAGAAGAGGTAAAACGAATCAGGGAAATATTCAGGAAAGAGGGGCTTGAGAACTATCTGGAATAAGTACTGATTTTGTGTGGCCGGGAAGGGAGAGGACTAGATGGGAAAGGCATATAAGTTTGAATTTAATCAAGAGGTGAAAGCCAAAGCAATCGAGAGCAAAGTTCATCTTGCTATACGCAGCGCCGAACATGCTTTCGGCAAGCCAAGAGTCAGATTAAGCGTTAGATATGGCGTAAAAAAGAACAGGGCCATCATTCATGTCTGGAATGAAATCGGCGAATACATCGTCCGTATTTTTGTGGGATTTATGAGCGAAGAGGTTGGCGAGAACGGATTTAAATTCGAGCCGGTTGAAACCGAGCTATAGGGAGGGCGCATGAAAGTCATAAAGAATCTGAAAAAGGTCTATAAGAATATGAGCTCGTATAACCGTCAGAAACTCATGGACGCTAATAGGCCCTGCGGAAAAGAGAAGAGAAAACCAAAAAAGAATGCATGAAATTTTTATCGTTATGCACTGGTTGCGGAGGTATGGATCTCGGCATAGAAAAGGCGGGCTTTAGATGCTTAGGCCAAGTCGAGATAATGCCTTATGCTTTAAAAGTCTTGAAAAAGAACTGGCCAAGCGTTCCAAAGCATACGGACATCTTGACCTTATTGCGTTCGGCTTCCCTTGTCAGGATATATCGAACGCAAACCCAAAAGGAAAGGGTCTTAAGGGCGAGAAGAGCAGTATCTTCTTCGAGTGCATGCGTATTACGAAACTGCTTGTGCCTACTTGGTTACTCATTGAAAACGTCCCCCGACTTCTTTCGATTAACGAGGGCAGGGACTTTGCGCTTGTCCTCAAAACGCTTTCCCAAAGCGGGTACGGGTATTCGTGGCGAGTTCTGGACAGTCAATACTTCGGAGTGGCCCAACGGCGCAAGAGGATCTTCATTGTCGGACATTTTGGAGGATCATGTCCACCCGAGATATTATTTGAGCAGGCTTGCGGTAGCCGGCATGATCCGGCGCTCAAAGAAATGGGGCCGAGGGGGTTATGTATTTCTACTAAGTGCGGGGACAGGCAGGACCCGACGGCTGAGACGTTTATCGCTTCAACGATTCGAGTCAATCGTGACGGGCAAGGAAGCCCTTTCAACTTCGCCGGAGAGAATATCGTCGCGCAAACGCTCGGGGCGACCCCGAGAGGAAACACTTCCTTTATATGGCAAGACACTCATATTGCGCAAGCTCACCCCGCGAGAAAAGGAAACGCTGCAAGGGCTACCAAAGGACTGGACGCTCGCAGAGGAGTAGTTATCGGCAACGCCGTAACCGTTCAGGTCGCGGAGTGGATCGCTCGGCGAATCTATAATTATCAAGCGAGGAAATATAGTCAAAGGTGATCATAGGGCCTTACTATAGAACCGGAAAATCATGCAAGGGTTTCAGTATCTCGAGAATAACTTTTTTAGTCTGTGCAAGACGAGAAAGATATATAAGATTTCGCAGCTTCTTTTGATATATCTACGTGGTCTTTATTATTATTTCGGGAAGCCGACGTTTTACTGGAAGGACGAAAATGTCTTACGGGATTTAGGTATCGCTAAGAACACCCTTCGTCAGGCGCGCGCCGTCTTGAGGGAGAGGGGCGCGATAGACTATCATACTCAGGCAGGCAGAGGCAAGGCAGTCAGATACTTAATCCTAACGACAGACCTTGCGCCCGAAATAAAAGGGTCAAAATCTAACCCTTTTGTGGATAACAAAAGAAAAGGGTCAAGATTTGAACGAAAAGGGTCAGTAATTAACCCTTTAGCTGAGCACGAAAAGGGTCAAAATCTGACCCCCGAGAGTAATAAGAGATATAAACCATTAGAGTCTGCCGTGGATAACGTCTTAAAAGACGCACTTAAGAAAGAAGATGATCATCTTTAAAAACAATGCGTTCGGGTCCTTCGGAGGCGGGTCGGGGTGCGGGTCGGGCGAGGCGAGGTCTGTCAGTGATTACAGGACAAAAAAATCGTGTCCGTGTCCCGACTTTTGAGGACCCCCGAGATCTCGTCGCAAAAGGGGCAAAGAACCGCAATTACCTGTGTTTAAACGGGTTATGTCGATAATTTAAGGAGAAAAACGAGTGGCTAAAGTTAACATAAATCCCGAAATCAGGGACATTTTGCTGAAAGATTTGTCCCCGGCGCCCTACAATCCGAGGGACATCTCAAACGAGGCCTTGGCAGGCCTGCGGCAGAGCATCGAGAAGTTCGGCTATGTCGATTTACTGGTAGTCAATAAACGAACTATGCATATCGTCTCGGGCCACCAACGCTATAAAATCCTGAAAGACGAAGGCGTTGAGTCGGTAAAGGCAGTTATGGTTGATGTCGATGAGATAGTCGAGCAGGCCATGAACGTCACACTGAACAATCAGGAGATAGCGGGCATATGGACAAGGGCGCTCATTCCGATACTCGAGAGGTTGAGGCGGGAGCTTCCGGAGGAGTATCTGGGCTTAAGGCTAAAGAACCTGAGGGACTCGGTATCCAAGCTCGAACCCGAAAACATGGGGCAAGGCAAGACGCTTCCCGATGACATCCCCGAACCGCCCGTGCCAATGACCAAGCCGGGGGATTTGTGGATTCTCGGAGAACACCGTCTTCTATGCGGGGATTCGACAAAAGAGGAGGATGTCACCCGTCTTATGGCAGGCGAAAAGGCGGCGCTCTTCGCAACGGATCCTCCTTACTGCGTTGACTATACAGGCGATAACCGCCCGGGAGCCGGCAAGGACTGGTCAGGCGTATATCACGAGATCGACATTCCGGACGCAAAGGTGTTTTTGAAGAGTTTTCTCGAGATAGGTCTGAAATTCATAAAAGAGCATACGGCGATATATGTCTGGCACGCCTCCAAGCGAAAGAGCTTAATCGAGACTATCTGCGATGAGCTGGATATCCTCATTCATCAGGAGATCATCTGGGTTAAACCCTGCACAATACTCACCTACTCGTTTTATTCATGGAGGCACGAGCCGTGTCTTCTTATGTGGGTTCGAGGCCTTAAACCGCCCTACAAGCCCGAAGACAAATCAATCGGCACCGTTTGGAGGATAGATCTCGTAAGAAGAGGCGAT
>JBAZER010000099.1:0-3211 GCA_041653795.1 Candidatus Omnitrophota bacterium
CGTTGTCCATGCGAAAGCCGACGATGGCAGCCAGCCATCCGGTAATGCCGGCGCACGGATTGCCGTCGGGGTCATTGGTGTGCGCAATCCGTCCGACAGATCGAATCCTTGAAATGCACAGGGGGGATCACGCGCCGACAACCCGGCGCAGGTCCTCGACTTCCACCGGTTTGAGCAACCAGGCATCAAAACCAATTTTTTCCGCCCGCCTGCGCAATTCCCCGAAATCACAGCCGGTCACGGCCACAATCCGGACGCCATGAGCCCAAGGCTGGGCGCGAATCACCCCGCAGGTATCGTAGCCATCCAGCTTGGGCATGCTGATATCGAGCAGGTAGAAATCCGGCCTGAACGACGACGCCCGGCGCAACGCATCGATTCCATCGACCGCCACTTCGGTTTCAAAGCCCAGTGTCTGAAGCATCATCTCCAACCATTTCGCCGAGTCTCCGTGATCGTCCACGACCAATGCGCGGCGTGGAGGTGTTTTGGGACCGTTGACCAAGGATGTGGGAGCAGGGGACATATAGGGTTTTCAAAAAATCGCATGCCATGCGGTCCGTGGCCGCATGGCAGGACATTTTTCGAACGATGAAACCCAGGAGCCGGATTTTCCCCGATGGAACGATCGGGACTCGGGAGCACATCTCCAGCCGGGTGCCGTTGCGAAAAAGATATACCACATGACAAACAACTTGTTTCTTATCACCGGCATGGCAGGCATTTTGTCTGTCGTGGGCTGCGTCTCTCACGGCCCGCGTGAGGTGCCTGCGCCTTCGTTCACAAAAAGCGTGGGTGTCTTTGACTTTTCCCATTCGCTTGATCGCAACGACGACGGAGTGATTTCCAACGACGAATGGGTTGCGGCGGGCGGCAGCGAGGGAAGGATCCGCCCTTCGCCCCGATCACCGGAGGAGAATCCGCATCTGAAAATCCGGCCCAACCATCCCCTGTCGGACTTGGTGGCGCGCCTGGCTGACTTGGGAACAGAGGAACCCATGACCCCGCAGGAGTTCCGTTCACCGCCGGGAGCGCGGCTGGCCAACCTGCGATTTTAGCCTGGAAACGGTTTTTCCTGTAGCGGAACACGGAAAACCAGCGCGATAGCGCTTCGTGAATAGGCCCAGTCGAGCGTTTGGTGCAGGGAGCACAACCGCAGCGAAGCGGAGCAACGTGTTTCGTAAACGCCGTTTTCGGGTTTAACAGCAATACTGTTCACTTTGCCGCAAAACAGGAGCGCGGGCATCTTGCCCGCGAACGTGGACGATGGCGGGCAGGATGCCCGCGCTCGTGCGCTGCGAAGCTGCGCACTCCTCCGGGGTGGAAGACCCCGGCCACCGGCCACCGTTGGGCTGGTGAGAACTTGAAGTAACTGCGTCGCCGCGAGGCGGGGTGGAGAGCAACGGAAAGAACCTGAACGACCGCAACGAAAGTGAACACGATACAGCAAGACCACGACGACGAGCCTGTGAGCGATGTGCGAAGTTTCGATTTCCGAAAGGGAGTCGATCAATGGGGGGCAACAACGCGAAGCCCCATTGGGAGTGGGAGTGTGGTTGGTGGCGGTAGGGCAGGAAAGGAGAGAGCAGTGAACGCAGGAGACCTGCCGGGGAAGGAAGCCGAGAGGCTCCCGGCAGGAGTCAGAGACGCCATAGTAGCGCAAGCAAGCCGTGGAGAAAACAAGCCGGGAGAAACCGGCACCACGGAACGAAGCCGGGTAATGAGCGGTGGAGCGAAGGGCGTCAGGAAGGCAAATCCCGAAAGCGGCAGGCCGAGCGAAGAAGAACCTCCGGGAGTTCCGGCGACGGATAAGCAAGGAGGAGAAGACCTGTGGCAGCGCCACAAAGCGGAACGCGGGGTCTGGAGCCAAGGGATGCTGGAAGCCCTCGAAAGAGGGGTCAAAGGAGGCAAGTGGTTCAGTCTGATTGATAAGGTATACGCGGAGAAAACCCTTGCTGTAGGCTGGGAAAAGGTGAAGTCCAACGCAGGAGCCTGCGGGGTGGACGGGATCACGATAGAACGCTTCGAGAAGCAGGCCAAAGAACGGCTGCTCGCCGTGAAGGAGCAAATCGAGGGAGGCGACTATCACCCCCAGTTGATCAAACGGGTATGGATCGACAAGCCCGGCAGCACGGAGAAGCGGCCCTTGGGAATCCCGACGGTGCGCGACCGGGTGGTGCAAACGGCCCTGAGAGCGGTTGTCGAACCGATCTTCGAGAGGGAGTTCGCGCCACAGAGTTACGGGTTCCGGCCCGGACGAGGCTGCAAGGATGCGCTGCGGCGGGTGGAGGAGCTGCTGGAAAGCGGCCACGTCCACGTGGTGGACATCGACATCAAGGGATACTTCGATTCGATCCCGCACGACCGGCTCCTGGAGCTTGTCGAGAAGCGCATCGCCGACGGGCGGGTGCTGGGAATGATCGAGGGGTTCCTCAAAGCCGGAGTGATGGAAGGGATGGAAAGCTGGGAGCCGGAGGGAGGCACGCCGCAAGGCGGAGTCATCAGCCCGCTTTTGGCCAACATCTACCTCGACCCGCTGGACTGGCTGATGGTGCAAAACGGGCTGGAAATGGTGCGGTATGCCGACGACATGATCGTCATGTGCCGCGACGCCGAGAAAGCCCGAGGAGCGCTGGAGGCGGTCCGGGAATGGATGGGGCAAGCCGGGCTGAGACTGCATCCCGAAAAGACCCGAGTGGTGGAAATGATCGAGCCGGGGAGTCACTTCGACTTCCTTGGGTATCGGTTTTGGAGAAGCCACGGAGGAGGGATCAAGCGGCTGGTGCGCCCCAAGAGCAAAAGGAAACTGAGGCAGAACCTCAAACCGAAAACCCGCCGCAACAGCGGGCAAAGCATGGAAGCGATCGCCGCGAAGATCAATCCGGTCCTGCGGGGCTGGCATGGATACTTCAAGCACGCCCATGCGAGCCTGCTGGAAGAAATGGACGGATGGGTGAGAGGGCGACTGCGCGCAATCCTGCGCAAAAGAAAGAATGGGAGAGGCAGAGCACGAGGCCGGGACCATCACCGGTGGAAAAATCGATACTTTGACACCCTTGGGCTCTTCAGCCTTGAAGCGGCCCAAGCCAGGGAACTGACCAGTCTCCAACAAGGAGCAAAATGCTGACTGGAAAGCCGGATGCGGGAAATCCGCCTGTCCGGTTTGGAGGGAGGGGCGGGGAGTTGCATCTCCGCTCCTACCCCGATCATT
>JBAZER010000100.1:0-3165 GCA_041653795.1 Candidatus Omnitrophota bacterium
CGGCTTCCATTATTTGTTGGGCTTCGTTTTTCAAAATGTACGAAGTAGGCATTCCCTGTAATTTTTTTATTTTATAAGAAAGTTCTCTCCACTCATCCGATTCTTCGGTGGTAAGGTTATCCATCCAATCTTCATTGTAGGAAACCTTCATTCGTTTAAAAACACCCTGTTGAATGTCATACATTCTTTTTTCGAGAATATCTATTTCCTTTTCAGCTTCCGGCCCCCACTTAAAACGTCTCGACGCCGCCATGCGCTGCTCACTGCTAGCCTGCTCCCCGCCATACTCCCGGAGAATACCCTTCAGTGTGTCGCGCAAGCCTTCCACGTCCTCAACGTACTGCGCGTACCTCTTTGCATTCTTGCGTCCTGTAAGAGCCTTGGCGAGTCGGTCGAGTATTTCCATGAGCTTGTCGAATATGGCCTTGAATGCGCTCTTGTTCTGGTCGTGCAGCGCCTTCTGAAATTCCGGATCAGCCATCATCTCACCGGCAATGTCGGCCATTACCTCGTCGCGGCCGCGTCGGGCAACCAGCTCCTTGCCCCTGGTGGTAAGCTTTGCGGCGTCCCAAAATGCAGAGTTAAGCTCCGGGTTCTGCTGAATGAAGTGCGTAAGTTCGTGATAGGCAATTTGAATCGCCGGTTTGTCGGTATTCACGTTCACGAAAATCTTGTTCTTCAGTGCCGGGTCGATAGCGCCGCGGAACATAAAACCATTGTAGGATTCCCTGATATCGCGCATGAGCTGTTTCTCGTTGATGTCTATCCACACTACTTCTTTGCCGGGATACTCTTCCTCGAAAGCATCTTTGAGTGCCTGCTGCTCGGCGTTCGGCTCTACAATGCGGATTACTCCGGGGGTAGGCGTTTTATCCCGGTATACGGCCTTGGTGAGCTGTTCTTCTTCGGGAGAAGGGGTGTAGGGTTCGGTAGACTTGCGGGTGTTCGGATGTTCTTTTTTCGAAAACATTGGTTGTTCTTCAGTCACCACCTCAGCCTTTCCAACGGGTATCATTTTACCAATTGATCTCGTAGGGTACCGTAGATGAGTCTCTTCGCCAAAAATATCGTTGACCTCAAGCTTCTCTATTGGAAGCCTTACTTTTACAACGGTGTCTCCATATCCTTCTGCTTGTCCCGTTGGTCTTGTGCTGAAAAACAAACCATCTTCCTTGCTCGTCATTTGTCCTGATTTAACTATTTTATCGGCACTTCTCTTGTCGGTCCTGTGGTACAAAACGACATATCCATTTTTATCAACAAGCCCTTTTCCGTCGCGTATTTCTTGCGCTTTGTCTATTTGATCAAGAAGATCATCACCACGAACATTCCTTTTTTTAAGTGCCAACTCAATGTCTAAATCATCCGCTTCTTCCTTCTTTGAAAACATTATCTTCCCACTCGCATCCCTTGGTTCGGTAATCTCATTATAAACCTCATCCACGGTCTGGTTGTAAAGCAGCCGAGGGGCAAGGGCGGTCCTTACCTTCATCGCTGCATCAGTGGTCTTACCGGCCTTTATGTCGGCTACAGCGGTCTTCGCTTCGTCCTCGGTAATCCCTGAGGCTTCAGCTATGTCGATCGGAAGGACTTTGTCGAGAAGTTGAATCACATTATTGTGTAACTCCTGAGCGGTCTTTCCTTCGGTCGCACCTTTTTTTATATAGCGGTTGAGAATAATGTCGGATACTCGGGTTTGAAGCTTTGGAGTAGGTACTGGTTCATTTTTTTTGGGCTGTTGATTTTTCAGTACATCCTCAAGCTGTTTACGATACTCAACGAGCCTATCATACTGCACTTTTTTGTCGGGATTATTTTCAAGATACTTGTCAAATTCTTCTCCAAAGTTTCTTCTTGTTGCCATGCTTGCTAAATAATTAGCAACCCGCTGGTGATAATCGCTCGTTTTTTCGTAGGTCTTTTCTGGTGATTTTAAGTACTCATCAATCGACTTGGTAAGCGGAATATGCTGGAATGAAGGTTTAACTGGAGCCGTCACTGTGGGCGGCTCTGGCTGCTTTAGCAGGGCTTCGGTTTTTTGACCAGTTTTTTCATTTACGGCTCCTTTCTTGCCTTCAAGATACTGTTTAATTTTCTCAACGGTATCGCCTGGGTTAATGGTAATTTCGGTTCCGTCGTCGGTTTTATACTGGTACGTGTCTTCGGTGTTATAGCGTCCGGCTCCGGTGACTTGGCCGATACGTTTCTTCTTCCCCACATAAGTAAGTCCTCCAACCTGGACGGCAATGGATTTCGATACGGCTTCGGGGTCGGCCTGCCGTACTTCTTGGATTCTTTTTTTGAGTTCTCCGAGTCCGCCTTCTTTTGTGATATTCACGTTGCTGCCGGTAAATTCATCCCGGAATGTCATGGTCGGCTGCACTGCCCTGCCCGGTCGTGCTATCCCCTCCTGTACTCCACCGTACTTTATGCCGTCGATCTGCTTTTCGAGTTCAGGTCCAAGCTTGTCCAACTCTTCATTTTTGTCGAGAACTATTCCACGTTGCTTCCGTTCGACTTCAGGCAGTGCTCCTCCCTCGTACTGCCTGCCGCCGAGCGGTCGCCCTTCTTTGGCGTATGCTGATACCTCCCCAACCTCTTCCTTTGAAAGCTTCGACACGTCGGCCTTGGGTATTCCTTGCGCACGGCGTAGTACCTCTTTGGCCTCTTCTCCGGTGATACCCTCTACGATAGCCTGCTTCTCCTGTGCGGTCCCTGCGGCCTTCAGGCGTTCAACCATGCCAACTATACGGTTTTCGTCCAGTGGTTCGGCGGTTTCAATTACCGCTTCTCTCTCTCCAGCTTCCACCCCATTGCCCTCATTGTCCCGAATACGTAGGCTCCCTGGCGCTCCTTCGACAGTCCCTTTTTCTTTGCCCGTCGCTTTAGTTTCTGCTCCAGTTCTTTCGGCACTTGGCACCTCCTCTTTGTACTGCATGACTGCCCGATCCTGATCAAGGTCGGATAGTCGGTTGAATGCTGCTGTATTTTTTTGCTCTTGCGGAAGAGCGTTGTATTCTTCGAGAGTAAGTTTCGGGAGTACCACACCTGAAGGTCCACCGGGTGGAATGGTAATAAGCGGCTGTGTGCGTTCTGGAGATTGAATGGCGGTTGCCGGGGGAAGTCCGCGCTCAAGTTCACCAATCGGCTGTTGCACTGCTGCCG
>JBAZER010000101.1:0-3151 GCA_041653795.1 Candidatus Omnitrophota bacterium
AAATGTTCTCCGGCAAAGGCATAGGCGTCATTATTGACGATCTGATAACCCTCAAAGTCTTTTGCTATGATCTCGGTGCGCTCCACGAGTGCCTGTGTATCTGGTTCCAATGTTTCGATAATTGGTATCATAGGTTCTCCTTCTTCCACGCATAAAGTTTTCTCGCGCAGATAAACGTTTCTTCGTCTGATTTGTTTTTAAACTCTTTTATCCGGTAGCCCATCGGAGCCTCCGGGTCTAACTGAACGGCATAGCGCACTTTGATCTTTTGCTTTGTTTCTTCCTCAAAGACGATCTTGTGGGCCGCCGTCTGAAGGGCAATGCTTGGCAAGATCGTCGTCGTTGTCTTTATTTCAACGACACCAAGACCTATTGGAAAATCAAAAACCCTGTCCGACTTACACCCAAAACGCCAACGGACAGACCCGGACACCCTCTCCACCCATTCAGGGATGACGATGGCTTTGTAGTCCTCTTTGAAGTTGGCCCAACCTTGGAGATAAGGCAAAAGAGGGGCAGAGAGGGTGTCCATATCGAGCGTTCCGAGATCATCCAGTTCGCAAGCCTTGTGCGCTGCATCGCCGAACAAGGAAGCCGCGTCCATAATGGCCTGTGGCACATGAGAATAGTCCGACAGGGCCAGTTCTTTGATGATCTGGGAATAGCCAGGGACAATGTTCCCATCGAGTCGGTAGATGTGTCCGCTGTCGAGTGTAAACCTATTCATCTTTGGCTTTCAGAGTCTGAAAAACAGACACAACGTCGTCGTAGTATTCCCTTGCCACATGGTAGCCGTCCTCGACGCCATAGTTTTCTGCAAGGTAGCCGTCAACGTCCTGCTTCGTGTAGCCGTTGCCCTTTGCTATGGCATATAGCCGTCCGGCCTGTTTCTCGGAGATCGTTGCCGACTTTCCGGCAGGTGGCTGTTCCTTCGGTGGTTCCGGGGCCTTGGCCTTCGGCATTTCAACTGGGGGTTTTGTGGAAACAGGGGCCGATCCGTTTTCCTCGATGACAGTTCCTTCGGGAAGTTCCTCGATGTCCTGCGTAAAGATGTCCGAGGCGGCCGTGGCGTTCAAAATCGCCGCGATAAAAGCGCGTTTACAGGCCATTTTATAGACCGTGTTCTGGACATCCCACGGGTCTTGAGGAATGACATAGACATCAAACTTGCCACTCTTCCCGTTGCGCGTCTCCTTCTTACCGATGGCCTTTTCTTCATCGGTCGCCCTGTCAGCAAATACGGCCCGTGTCCTGTATTTCTTCTCTTTGGAGTTACAGGCTCCAAGCCCTGTGCCAACGATCCTGCCAGTTGAGATATGGGTCAAGCGGCACTCGATCTTGTAACGCACCTGATCGTCATCCTCGCCGCTTCCGGGAAGCTCCGTATAAGAAGGAGAAAGCCGAAATGTCATGGCCAACTTTTCTGCCCCTGGCTTTAAAAGTGTCGGCTTATTGCCGCAACCAGGAACAACCCCATAATGGACATCCGGCTTCATTACTTCTTTCATAACCTTTTGGATAAGATTGACCTGTTTCCTGATGTCAACCTCGGTCAACTGCCTTTCTTGTGCAACAACCATTGCGTTATCGTCCATTTCTTCTTCTCCTATGCTTTAAGACTTTCGGATTGATTTATTCTTCGACTGTTTCACCTGTGGCATCCGCAACCATCCTCGCCAATTCTGTATAACCATTTATGTCGCTTTTGGCAAACTCCATCAATTCCTTGTTTGTTACAGGTTTTTCAGGCGTGCTAAAATACGTCTTCAATAAAACCCCTTTTGTCTTACCCATGATGTTTTCTCCTGTGTTTAAGAACTTTCGGATTGATTTTCAGCCAGATACACCCTTGCGCGTTTCTCAACTTTAAACACCAACCTAACACTTTCCCGGACACGATTCCGAAACTCATCACCCCTCTTTCTTCGCATTTGCGTTTGTTTACACAAAAATAACGAGACATTATTTCTTTCTTAACGGACAATCTTCTTTCTTTCGTTTTTCACAAATAACGCAGTTTTCCTTTCGCCACCTGCCTTGTGCTTTTAATTTTCGACAGATACGCTCGGCAAGTGTCATCTGTTCCTCTCCTTGATCGCTTTTGTCAGCAGATAAGAATTAAAGGAGTCCTTTCCGCATGAACAAATCCCATTGAAGGAATCCGTCTTGAGGATTTTTTCATAATCCTCGTCGGTAATTCTTGTGCGTTTCTTGCAATGACCGCACACCAAAACAGCTTGGATGCTCATTTTCCACCCACGATATTTCCGGCGTTGACCAAGACTTTCAAATCGTCAACCTCCCGCTCGATCTGCGTGATACGGTTCCCGACGATTTTAAGGCAGTCAATCAACATCGCCTCTGTCTTTTGGATACCTTGCATGACGCTCATCAGCTCTTTTATTTTTTCTTCCATGTTTCTCCTTTAAGATTCCAAGCCTAAATTTGTTATTATTGATTCAAACACTTTCTGCTCCTTGACGTATCGAAGGGCGTCGCCGTCGTTTTCCACGGCCTTGAGACAATACGTTTCGTTTGACCATTGCTTAAATTCTTTTCTCATTTCTGCGATATTCATTTTTCCTCCTTTAGTAGGTTAAGACATTTTCACAAAGAACATTCCCTGCAAGGCAACATTCGCCTGTAGGTGAACTTTTCGTCCTTGAACTCCATAAACTGCTTGATGAAGTTCTTGGCTCCTTCGAGGTTCTCACCGAGCCAAACACCGAAACGCGCTTCGAGGTATTCGTGAAAATCCTCTTTGGAAACTTTGACAAAACCTTCGTCATGGCATTTCCAACAAGGAGGCTTGGCAGGCGGATCCGGATGTAACGTTGCCATGATGTTGCCGGACGGGCAGACGTGGTTAAAGTTGGTCATTTTTTATTCTTGAATTTCAGTTCACCATCAAGACAAATGGGCGGATGCGCTTTTTCTCTTTTCGCCTTTATAGAGAGGCAAGAAATTGATTTATAAACACAACAAAAAGCGTAATAAAGGATGTTCCTCGCGTCGATGTCCCCCGCGTTGATGTTCCTCGCGTTGATGTTCCCCGCGTCGATGTCCCTCGCGTTGATGTTCCTCGCGTCGATGTTCCTCGCGTCGATGTCCCCCGTGATTTTTAAGGAAATTTCCATCGCGAGCGAAAATT
>JBAZER010000102.1:0-3151 GCA_041653795.1 Candidatus Omnitrophota bacterium
TGAACCACGAGCCGATGTGCGTCAGCTTATTGAGCTCTTTGACGCTGACGCCTTTGCGCAGGGCCTCATACATCAAGAACACCCTCTCGCTCGACGGCATCGAGAGACGGTCCAGGAGCTCTTCGGCCGAAAGGCTACCGAAATTCTTAGCCATGCCCAGCCCATGGCGGCCTATTTCAAGCGACCGGATGGATTTTTGAAAGGCCTCTTTAAAATTCTTACCGATGCTCATCACTTCGCCGACGGCCTTCATCTGGGTCCCCAGTACGTCTTTGGCCTGCGCGAATTTCTCAAAAGCCCAACGCGCGAATTTGATGACGACATAGTCGCCGCTCGGCTTATACTTCTCAAGCGTCCCTTCTTTCCAATACGGGATCTCATCAAGGGTGAGACCCGCGGCCAGCCGCGTAGACACCAGGGCAATAGGAAAACCCGTGGCTTTGGAAGCCAGGGCCGAAGAGCGCGACGTCCTTGGGTTGATCTCGATGACGACAAGCCGGTCATCGGCCTTGTTATGCGCAAACTGGATGTTCGTGCCGCCGACCACGCCGATGGCATCCACGATCCTGTAGGAAAGCTCCTGCATTTTTTCCTGGAGCTTCTTGGGGACGGTCAGCATCGGCGCCACGCAAAAACTGTCGCCCGTATGGACACCCATCGCATCGATGTTCTCGATGAAACAGACAGTGATCTTCTGGTTATTTTTGTCACGGACCACCTCGAGCTCAAGCTCTTCCCAGCCGATGACGGCCTCTTCGATCAGGACCTGATGGACAATGCTCATGGCCAGGCCGCGCGTCGCGATGACCTTGAGCTCTTCGCCGTTATAGGCGATGCCGCCGCCCGTCCCGCCCAGGGTGTAGGCGGGCCGGACAACGACCGGCAAGCCGATCCGCGAGGCGATCTCCTGGGCCTGCTCGACGGTATGTGCGATCTCCGAACGGGGCACCGGAATGCCCAATTGCTTCATGGTCTCCTTAAAAACCTCACGGTCTTCGCCGCGCTCGATCGCATCCGCCTTGACACCGATCACTTCGACTTTATATTTTTTCAGGATGCCCGCCTTATAAAGGCTGGAGGCCAGGTTAAGGCCGGTCTGGCCGCCTAAATTTGGAAGCAGGGCATCGGGCCTCTCCTGGGCGATGATCTTCTCAACACTCTCGATGGTCAGGGGTTCAATATATGTCCTGTCCGCCATACCGGGGTCGGTCATGATCGTCGCCGGATTAGAGTTAACCAAGACGATCTCATAACCTTCCTTTTTCAACGCCTTACACGCCTGAGTTCCCGAATAATCGAACTCACACGCCTGACCGATAATAATGGGGCCGGAACCAATAATAAGGACCTTATGGATGTCGTTACGTCTGGGCATGAAACCTCCAGGGAATGGCAAAGACAGGGTTAAAGACAGAGTGAGATACGGGGTTAAAAACAAGGATAGCGTTACGGTAAGAACGATCGCCGTTGATCGTCAGATCCATCATGTGGATAAAAAAATTTGGTATCTGCGGGGAGAATCTTCGTCGATATCTCCCCTTGAGCGTTTAATCCGGGGTAAATCTCGGATGCATCAGATTTTCATTATAGCCAAAATATGGGAGGAAACAAGAAAATTCAGTTCCTCAGAAAGGTTTTGGGCGCCCGATCCAAAACACTCCCTGCTTTGTCCTGCCCATCCCATGAACGATGGGCGAGTTCATTGCCGGTTTTCGTTTTACGCTTTAAGTTCTTTTCTATCCCCTCTCTCTTCTCTTGTGAAAATAAGGACCCTTCTTGTGACGAAAATCCCTGTTGTCATTACCGGGCCGTTTCTCAAAAGGATTTTCATGACTGGGACCGCTTCCCCGTGAATGACCATAAGACTTATGGCCCTGACCCTCTTCTCCGTGGCGCTTGTCAAAAGGACGCCCATGGGAAGGCCCCCTTTGCCCAAAGCTGCGATCGCGCTCTCCCCGATCGCGCCTGTGGAAACGGTCAAAGGACCGATAGGGCTTCTCTCCAGCCGGCGCTGCCTGGGACTGCTGGATCAAGATATCGATCTTTTTTTCCAGGTATGTCAACTGCTGCTGCATCCTTTTGATCAAAACCACCGCCTCCGCTTCGCTCTGGGCCGACACCGGAGGATTTTCCTGTCCCTGTTCTTCAAGCATTTTTCCCTTCTTTCTTTTTAACCGCTGGTATGTTGTTTTTCGTTTTGCGCTTTACGTCTTTCTCGTCGCGATCAAATTGGCCCCTAAACCTAAAAAATCCGCAACAATAATATCCCCGACATTCAAGGCCTGGGTCACCCTGATCTTTCTGATCTCGGCTGCGGCCTCCCGTATCTTCGCCTTAGGGATGGGCCTATCGGTGCGCACCGGGACCATTTTCAGCGATAACCCCTGTGCCAGAACGGTTGCAGTCAGGATCCGAAGGGGATTTTCAACTTCGGCGCGGGCATATTCGTCCCCTTTGGGACAGAGATTGCCGCTGACGTGAACCACGCGGCAGTTTTCTATATCCACGGCCAGCGAGCAGCTTTTCGGGCACTGGATACACGTCAGTTTTTTAACCATTTGAACCCTTCAGATAGGCTGCGGCAAGACGCCCGCAGGCCGCGCTATCACGCGTTACAGAATCAACCACATCATACACCTTAAATGCATTGCCGCAGGCAAAAATACCCGGAATGGATGTCGTATTCAGCGTATCCGATACCGGAGAGTTTGTTTTCTTGTCCAAGGCAACACCCGCCATCTCGACGAGCTCATTTTCAGGAATAAGTCCGACGGACATCAATACCGTGTCACAGCCGATGCGGAATCCCGTATTTGGGATCTCATTCAAACCCTCATCCACGGCGACCACGTCAACACCCTCCACCCGGTCTCTGCCATGGATCCGCGCAATCTTGTGCCGGCAATACATCGGGATATCAAAATCCTCGACACACTGCACGACGTTACGCGTCAAGCCCCGGCTCTGTTTCTGGATCTCGACGATCCCCTTGACCTGAGCGCCCTCAAGGACAAAACGCCGGGCCATGATCAGGCCGATATCTCCGGAACCGACGATGACCACTTCTTTGCCGGGAAGCAGCCCCTCGATATTGATGAGCTTCTGGGCCAGGCCTGCGGAGAATATCCCGGCGGGCCGGGTCCCGGCAATA
>JBAZER010000103.1:0-3107 GCA_041653795.1 Candidatus Omnitrophota bacterium
CGACATGGAGAAAGCCATCATCCTGAATGGAGAGGACGCGCTAACCGTAAAGCTCTCGCTCAAGATCACGCCTGACGGAGCGCAGAACCGCGTCAAGGGTTCGATCTCCTTTGCCGTGGAGCAGAGGAAGGGTGAAACGGATGATGTTTTCGTGGATGAAAATCAGATGGAACTTGGGTTCAAGGAGAAGGCGGCCGCATGAAAGCCGTATGCCACGAACAGCGGAATAACCCCCGAATGGACCTGGAGCAGTGCGCTGCGCGGCTCAAGCGGAAAGATCCCGTGTGTCTGAAAAAGATCGAACTGAACAAGAAACGGATTTATCGCTGTGCAGTTACGAGGAGGATAAAGGAGGAAGGGAATGGAAATAACGCTCAAGAAGCTTGAACTTAGTCACTTCAAGGGAGTGCGATCGTTCACCCTTGAGGTTAACGGAAACGGCAAAAACGCCACGATACGCGGGCGAAATGGGGCTGGGAAGACCACCCTGTCAGATGCTGCCCACTGGCTGCTCTTCGGCAAGGATTCCCTTGGCCGCGCCGATTTCTCGATCAAAACGCTGGATAAAAGCGGGAACGAGCTCCACAACCTCGATCATTCCGTTGAGGGAGTCTTTGACGTGGACGGCCAGGAGATCACGCTGAAGAAGGTGTTTCGTGAAAAATGGGTACGAAAAAGAGGCGCTGCAAGCAAAGAATTTACCGGCCATGAAGTGAACCACTTCATTGATGATGTTCCGGTCAAGGAGTCGGAATTCAAGGCCCGTATCGCCGCCCTGATCGATGAAAACACGTTCAAGTTGTTGACCAATCCAAGTTACTTCAATTCTCTCCACTGGCAGAAGCGCCGGGAGATCCTTCTCCAAGTCTGCGGCAACGTCTCCGATGCAGACGTGATAGCCAGCAACAAGGACCTGGCCGCACTCCCTGAGATCCTCGGCAACCGATCGCTGGAGGACCACAAGAAGGTTATCGCTTCGAAGAAAAAGGAGATCAACGACCGCCTGAAGGATATCCCGGGCCGGATAGACGAGAACGAAAAGAGCATCGTGGATGTATCCGGGTACAACGTGGATGAGATCAACGCGAAGATCACGAAACTGGAATCGAAGATCCAGACGATGAAGGCCGGCGGCAATGACGCGGTTCTCCGCAAGCAGAAGGCGGAACTGGAGGCGAAGAGAGCCGAGATCCAGACGAAGCTGGACGGGCTTGTCAGGGAAGCGGAGAAGGCGATTGACGGGGAGATCGAAACCATGGAGAAGGCGAACCGTGTAGCCTGCAAATCCCTGGCAGACATCTCTATTGAACTCGGTAGCTTGAACAACGTCATTGATCGGAATGAAAAGGAGATGGACCGGCTGAGGAAGGAATTCACGGAGGTAGCCGCCCAGGAGTACACCGGCTCGAGCGTTTGCCCCACATGTGGTCAGTCTTTGCCGGAAGATCAGGTCCAGGCAGCCGTCAGCAAGCACAACGAGCAGAAGGCCCGAAGGATCAGGGATATCAATGACCAGGGCAAGAGGCTCAAGGTTGCCACTGAAGACAGCCGGAAGATCAGGGAACGCCTGATAGAGAAAAAGACCGGCCTCGAGGAGGATATCCGGATCACGGATACCAGGATCGCAGAGGAGAGAGAGCGTGGATTTAAGACTCTCGCCAATGTCGGCAAGATCGAAAAGAAAGCCCTTGCTGACCTCGCCGCCGAGATAAAGGAGGCGGATGAAGGGCTCAATGCCGCCCCGGTCGATACCACGCTCCTGGATGCCGAATTGACCACGGAGAAGGGCAAGCTCGCCGAGATCGAGGGAAGCAAGAAGGCAGCCAAGCGGATCGAGGCCCTGAAGCGCGAAGAGAAGAAGCTGGCCGCAGAATATGAAGACCTGGAGCGGCAGACCTTCCTGATGGAAGGCTTCATCCGTGCAAAGGTCAATCTCCTGGAGGACAAGATCAACAGCCGGTTCAGTCTTGTCCGCTGGAAACTCTTCACGGAACAGATCAACGGCGGGCTTACGGAGTGCTGCGAAGCCACGATTGACGGAGTGCCGTTTTCCTCTGCCAATACCGGCTCTCAGATCCTGGCCGGCCTGGACATCATTTCCACCCTGCAGCGTCACTACAACATCAAGGCGGTTTGCTGGCTCGATCATGCCGAAGCACTGAGTAGCGCGCCGCCCGAGATGAACTGCCAGATGATTCAACTGCATGTGTCGCAGGATAAGGCGCTGACAGTCAGTTACAACTGAGGCAACGCAAATACAACCGCTACGGAGGTTGAAGAATGAGGAAGATTATTAGCCTGTTTCAAAGGAATTACGAGACAGATCGACTCGTCAGAAATGAGATCGTTCCTGGTGCTGAGTGGGTTTCAAATGGTGAAGGTGTTGCAACCCGCAAGTATGATGGAACATGCTGCATGATAAAGGACGGCGTGCTGTTTAAGAGATACGAAGCCAAAAAGAAACCTCCAGATGACTTCGTTCCCGCCCAAGACCAAGACCCTACAACGGGCCATTGGGTTGGCTGGAGACCCTGTTATCGCACTGAACCGGCAGACAAATATCACTGGTTGGCGTTTGACTCTCTAACCGACAAGGAGGACGGAACATACGAGCTTCTCGGGCCGAAAATCCAAGCAAATCCAGAAGAGGTGAGTGAATACATTCTCCTGAAACACTCCGATGCTGAAGTCCTGCCGGATTGCCCAAGAGACTTTGAAGGCATTCATAGGTGGTTTGAAGACAGAGACATTGAAGGTGTTGTTTTCCACCATCCAGATGGACGCATGGTCAAAATCAAAAAGAAGGATTTTGGGCTGAAGCGAGTTCCGTAAATACTGGCACTACGGAATGGAGGAAATATGAAGAAGACCAAGGAAGAATGGGCAGCGATTTACAAAGAGGCAAGGGCCGAATGGGACAAGATCGAGAATAGGGAGAAGAGAGAGAAGGCTTTGGCTCTTGTCGGCAAATGCTTCAAGTATCGCAACTCTTCTGGAGTAGGCGGGACAAATGGCGGCTGGTGGTTGTACGCCATAATCATTGGTGTAACCTACACTTGGCCCGAAGCCTTTGAATTTGAGACGTACTCAGAGGGTGAAATCCGCAT
>JBAZER010000104.1:0-3066 GCA_041653795.1 Candidatus Omnitrophota bacterium
CCGTGAAATATGCTGACGATGACATGAAGGCCGCTTATCAGTGGGCCGATGCTACCAAGAAGCGCATGGTAGAAGCCAAGCCGATTATTTCTGCCTACGCCGCGCACAAGCGTGACTTCGCTCATCTGTTCTACGAAGATAAGCGCGGTTTCGATATGCTTTTGTCAAATATCTATCCGTTTCATTATTGGTACAGCAGAACGTATACAAATTGGATCAAACGAGCGATTCTCAATCCGTGGGGTCTGGCGGCGTATTCAAAATACCGTGGCCTGATGGAAAAACTCCACGCCGGTATGCCGGATTGGTGGAAATTCCAACTCAACACGAACGAAATGTTCGGTTTGAGCATGGAAAATCCCCTTTATTTCAACCTGGAATCGTTCTGGAACCCGCTGTATGGCATGACGGGGCCGGATTTCAACGATCCGGATAGGCGGAAAACGTGGTGGTCGGCTCTTCTGGATGATTTGGGGAAGTTTGGCCCTTCGGTTCATGTACCTTTGATGTGGGCGGCGGGGTTGGCGTTTGAACTTCAGGGAGACCGTGAGGCGGCGAGTTCTTGGATTCAGCGTGTCTTTCCTCAGACACAGGCCATAAAATCAATCACCACACTTTTGGGAATTGACCCCTCAAAGATTCTGGGAACCCAACGGTTTGGAGTTGGGGGTCTGGAGATTGACCCTGGAGTTGTTTTGATGGGTGGTACTTCAAAATGGGACATCAAAGCGACCCATCGTGAACTCACAGCTTTGGAACAAGAGGGTAAATACTCTCACGAAGCTGTCATTGATGCCGCTTACGCCCAGAGTGGACCAATCTGGGACGAAGCCGCACGTCGGCAGGCGCAGAGAACCGCTCCCAGCAGGCTTCTGGCATCATTTGCGGGTCCCGGTTGGAAGGCTAGAACACAAACTGACATGCAAGTCGATATGTTCTACCAGGAGATGAACACGCTCTACACTCTCCAGCCGCGTATGGCTCCCGAGAGACGCAGAGAGGCTTGGAATGCTCTGTTCGAGAAGTATCCTTTCGCGTCTTCTCTGCTTCTGGCCCGGAAGAGCGGACAGGAACGTGATGAAGCTCTTTGTTGGGAGGTTCTGCGACGCATTCCTCCGGGACAGTCCGGAAAATATGCCAAGGCTTTCGGCGTAGACGAGAAAGTTATCGACCGTTTCTACGATGTTGGTTTGGCGGGCATGTCCGAAGATGAAGCCATGTATCTTATGAGCAACATCAGGATCATGGGTTCTGTCATGGCGATGCCCGAGACGGCCATTCGGAAAGAATGGAATGCCGCTCACGCTAAATACTCAGCAATTTTCTCGACCGTACCTGATAGTATCATTAGAAGTGTTGATGCTTATTATACAGCGTTGAATGTCAGTCAAGACGAAGGCATGAAATATATCAAGTCCCATCCAGAAGTTGCCGAATATCTTGATTGGCGAGGAAAGGTTATTTCCAGTGACCCGTTGCTTATGAAATACTACGGTGGGATCAAATTTCTTGAGGGATACTACGACCGCATTATTTCCACGGCGGCGTCTGCGAAGTGGCCGGGGATCGACGAACTCGTTTTGGCTTATCAGGATGTGAAGAAAAATGGTGGAGACACGAAGGGGTTTGTTACTCAGTATCCTCAATTGCGGGAATACTGGGATTTCGTGGATGCTCAACGGGCAAGAATGAAGAACTTCCTGGCCTCGATCTCCAGCAAAATCCCAGAATCTCCGTCCGGTTTCTGGAGAACCGACATCAACGCGGCCAGCGAAAAAGCCCAAGAGGCTTTCCGGAATATGCAGGAGCAACAGAGTTCTGCGGATATCGCCATTAATTCTCTGGCTGTCCCGTTCATTGGTTCTGGAGATCAGAACACACCCGACTTCAATCTCACCGAGTTTCTGAATACCGAGGCCGAAAAACGTTGGCCCGGAATCACCGAAAGCATGAACGCCTACAAAGCCGCCGCCACCAAGTCTCCTGGTTTGGCTTCGGCCTATCTCGTAGAACATCCCGAGGTGGCCGAGTACATTAAGTGGGACAAGGAAATGCGGAAACGGTACAACGCTTCGCTGGGCGGCAAGAAGTCCGGTGGCGGTGCTGAGTTGCGCGTGATGACATGGGCAGACTGGGCGGGCGTGTTCTCGACACCAACGCGGAGACTGTTGGAGGACTACTTCAGAACCGGAGTGATGCCGGATAATCTCAGGGCCAATATCACGCGGACGCTGAATGCGGCGGGGATCACGGACGTGGACTCGTGGTTACAGCAAATGGCCGCAAGTCTATGAACGTATCACTTCAATTCCGCAACCACCATTGAACACTCTTGTAACCCGCAGAACTTCGTTTTCGCAGAAAAAAAGGTCGCCCTTGTTAAACCCGAACCTGTCAGTAACCATTATTTTCGTGGGGATTGCGTTGGCGGTTCGCGTGTTGCTCCAAGTGTCCTCAAACGCCTCATCTATATTCTGGGGACGGTTGGGAGTTATAAACTTGGATAAAGCAATACCTCCGATACCGACCGAAAGTATTTTCAGAAATTGTCGTCTGTTCATGGCACCGACCTAAACTTTTGCATCCAGTATTCTTGATGCTGGTCGCAATACAGGGTGCGTCCGTCGTTGACTTTCTCGCCCTTCTGGATGGTTTTGTACTCTGGAATTCCGTGGTACCAGTGGGCGTACCAAGAGGCTTCTTTGCCACAGAAACTACAGCGAGGAGGCTCAGGATAGGTATTCACAACAAGATTATACAACAAAAAATAGGTTTATTTCTTGTGAAATAATTGCCTATTGTAATATTCGGATAACTAATATATAATTAGTCCAAATTCAAAGAAAAGGAGTTTAACAACAAAAAGATGACCGACCAACCTAAGGAGAGCGCACCGGTTACTCCGGAGAAGGGTGTCTTGCCAACACCGTCTTTTTCGGCAGAATCGAGTGGACAGCCAACTTCGTCTGGTAGTGCGGTAGACGTTGAGGCACTTGTCAAACGTCTGGACGAGCAGGACAAACGCCTGAAAGAGTTCGAGCGCCGGGAACAGTCCGTGAAAGACAA
>JBAZER010000105.1:0-3051 GCA_041653795.1 Candidatus Omnitrophota bacterium
CTTCAGCCTGCGCCTTGTGAGAGGGCGTCTTCTGAAAACGGGATCATCGATCAAAAGTTTCAGGTAGGCGAGGGTTTTTTCATAACCTTTGCGAATCACCAGCGACCGTGATTTTGTCCAAAACTTCTTCTTGTCGATCCCGTACGCCTTGAAGATCGTTTCTTCCTGCATATTGCCGGGCGAAAGCGTCCCGTCAAAATCATAGACAATTGCTATGATCTTTTGCGCAGCCCTTTTGGGTTCTCTCAGCATGGTGGTAAACCTTCGGCAAAACTACTGTGGAATTCCTCTTCATATTCGTACGAAACCCCGTCAGCAGCAGGGCATAATAAAGGTTTTTGACAATAAAATCTTACTTCAACTCCGGAGCAACCTCTGTTCTCATACCAAGGCTGCGCACCCGTTCGACTTGGATGTACTGAGAAAGCGAGCGGATATTTTGCGAAAAGCTTTTTTTCTGCTCATCCGTCAACTTATCGTTCGGACCTGGAAGCTGGATCTGACCGACCGGAAAAAGAAGCGCCGCTTCCTTGCTCGGCACGAGCACATCGATCCGGCCATTGACGCTATTCAGGCGGTAAAGGACTCCCTCATAACCGTAGAGCACATACACTTCCTCCGTCGGAGTCATTTTACTGGAATTCTCCATCCCTACTTTCACTATGAACGCGGAAGCAACTATCGCAACAGCGGCGATCACCGCAATGATGATATTTTTCATTACTCTCTCCTCCTTTTTGAATTCACTCAATGTTGAATCTTTTATCGATGAGATTTTGTTTCAAAAAAAATTTTATTTGAAATAGCGCTCCCGGTAAAACTTGAGTTCCGCGATCGACTCCCGGATATCCGACAACGCGCGGTGCGACTTGCCCTTGGGCGGCTCCTTGTCTTTCGGGTACCAGCGTGCGATGAGCGACTTGAGGGAACTCACATCCACGTGCCGGTAGTGAAGATACGCATCGATCTTCGGCATGTACTTCTGAAGGAATCTCCGGTCGTGATGCACAGAATTACCGCAAAGCGGCGCTTTCTTGGGTTTACAATATTCCTGGATGATCTCCAGGGTCAGCTGCTCGGCCTTTTTAACCGTCATGGTCGATGCCCTGACCGCTTCTATGAGACCCGACTTGGCATGATGGTCCTGGTTCCATTCATCCATTCCCCTGAGGATGCCCGAGGGCTGATGGATCACGAGATCAGGCCCTTCGGCCAGAATATTCAGATTTCCGTCCGTAATGATCGTGGCAATTTCGAGGATCTTGTCTTTTTCCGGGTCCAGCCCTGTCATTTCCATGTCAATCCAGACCATGTTATTGCGATGAATCTTTTGGATCATGCTAGCCCCTCTTTCCCGTATTTCCGATGTGGAGATCTTCGTTAGCGTAAAAAAAATCGTCAAACTGCGCTTCAAAAACAACCTTGAGCGCTTCGCTTGCATGCATCATAAAATGAAAACCTGCGTTCAACACCCCGGCGTCATCCTCTCCCGGTTTCACGATGGCCTCAAGCCCCAGCTTGTGAAAAAGGTGCGCCAAAACGCCCAGGACCGGCGATTGTTCTTTGTCTGCGTTGGAAGCATAAAGACTCTCGCTGAAACGCGTCGCGTCCTCAAGTGACTTCGGCGACTCAAAAAGGTTCATTACTTCTTTGAAATAGAAATTCTGAAGATCCTTATCCTCGATCCGGTGATGCGCGCAACAGCCGACCCAATAAACACATCCCAAAGCCAGCTTGGCAGGCACATATTCCCGGCAAAAGGTCTCGAACGCGGAGCTCTTCAGCTTGGGCTCCAGGGCGCAGAATTCACGGTAAACAAGATCATGACCTTCACTCTCCAAAACAAGATCGATCAGTGCCTTCGCGCATTTTTCAAACGATTGTTTTTCTATTTTCATAACCAGAAATCCCCGGAACTTGGTCCAGAGCTATCCTACCAAGACACAGCATGACTTGCAAGACACTAAAAAGCGGAAGGCGTCCGGAGTTACGCGTAAGGCGTGAAAACTTTTTCGCCGCACTGATTTTTCGTCAAAAACCAACAAGGAAATCAGTGTGGCCTTGACTACCTTATGCATTTTTATAAAAGTCAGGGTCGCGTATCCCGTACGCTGTACTCCGTACCCCCGCCAAAATTGTTAATTCGTCGGGTTTTTTGCCGTTCTTGTGGTATAAAGGATGTTCCATGGCCCGAAGAAAACTGTTCAAACTTAAATTCAAATTAACCCGAAAGCAGAAAAGAAGGCTGGTGACTTTTCTGGTGTTGGGGCTTTGTGTTTGGGGCGGATTCCTGCTTTTAAAGCACCTCCCCCAACCCGCAGCTCCCAAAGTCCCTCCGGCCCGACAGTGGATCGACCGTCCCAAGATTACCTTTGTGATCGACGATATCGGCAACCATAACCGTTGTAACGCTCAGCTAAAAACACTCGGCAGGAAGATCACCTACGCCATTTTGCCGCTGCTTTCTTATTCCCGCTACTACGGGGACCTGAGCCGGAAAACAGGCGCCGAGGTCATCCTCCATCTACCCCTGGATACCGTGCAGGACAAAATCCCGGGACGCGGACTTATCGTGGGCACCATGAGTAAAGAAGATATCCTGGATATGCTCGCCCGCGACCTGGATTCGGTTCCGAATCACGTCGGCGTGAACAACCACATGGGTTCGCGAGGCACCGCGGACCGCGAAATGATGACCACGATCCTGACAGATCTCAAGCGCCGGCACCTCTTCTTTTTGGATAGTTACACCACCCAGGAATCCGTCGTCCCCTCGATTGGCCGTGCAATCGGACTTCCGATCCTGGCCCGGGGTGTTTTTCTGGACAACACGGACTCAAAGCCGGCCATCCGTGCCCAGCTCAATCAGTTACGGGAGGTCGCGCGGGAGAAAGGCAACGCCATCGCCATCGGCCATTACCGCGCGAACACACTCGAGGTCCTGGCCACAGAGATCCCCCGGCTTGAAAGAGAAGGATTTGAGATCATCACTCTGAAGGAAATGCTGAAGGTACAGCGCGATTAAAGGGGACAGGCTGAATTTTTTACATT
>JBAZER010000106.1:0-2919 GCA_041653795.1 Candidatus Omnitrophota bacterium
GGTGAGATATTCGCCGATGATGAGCGGGTTGTTTGCGGCTATCCGGGATTTCACTTCGCCAGCCGGAGCTGGTGCAAAGCCTATTATCCGCAACGGCCACTGGAGGCGCGCATCCGTATCCCGCTGGATGCAAAAATCTGCGAGCCGTGGGCAACGGACGGGAAAGCATCAGCAGACAGGATCGAGATTTTGCAGGTGTTCGATGCCAAGACGGGCGAGGACGTGACGGAGAAATACCGATGAGAGACCGTTACTGGATGATCGGGAATGCCGTTGATTCCATCCTGGAATCGCGTGGGCGCGAATTGAGGATTATGGGGAGGTGGAGGCATGAGCATCAAGTATAGGATCATCAGGGGGGTGATAGCGTGGATCAATCGGGTTGATCCCTACATCCTGCGGGATTACGTTGTGCCGGAGGGGGCGCACATCCACCGGAACCCTAAGAAGAGGAAGGCGAAAGCGTACCCGGTAGCGGGAGAATAGGAGGGAGAGATGCCTACCGGCGTTTATCAGCGTAGCGAGAAAGAAAAGGAACGCCTTCGCAAAATGGTAAAGGTAATTGCTCCAGATAATACAGGGAAGCGTTGTTCTGTCTCGACGGAGTTCAAAAAGGGTTCTGTTCCTTGGAACAAGGGTCGCGAATGGCCCGAAATGAGCGGTGAAAATCATCCAAGTAGAAACCCGGAACACAGGGCAAAATTTGAACGGTTATGGAAACAACCAAAAGGAAGGCTGTCAGGAGAAAAACATCCGCAATGGAAGGGCGGAATTACCCCAGTTTCAATGTCGGTAAGAAATTCAGAAAAATACGCACGATGGAGAAAGGCAGTTTTTGAGAGAGATGGATATAAATGCGTCGTATGTGGTGACGATAGGGGCGGGAACCTTAATGCCCACCATGTAAAGACGTTTTCAAAATATCCCAATGAACGATTCAATGTATCGAACGGAGTGACGGTTTGCGAAGACTGCCACAAGGTTGCGGAAGAGGCCGCCAAAATAAGATTTATTCTAACCAATGGAGGGTAATATGAACGGCGAAATAGACGAAGAAAAGGCTGTGGCGGTTATTTCTGACGATATTCCAGCTATCTCTGACGACAAGCTATTGATGATAGCGGAGGCGGCAGAAAAAAGGGTTGACGCTATGAACAAAATAAAACGTGCCGCCCTCAGGATTACCGGGGCTCAGGACTGGACGAATCAGGGGGGTAAGCCGTTTCCATGGGCATCCGGGTCGCAAAAGATAGCCCGTCTTTTCGGGATGTCGTGGAAGATACTTGGAGAGCCGACTTTTGAAAAAGACGAAGGCGGGCATTTTTCCTATACCTACCGTGGTGAGTTCTCGCTCCAGGCCATCGGCGCAAGGTCAAGCAAAGACCCGTTTTTCTCAAAGAGACACAACAAGGATGTACCACCGACAGAAATCGACAGGAACGATGTCAAGAAAGCAGCTTTTACGAACTGCCTCGGGAACGGGATCATGGTTATGCTCGGCATGAAAAATCTGTCCTGGGCTGATTTAGAGGGCGTTGGGATAAGCGCGAAAGATGTTTCGCAAGTCCAATTCAAGAAAGACGGCAAGGCCGACGCCGGGATCGCATCGGAAGAGGCGCAGGAAATCTCCACCGCCGTCGAGGATGTGCGGAAGAAGGAGGGTAAATCTAAATCCGGGAAAGCCTATGTCAAATACACCGTCAAGGCTGGCGGCGTGGACTATGGCACATTCAGCGAGTCCATCGCAAAGGTGGCGAAAGAGGCGAAAGAGGCTTGCCGCCCGGTGAAGATTCGCTTTGTCACCACCAATTTCGGGGCCGACATTGAGAGCCTTGTCTTTGCCGATGATGGGCCGGATGCGGACGTCCCGGAGGAGAAAGGAGATCTGATATGATCGTCGAGAAGGTGCTTGAAAGCAAGGCCCGGAAGATAAAACAGTATCCGGTGAACAGTAACCGCGCCTCGGATCTCGGCATCCCCTGTGTCCGGTATCACGTCCTGAACCGCACCCGCTGGCAAGAAAAGAGCCTTCATGATGTCGGTCTCCAGATGGTTTTCGACATGGGAAACGAGATCGAGGAGATCGTCTTGAAGGAGCTGGCCGAGGCCGGGGTGAAGGTGATCGAACAACAGCGCTCGTTTCAATGGAAGGAATACGGGATCACGGGACATATAGACGGGATGATCCTACATGAGGACAAGGCCGTTCCGATGGAAATCAAGTCCTGCTCCCCGTTTGTATTCAAGGCAATCAACGGGATCGACGACTTGAAGCGGGGCAAATACGGCTATCTCCGCAAGTATCCGACACAGCTTAATCTATACCTACTCATGGACAACAAGGAGAAGGGCGTCTTTCTATTCAAGGACAAGGTTTCCGGGGCCATAAAAGAGGTCTGGATGGACATTGACTATGAACTTGGCGAGGAAACCCTGAAACGCGCCGAAGCCGTCAATGCCCACGTCACCGCCGGAACACTCCCCGAACCGATCAACGATAATCTGTGGTGCGATGGTTGCGCCTACGCTCACATCTGCTTACCGGAGCACATCGGAAAGGAGGTGGAGATAGACACCGGGGAATTGGCGACCATGCTTGACCGATTGGAAGAGCTGAAACCCATCGTGAAGGAATACGAAGAGATTGACGACCAGGTGAAGAAGGCCGTTGAGGGCCGGGAAAAGATCTTGGCCGGGAACTGGCTGATCCTCGGCAAATATATGGAGCGCAAAACCTATGACATCCCGCAGGAGATCAAGGCGCAATATGAAAAGATCACAAAATTCTGGAGAAGAAGCGTCCGCCGCGCCGCCTAACCGCCCCACCATGCGCCGGGGGAAGTGTCCCAGGTGGCCGGAGGACTGGATATATAAGGACTACTGCGAGAAGTGCGGGAGGTGTGATGCTGGCGGAAGATG
>JBAZER010000107.1:0-2898 GCA_041653795.1 Candidatus Omnitrophota bacterium
TTTGGTGTTGTCGACATCCAATCCTTGCGCGCTCGCCCCCGGATTGGAGCCAATTTGATGCGCAAAGGTCGCGCCGATTTTCATAGAATCGACTGTTTTCGATATGCCGACGCCCCAATCGTGTAAAGCATAGCTTTGCGTACCGGTTAAACCAGACCACGAATTTACGTTTTGCTTGATCGTGCCGGCATCATAAAGCGCAAAAGCCCTCACTCCGTTTTCAAACGTGTGTCCGACATCCACATTGACCATAAGCCCCATATCTCCGGGAGCTTCCCCGCTACCAAAAGCCCTTAGTCCCGATGCGCCTCCTAAGGAAAATTTTTCCATCGAATCCAGATTATTGGCCGCCCATTGTCCTTTAAGGGCTAAACGAAAATCGGTTCTTTTGTCTTCTCCAATAGTTCCTAGCCACGCTCCGTCAAATTCCGCTTTCGTAAACAACCCGTTCACTTTCGGTCCCGCCTGATCTTGAGCTAAGGCTCCGTCATTTCCGGACAAATCCATCGATCCTTCCATAACATCCATGGTCAATTGCAGCCACTGATCTTTTCCCAGCGCCTGAGTCAATAACGCCCTGATGCGCCCTATATATGCGGCTTTTTCGCTCGTGCGCACATCTTCTAAAACCCGATCAACCGTATATTTCAAAATAAAATCGGCGCGAAGATCAAGCATCGTCGTCTTGCCCGTAAACATGGGCTGAATAATACCCTGACCAAATTCAAACGCCTCGCCGTTCGTCAAAGTCTTAGTAACCACATCCCTTACTTCGTGATAATGAAGACCCGAAATCCATGTATCTAATTTCACGCCCAACTCGCCGAAAGGAAACTGGTATTCAGCCCGGCCAAAATACATTCCGTTGCCATAATCAAAATTTCCCAAATCCGCCGTCTTCATCACCATCAGATTAAGCTCGTCACCCGGAAGAAGCCCGTGAAGAGACGCTCCGCCGATCAGCCTGTCCCTTCCGAAGGCCCACCCGCCGTCGTTGTCGTATTGAATGAGCGCTGAGGATACTGCCTCGGAGGGGGACCTTACATATACCTTTAGGTCTATATGGGTCTCGTCAACCGGTACAACGGACGTGCGTAAAAGAACATCGCCCAACCGCAATCGGGTTTTTATGTTGTTGTCGAGCTCATCCAAATCCAGAATTTTTTCTTCATAAAAAGTTCGGGACGCTTCTCTTTGAATGCTATTCAAAAGCGACTGCCTGACGGTTCCATCCGATTCAACCATCACTCGCCTCACGGCAATTTGGACGACATTGACGATCAGCCAGCTTTTTTCATCTTCTTGGGGGTTTGGCACAACCTTGAATTTTACGTGCAGTAATTTTTTATTTTCAATTCCAAGGTTCCATACTTTTTGCCGAACGAACATCAGGTCTTCGATGCCAACATTTATGTGATTAAAAGTGCGATCTTTTAGGATGTTTAAGATTTCTTCTTTTAAAACGGACGTGAAAAGAAAAATCTCCATTATCGGAGCGCCAAGAGTTTCCCTGTCCGGCAATTCCTTTGTCGGATCCTCGATATATCTTTTCTTTCTTTTTTCCCCGAATGGTTTTTGCTGCGGAGTCGCCGAAGGCTCTTTCGTTTTTTCAAGTATGCTTGGCTTCAAGGAAGGCAATGTTTTTTCAAGCTCACGGCTAATGTCCCCGGCATTCAGCGCCTGCCCGAAGGCCGGAGCGGCACCGAGTAACCCTATCGCCATAACAAGTGCAAATTTTCGCAAGCTTTTCATCAAGACGCCTGTTTGATTCATACGTCTGTGGAAGGTAGGTTTTTTGCTCTTAATTTTTTGTTAACTTTTTTCAATCGCCCAACGCGCTACTCTCTCAATCCCCTCAGAAACTGCCCCACCGCTTCGTTGCCTTGCTCCTTTTGAAGGGTCAAAAGTTTCGTGCCGATAATGGCAATATCGACTTCGGCCGGGAGAGCATCAACATCAGCTTTATCCTGAATACCAAAACCAAGCCCCACAGGCAATTTCGTCACGCTCTTGTATTTTCTGATAAGTGAATTAAGGGACTCATCAAATTTTGTTTTTATCCCCGTCACTCCTTTTCGTCCGACGCAATAAGCCATGCCCTTGCCGTACTTTGATAAGGTTTCCAGCCGTTCTTTGGTGTTGGTGGGGGTAAAGAGAAAGATCGGCGCAATGCCCGCCTTGTCGCAAGACGCCAGATATTCCCCGCCTTCTTCGGGCGGCAGATCGGGCACAATCATTCCTTCTATACCGGCAGCTTTGGCTTTTTCGATAAACTTGCCGACGCCATAAGTGAAGGGAATGTTGTAATACGTCATAAAAATAAAGATCGTCTCCGGATGCGCGGCGCAAATCTTTTGTGCAAAAGAAAGACACGCCGTTACTGTCGTCCCATTTTTCAGAGCTTCGTCGCCCGCTTTCATAATGACGGGTCCGTCCGCCATCGGTTCGGAAAACGGGATTTGCATCTCGATAATTTCGGCGCCGGCCTCAATCATCGTGTCGATCAACTTGCGATTTTCCTCAAACGATGGAAACCCCAAAACCAAATGCGGCATCAGCAATAATTTCTTTTTCTTGCGCAGAGCGCGGATTTTATCTTCCAGCACGATACGCCTCCGCTTTCTCGATAATAAACTTCTCCCATTCGGGGTCTTTCAGCGCATCGGCGATGATAAAGATGTCTTTGTCGCCGCGACCCGACTGATTGATGACGATGATCTCGTCCTTCTTCATCTTCGGCGCTTCCTTTATCGCCTGCGCGAACGCATGCGCGGATTCCAGCGCCGGAATAATGCCTTCCTTGCGGATGGTCATCCTCACGGCCTCGACCACTTCCGCATCCGTCGCAGCTTCAAACCGGACTCTTTTTTTCTCGTTCAAGTCCGCCAAAATGGGGGA
>JBAZER010000108.1:0-2849 GCA_041653795.1 Candidatus Omnitrophota bacterium
GTCCTGCCCAAACCATGCCCATGAGTGGGCGGAATTTTTTCGGCCATCATACCCCGCCTCTGTAAAGGCTGCCCACCGACCGCCCGGGAGCATGCCCATTCTGCTCACGTGAGTTCACGAAAATACCGGTATTGGGGAAATTGGAGATTCTTTCAGGCCAAAAATGCCAAGTATCGCCAAATAAGAAAAATGCAGGCCGAGAAAATGGCCCAAAATATCACTTGACATTTGTCCGAATTGTGCTATATTGATACCATGAAGCGAATAAAAGATACAAGGCTCATCCGACTCAGAGAGTGTGTCAAGCGGGATAATGTCAGAGTGGAGACGATTGCCCGTAAGATTGGCGTAACAAGCAGGACGATTTATCGCTGGATAGACGGAATCACTAAAATTTCCCCCCTTGCATCTGCCCCCCTCGACGCTTTCCTTGCTGAAATTGAGGCTGAGATTTCAGCCGAACGGAACAGGGAAATTTCCCGCATAACCGGAGTTCCGACCAAGTGACCAAAGCCGAAATGGTGGAAGGGGGCCGCGAATGAATCCATCGATAGACGTAGAGGCCGGTTCCTTGCCGTCTCCTTGCCGTTCAATCGCGTACGTACGGGGTAAGCGTACCAAGGGGCGGGTTCCGGCCCCTCGGCCCTGTGAGGGCTGTGAAACGATTTTTACTCCGATCAAGGAAAATCCCGAAAAGCCTGCCCGGTTCTGTTGCGACAAATGCAGGTCCGCGGCATGGCGGGGCGAACAGAAAAGACGGGGGAGCATCAAGGATATCGTCCGCCGCCTTTCGGCCATAGAAAAGCATCTCGGGATAGGGGGCGACCGATGACACTCTTCGAAGCCCAGGCTGCCGCCCCGATCCTCACTCATGTTTTCGGGGACGCCGAGGTCCGGCAATCCGGAAGCGAGCCCTACGACTATTTCGTCCGCGTCTATATGAGCGACGGCCAGACCGTTGACGTTCCCACGGCCGACGACGCCGGAAAAATGATCGTAAACAAAATTCAGCAGGAATCGGTTTAATCGTTCCATAAGGAGGAACCAAATGAGCGAACAGAAAAGCGACCTCGTAAGTCGCGGCGCGTTCTGGAAGCATACCACCCAGAACGGCAAGCCCTATCTCTCGGGCCAGATCAAGGAGGACGACGGCACGATTCGGGACTGCCTGATTTTCCCCAACAACAAAAAGGAAAACCCAAAAGCCCCGGACTATCGGCTCGTGGAAAAGGTCAAGCCCGCCGAACAACCGGAAACGGACGGCGGCGACTATGGCCCCGACGCCGGGGACAACCCGGAAATCCCCTTCTGAGGCGTGCCATGACTCCGAAAAACACGCCCACCGAAACATCCGCCGCCCCCGCCACCGGGAACATCTTTCAGCGCATCCCGGCCATCATGCGGGAAATCGAAGCTCTCCCGAAGGACAGGAAGAACACGCAACAGAATTATTCCTTCCGGGGCATCGACGACGTTTACAACCTCGTTCATCCCGTTATGGCGAAGCACGGCGTTTTCATGTCCTGCACGATCATGTCCGACCGGACGGAGGACAGAACGTCCAAAAACGGCAACGTTCTTATCTACCGCGTCATTAACGCCCGCTATCGCTTCACCGCCGACGACGGCTCGTTTGTCGAAACGGACGTTATCGGTGAGGGAATGGACTCGGGCGACAAGTCCGCGAACAAGGCCATGAGCGTAGGCCAGAAATACGCCCTGCTTCAAACGTTCATGGTTCCTACCGATGATCCGAAAGACCCGGAGAACGAGAGTCACGAAGTCGCGCCGAAGTCCAAGCCCGAGCCGAAGGCTGAACCGAAGGCCGCGCCGACCGGCGACAGCTTCTTTGACGCTCCCGAGGAGCCGTCCCCGTGGGCGCATCTTGCCGAAGTCAAGAAAGCCAAAGGCGCGCTCAAGGAAATTTCCGGCACCGACGAAGCGTATTACGAAATCCTGGCGATGTTCAAAGCTGAACACGCCGACAAAATCCCCGTCACCGAACGGCCCGCCGCGCTCAAGATGATGCGCGAGGCGTATGTCCGCGCCGCGAACAAGGCGAAGGCGGCGAAGAAATGAGCGCCACGCCCGCCGCCGAAGTCAAGGCACGCTCGAAGGTGAGGGCCGGGTATTACTTGGCCGATGGCTCCCGCGTTCCGTCCGTTACCACGATCCTCGGCGTTATCGCCAAGCCTGCGTTAATCAAGTGGGCCAATAATCTCGGTCTACAGGGCATCGACTCGACCAAATACGTTGACGAACTGGCCGGGATCGGCACGATGGCGCACGCGATGGCAACCGCCGAACTCAGCGGCAAGGACGTTTCAGCCGTGACCGCCGGAGCAGACAAGGCGACGGTTGACCTTGCCGAAAACTGCTACATATCCTTCCTGTCCTGGGCGAAGGAAAGAACGGTCGAGCCGATTCTCATGGAGGAGCCGCTTGTATCCGAGCTTTTCCGGTATGGCGGCAAGTTTGACTTTTACGGACGCATCGATGGACGGCTGACCCTGCTCGACCTGAAAACCGGCTCTGGTATCTGGCCCGAGCATTTCCACCAACTCTCGGCCTACGGGCACTTGCTTGTCGAGAACGGATACGAAGCGCCACAGGATTACACGGTATTGAACATCCCGCGTGCCGCGTCGGAATCATTCGACACGAAAACGCGGACGGACATGACGGACGATTGGGAAATATTTAAGGCCGCACTTTCGATCTACAGACTCCAAGCGAAGATGCGGAAGGCGTAACAATGGGTTCCCCCTGGTCGGGCGTAAAAATGACGGATTCCCCCTTCGTCACGGGCTGCCTTCCCGGTGGCCCCGCCCGGCCGCTTTTTATCAATG
>JBAZER010000109.1:0-2838 GCA_041653795.1 Candidatus Omnitrophota bacterium
GCTTCGGATGATGAGGATATCGGGGTTCTCAAGTTTCCTCCCCCATTAGGCGATTAGCAGGTTGGAATGGAAGAGGCAAGAGCTGGTGCCTCCATAGCTAGAGCCCGTCCGGGAAGAGCAGAACAAGGAGGGGAGAGGGTTTGCGGTTAAAAAAGCACGGGCATGAGCAACGAAAAACGCTGTCATGCCCGAAATCGGATGGTTATCATTTCGTCGCCAAACGCAAAAGACAGCCACCGATGAGCAAAATTATAGCGATCCAGGATTATTTTCGTCCAGCACTTCCGCAGGTTTTGAACTGCAAAGATTACGAAGAGGAGAAGCGGCTTCTGGAGCGGGTGGACCAGATTTTGAGGGTGAGCGGGGTGGAGCGGCTGTTTTTGGAGCTGAGCATGGAGCAGTTTGAAGCAAACGCGAAAAAACTCGAGGAGTGCGGAGAAGAAGTTGTCGCCGGAGTGCGGGATGTGGAGCGCTACATTCGGCACAGCCGCCGGGCGCTTCGCTGCACGGTGCTCAAGAACTTGGTGCAGGTCGGTTATCGCAAGATGAGCAAGGGGCTGGCGCTGACGGCGCTTTACCGCTGGTTCTGCGGATGCGAGGACTTCGGGGCGATCAAGGTTCCCGGCAAGAGCACGCTGCGGGACTACGCGCACTGGCTGCCGGCAGAGCAAATGGAGAAGGTTCTTGCGGCGCTGGCACTGGCGGTTGGGGACGCGGATCGGGCGAGGGAGACCGGGCTGGAAAGCGAACTGGATATGGCGGTGGCGTGGGTGGACACAACGTGCCTGAAGGCGTGCATCCATTTTCCCACCGACTGGGTTCTGATGCGCGACGGGGTGCGCACGCTGGTGAAAAGCATCCTGGTGATCCGGCGGCACGGGCTCAAATGGCGGATTCCCGAACCCGTGGAGTTCCTGCGAGAGATCAACGCGCACTCGATGGGGATGGGCGCGGCGGGACGCCGCAAGCCGGGAGGGAAGAAGGAACGCAAGCGCGTGCTGCGGGCGATCAAGAAGTTGAGCAAGCTGGTGGAGGGTCACGGCCGCCGCTACCGGGACGCGTTGGACGCGCACTGGAGCGAGACCGACCTCACGCGCAAGGAAGCCGAAGTGATCCTGCGACGCATGGACAACGTGCTCGCCCAACTGCCCGAGGCGAGGCGTCAGGCGCACGGGCGCATCATCGGGGAGCGCCAGGTTGCCAGCCGGGATAAAATCCTCAGCCTCTACGAGCGCGACGTGCATGTGATCGTGCGCGGCAAAGCCGGGGCGGAAGTGGAGTTTGGCAACGGCCTGTTTTTGGCGGAGAACGCGGAAGGCTTTATTGTGGACCATGAGCTGGAGCGCGAGAGGAGCGAGGGAGATCCGAAGTGGCTCCAGCAACGCTATCCGGGGCTGAAGGAAAAAAGCGGCGGTCAACTCTGCGGGGTCGTGACAGACCGGGGATTTGAGAGCAAAGCCAACGCGCGAATGCCGGAGCACGATGAGGTCTTCAACGGGATTTGCCCGAAGGATCCCAAGAAGCTCTCACGCCGCATGGCGGAGGATGAAGTTTTTCAAGCGGCCATGGTCCGGCGCTCGCAAACCGAAGGACGCGTCGGCATCCTCAAAAACGTTTTCCTTGGCGGCACTCCTTTGGCGAAAGGTTTTGCGAACCGTCAACTCCAAGTGGCATGGGCGGTGCTTTCCCACAACCTCTGGGTCCTTGCCCGACGGCCTTGGGCCTATGATCAGCAGGCGGTCGCCGAGGCCGCCTGACCCTCGCTTGATCCGCGAGAAAAATAGACGCCACAAGAGAGGCGCGCCAAAAACCGGCGTTTTTTGTGTGAGTTGCTGGAAAACGAGGGTTCCAGAAAAAATGCGTGGCCAACTCGTCTATATGTTGTGGTGTTTTTGAGGGGGAATCGCCCGCTTCTCAAACAGACTTTTGAAAAAGCTCTCTTCCCGGACAGGCTCTATATAACGATCCGATTAATGGCCTGCGGTGGCGGTACGAGGCTAATATCAGTCTTTCGGACTACTTCACATTCTCACCTTATGCGTCTGCTCCCACATATTCGCCTACCGGAATTGGTTATAGGTTGGAAACACATGGATTCATACAACCTTTCTCAACAGCCGCTCTTTTTCCAGACACATGGATTGAATGAATTATGATTAAAAAAATCGCAACAACTGTTATTTGTCTCGTTGTTCTAGGATTCGCGTATTTTGGTTGGAGAATATATTCTTATCGAACGGCAAATTTTTCAAAATATGATACAGGGCAACTGATCGTTGCCATAGAAGAAGGAAATTATAGCAAAATCGAGGTTTTAATCAATAAGGGAGTGTCCGTTAATACGCAACGTTGGGATGGTGATTTGACTACACCGCTGATGACGGCGTGCCGAATGAATGATGAAAGAAGTGTTGAGATTTTGTTGCGGGCAGGTGCTGATCCGATGCTACGAGATCATGACGGATACGATGCATTCATGTGGGCAAAGCAAGTAGGCAATGAACGTATTGTCGAAATGTTGAAGAAAAAGCAGAAAGGGGGCCTATAAATTAAATGTCGGGAAATGCAGAAAGGGTACCGGGCCTATCATTTAAATGTTCTTCAAGTGGTGAAATCCGAGGGGGGCGGACCGTGCATGTGTGCGAGATGGGAATCTTGGGCGCAAGCCGGGCCGTTGCGCGCGGGCCCCAGGCAGGCGGGGAGGCAGGCGGGGGGGAGGGAATCGAACGGAAATCCGGCGGGAGAGACTCGCGCAAAGAACAAGAATCCGGCTCTTCCGCAAATTGTGTGCTTACAGAGGGTAAAATGGACTTTTGCGAGGGGAAGAATGCCGAAGAG
>JBAZER010000110.1:0-2796 GCA_041653795.1 Candidatus Omnitrophota bacterium
ATTCGCAAAAATATTGGGGCTGATGTAGCTAAGGCTGTTTAATTTCGGAACGATACCAAGATTTGAGCTGATTTAACAGGGCTTTGTGGCTGCCTCCGTTGAACCGCCACTCACACTCTTTCAAAAACCAGAAAAAACTGTCTTTTGGGATGCCGTTAAAGCGGCGCAAGTGTCGCTTAGCTTGGTTCCAAAAGTTCTCGATACCGTTGATGTGATGTCCCCGTTTGCTGACAAAAGTTTTGCTGTGGTTCACACGCCGATGATGAAATTCTGAAACATCCAACACGTCGTACACCTGAAAGCTATCCGTGTAGACGATGCTATCGGGCAAGACCTTTTCTCGAATGATCGGGATCAGCGTTGCAGCTTTGGCATTCGGGATGATGGCGGTATAAACCTTGCCACCTCGCTTTAATAAGCCAAATACGGGCACTTTTCCACCCGCGCCTCTTCCCCGCTTGCCCTTGCGAACGCCACCAAAATAACTTTCGTCGGCTTCAACCTCGCCGGATAACTCGTAGCTTTCCAACTTGCTGGCAATGAGCTTTCGCAGCCGTTGGTAGAAAATGGTCGCCGTTCGGGTTTGTACACCTGCCAGCCCCGCAGCCGCTCGCGCTGTCGTCCCTCCGACAAAATATTCCAGCAGCCTCTCTTGCTGCCTCGCTGGCATCCGGCTCTTCCGTAGATAGATCATTCGCTAAACTTACCCCCTTAGGGTTCGCTTAGCTACATCAGCCCCAAGGGTAATTGTACAAGGATCGTCTGTTTTTAAAAAAACAAATAACGTTATCGCGGTATGAGATTCTCATCCCCCTATATGTCCCCGTTTAACGTTCCGGTATCTTTCTCCTCCTAGACTTTCCGCCACGTGTGCTTGTCCAAATACGGTCGGGCAGCGGAAAGGGTTGTTATGCGAGAAATTCGAAGAATTATAATCTCGAACGACGAACTGCTTTTAGCGTTTGCCTCATATTCAAGAAAAACGCCCAATTTCTTGCCACCAGGAAAGTTGCTCTCCTGCACGCCTCATGGAAGCCCCGGGGTCGAAAGCGAAGTACGAATCAGGATTGAAACAAATTTCAACAATTTGATAAAAAATATTGAGCTTGTTTATCGCGGCGTGGACGTTCTTCAGCCCATTATCCTTTATTGTTTGGAGAATAACATCACATTGCCTCGCGAAGGGCGTAAAGTTTTTATGGTTGTAGAATCTCAGGCGAATCTTATGATCGATCTTAATCTCGACTATGATCTTGTCTTCGAAGAAGCGCCTATGACAAGCGAAGACATTAGCCGGATTAGAGAAGCCATATAAAAGAACAATACCCTTTTAAATCAATGGCGACAGCCCTAAATTAATCTGGACTTATATGGTACGGATTGATAAAGTGCCGTCATGCTTCGTCTTGGACGCCTTACTGATTATGCGGTCACGCTTCTGTCCCACATGGGAAATGGGGGAGAAGAAGCCTTGTGGGCGGCATCCGGGCTTGCCGAAAAATCAGGTTTATCGATGCCAACGACCGCCAAAATTTTGAAGCTTTTGGCTAAAGGCGGTTTAGTTTCGGCTCAACGCGGCGCCACGGGCGGATATAAACTCGCGCGTCGCGCGCCCGAAATATCGATTGCGGAAATTATCGAGATCATGGACGGCCCCATTGCCATCACCGACTGCTCACACGGAAGCGCGCACGAAAACTGTAAAATCCGTCGCCTCTGCCCCATGAGCGTTGGGTGGAACAAAGTCAATCTCGCGGTGCGCGGCGCTTTGGAAAATGTTTCTTTAGCCGAAATGTTTGTCATGCCCCTTTTACCGGGGGAATACGACATGTCCTCCAAAAATCCCCAAAGGAAGTCCTGACATGTCTTCGAACGCAAAAATTTTGGCCGAGGACCTGAGCGAGCAAAAATATAAATACGGTTTTGTCACGTCCATCGAGGAAGATACCGCACCCACCGGCCTTTCCGAAGACACCATTCGTTTTATCTCGGCTAAAAAAGACGAGCCCCAATGGCTTCTCGATTGGCGGCTAAAGGCTTTTCATCAATGGCAAAAGATGACAGAGCCGACATGGGCGAAGATTCATTATCCAAAAATCGATTATCAGGCTGCGTCCTATTATTCCGCGCCCAGACAAAAGAATAAGCCAAAGTCGCTCGACGACATCGACCCCCAATTGCTGGACACCTACGCCAAGCTTGGCATTCCGCTTAAAGAGCAGGAAGCCCTGGCTGGCGTAGAAAGGCGCGTTGCCGTCGATGCCGTTTTTGACAGCGTTTCGGTCGCCACGACTTATAAAAAAGAATTGGAATCTCACGGCATTATTTTCTGTCCGATATCCGAAGCGGTTCTGAAACACCCTCATCTGGTCAAAAAATATCTCGGCACCGTCGTTCCCGTGGCCGATAATTTCTTTGCGGCGTTGAACTCCGCCGTTTTTACGGACGGGTCGTTTGTTTATATCCCGAGGGGCGTGCGCTGCCCCATGGAGCTTTCTTCGTACTTCCGCATTAACGCCCAAAACACAGGGCAGTTTGAGAGAACGCTCATTATCGCAGAGGAAGGCACTTCGGTCAGCTATCTGGAAGGCTGCACGGCACCGAAACGCGACCAATACCAATTGCACGCCGCCGTAGTCGAATTGATCGCTCTCGACGACGCCTCCATCAAATACTCAACGGTTCAAAACTGGTATCCGGGCGACAAAGACGGTAAGGGCGGCGTTTTCAATTTTGTGACTAAGCGCGGCGCATGCAGGGGCAAACGCTCGAAAATCTCATGGACGCAGGTCGAAA
>JBAZER010000111.1:0-2794 GCA_041653795.1 Candidatus Omnitrophota bacterium
CGCATCGAGCCGCAGGGCACCAGGGTAGCTTCTCGCAGCCAGTGGATGAAAAAGAAAATGTCGCAAAGACTGTTCTCATCATCTGTCATATGATCCACCAAAGGCATGGGAGAGGGATATTTTTGATCGAAGACGCTTTAGATGCATCGCTAAACCTCATTCAGGGCCGTATCTTTGACAGGATTTATGATGTGGTGCATCCGTCCTACGATTCGGAATTCAAAGATCTGCGCGGCCTGACTTTTGTCAAGCAGACGCCGTCGGATCCGAAAAACTATACGATTCCCGGGTTAAACGGCGAGATTTTTGTTTTGGCCGGAGGGCAGCTGGCAGGATGTCTTTTCAATCTTTTCAAAAGCTTTATCGTCCAGCTGAAGTCATTGCCTGTCTTGTCAAGCGGCCGGCCGAGAGAAATTCATTTTATTGCCGATGCCGTCTATTATCAGAATAGTCCTTACGGGATAGATGGTTATCAGAGACTCCAGGAAACCTTTGGTCTGGTGTATCGTCCGTTTTTGGATCGGTCAGGCCTGGCGTATGAGAGAGTCCGGGAAGATGCGCCGGAGGCAGACCTTGGATCGATCGGGCCGGCTGTCACGATCTATACATGGCCGAGTCATGGTGAATTTTTGAAATATATCAGGCCGATCGTCCGAAATACGGATACAATCCCTGTCTTCAGCTCACCGGCATCGCAGGCCGTCACAGAAGTCCTGGAGAGCGTTGCCTTATGGAAGCGCCTGAATGCTGCGACGCTTGACGACCGCAGCGACAAGAATCCTTTTGCGACGAAACTCCAGGAATATGCCTCGGGGCTTTACGAGGCCCGCGGCTTATACGCCTGGCCGATCCATGACAGGCGCCTGTATGTCCAGGCTATTTTTGACGCAAAGAGATATCCCCGCGTTGCCGCGACCCTTGAGGAGTTATTTCAGCGTTTTGCGGCCGGGTTTGTAACAGGAAATACGAGCGCGTTCCTGCCGCAGTTGTATTATGAATTGGCCAGCGCTCTCTCGGACATGGAAAGCGCCTTCTCGATCCTGGATAACCGTAATATCCGTTATGGCGTGAATCTGCTGTTTGATTTCTGGGACAGGGAAAAGAGAATTTTCGAGCTGTTTTATCTGACGCACGCCATCGAGGATGAATTGCGGCAGCCCGGTTCCGGCCGCCTTCCTTTGATTGCGGCCATGCAGGACCTGCACGGAGGGGCAGCCCGCGCCCGCAGCCTTGTCGGATTTGTTTTAGGATTGCCGGCCGATGCTTACACGAAGATCGGTTCCTTGGGCGATTTGAGGTCGCATCTTGCCGCCAGCGGCATTGATGCCCGCCGCCAGGCCGCAAGGTTTATCGGCCTGAACGATAAATATGACCGGGGCAGTGATCCCCAGGGTGTTTTTGAACTGGTGCGCTGGCTCAGAGATGCCGGTAAGCTCAAGCCTTTCATCGGCAACCACGAATTATGGCGGACACTGGCCGTTTTGGGCGTGCACTTTTTATTTGAGGCCAATGGCATCGACTACACGGCCAAGGATGTCAAAAATCATCATGTCGCATATTGGCTGCGCGAGGCCTTCCGGCATGCCGGTTGGGGGGATGTCGAGTTGACGCAGCTGAATCAGGAGCGCTTCAACGCGGCGCTCAGGACGATCAATGCCATCCTGCAGTTGCATCGTCTGCGGCCTTTTGATACCGTCGATCTCTTCTTTATCCAGGGCCGTTTCTCCGAAGAGATCAAGAGATTGAAGGATGAGAATGCGGTCATAAGAGCCCGCAATGAGCTCAACAGAGATAACCCCGCTTATACCCGTCAACAAGAGCTTCCTCTGCCCGATATTTTTGCGCAAACGCTTGTTTATCTCAGGCAGGTCAAAGACGCATATAATGCGCGGATTGCGGCTTTAAACCAGCAGCTTGCGGCAGATATCCCCTTGATCGACTTCGAGGAAGTCAATCTGGATAATTTCTGGCGCGACCCCGTGATCATCGAACGCACCCTTTGGGAACTGAAAAATTTCAGGCTGTTCTATGTGGACGTCCTGGGTAATCTCCATATGCATAATATCGTTCCCATCGACTACGAGAAAGGCGGGTTTGCCGTCGCGTATAAGGGGCTGTCCGGCTTGCCGGCGCTGGAGTTGATGGCCGAGGACATCCGTTCTTTCTTCCAGGATGTGACCGATCTTCCGGATTCCATGGTATTCCGCAGGAAGATGTGGGAAGCGCTGGGGGAGGCTTTTACGATCATCAACGGCTGGTATTCCGATATCGATGCCCATGCCAAAGCCGTTGCCGTCAAGAATTTCGTGGACAGGGGAGGATTGGAAGGCCTGGGTCATGAGATCCTCGGCCATATCGCCCAGGTTTTTGTCGACAGGGAATCGAGCCTTTTTGTCATCTGGGGCCATAATGAGCGCAAAAAGTTTGAGGGCGACAAGACCGCGCTCCCCTGGATCGTCTTGTATCCTGCACTGAATAGCGGTATCGCCAATATCGATTACGAGATGTCGGAGGGGTATTCCGACAGAGGCGCGGTCCTGACGTTCTTCAAGCGGGATGACGCCGGCGCCATCACAGGGATGAGAAAATGGGGATACAGGAAGGGGTCTGCGGTCATCGAGGACCTGACGTTTGAGGATACGCAAGGATTGACGTCCGAACAGCTCACCATGCTCGAGATGCTCGCCGACGGCCAAGGCTTTATGAGGTGGTACAGGCGCAAAGCCCTGCATCAGATCATCGAGGAGTCGCAATCGCTTATCCGCAGGGCCCGGGAGGCTGCAAGGATCGATAA
>JBAZER010000112.1:0-2793 GCA_041653795.1 Candidatus Omnitrophota bacterium
CACAGCTACCAAGGACAACTTGGGGAAAGGAGGAAAGAGGGATGGAAGAGATTCGGAAAGTCTTTACTGCGGGGGAGGAATCAAGAAAGGAACAAATTGTTGGAAAGATCATCTCCGAAGCGCGGTTGTGCATTGCAAATCAAATTCTCCAAGGCATTTACAGCTATGACGGTCGGTTTGATGTGGACCATGTCATTCATTTGGAAGACATCATTCAGACCGTTTTGTCGGCAAAGATTTCGGAGATTTTCATCAAGGATGTGGTAGACGAAATATAGTGATTGCTTGGATGCAAGAAGGAATTCTTGCATCTGATGGAATTACTAACTTAAAGGAGGAAAGAGAGATGGAAAAGGCAGAAAAGATCGTGACAGTATGGTTTCATCCAGGTAGGATTGTTTCTGACATTCATGGATACAGAAATGAACATCTTATCCGAATTGAGGGAGAATCATTGGGAGGTGAATATCTGGAATCGGGAATGTGCTTTCCTGAGAATGAAAGAGACATCACCATGAGATTCAGCACCAATTCGGAGTCCATGAAATTCCAGCGGCGTGTCAGCAAATTGAAGTTTGTCAAGGGAATGGCTTCCGTAGAGTAGTGATTGCTTGGATGCAAGAAGGGATTCTTGCATCCGATGGAGTTACTAATTAAATGAAAGGAGGAAAGAGAGATGAAGAAAACGGAGACACACGATTTTTGTCCACTCTGCAAGCAGGAAGTTTTCGTCAGCGGGTGGGGCAATAGGGCAGAATGCCCAAACTGTCATCGGTGGGTCACAACAACCCGCATCAGGGTCAAGAAATTGGTCCGTAAAGGAGCGGGATTTTCCTTCGTTTCGATATTGTGTTGGATGTCCGCATTGTTGACAGTGGGAATTTTCGTTTACTTGTACATCGATTGGGTACAGGGAATGAATCTGCTGATGGATGAGTTCAGGACAGGGCTGGAAAGTGTAGGCAAATAGTCAACCGTGTACAGAGGCAGGAAATCCGAAAGCTGCCAACTCTTCAAGTAGAATTCCTGCTCGGATGCAGGGCTTAGACCTTGCATCCTGTGGAGCAATTCTGCTCTATGCGGTAATTGTGCCGCATCATTTTCCTAAAAGGAGGAAAGAGAGATGAAGATCGAAAAGAAGAAAGCGGAAAACAAGGTGGAAGCGAAGGTTGTCGAGGTTCCGAAGAAGAAATCCATCGTTGTTGAGAAAAAGGCTGAGGAAGCGAAAGCTCCCGAAGCGAAGCCTGCCGAGAAGCAGGGAGCGAAGGTGGAGACTTCGGAATCTCCGAAGATCGAGCGTCCGAACATGCCGGCAGACTTCTGCATGCAGCCGTCTGACTGGGAGGGTACGGGTGAGTGCTATGACCCGAACTCCAACAACTGCATGGCTTGTGAGAAAGATTTTCCGGAGACAGCTCAGGTGTGCAAAGCAAGGGCTGATTTTCTGGGGATCATGGGCAAAGCCGGCAAGACTGCTAAGGCTAAGAAAGCCCCGGGCCAGAAGGCTGTGCGTGTCAAGAAGAATGGCAAACTTCCTCAGTCCCTCGTCATTGACGGGTATCTGAAAGCATCCAAACCTCTTACAGAAATGATCTCTGCTCTGGCTGAATCTGATTTTGGTGGATGCTCTGAGGCAGGTCTGAAAGCTGCCGGTGATCGCATCACTTCTCATCTCAAAGCCATCGATACTGGGAAGTATTGCAGGACGGCAGAGATGAAGCCTTTCGTGGCTTATCTGAAGGCTAAGCCGGCGAAAGCTCCCAAAGCAGCGGAAGCCAAGAAGTAGCACAGAAAAGCAGTAAGGAAGCAAGTTGTGGAGGGCACAGAGCGGGAAATTCTTCAATCGGATTCGTCCGAGCGGGAAAATTCTGCTCTGTGTAACACACAGTCCCGGTCCCAAGTCCGGGAAATAAAACAAAGGAGGAAAGAGAGATGGAAGAGAAAAAGGGAAAGATGGCAAAGTTCGTTGAGAAGGTAAGAAATTTCTTGTCCTCTCCGAAAAAAAAAGTAGAGGACAATAAACTCCACGAGAAGTTTCTTCGCTTCACCAGAAGCCCAGACGGTGACCCTCATCTGGCCACTTTAACAAGCCTCAAGAAAAAGGCTTCCCCGGCTGAAAGGGCTCATCGAGCCAAGCGGAAGATCAAGAATGCTATGGCTTATCACAGCAGGAGGATGAACCGATTGAGGGATGTATGATTCCAGCTGGAATGCAGGATAAATCCTGCATTCTGTGGTGGAATTATCCACCTTATAAAAGAGAAAGGAGAGAGAGAAATGACATCGGAGAAGAAAGAGGAAATCATTGCCAAGGTTATGAAGTTGATGGAGCTGGGGAATGAGGAACGCAATTCAAATCCTCATGAACGGGAGGCTGCTACAAAGAAAGCGGCACAGTTGATGGCTGAATATGCCCTTGACTTTGCAGACCTCAGAAACAACAAGCCGTCGGATGATGCTTTTGCAGAGATAGATGTTGATGGCTCCACTCCTATCAAAGTAGATTTTGAATCTTCTTTGGCGGGAAGTATTGCAAGGGCTTTTGATTGCAAGGTCATCAACACTTATCGAAACGGTCCGTGGCAGATTTGCTTCGTCGGGTCGAAGCATGATTTAGAAATATCAGTTTATTTCTTCAAATTCCTGCGGAGAACGATGTATGCCATGTCGGCCAAGAACGTGACAAGAGAGAACGTCAGGCCCTCTTATGGCAGAAACGGCAGAACAAAAATCGATGTCCAGCAAGCACGGAGAAACTACTGCTACGGGTTAGTTGTGACTATCGGGAAGCGT
>JBAZER010000113.1:0-2682 GCA_041653795.1 Candidatus Omnitrophota bacterium
ATTCATCTGACATCCGAAGGTCCTAATAAACACGACTGGCTTTTCAATGCCGTTTTCGTCTGTTTTTCTTTTCCTTGCTGACAAGTTTTTATCCTCCTTTCTGCTAAGGCTTTTTCATACATGCCCTGGAAGGGTTCGTAAAGCTCAAAACTTGATATCCGCTGATGATCGATCGCGAGCTTCTTAAAAACAAGCTTGAGCAGCTCTTTCCGCAAAACAGGGCGCAGATTCTCCCGGAATGAATCGGACGACCTTACAACATCCGCAGCCCTTTTAACATAGTCCTTCGACGCCTCCTTTTCGACAAGCTGGAGCTCCATTCGCTCGATCTTGATGCGGATCTCCCCTTCTTCGTTACGAAGCTTCTGGGCCTTGCCTTCAAAAATATCCTTGCCGATACTTCCGTCCAGATAGACATCCGTAAGTTTCCCGAGCTTCGCCGAACACCCCTGAAGTTCTTTCTTCAGATTCTCCAGGCCATGAGAAACTTCGCCCACCGCCTGCTCCCGGTAATGGTCCGTGATCAGATTTCGCATCCTCTCCTTGGTGACCTCTCCGGAAGTGAAAAGGACTTCCAAAATCTCGGACACCTCGGCCTCCGGGATCTCAGCCCTCACGTCGTTATTTCCGCAATGAATGTTGCGTGTAGCGCGACCCGAGCAACGGTAATACGGTCGTTTTTCGCCCGTCTTGTGATTTTTCAAATTGGAGACGCCATTGTAGCGATAGCCGCATTTCGCGCAGGTCAGGATTCCCGACAGAACATAATCCCTTACCCTTTTGCGATGGAAGCTGCCTCTCCGATTCCGATCCAGGATGTTTTGCGCGCGGGAGAAGACTTCCACCGCAATGATCGGCTGATGCAACCCGTCCGCTTCAATGACCTTGGAAGGATCATTTTTGATATAGCGGCAGCCTCTCTGGGTCTTCTGCTTACGGTCATAGTGGTGCGCGTTCCAGACGAGCTTTCCGGTATAGATCTTATTCCGGAGGATCTTGCGAACCAGCGAACTGTTAAACGTCCCGCCGGACCGGCTAAAGATCTGTTTCTGAAAAAAATCCCCGGCGATCTTCTGACAGGGTTCTCCCGAAATATATCGCCGGAATATCTCCCGCACCAGTTGCGCTTCATCTTCAACGACAAGGAGCCGCTTGGCCGTCTTGTCATAAGAATAGCCAAACGGAGCGTACCGCGAACCCTGCCAATGCCCGGCCTGAACACCCCGGACCATTCCCGGAAATACCCGTTCAATGATCCGGTTGCGCTCAAACTCCGCAAAACTCCCTAACTGCTGTAGCATCAGCTTCCCCGAGCTTGTGGTCGTATCGTATGGCTCGGTCGCTGATTTGAACTGAATCCCGAGCACGTCAAGCTCATCCAGGATATTCAGGATATCCCGCAATCTGCGACTAAAACGGTCCAGCTTGTAGACAAGGATCAGATCGAACTTTTTCGCACGCGCGTCTTCAAGCAGCTGATTCATGGCAGGCCGGTCAAGCGAATAGCCGCTGTAACCGTCATCCATGTAGATCGCGCCTTTGCCGTCAGCGAAACAGATCTCCAGCCCTTCTCTTTTGGCGAAGTCCACAAGGTAGTCTTTCTGGACACCCAGCGAATACCCCTCCCGAGCCTGATCTTCAGTGCTGACACGGATATAAAGCGCTGCTTTTATACGTCTTTTTTCTTCTGTTTTTTCCATCGTCGTTCCTTTTCCGTTAGGTCGGTATTATACGCATTTATTGCGAATGCGCACTAATACTGCGCTCGCAATAATGTACCGTGCGCCTTTTAAATTTAATGAGGCGCGGTATTAACTCCGCCCAACTTTTTTATCTGACGAATCTTTCTTATTCATCCTCGCCGCTACGACAGCCATCCGCTCCTTATCCGCCTGCAGCAGGAGCCTGTAAAATTGTCTCAACCGATACTGATATTCTTCTTCAACTGTTTTGGCATTCTCGTTAGCTTGCCGTGTAAATCCTTCCACGGGCAACTGGTATCACCTCCTTTTTTGAGATCTCTAATCCTTCCTGCGTCCAAGTATCCACCTTTTTCCCACTTCAACAGCCAAACCGAGCACAACACGGACTGGTGCTGCAAAGACCGTTTGAGGAAGAACAGGGCTACAACCCTGTCCGGACTCCCTTAACAGACCCTGCTTTGCCGGATACTTGATCCAATTTGAACCACGAGACAAAGCCGAGAAGGTGATCAATGCCAAAAAAGCATTAACCCGAGAGATGCTTCCGCTTTAAGCCGTGATACAAATTGCCCGTCAATACTCCCAGAAATCATCCCGACGCTTGGAGCGATCTAGCATCGATCTCGAATCTCCGGTTCATTCTTACTTGATCTCCGTTTACCTCTTGGGCTTTAGCGCCGTGATAGCAACCAGGTTTAGGACTGGTCTTTGTTTTTATTTATAATTCCAAATACCCCTCATGGGACATTGAGTTAAGAAGGGGCCGTTCAATGTTTGCGAACATTTCTAAGCTAGAAATAAAGTTTCACGAACATCGATTAAGTCCATTAAGCCCGTCAGAAAGACCCGGAATTCGCCGAAAACCGTTCGACAAAAAAAATATCTATTCCCCAAACACACCCTCATGGGAGGTCGAGTTACGACATATACATTCACACCAAACGACTATTTCTAAGCTTGAAAGAAATTTTTCAATGGA
>JBAZER010000114.1:0-2667 GCA_041653795.1 Candidatus Omnitrophota bacterium
AGGCATGGGATGAACTTCAGCGCAAGGATAAGGACAACAATCTTTTGCTTGCCGACATCGTGGATATCGGCAGCCATGATCTCACCGTCCTCGGGCGTGAACACCTGATCGCCACGATTGGCCTCAAAGGATTGATCGTGGTTGATACGCCGGATGCCCTTTTTATCGCGGATAAGAAGAAGAGTGAAGACGTCAAGCAGGTCGTGGAAATCTTGAAGAAGAACAAAAGGGAGGAACATTTTTGTCATATCACTGTCAAGCGCCCCTGGGGTGCCTATACGGTGCTTGAAACAGGCCCCGGATTCAAGATCAAGCTTGTGGAGGTCCTACCTGGGAAATCTTTAAGCCTGCAGCTTCACAGGAAGCGCAGCGAGCATTGGGTCGTGATCCAGGGGTGTGCTACGGTCTCAAACGGCAAAGGGCGGCATCGTGTCCGAAAGAATGAGAGTACGTTCATTCCTCGAGGGCATCGTCATCGCCTGGAAAACAGGGAAAAAACCGTATTAAAGATTGTCGAGGTGCAGACAGGCGCAAGCCTCACCGAAAATGATATCGTCAGATTTCAGGATAGTTTTGGAAGGACGAAACCCCACCAGTTTATTTTAAGAAGTTAACAGGAATGTGCATAAGCTACCGGAGGAGAATATGAAAGTAGTCATTCTGGCTGGCGGCAGGGGAACGAGGATCAGTGAAGAGACAGGCAGTATCCCCAAGCCCATGGTGGAGATCGGCGGCAAGCCGATCCTCTGGCATATCATGAAGATGTATTCCCACTTCGGCTTCAATGAGTTCATCATCTGCCTGGGGTATCGCGGCTACCTCATCAAAGAGTACTTCTCGCATTATTTTTTGCACATGAGCGACGTCACGATCGATATGAAAAAGAACGATGTCAAGGTGCACGCAACGTCATCAGAACCCTGGAAGATCACGCTGGTGGATACAGGCCTGGAGACGAATACCGGTGGCCGCCTGAAGAGAATCCGCAAATATGTCGATGGCCAAACGTTCATGATGACATACGGGGATGGGGTCAGCGATCTCAACATCGGAGAGCTCCTGAAATTCCACAAGAAGAACAAGAGATACGCGACGGTAACGGCCATCCAGTTCGCCGGTCGGTTCGGAGCGCTCAGGATTGAAAAAAACAATGCCATCACATCTTTTTTTGAAAAACCCAAAGGCGATGGCATCTGGGTGAGCGGTGGGTTTTTTGTCTTGGAACCCGAAATATTTAGATATATAAAAGACGATTCGATTTTTTGGGAGAAGGAACCGCTGGAGAAACTTGCACGAGATGGTCAGCTGAATGCCTATAAACACGAGGGATTCTGGAAATGCATGGATACTCAGCGCGACAGGATCGAGCTTGAGCAGCTTTGGAGCTCCAAAAAAGCGCCATGGTGGCTTGAAAAACCCAGGGAAATGGCATGAATAAGAATTTTTGGAAGAACAAAAAAGTTTTAATCACGGGTTTTGAGGGGTTTTTGGGATCGAATCTTACGAAGACGCTTATTTCTTTAGGCGCCAGTGTGGTTGGCCTGGATATAAAAGTCAGGAGAAAAGAAACGATCTTGTCCGTGGCTGATTATCAAAAGATAACCGTCATCAAGGGGAGCGTTACAAATTATAGATTGTTGGAGGCCATTTTAAGAAAGGAAAAAATCGATATCGTTTTTCATCTGGCTGCTGAGGCTATTGTAGGCAAGTGTCATAATAACCCTTTATGCACGTTTGCTACAAATATCATGGGCACTTGGAATGTGCTGGAAGCATGTGCGAAATCAAAGAGGATCGAGGCTATTATTGTCGCTTCAAGCGATAAGGCCTACGGCAGCCATAAAAAGCTGCCCTATAGGGAGGATGCGCCTTTGTTGGGCGATCATCCTTATGATGTATCGAAAAGTTGCGCCGACCTGATCGCAGCCACATATTTTCATTCTTATGGTTTGCCGGTGGCCATTACAAGATGCGGAAATATTTATGGGCCAGGGGATTTTAATTTTTCCCGCCTTGTCCCTGATGCCATCCGGTGTATGATCGCCTCAAAACCTCTTTTTATCCGCAGCAATAGTAAATTCATCCGGGATTATGTTTTCGTGGATGATGTTGTCGATGGCTATATTACGCTGGCGGAAAAGATAAAAAAACTTAAGCTTGGCGGAGAAGTTTTTAACTTTAGCGATGAAAATCCGATGAAGGTCGCGACAATGGTCAATAAGATTTACAAAGTCGGACGGAAACAGCCATCCCTTAAGATTCTTAATGAAACGAGGTATGAGATCAGGAACCAGTATTTGTCTTCTCTGAAGGCAAGAAAAGTCTTGGGGTGGAGGGCGGCCCATGGCCTGCACGAGGGGCTTTCAAAGACAATAGGATGGTATAGACGCCAGATGTCATGCTGAAGAATAGAAGGGTTTTGATTACGGGCGCGACAGGCTTTATCGGTGCCAATCTTGTTAGGAAATGTTTGGATGCCGGCGCTAAGGTAAGTATTTTAACCAGATCTGCGTCTGAAAAATGGCGCATTGAAGATATTCTTGGAGAAGTCCAAGAGTGCGTTGCCGACCTGTTGGATTACGACAGACTGAAAAAGGTCGTCAGTAAAATTAAGCCGGAGATCGTTTTTCATACGGCGACATACGGTGGTTATTTTTTCCAGAAGCA
>JBAZER010000115.1:0-2660 GCA_041653795.1 Candidatus Omnitrophota bacterium
CTTCCGTTGCATCTTCCAGACTGTACTTGCGCCCGATCTCCGGGACGTCGCCGGATACGGGAATGAACCCGTCCGGCGTGATCTGGATGATCAAAAGGGGATATCCCCGTATGAATCTATCGGCGGCTCGTCCGACCTGTTTTCCGTCCTCGACCCGTCTTGAACAACAGACCATAAAACCTTCATGAACTTCCCGTCTTTGTCTTTCCCGATATGCACGATGCCGCGCCTTCCGTTCCAGCTTGACGGGGTGAAGTCGCCGCGCCGGACGCCAAAGGCGTCGCAGTTTCGCGTCATGGCCTTTTCCCATTTGACAAGCATTTCTTGATCGGACGGCCGGTCGAACCATGTCCACTCTTTCGGGTAACAGTTTTCGTGTCCGATAATCGATATCGGAATTATGCGCATATCGTATCCGCTCTTGTTTGTGTCAACGGGAAGCCCGAGAATGATTTCATAGTCACCTTCATCAAGTCCCTGATTGTAATCGCGTTCTTTGTATCCGTCGCCGTATGCCATAGATTCTCCTTAATACTTTGATTGCCAGTTTTCTACATACAGGTTCAAGAGTTCTGTTTTATCTTGTAACCAGTTCCAAAAGTCTCGAACGTCATTTTCTATCGGTTGAATATCTTCCCGGCGGTAAGAATCTTCGTACCAGTTGTTACCATCACAGGCGAGATACTTCATGCCGATAGTTTCCGGAACAAGCGCGATATACATTTTCGTTTGTGGGGAGGTAAAGTACTTTCCGACATCGAACGTCCGGGTAAACTTTGTATCATATACCCATGCGCCTTTGAGAACGTCGATCCGTCCGTACAGAACGAAAGGCGTTCCGGAAATAATTACGTTCTTACTTGCCGAATACTGCCAGACTCCACCTGCTACGATCCCGGCTACTTCGTTTACGCAATCCGTATATGTTCCGTAAACGTCTCTTGCCGTTTCGTCGAGGTCTGTCTGATCGCGTTCATTCGGAATATATCCATCGCTTGCCATTCTGACTCTGACTTCAAACGCCCTGCCCGCTTGCATAGCAGGATTATCAGGTGTTTTCTCACGCCGGAGAACCGTCTTGAACTCGTCAAGATTCGGCTCGTCGGCGTTGAGATACCACAGCCAGGATGATAAAAGCGAAGCCGTGATAAGTAACGTTTTCATTTCTTCACCTGAAACTTACCGTCCACGAATACAAGACCGAGTGTTTCGGCCTTACCCTTTAAGAGCGTCCAGCTTTCCTGCTTGCTTGCGAAAACGTGAGTCAGCGTCTTAAAGGATTCAAGCGCCTTCGTTGCGCCGTCGATATCCGAAACGCCGGACACGGTTTCCTTGACTCCCTTCATGAGAACGTCGTATTCGGCAACCATCCCGATTTCCTCTTTCGCTGATATCTTGAACCGTGCGAAAAGGTCGGACAGGAAAACGTTCTGATCCCCGTTCGTGATCGTCGGTATCTCGAACTCGCCCATGATTCCCCGCGTTCCCTTTGCAAAGAATCTTTCCGTAGGCGAGAACGTGACGGTAAACTTGTTCCCGTGCATTTCCATGAAACCGCCCAGATCCATGTTCTTCCAGATATTGTTGGCCGTCTGGCCTTCGATATCAAGACGGAAAATGTTCTGATCCCCTTCCTGCTTTTCTTTTGCATGAAAGATGATTACGACGTTTTTCCCAAGTGCATAGAAACACTGGTTCATCAGGCGATCAAACTCCCGAGCCGCCGATCCGTATCCTTGAAGCGAAAGAGCGCCGTCACGCTTCCCGTTTTTTGGGTCTTGCTTGACAAGCCAGTCTTTCATCATCGTGAACAATGAACCACCGGTATCGAATACCAGAGATTCATACGCGGAAAGATCCCCGGCGAGATCGTCGAGTATTTCCTGATACGTTCCCGGCTGAATATAATCGGCGCGCCGAAACCGTGCGTCAATCCTTTCCCACCCCTTGTCCGTATCGATGATTAGCGGTGCCGGAGCGGAAAGCCCCGTCGTGCTTTTCCGTAACCCAGGATTCCCATAAAGCAATACGCGATAGTGCGCGTTCACGTTGACCTCGTTCGGTTTACGAATCATCTTCATCCTCCAATCAGAAAACCAATCGCCGCGATGATTGACACGGCCACAATTACGCCCATGACGAAAGACAGGCACACGCCCGCAACGTACAGGGCCAAGAGCTTCGCTTTCATAGGAACCTCCATTTCGTGAAGTACAGGATCACCCACAGCCAGCCCGTCGTGAGCAGGCCGATGCAAAAGGCGTTGTAAAAGACGCGCTTTGCAAATGGGGTAAGCATTACCTTTCCTGCCCTGCAAGGCCGACAGGGATGTCCCCCAGCATATCGGAAAATGCGTTGTGTTTCGCGGAAAGCGTTGGCATATAATCAATGCCGGACCCCATGAGATCAGTAGCCGCGTCCTCTACTCCCGTCACCCTCGTGTACAGCCATTCGTATAACGTCATCTTCTTTCCTTTCCCCGGATTAGCCGCCGGGGTCGGCGTTGGTTAGAGAACCTTGAGGCAGGGCGGCTCCATGAACGGCTCGCCCCTCAAGGCGTCTTCCTTGTTCAGTAGGTCGGGGTCGCGCCGGTAATCGTACTTTTCGGCGTCCTCACCATCATCAAAGTCGTCGTCTTCTACTTCGTCGTCCATCTTCTT
>JBAZER010000116.1:0-2651 GCA_041653795.1 Candidatus Omnitrophota bacterium
CTTTTCGCCCAGGATTTGGAAACGTCAACCGAAAATTGATCATCTGTGATCACCTAATTTTGACCACCCTGAGCCATGTTTATAGTTTGAGATAATGGGTGGTGATCATCTCACATCATCCGCGTTTGAAAATAGCAACCGGCGCTTCAACGGTCATCATATTAAAGACACGTCTCGGTCTTAGTCGTACAAGCTCAGCAGTTGGCGTGCTTTTCTCTGGTTATAACCAAGATCAGCCCTTGAAACACCATAAATTCTGAAGGGGCGCGTATAATCGAATTGACTGATCAGGATACCGCCGTGATAATCCGTTATCCTGAATATATCACGAGCATTCCTACACGTCCCGAACCAGGTCGTATTGTCATTCGTAAACGCGACATCAATCGTCTCCAGTCTGCCTTTTTGTGGATTGTATACGGTGATACTCATGCTTTATGTTTCCTTTCGTCCGCGCTTTCCTTTTTCCATGATGCTCTGTTTCAGTCGATAGCTATCCCAATCGCAATTGATGATATGCGCTTTGTGGGTTATCCGATCCAGTAACGCGGCAGTCATGACCGGATCGCCAAATACCTGGGTCCAATCTGCAAACCCTAAATTGGTCGTGATCATCACCGACCCTCTTTCGTGACGTTCCGCCAGCACCTGGAAAAGCAGTTCCGATCCTTCCTTAGAAAAAGGGATATACCCAAGCTCATCAAGGATGAGCAAATCGTAGCGGGCATACCGTTGGAGAAGACGCTGCAAACCTCTCTCTTGTCGTGCTTCAATCAACTCATTGACCAGACCGTAACAAGTGACAAACCGGGTTCGATATTTGTTTTTGCAGGCTTCAATGCCAAGGCCAGTAGCCATATGGGTTTTGCCCCTGCCACTCAGTCCCAGAAAAATAACATTCTTACGTTCCTTGATATAGCCACCTCCCACGAGGTCTCGAAAAAGCCGAAGATCAAGTCCCGACGCGGATGAGAGATCAAAGGTCTCCACAGGTTTAAAAAGGGGGAACTTTGCTTCCCGAACCCGGCGATTAAGACTGTTTTCCGCTCTGGCCTGTAATTCGGCGGCGGTCAACTCCAAGAGAAAATCATCATACCCTATGCCGCTTTCCCGGGCCTGCCGTAAGGTTACTTCCAGATTGCGCGCCACGGTGGACAGGTTCAGCGCCTTCAAATTTGCGTTCAGTTCCATCAATGTGCCTGTCTTCATTGGATGCCTCCCAGTTGCCCATAAGCGGATACGTCGGGAGCCGGCAAACGCTGCCAAGTACCCAAGGGGGCAATCTTGACGCTTTTATCGCCCATATAAACGAGGAGGTGACGAACGCCATCGCTGGCGCTGATATTATTTTCTATGGCCAGTTCAACCGCCGCTTCAATCTCGTCGGCAGCATAATTCCGGTAAAGCATTAGAACGTTGATAAAGTCTTTTATCCCGTTTGTCTCTCCCTGGGCACGGCAAAAACGGTTTAGCAGAAGATGAAGGGATGCAGGCCAGCTCTGCCGCCATTGACGGATGGGCCTGGCGCTATTGAATGACATGGGACGTTGCAAAATAAGATCAAGATAATGATCCGGGTCAAGAATCCATTTGTTGTTTCCATAAGATCGTTCATGTTTGGCGATCTTTTTCGTACCGGTGAAAATCTCCACCCGATCCGCATGGAGTAGGACTTTCACGCGATATCCGGCATAACCGCTCGGGACGGAATATCTGTTTTTATCCACAATGACTGTCGCATACTTATCGACGCGTCCGGGGGCAGCCTGGAGATTGCTGAATACAGTTTCGGGAAGGGCCAGAAGATGTTCCTTCTCTTCTTCATACAGTGTGCTCACGTTCCGGTCACGACCGGCCATCTTGTGATCACCATAAGCAATGCACTGCCGAAGAATCTTCTCGTTTAAATCTGCAAGAGAGTCAGCCTCTGGAACAGGAACCATGTAATTGCGACGCGAAAAGCCGACCAATCCTTCAACGCCGCCTTTCTCGTGACCACTGTCTGGATTGCAGAATCGTGCCTCAAAACTGTAATAAGCCTTAAGCTTAACAAACCCCTCTTGCTCAATCCGATTCCTGCCCAGCAAAACCTTCCGCACGGCTGTCGTTAAATTGTCATAAATCAGCACGGGGAAAACACCACCAAAAAAAGCAAAGGCATGAATATGGGCATCAAAAAATGCCTGCTGGCGCTCACAAGGATAAAACCGTACAAAGTGCTTCCCTGAATATTTGCTGCGCATGCAGAAAAACTTCAGCCGAATTTCCACCCCCGCAAGAATCGCTGTCGCCGTTCCCCAGTCTACTTCCCCTTCAAAACCAGCCTCCGGATCACAGGGAATAAAAGCACAGGGCGTTGCAATTCCCAAACGCAGCTTGGCTGACCGAACATACCGTCGAACCGTCGGCTCGCTCCCTTTATAACCATGCTCTTCTACTAAACGATTGTAAATCCGGCGTGCTGTGTGCCGCTGCTTCTTCGGATTGTCTTTGTCACTCTCAAGCCAACCGTCGATAATCTCCAGATGCTCGTCCAGTACCGGATACGGTTGATGCTGCCGTTCTTTGTAACCCCAAGGCTCACCGCGTATCGCTTTCTTGATGGTGTTCCGGGAATGTCCCGTCATTCTCGCCATCTCGCTGATGTTCTT
>JBAZER010000117.1:0-2597 GCA_041653795.1 Candidatus Omnitrophota bacterium
GCTACGCTCTCCAATACGTCAAGGAGCAGTCCGAGGCCGTGTGTCTCGAGGCCGTGAAACATGACGGCGACGCTCTCCAATACGTCAAGGAGCAGTCCGAGGCCGTGTGTCTCGAGGCCGTGAAACAGGACGGCTACGCTCTCCGATACGTCAAGGAGCAGTCCGAGGCCGTGTGTCTCGAGGCCGTGAAACAGTACGGCTACGCTCTCCGATATGTGGATAAAAGAGTATTCAAAATTAAAGTGGTAAAGAAAGGATAACCATGAAAATATTAAAACTTAAATCGGAAAATGTTTTGAACCTTAAGGCGGTAGAGATTACGCCCGACGGTAACGCGGTAGTGCTTACAGGTGCCAACGGCGCGGGAAAATCGGCGATCCTCGATTCGATATTTTTCACGCTTACAGGATCGAAAGTCGATGAACTTATCCGCAACGGCCAAGACAAGGCCAAGGTGGAGATAGATCTCGGGACTTATCTTGTCAGGAAAGTCTGGACGCATAAAACCGAACGCCTTGAGGTTTTAGGAAAGGACGGCGCGGTTTATCCAAAGCCGCAGAGCCTCCTGAATAAGATTATCGGCGACCTGTCGTTTGATCCGCTGGCCTTTAAAAACTTAAAAGAAAAGGATCAGCGCGACCTTTTGGCCAAGCTCGTGGGCCTTGATTTTTCGATACTTGACCTGAATCGAAACGGCCTTTACCAGGACAGGACGGCGGTCGGGAGGGATCTGTCGAGAGCTGAAGCCGCGCTTACAAGGCTCGTGAAACCGGAAGAAGGCTTGCCGGCTGAGGAGATCACGCTCGAAAAGCATTTCGAGGAGATTGACAAACTCGAGGCAAAACAACGTGAGCACGCTGACTACGAGGAAAAGGTAAAAGAGCTCGATGGAATAAAGGCGGACAACTTGTGCGAGATAGTGAGGCTTGAGGGTAGAATCCAAACTCTTAAGGCTTCGATTGCCGCTATAGACCAGGAACGCGCGGATCTAAAAGAGCCGGATAATGTCTCGGATGACGAGATTGCCGGGGCCAGAAAGCGAATTCACGATATAGAGGCCCTAAACGCGAAGATCCGGAACTCCAGGGCATATACCCTGGCTGAGGCCGAGATCGCCAAGCACAGGGAAGCCTACAGCGAACTGACAGGCAAAATTGAGGCCATTGACATGGAAAAATCCGGCAAGGCCGAAGAAGCCGTATTCCCGATTGAGGGGCTCTTTATCACGGACACGGCGGTCATGTACCAAAAGGTAAAAGGCGAACAGGCGGTGCCCTTTAAGCAGCTCTCAACCGGACAGGCGATAAAAGTATCAACGGCGATCGCTATGGCCCTGAATCCAGGGGTTAAGATTATCATGATTCGGGACGCTTCGCTCCTGGACGAAGCCGGAATGAAAGCGATCGTGGATCTCGCCAGGGAAAAGGATTATCAGCTCTGGCTGGAAGTCGTGGACGATACGGGAAAAATGGGAATTTATATCGAAGAAGGGGAAATCAAACCGAAAGGAGAGGAATAACATGGTTAAAAATCAACAGGGTGAATTCACGAAAATGTTACCGGAGCGCAGCGACCTCGGGAAAGCCGCCATCGCTTACATAGCGGCGTGCGACGAGGAGGACAAGGTCAAGTTAGTGAAAGAGTCGGCAAAGGAATCGCTGATAAATGAGTTTATCGCCTCCGGTAAAACGTCTATAAAAGTCAACAGAATAACAGTATCTTTTTCTCACTTGGAGACGAACAAGGTGTCCGTCCGGCAGGAAAAAGAAATTTAAACAGAAAGGAGCGGCTCATTTTATGAAAGGGAAAGTGAAATGGTTCAGCGGAAAAAAAGGTTACGGATTTATAACTCCAAAGGCTGGCGGAAACGACGTCTTTGTGCATTTTTCCGCGATAGAATCAGAGGGCTATAAAACCCTCGAAGAAGGCGACGAAGTGGAATTTGAGACACAGAAAACCGATCGCGGTATGTCCGCGGTGAAGGTCCGGAAGGTGGAATAAAAATGGCGGCGGTGCCCTGGTCGGTTAAACGCGGTAATTATTAAGCGATAATAATCGCGGCCGCCGTTATTTTTAAGGAGGTCTTTTATGTTTACTGGTTCAAATTATGATCCGGCCTTAGATGAAACTCGCCTAAAAACTCAGCTGGGTAAAATCTACAGCCTGATGATAGATGGCAGGTGGCGGACACTTCGGGAAATCGAACACGCTACAGGCTATATGACATCATCCATATCAGCGCAGTTACGCAATCTGAAGAAATTGGAATACGGCCATTACATCGTAGATCATCGCAGGCGTGGCGACAAAGAGCTTGGGCTGTTTGAGTATCAATTATTGAGGCGCGGGCCCCAGCCGGATCTGTTTCAGATAGTGGGCACATCGCCGCTCGCGGGGGTGGTGTGACATGAAAGAAACGTATTATTTTCCGCATGATTATCACGCGCGGCATGATCCGAAACTTGAGAGACTAAGAATAGAGATGGGGCCGGTGAGCGATGGAATATTCTGGAATCTCGTTGAAATGCTTTATGAACAGGGGGGTTATTTACAATTAAAGGACGTGCCAATATATTCCAAAATGCTAAACGCGGACG
>JBAZER010000118.1:0-966 GCA_041653795.1 Candidatus Omnitrophota bacterium
ATCATGAATCCGTGTATCGCATTCGTGCGGCGGATTCATTGGCGTGGGCAGATACGCTTCTTGAGCTGGGCGTGCCCGAAGACGACAGGCACGTTGTGATATTCAGGGAAGGGGCAGCAAGAGACATCGAGTGGGAAAAGAAGGACCATCAGACCACGTGTGACGGTTGCGGCTCGGATCTAGCCGGATGGAGCTGCTATTCAGGGACACGAAACGGGCAGACCGTGAAACTCTGTAGAAAGTGCGCCGGCTGACGAAACGGATGTTCTGAAAATGAAGCATAACATTGAGAAGAGACTCAAAGCCCTGGAAGCAAGCCCCGGCCAGTGTCCGTGCTGCAAAGCAATGGAAGCATTTAGCGAAGAAGAACTGGACGCACGACTTCAAACCCTTCTTTCCGGCCAAGACGTGCCTGATCTGCCAGAACCCAGCCCATCATGCCCACGCTGCCAGGCAGAAAACCAGCGGCTTGGCTCGAAGTCCGAAGAAGAGCTTAATGCTGAACTAGCCAGGCTCAGAGAGATCTTACGGGCAGCGGAGGGGTATGAAAGCTAATAGACTGGTCAAGCGACTTGAAGCCCTGGAGACGGGCCGGGGTGAGCAGATCGAGACCATGCCCGACCAGGAGCAAGCGCTTCTCGACATACTTATCGAGGCATACTACAGCGGCCAGGATCCACAGCTTACGCCGGCGCAAGAGCAGATGCTAGCAGATACTGAGAGATGTTTTCGAGATGCTGGGCTTTGGGACCTATATTTTGGGCCCGATAAGGAGCAGACACTATGAAAAAAGATTTAGAGCGCAGGATAGAGGCCCTTGAGGAGAAAGCGAAGCCTCCGATGATATCGACTCTGGTTGACCTCATTGAATGGGTGAACGAGCATGAGAACGACTCAGAAGAGGCCGAGGTTGAGCTTTCGTCAGAGCTGCAGGAGTTGGTGGAGTTAGCCTCAGAGAACAACGAG
>JBAZER010000118.1:976-2586 GCA_041653795.1 Candidatus Omnitrophota bacterium
GTAGATGCCTACGAATTCATTCGTGGGAGTGGTCACCCTCAGAGAACAACGAGCTGAAGACGGATTGATGCCACCGCGAAAGAAGCCACCGGAAGAGCAGCCCGACGCGATCAAGGCCGCACTCATGCAGGCGTCAGGCCACGCCAGGGAGGGAACCGGTGAGCACTGAGACGGCATTGCCCCTTGTGGTAATTGTGGGCGCGGTGCTGTTGCTCTGCTCCATTCCATTTTTATAAACATCATTTTTATCTACGAAGCGTTTAAAATCGATTTAAGGCCATGATTACCTCCCTCGATGAATCACCAGGTCTAGCGGGCGATCATTCCGATGCTGTGGGATGGCATGGGAAGGCGGCTCATTTGATGGGTACCTGATGGGTATTTGATGGGGTGACCATTGTAAGGAAATGGCCGGAGGACACGTATGTCCTCAAGCGCATCCTTGTAACCCTGCCTGAAACTCGAAGGCCATTGATGGATTCCGCCCATGGGCATATTTTCTGAATTTAATATTTTGCAAAAAGATGAGACGGCCATTGTAGGAGGGTAGTGCAACATTGATAGGGATGGAAGTCCATGATGTTGCACTACTATTCCGTTGCACCTGGCAACGGTCCGGGAAGTACATCTATCCCCCATCCAGAATAATATTAATATGCTATTATAATAGAACACGAACCGAACAGGCGATATAGTCAAAACTAAGAATAGCAAAACAGTTAATACATTCAATCAATCTAAATATTTATGATGTACAACTTAGGGCATTGCTGCCATTAAAATGCGCCCTCCTTGAAGAAGATCATCCTTAGCTCTTCCATCCGGGACCGTTGCCTAGTGTCACGGTGTAGCGATTCTTTCACAGTCCGAGAATCTTTGAGGTCTTCCGCTTTGGCCGTGAGCCTCATAGTCTGCCTGCCGTCTCCTGGCGTGTGGCCACATTGGAGTGCCGGGCAAAGCTTCTCAGCTCTCCTCAAGGCCCTGATAGCATCTCTCCTCGAAGGCGGCTTGCCCTCCCTGCCGGCCAGGAATTGCCGAGCCTGGCCAGAGTTGAGGGAGACCTTCTCTTTGCCTTCCGCCAGGACCCGGACGTGCTCAACAATGGCCTGAGCCCTGAGCTGGATCTTTGTGATAGCCTGCCTGATTACTCCCTGATCTGTGGGTGTGACTGGCGGCCTGGCCAGTAAGGCGCGGCCTACGTGGCCTATTTGCTGCCGGATGTAGGCATTCAAGACAAGCAGCTTCTCGATGGGCGATCTCGCGACCTTCACGGCCTGGTTGGCCCTGGCGTTGAGCTCTGCAAGCTCCCTCCCTCGGAGGATCCCTTGGTCTTTCAGAAGATCGTTCAAGGAATTGAAGGTCAAAACGAGGTCGTCAAAGAAGTGCTGCAGCTCCGAGGCGGGAATTTCAAGAATAGCATCCGCTAAGCTAGATGGCTCTATCATTGTCTTGAGCCTCCCTAAAAAAGTTGGGACAGGATTTTTTCCTGTCTCCATCTGCGCAAGATCTCGCGGGGTTGGGCGGCTACCCGGCGAGCCTTCTTAGATCTCACTGAGTGCATGGGCGAGGCCTCCTGGGATTTGTGTCGTGTCTCAGGCAGGAGAACTCGA
>JBAZER010000119.1:0-2556 GCA_041653795.1 Candidatus Omnitrophota bacterium
CCCCTCGTCATCAACAAGGACGACCTCGACGAGCACGGTAAACCGAAAATCCATAACAAATCCGCCCTCATCATTCCCGACAACTACGGCCTCGCGCTTGACCCGGAACCCACCATCATCCCGTTCCACAAAGTCCCCGTCCGCCTTCGCGAACTCCATGACAAAAACGGCGGCAAGTGGCCGCGAATCGTGCGAAATGGGATGCTCATCCACATTGCCAAGGGCACGTTCGCTGGAACATGGCGGATCTTCTCCTTGAAGAACAATGCCTCGGGCGTTGCCCTCGACATCGGGCGCCCGGATGTCGTGCGACTCCAGAATAAAGTCGAAGGAAGTAAAATCAATGTTCTCCTATCCAGTCTCCTCAGGGACGGGCTGGAAATTTCCCGTAGCGGCCTCACAGGCGTCTCCACGGAATAAAAAATCCCCTTCGAGGGCGATCTTCTGATTGAAATGACGTTTCCTTTGGGCGAAATCTCTCAACATGCAAAAGTTTGCTGCGTGTTGCATGAGGGCCAGCTCATTATTTACGGATTGACCTGAGATTGGGTGGCTTCCGGGCCGACCTGGGTTCCTTCTAAAAAAGGAGCATCCGCAAACTCCCAGGGCCAATACCCAGACTAAAGCAACCCGCTTAAAAAAAGAAAGTTAGGCGCAAATTCTGGACAAGCAGCCCAAAGTTTTTTATCGCTCTGGCGATGAAAAAAGCAGTCAACCCGCCGATCGATCTTCAAGAAATCTGCGTGCGCCCGCTGGAAGGAGCGTTGGAAAACCAACAGGCGCGCGATTTTCTCGATTCCCACCATTACCTCAAAGATGTGAAAGCGGTTGGGGAGCGACTCAGGTATGGGGTGTTCGATGGGAGAGGGCAGTGGCTTGGGGTGCTGGTGTTTTGTGCTGCCTCGCGACGGCTGAGCGCCCGCGACCAATGGATTGGCTGGAGTGAGGAGGAGCGCAGAAGACGATTGCCGCTGGTGGTCAACAACTGCCGCTTCTTGTTGCTGCCGCACAAAACCGTGCCCAATCTGGCCTCGCGCACGCTGCGATTGGCACTGGCCCGGCTTTCTGCCGACTGGGAGAGCCGCTACGGGCACCCGGTGGTGCTCGTGGAAACTTTCGTCGATCCCGAGCGCTACAACGGGACCCTTTACACCGCCTCCGGCTGGAAGGAGCTGGGGAAAACGGACGGCTTTGGCCGGGTGCAGCGGGATTTTTACACAGCGCACGGCAAACCCAAGCGGCTCTTTGGCAAAGAGCTTTATGCCGGTGCTAGGCGAAGTCTCGCCGCCGAAAAGCTCAAGCCCTCGCTGGCGGCTGTGGAAGCGAAAACCCCTGCGCGCCCAACCCAGAGCGCCCAGGAAATCCGCGCTCTCATCGGACACTTCAAAGATCTGCCCGACTACCGTGGGCGCATCGGTTACTACCCGCTCTGGAGCTTGCTGGCCATCGTGTTCCTCGCGCACCTCTGCGGTGCGCCGCGCGGACAAAAGGATCTGGAAAAGTTTGCCGCAGGCCTCAACCCCGGCCAGCGCCGGGCCTTGGGCATCCGGCGAGGGCGAGGCAAAGATTACCCCTCGCCAACCCAGCCCACATTCTGTCGTCTCATGGCCGGCATCGACCCGGAAAAACTCGAAAAGACGATCCTGCAAATCCAGCGCCAAGTCCGAGGGGAACCCGACCCCGCTGAACTCATCAACATCGACGGAAAAGAACCCAAACACGGAAGCGGAGATGCCGTGGTCACCGCCGTTACCTCCAAGACCCAGTTCTATTTGGGCAGCGCCCTCGTGCCCACCGAGAAGACCAACGAGATCCCCGTTGCGCGCGCCCTTTTCGACAAGCTCGATCTCGACGGCCGCATCGTCAGCCTTGATGCCCTCCACACCCAGGACAAGACCGCCCGCGAACTCGTGCTCGAACACGGGGCCGACTACCTTTTGACCGTCAAGGACAACCAACCCACGATCCGCAAAACCCTCCAGGCATTGGTGGACGAGCCCCCCGGCCTTTTTTTTTCCTGACGAGCCCGCCCCTGTCGGGGAAAAGAAAAAAACCACCGGTCCCTGCGAGTATCGTTCCCCGAGCCCCACCGTGGCCGCCAGCCGCCAGCTCAACAAGGGACGTGACGAAATCAGAACCATCAGCAGCGCTCCCATCGCTCCCGAACACGCCGACTTCCCGCTCGCTGCCCAGGCAGCAAGGCTCCTTCGCCTCACCGACGGCAAGAAGCCCGATTCGGTAGAACTCCTCACCAGCCTGCCTCCGGAAAAACTCAGTGCTCTCGACTGGCTCAAACTCAACCGCGCCTCTTGGGGCATCGAAAGCGGCCTTCACCAGCGACTCGATGTCAGCCACCTCGACGACCTCAGCCGCGTGCGCAAACCCAGATCGATGCTTTTCATGGGAATGTTCCGACGCCTGAGCAACAGCCTCTGCCTCCACTGGATCGGCAAGCAACCTCGCCCTCACCACAAAACCACCTCCGACTTCTTCTCGGCCATGAACGCAAACCACCACCGCTACCCCTTCCGTGCTCTCTTTGCCTCTCACCCCTCC
>JBAZER010000120.1:0-2533 GCA_041653795.1 Candidatus Omnitrophota bacterium
CACCCTTTCGCCACTAAACTTCCGAAAAAGCTAGAAGTTCCGTTCGACTTGCATGCCTAATCCACGCCGCCAGCGTTCGTTCTGAGCCAGGATCAAACTCTCCGAAAAGAGTATTTGATCCAAGTCCCGTCTTCCGACGGGACAGTTGCAAAACTTACGATCCGGCTCCGCACACAAAAATGAGAAAGAACGACCCTTCGAGACAATAATCCTCTTGAAGAGAAAACGTCAAGAAAGGAACTACGAAAATTTAAAAGAAGCAATTCTGGAAATGTCCGATTACCCCATTCTTTTGAGGTGCGGGGTATTATATGAACGCGTGCAACTCTGTCAAGTCTTAATAAAAAATATTTTTATCTTTAAAAGCCGCAAAAGCCTACCCGATAATAGTTGTTCTGTAAACCCTCCTTGATAGGTCTGAGATCGAGCTGTTATTCAACAGTTACGGATTTTGCCAAGTTACGGGGTTGATCCACGTCCCTGCCATTAAGCACGGCTATTTTGTAGGCAAAGAACTGAAGCGGGATAACGGTAAGAAGCGGCGAAAAGATCTCGGGAACCTTGGGGATTGCGAAGAAATCGTCGGACATTTTTTCGAGGTCCTTGCGGCCTTCGGTTCCGAGCGCGATAACAATGCCGTCCCGAGCGCGAATCTCCTGGATGTTGGAGATCATTTTGTCGTAGGTCAAGGAGTCCGGCGCAATACAAATCACGGGTTGTTCGTGGTCGATCAGTGCGATCGGCCCGTGCTTCATCTCTCCTGCTGCATAGCCATGGGCATGAGCATAAGAAATTTCTTTAAGCTTCAAAGCGCCTTCGAGCGCGGTCGGATAGTTACCCCCTCGGCCAAGATAAAGGAAATTGCGGCGGGTGTAATGTTTCTGGGCGCAACGCTCGAACTTTTTAATTTCTTTCAAAACTTTGGCGCAATGTTCAGGCATTTTTCTGAATTCCCGGAGCAAGGACTTAAAGTCCTCCGTAGAGATCCGCTTTCGGAGTTTGGCCATATGAAAAGCCAGCAGAAGAAGCGTGGCAAGTTGAGCAACATACGCCTTGGTTGAAGCTACGCCGATCTCAGGACCGGCATGCGTGTAGATGACTGCATCCGCTTCGCGCGAAATCGTGCTCCCAACCACGTTTACAATGGCCAACGTTGCCGCACCTTTGGCCTTTGCTTCCCGCAGAGCTGCCAACGTATCCGCAGTTTCACCGGATTGCGTGATCAACACCACCAGATCTTTGGAGTCAAGGATCGGGTTCCCATAGCGGAATTCGCTCGAAACCTGGGTGTTGCAAGAAAGCCTGGGGTATTGTTCGACAGCGATGCTTCCAACCAAGCCGGCGTGGTAAGCAGTACCGCAACTGATCATGGAAACCCGTTCAATCTTCCGGAGACGTTTCTGAAATTTTTTATTCAGGGTATCGAAAAAGATCTCGCCGTTTTTCTGGATATGCTTGGTGAGAATGTTCTTCAGAACCTCGGGTTGTTCGTACATCTCCTTGAGCATGAAATGCGGGAATCCCTGCTTCTGGGCCTGCGATACGTCCCAGTGGACAGTCGTTGGATAGCGTTTAACCCAAGACTTGGTTTTCAAGGAATAAATGGAGACCTCTTTGGCGGTAATTACGGCCAGATCCTCATCCTCAAGATAGATGACTTGGCGTGTGTAAGAAAGAAGCGCCGTCACTTCGCTCGCGACGAAATTTTCTCCATGACCCAGCCCGATCACGAGAGGGTTGGATCTTTTATACGCAATCAGGGTGTCCGGATCATCTTTAGAGAAAAGGACGAAAGCAAAGTACCCATGCAATTCGCTGACGGCCCGCCTGACGGCATCAAAAAGCTTGGAGGATTTTCGATAATAGGAACCGATGAGATTGACACCGACTTCGGTATCGGTCTGGGACAAAAAACGCACCTTTTTTTTTTGAAGTGCTCTTTTGATCGCGGCATAGTTCTCGATGATCCCGTTATGGACAAGAGCGATTTTCCCCGCGGCATCTACATGAGGGTGGGCATTCGCACGGGAAGGTTCGCCATGCGTCGCCCAGCGGGTATGCCCGATCCCGACATGAGCTTCGATCGTGAAATCCCCGAGCTTCTCCTTCAGAACGCTGAGTTTGCCTTTTTCTTTGATGAGGGACAAACCACCTTTTTGGTAGCCCACACAGGCAATCCCGGCCGAGTCATAGCCCCGGTATTCGAGCCGTTCAAGTCCTTTAATCAGAATCGGCACCGCGTTCTGATAACCAACATAACCGATAATGCCGCACATAATTTCCCCCCGGAAAAAGTAAGGCGTATGGAGTTCTGCGTACTGCGTACAAAATTTTCGCCGTACTCCTTACGCCGGACGGTATTATATACGAGGAACAGCATTTTGACAGGTGATTTCCTTTTCAATAATGACCGCCGCGGGCACATGGTATCCACCCGGCGGCACGGAGGATAACACACGCTCCAATCGGATGGGAGGGAAATTAAAAACCTGCTCATTCATCCCCGGCATTTTCTTCCGGAGGATCTCAACGG
>JBAZER010000121.1:0-2522 GCA_041653795.1 Candidatus Omnitrophota bacterium
ACATACGAAAGATAATACCTGGTAAAACCCGCCGCTCTGACTTTTTCGATCTTCAGCTTCTCTTCATCCGTGAACATCTCACCCAGAATCCGTAATTGCGGATGTCTGACATGGAGCGATTCTCCGGCTTTGACTAAATACTCTGGACCGCCATTAAAAATTAATCTCCGGCCACCGTCTTCCAGACGGATCAGTTCTGCGCCGTCTGCTCCAGCCTTGAATAGCACTGGTATCGGCGTAGGAACACTGATCGGATGATTGATGACAATATCCAGAAAATGGGGATTGAAGTTGACCTCAGTAATTCTTAACTGACGGCCCTTGATGTCATACCACAGCGGGACGCCAAATAGCGATGATTTGATTTTTTCCAGCTCATGATCCAATTCCGGACAGCTCATCATCGCGCTATTAAGGCGGATGCCGGCAATTCGGTTGTCATTGGCGAACTGATCAAAATGAGGCATGCTCGGCCAAAGCGTTACATGTAAAAATAAATCATCAAGAATTTTCGGGACCACTAGCTGAGGCCTACCTTTCTTAATCCATTTGAACATGGCAAGCCTCCCTTAAAGCAGTTTGCTTCCGGGTTTGACGGCAGTTTTCGAACGACGGCGAGTAACAGATCGTCCGGGAGCAGGCAGCATTTCCTGTGGGTCAGCCGGTTGCGGATCATGGATTGTTTCCAGGGACTTGAAAACAATAGCGATTTTTTTTGGTCCATCATGGTCTTTCAGTTGCCGTTGGGTCACTTCCTCGCGGAAGTAATCAAACTTGCCGGTTTCTTCGCCCAGGATGCCAAAAATGATATCCACAACGCGGTCGGCATTCGGCAGGGTGGTAATATGATCTTCTCCGAGCAAATCAGCCCAGGTCTTGTAGATTTTCTTGTTAGTCGAATCCATTGCATTAGCGTTTCCGCAGTCGCCATAGGGACGCCGGATAAGATAGACTGCCCAATTGTTTTTCAAACTCTCAAAAACGTCTTTGGTCGAAAGCCGGCCTTGGATTTTGATGCCCAACAGATCTTTCGCCTGTTCAGCATTAATGAAAGGGTAGGGCGCTTCATCGCCGATAAAGATCAGAATGCCTTTGCGGATCGTATTCGGCATTTCGGCCAGTCGATCAAAATAGAGGGCGATCAGTTCATATGTTTCCATTACTCCGCTACCGCCATTGCCTTCGATAATCAATTCTTTAAGCGCCTTTTTCATATCCAAGCCCTTGGCCGGCGGTCGGATCTGTACCGGGTAGCTATCGCCATGGGCGTCGCCAGTCGCTCCGAAGCAGATCTCCATATCTTTGCCGAGGTACTCCTGGCCTTCAAGATCCAAGTATCCCAGTTTGGAAAAGAATACTTTCGGATCTTTTCCCATTGAACCGGTAACATCGGAAATGATGGCGAGAGGAATCCGTGACTTAAAAACAACTTTGGGAGCAATCAGATCTTTTTTGCCTTTTCCGGCAGTAACCGCATCCGCATAACTTCTGCCCGCATGGGCATCGTAGGCTTTGCGTGCGCTTTTGAAATCATGGCCTTTCCACGGACCTGGATCGAAATCACTGGATTCTGACATGATTATTCTCCTTTTCGGTTGTAATTTATTAAATTAATCTAAGCCGGGAATTGGTGCAAGATTTGTTGAACTCTTTCCAAAGCATTTCAATCTCACTTCTTTAATCTCATCACATAGATCATTACCGCCCGTGCCCCATTTCGGTCGACTATTTACGTCACGCACAATCAGCCGGCGGATAAAATTACAGAGTTCATCCGGCACATAATTGGGCACTGATCGATGCTTGACGGCTTGGATGTCTCCGCTCAAGGCGTAAATCATGGTCACGCCAAGGCTGTAAAGATCTGATTCCGGAACCAAGACTAACCCCTTCAATTGTTCCGGGGGAGACATAAGCGCAGTATATCCTTTGTTATCAGATCGAGCACCTGGCTTAACCATCGACAGGCCGAAATCAACAATCGAAATCATATGGGTCGGATTTTGGATAATGATATTTTGTGGCTTAATGTCTCCATGGATGACTCCATGGTAATGGATGTATTTGAGAGCGTTAAGAACGCGCTCGGCAATCCAGGCGACATGTTCGGCCGGAATTGGACCGATTTTATTGACGACTTGTTCTAACGTCAGGCCGGGGATATAGCTCATGATAAGTATATATCGTCCGTCATCAAGTTTAATAATGTTTCTGACGGCGGGAATTGAGAAATGGCGTAAATCCCACATAGCGATGGTTTCTTGAAGCAATATCTCATTAAATTCCGGATCGACATTATGACAGTGTTTAAGGCAGACTGGTTGTTTGGTTAAGATGTGCTCGCCCAAATAGGTGGTGCCGAAGCCGCCCTCAGCGATTTCCCTAAGCAATCGATAATCGCCAATAATTTTTCCGGTCAGATTATTCCGCCCTACATCGTAGGAACGACGCTTAGCGGCATCGGACAGGATTTCATACGCTTCATTCAGTCGCCTGGCCATTCGTCCGGAGGTGGCGTTCGC
>JBAZER010000122.1:0-2506 GCA_041653795.1 Candidatus Omnitrophota bacterium
TGAGAATCAGGGCGGTCCCAAAACCTATCATGCGTTGCTCCAGTTATTCCCTCCTGTAGGGCACATTTAAATGTGCCCTACGGAAGAGAGGATAGAGCGAATATCTCTCAGGAAACCGGAACAATGCATCTATCAATTTCAACAAAGTTGAAATTGGGGTCGTCCTCGTCAACCATTTAGGAAATAAAATTTGAGATGAGGGCGGTCATCTCTTTTAAAGTGGCGGCGCGATTGATTTTGTTGCGGAGTTGGGCGACATTGGGGTAACCCTTAAAATACCAGGCCGCGATCCTTCGAGACTGAAGCACGCCCATCTTTTCTCCCTCGTATCGAACCTCGAGCCGGATGTGTTCGAGTGCAACGCGTTTTTTTTCTTCAAACGAAGGCTGGTCCGGTGTATGACCGGCAAGAACGGAGCGGATGCCGGCATAGAGCCACGGATTTCCAAGAGCGCCGCGGCCAATGGCCACTCCGTCGCATCCCGTTATTTCCATCATGTGCTTAGCATCTTCGGGAGTGAAAATATCTCCGTTGCCGAAGACGGGGATCTTCAGGGCTTTTTTGACAAGACCGATCGCCCCCCAGTCCGCTTTTCCGGTGTAGCCTTGGGCGCGGGTCCGTCCGTGAATGGTGACTGCGGAAAGACCGTGCGCTTCCGCAAGGCGGGCGATGCAAAGGGCTTCCTTACCGCTTGAATCGGTGAATCCAGTGCGCATTTTGACAGTGACCGGGATTTTCTTCACATGGGTCATGACATTTTTAAAGATCCTGGCGGCGAGGTCGGGCCGCTGGAGGAGCGCGGACCCTGCGCCGGGTCCCGTGACCTTGCGCACCGGGCATCCGAAATTCAGATCGAGAATCTCGAATCCCATCGCCTCGATCATGGCCGCGGCTTTTCCCATGGAATCCGGGTTGTGGCCGACGAGCTGGGCGCCGAGCGGTCTGTCTCCGGGGATTCTTCGGACGAGAGGGAGGGTCCGTTCATTCTCCCGCGCAAGGGCCTCGGCGGAGATCATTTCCGTGAAGGCTAATTCGAGTCCGAGTCCGCGGGCGATCAGGCGAAATGCGATGTCTGTACAATCCGCCATCGGGGACTGGAATACGGGGGTTCTTAACGAGAGGTTCCCGATCTTTATCATGGAAATGCCTTAAAAATAAATGAAAAGGTCGTAGTAGAAAAATTTTTGAGTCAGGGTATAATACCCGAAATCGATTCGTCCTGCCCAAGTCTTTTTTTTGTTCGATTAGAGGTGACTTGGGTTGCCCATGTCTGGGGTTTTATTGCTTAAATGTTTGACAAGGACCGCATTGATTTCTGATCGTTTTTTTTACCAATGAAAGTCAGGACGGAAGTAATTATTCAAAGAAAAGGCAGAGGCAATGTCCATGAATGAAACCAGGTCTGTCCACGCCGCTGAAGATTGGGGCGTTGTGCTCCAGTCGGTCCCTTCCAAGAACAAAAAAATGATCGCAAAACGTCTCGAGGAGATTTTTGAGCTCGACAAGCGTGATGCCGAGCAAGTCCTCGCAAATGTGCCGCTGGTTCTCGTGGACAACCTCTCTCTCGAGCTCGCTATGAGCATCAAGAAGTTTTTTCAGAAGCACGGCGTAGTCGCGGAAACGACGAACCACGACATGATCAAGAAAAATTGTTTTCAGGTTCTTTGGCCGAAGATGCCCGACCTTTCTTTTTTTATGAAGAGCGAAGCGGGGCCCGTGGAGGCGCCTGTCCAGAAGAAGACAGATAATGCCAAACCCGCGGAAATTCCGCCCGTCGTGAAGAAGGCCGAACCCCGTGAGACTTTGTTGCCCGCGAAACCTGCTCTCGAGTCTCCGGCAATCGTTTCTCTTCCTCGCCCGGTTTCCGAAGAAAAGCCGGTGGCGGTTTCGTCATCGGGCGCCGATTCGAATTGGGAACGGCGTGCCAGGGAATTGAACGAAAAGCTCCAGAAGATTCATGAGGAGAAGCAGAAGCTGCATGAGCAGCACACGGAAGCGGCTGAAAAAATAAAGAAGGAATTCGAACAGCAGCTTGAGGAGGAAAGGAAGAAGAGCAGTGAGATTGCCGCCAAGGCGAGCGAAAAGCTTCAGAAGATCCATGAAGAAAAGCAGGGGCTGCATGAACAGCACGCGGAAGCGGCTGAAAAAATAAAGAAGGAATTCGAACAGCAGCTTGAGGAGGAAAGGAAGAAGAGCAGTGAGATTGCCGCCAAGGCGAGCGAAAAGCTTCAGAAGATCCATGAAGAGAAGCAGAAGCTGCATGAGCAGCACGCGGAAGCGGCTGAAAAAATGAAGAATGAATTAGAACAGCAGCTTGAAGAGGAAAGAAAGAAGAACAGTGAGATTGCCGCCAAGGCGAGCGAAGATCTTCAGAGGGAAGCCCAGAGACGCGAGGTATTGATCCGGGAAGGGGAAGAGTGGCGTTCCAAGGTCATGGCTTTGGATGAGAAGGTTCACGAACTTGAGACGAACCTGACGCAAAAGAGCTCCGCGCTCGAACGTTTGA